>NZ_JAXOJJ010000003.1:0-463875 GCF_036663615.1 Sphingomonas rhamnosi
ATTCACTTTGTCTCATACCCCCTTCGCTAACGCGAATGTCGCGGGGTGGAGCAGCCCGGTAGCTCGTCAGGCTCATAACCTGAAGGTCACAGGTTCAAATCCTGTCCCCGCAACCATTCCCACACATACCACAACCGCCCAAAATTTCCTGTGGCGGCTTTTTTGTGCCCCTTTTCCGTCGCTTGGCTCTCGTTCAGGCGCTTCAAACACGTCCCATCCTATACCCCGGAATGCCAGGACGTCGATTTGCATTTGGGGGTATCTTGGGGGGTATGATGCCCGCCTCGGCAGGCAGCAGCTCACCCATAGCCCTCAAGGAACTCGAAGTCCGCTACGTTACCAAGCGCTCTAAGGACTACAAGCTCACCGACGGCGAAGGGCTCTGCCTTCTCGTCCGGCCAAACGGCTCCAAGCTCTCGCGCTTCAAGTGTAGGTCGACGGCAAAAAGAAGCTGCTGTCGTTCGGGCAGTACCCAGACATTGGGCTGGCCGACGCCCGGCTGCACCGGGCGGACGCCAAGGTTGCGTTGGGGCAGCGGCTCGACCCGGGTGCTAAGGACAAGTCGCCCGTCGTCACGACGTTTGAACAGGCTGCGCGCGCGCGGCACGCCAACAGGCTCGCGTCGCTCGACGTCAGCCACGCCTCACAGCTTCTGACCCGGCTTGGGCGCGACGCGTTTACTGCGCTGGGCAAGAGGGATCTGAAGGCTGTGATCAGCGCCGATGTGCTGGCGATGGTGCGCAGCGTCGAGGCGCGTGCCGCGCTGAACGTCAGCCGTCGCCTCAAGCAGCATGTTAGCCAGATCTACCGCTTTGCTATCCCCAGGGCTGGGCGAGCACTGATCCGGCCGAACACCTCTCCGTCCTGCTCAAGCCAAAACCCCGCACGCGATACATGGCGGGGGTCAGCACGGCGGAGCCGCGGCAACTGGCCAGGGCGATTGATCGCTACGACGGTGACGAGACGCCCAAGCGACGCGCGGTCACCCGCGCTGCGCTGCTCTTCACGCTGGGCGCGGACCAATGAAACGAAGCTAGCGGCGTGGGAATGAGTGGGCGAGTACGGGTATGGGCATGATCGACGCAGTCCCGGACCAAGCGCCGCTTCAATCCCTGCGAAGTTTGATGCTGACAGCGTGCTCGTGGCATGAACGCATTTGAATGCGAACCGTCTGAATCCGAGCTAATTCGGCGTTGGTGTTACTGGGTCAAAGCGCCACGGAAATCTCCGACCTCTAACCAATAGCCATCGGGATCCTGCACATAGATCTGGCGAACTCCATCGAACCTGACCTGCATCGTGCGCGGATTGCCTGCTAGGTCAGTCCAAACGATGCCATGTCGCTCCAACCATGTGATGACGACGGCGAGATCGTCGACGTGCAACGCTAAATGCTCGTTCCGGTTTGACGGTTTCGGCGCGGTGCGGCCGTCCAGTATGTGCAGCGCCAGTCCATTACCGAGGTCGAGCCAACGGCGGTTCTTGAGCGGGGTCGGGATAATCCGCAAGCCGAACGCATCATGGTAGAAGGCTGCGCTACGATCAATGTCGCCCGCCTGAATCGCGACATGTTCGGCTGTCACGGGAGGGGAAACCGTCGCCTGCGGCGCTGCAAGGACAAGAAGAACAGACTGAACGATCATGAGTGGTGATCCTCGAAACACGTACGATGGTACAACCTGATATTCGGACGATCGTCATTATCCCCTGCGCGAGGTCAGTTCAGTTCCGCATCTTCCAGGTTCGGCAGCAGAAGGTGGACGATGGCGAGCGCTATGAAATAGGCGATGCCGGCCCAGATGAATACCGGGACGTAGCTGCCGACTGTTTCGAGGACGTGCCCAACATAGCGCGCCATGATCATCCCGCCGACAGCACCCGCTGCGCCGCCGATACCCATAACGGAGGCGACCGAACTCTTCGGGAAGGTGTCCGAGACCATAGTATACAGGTTCGACGACCATCCCTGATGCGCCGCCGCGGCAACGCCGATGATTGCGACGGCGGCGAACAGGCTGGAGACGGTACTGGCCAGCATGATCGGCAGCACCAGCACGGCGGAGGCAAGTAGCGCCAGTTTGCGGCCAGCGTTGACGCTGTAGCCACGCTTGATCAGCGCCGACGACAGCCAGCCGCCGCCGATGCTGCCGACGTCCGCGAGGAGATAGACGGCGATCAGCGGCGGGCCGAAGGTCTTGAGGTCCAGGCCGTGGCGCTTGGCGAAGAAGTCGGGCAGCCAGAACAGAAAGAGATACCAGATCGGATCCGTCAGGAATTTCGCGGTGATGAAGGCCCAGGTGCCGCGATAGCGGAATAGGCGGCGCCATGGGATCGGCGCCGTTCCGGCGTCGTTTTGCTGATCGGCCTGGATATAGGCAAGCTCCTGCTTCGATACGCGGGGGTGATGTTCCGGCGCACGGTAGAAGATCAGCCATGCCACCAGCCAGACAAAGCCGAGCATCCCCGTCACGAGGAATGCCGCGCGCCAGCCATATGCCAGCGTGATGATCGGGACGACGATCGGTGTGGCGATTGCGCCGACATTGGCGCCGGCGTTCAGGATGCCGGCTGCCAGCGCGCGTTCCTTCTTCGGAAACCATTCGGCGACCGACTTGATCGCGGCCGGGAAGTTCGCAGCCTCGCCGAGCCCGAGCGCGAAGCGGGCGATCGAGAAGCCGCCGGGACTCCGCACAAAAGCATGGACCAAAGCGGCAAGGCTCCACACCGTGATCGCCGCGGCATAGCCCATCTTGGACCCGATCTTGTCGATCAACGGCCCGCAGGCGAGCAGGCCAATTGCGTAGGCCGCCTGGAACCAGAACACGATCATGCCATAGTCGATTTCGGTCCAACCCAGTTCGCCCTGCAAGGTGGGTTTAAGAATGCCGATGACCTGCCGGTCGATGTAATTGATCGTCGTCGCAAAGAACAGCAGCGCGCAGATGACCCAGCGGACATTGCCTCTGGCCTTTTGCGGGCCAGGACCCGTCGCCCGTGTTGAACCGTCCACGCTCGCTCTCCCTCGCGGTTTGTCCGCCTGTTATCGTCTGTCGAATGTCGCCAGTTTTCGGCGAGTATCACGTTGTCCTGCACGCGCGGCCGCCAAACGCGCGCCAGCAGACCGCGTTCGCCGACGATCGCATCGACGATGCCTTCGCCCCCAGCCGAGTCCCACGCCGCTGCCAGCTCCGCCGAGCGTCGATCAGTTCATGGTCCAGCAGTGCGTCCCCGCCGCGCGCGAGCCGCTGGCGCAGCCGCGCGCGGCGACCGGTCTTGTCGTCGGGGGCGTCGTTATCGACCATGCGGCGATGTTAGCACCGCGCGCGGGGATGCGACCACCACGTCGCGAACTGACCCGATCAGCCGCGCTTGCGAGGCGTCCGTAGCGGTCTCGGTCACCGCGAACAGGCCGTCCTGCGGGGTGAGCATTTCGCGGGCGGCAGGGGAGCGTAGCGATGCGCCGACGATGCCCCAATCGCGGTCGCCAGCCGCCATGGCGCGATCGGTGAATACCGCCTGATGCGCGCGCGCGAGGGCGCCGATGCCGAGATGGACGATGCCGATACGCTGGGCCATGCGGTCATAGTCGAAGCGCGCCACGTTCGCCGGCAGCTGGTCGATCGTGGCGGCGGACAGCCTCACAGGCGGTATGACCGACGCGCAAGCCCAACGGTCAACTCTTGCGCAAGTTCGACCGCCTCCCAATCCGCCAGCCGGTGCTCGGCGACAAGGCGGGCGAGAAACGCGCAGTCGACGCGGCGCGCGACGTCGTGACGCGCGGGAATCGACAGGAAGGCCCGCGTGTCGTCGTTGAACCCGACCGCATTGTAAAAGCCGGCAGTCTCGGTCGTCATTTCGCGGAAGCGACGCATGCCCTCGGGCGAATCGTGAAACCACCAGGCGGGCCCGAGCCGCAGACAGGGATAATGACCGGCGAGCGGCGCGAGTTCATGCGCATAGGTGGATTCGTCGAGCGTGAAGAGAATGATGGTGAGGGTCGGGTCGTTGCCGACCACGTCGAGCATCGGGCGCAGGCCGTTGACGAAATCGACACGGCCGGGAATGTCGGCGCCGCGGTCGCGTCCGTGGCTGGCGAACAGCCGCGCGTTGTGATTGCGGACGCTGCCGGGATGAATCTGGATGACCATCCCGTCCTCGATAGACATGCGCGCCATCTCGGTCAGCATCTGCGCGCGGAACAGCTCGGCATCGGCAGGAATCGGATCGGGTCGGATCACGCGTTCGAACAACGCCGCCGCGTCGCCCGGATCGAGGTTCGCAGTACGTGCGGTCGGGTGGCCGTGATCGGTGGCGGTTGCTCCCGCAGCGCGGAAGTCCGCGCGGCGCTTTCGGTGCGCGGCGAGATAGCCGGGCCATGTCCAGACGTCCTCGCCGGTCAGTGCCGCGAACCGCTCCATCGTCGGGCAGAACGCTTCGTGTTCGACGTCGATGACGCCGTCGGGACGGTAGGTCGTCGCGACGCGGCCCGTCCAGTCTGAGTCGCGGATCGCGCGGTGCGCGTCGAGCGGATCGTCGGCGCCTTCGGTAGTCGCGAGGAATTCTATCCCGAACCGTTCGAACAGCGCACGCGGACGAAAGGCGGCGGTCGCGAGGCGTTCGGCGATGCCGTCGAAATACAAGTCGCTCGTCGAGGCATCCAACGCCACCCGGAAACCAAAGACCTCGGCAAAGACGTGGTCGAGCCACGTCTGCGACGGTGTGCCGCGAAACAGATGGTAATGACTGGCGAGCGTGCGCCATGCTTCGCGCGGATCGGTTTCGGGCACGCCCTCCCGTGACGGTACGCCAAGTTGATCGAGCGCGATGCCTTGGCTGTAGAGCATCCGGAACAGGTAGTGATCGGGCGCCAGCAACAGGCTGGTCGCGTCGCGCCACGGTTCGTTCGTCGCGAACCAGCGCGGATCGGTATGGCCGTGCGGCGAGACGATTGGCAGCGTGGCGACCTCGGCATACAGCGCGCGCGCGATCGACCGCTGGTCCGGATCGCTGGAGAACAGTCGATCGGGAGATAGGCGAATTGGGCGGCTCACGATCGGGTCGCCATATGCGCGATCCCACGTTCCAGGCCACGCAGTTCGGCTAGGCCGCGCATGCGCCCGAGCAGCGAATAGCCGGGCAGCGTGTGCTTTGAGAGATCGTCGAGCATCTGGTGGCCGTGATCTGGGCGCATAGGGATCGAGCGACCCTCGCGCGTCTGCAAGGTATGAATGGCAGCGACCAGCGCGGCCATGTCGGCATCACCGGCGAGATGCGCGGCCTCATGGAAGGCGTCATCGGGTTCGCGCTGGACCGACCGCAGGTGAAGGAAGCCGATCCGATCGCCCAGCCGTTCGATCATGCCCGGCAGGTCGTTGTCCGCACGAGCGCCGAACGAACCCGCGCAAAAGCACAGACCGTTGGAGGGGTTGGGGACCCGCGCGAACAGGGTTGTGACATCGGCCTCGGTACTGACCACGCGGGGCAGTCCGAACAACGCGAAGGGCGGGTCGTCGGGATGCACCACCAGCCGCATGCCGAGTTCGTCGCCGAGCGGGCAGATCGCCTCTAGAAATGCGATGTGATTGGCACGAAGTCCCTCGGCATCGATGGTTTCATACCGGGCCAGTGCGTCGCGGAACCGGTCGGCGGTAAAGGTCTCCTCGCTCCCGGGGAGACCGGCGATGATGGTCTTCTCGAGCAGGTGCAACGCTTCGCCATCCATCCCCGCGAACCGGCGTTTTGCCCTCTCGACCAGCGCGGGGGAATAATCATGTTCGGCGCCCGAGCGTCGCAAGATGTGGATGTCGAAGACGGCCGCCGCGTCCAGATCAAAACGGAGCGCGCGCGCGCCGTCGGGCATCGCCCAAGACAGGTCGGTGCGCGTCCAGTCGATAACCGGCATGAAGTTATAAGTTACCGTGCGAATGCCGCACGCTGCCAGATTGGTCAAACTTTGCCGATAATTGTCGATCAGCACGTCCCAATCGGTACTGCGTGTCTTGATCGCTTCGTGCACGGGCAGGCTCTCGACCACCGACCAAACCAGCCCGGCCGCCTCGATCTCGGCTTGGCGCGTGGCGATCGCGTCCTGCGGCCAGACCTCACCATTTGCGAGCTCGTGCAGCGCGGTCACGATGCCGCTTGCGCCGGCCTGGCGAATATCGCGCAACGTTACCGGATCGGAGGGGCCGAACCAACGCATCGTCTCGATCATTGACACCGGGCTTCCTCTCTCGATTGCGCGAACCTTATCGCCCGCCACAGTTCATGCCTGTTTAGGAATCCTAGATCTATTAGGCCAAATTTAACAAAGTGGTCAGGCCAGATTTTGTGAGCGTCCCCGTTGACGGTACCGGGTGATCGGGGGGGCGCTGTGGATCGGCGACAAGGACAGCACGCGAAGATTGCCGCCGGTACGCGCGTGAATAGAAAATCGGGTGCGCCGCGATACCGTGCGGCGCACCCTTAGTTTGTCGACATCGGCAATGGGGAGTGCCGATGTCGATTGGGGAGGCTGGAGTATTCAGAACTGGAAGTTGACCGCCAAAGCGTAGGTGCGGCCGAAATAGGAGGTGTAGAGGGGGTCTTGGCGTGTCGTGTCTACGGTCAGCCGGTTGGTCTCGTTTGTGATGTTGGAGACCTCGGCGATCAGCTTGATATGCTCGTTGAGATTGTACGAGCCCGACGCGTCGACGAAGATCGAACTCGCGTTCGATGTCGAATCCGCATCGACGGAGCCGCTGGGAACGGCTGTCAGGAACGCCGAGCGATAGTTTACCGTCGAGCGAATGCTGAACTTGTCGTCTTCGTAATACAGCGTCCCGCTTGCCGTTTCCGGCGACAGGCCCACTAGCGGCGCGGTACGCGAAAGCGTCGGCGATATGACGTAATTGATGTTCGAACGGACCCGCGTGAAGTTGCCGAGGGCCCCGAAGTTCTTCAACGCGCCCGGCAGGAAGGTGAAGGGCAACTGGACGTTCACCTCGAACCCGCGCAGGGGCCCGCCTTCGGTGTTGTTGCTGCGCTGAACCGTGAACACGTCGGTCGGCCGAAGCTGCGTACCGTTGAGCAGAGTCAGCGGCAGGCCGATGTCCTGGAAGGCGACAGCCTGGCTCGTCGTCTGGATGTAGCTTTCGATATTCTTGTAGAAATACGCGACCGAGATCAGCGAGCCCTTTGCGAAATACCATTCGAGCGCCGCGTCGAATGTATTGGCACGGATTGGCTCGAGGAACGGGTTGCTGAAGGATGCGGTCTGGATGACGAGGTTCGCAGAGCCTGCGGGGATCAATTGGCCGTACGCTGGCCGTGACATGACGCGAGCCACCGAAGCGCGCGCGATCAGTTCCGGCGTGATGTCCAGTGCGAGGTTCGCTGATGGCAGCCAGTCATCATAGCTGCGGCTGACCTCCGATATCACGAAACGCGACGGATAGAGCGACCCGGCAGGCGCTGCCGAAGTGATCGGACCATAGGTGTCGAGGCTGGTATGGACGTAGCGGACGCCGGCATCACCGCGCAGCGCGAAGGGCAGGGAATTGGCGGTGTTGAACTTCACCATGGCGTAGCCCGAGCCGTATTTCTCATAGACGCCGCCAAACGTGCCCTTTGCGCATTCGAGACTGCAATAGACATAGCTTTCGAGGCCGACCGCATCGCGGAATTTTTCCGGATCGATCGAGACGAAATCCTGCAACAAGCCGTCCAGATTGCTGCCCACGCCCTTCGTCACGGTGGTCAAACTTGCGAGAGTGACGCCCGCCGGCAGCGCGAGCGGCGTATTAGTGGCCAGCTGCCGCTCACGTGCGGTATATTTGTTCGTGCGATACTGACCGCCGACCTGAATCGTGAAGTCGGGCGCCGCCTCCCAATCGCCGTTGAGTTCGAATGTCTTGCTGGTGATCGTGTTGCGGCGGATGAAATTCGACAACTGTCCGCGCTGGTCGCCGTTTGCGAGCGGCGGGCCGTATTGGAATATCGCAGGATTGGCTGTGTCGATCCCGTAGCCGATCTTTGGAATGTCGGCGTTGTCGCGAAAATCGATCGAGAAATCGCGCGTGTCGTTCGCATCGATCGCGACTTGCAGGCGATCTACGTCGAGCCGCGACTGGTTGATGCCTGCCAAGCCATAGATCCGAACAGTGTCCGAGAAACGATGATCAAAGTTCAAATTGACCTGACGATAGGTCGACGTGAACTTCTCCTGCTGCATCTCCGATCGCAAATCGACGCCGTCGAAAAGGCCGTGCACCAGCGACCCGTTGTCGTCGACCTCGATCTCGCGGACCGACGTCAGGGGCTGGCCGTTGTTGGAAATCGCACGTCCGAACGAACGTGCATCGAAATACCTGTCGAGCCGGTCGACCTTGAACCGCGAATACAGGCCATCCAGCGATATGTCGGTATTGTCGCTGGGCTTCCATTGCAGCGTCAAAGTGCCGGCGAGCCGCTCCTGATCCTGGCTGCTCTTCACCGGGCGTGGCAAGCGCGGCAGATAGACGCCGCCGCCCGGACGACCGTTCACCCCGGTACGGCTCATGATGTAATCATAGGCTGCAGCATTGCCGGTGCGCGGATTGCCGGTGCTGCAATTGTTGGCGTCCGCACCGATCGCCGAACCGTTGGGCTGGGTGTAGCCGGCGAGGGGGCTGTTCGTCGCTGCCCCGCGATAGGTGTAGCCGACGGGGGTGCAGAACGGGAAGATCACGCCGGCGTTCGGAGTGCCGGTGGGCTGCGCCTGACCATAGACCGTCGTCGGCACGACATCGACCGCCGAATAGGCATATTCATCGATACGCCGCTTCGAATAGGCAATGCTGCCGAGAATGCCGAACGTTTCGCCGAACTTCTTGGAGACGAGCGCGGACAAGCGCGGATCGATCTTTTTGCTGATATCGTTGTAGATACCGCGCGCTGTGCCAGTGAGGACGAAATCCTTTTTCTGGTCGAACGGCTTGGGTGCGCGAAGGTCAACGGTCGCGCCCAGCGATCCTTCTTCGACATCGGCCGAAAGCGTCTTGCGGACCGACAGCGCCGAGAAGATCTCGGTTGGGAAGGTCACGAAATCGAACGAGCGGCCGGTCGCGACGCCGCCGCGGATGTCGCTGCCGCTGACCTGCGACACGCCTTCCATGCCGTTGATGCGTACCCGGGTGAATTGCGAGCCGAGGCCGCGGACCGAGATGTTGCGGCCCTCGCCGCCGTCACCGCGCGATAGCGCGACGCCCGGGATGCGCTGCATCGACTCTGCAAGGTTTGAGTCTGGGAACTTGCCGATGTCCTCCGCAACGATGCTGTCGATCGCGGCGGTCTCGTTGCGTTTCTGGTTCAGGGCGTTGTTTAACGCGGCGCGAAACCCGGTCACGATAATATCAGCGTTCTCTGTGTCCGCAGCCTGAGAGGGATCGGGCGGGCTCGTCTGACTGTCTGCAGGCTGCGGCATCTGGCTGCCCGCAGTCTGCTGGGCCATGACAGGCGCGGCGATGAATAGGCTGACGATGCTCGTCGAGATAAGCAGTTTCCGCTTATCGAAGCTCTTGCGGCTCAAAGACCCTCTCCCGATAGGCCGGGCGCGCCGATTTGACGCTGTCCGACATTTTGCCGCCCTAGTTTTCTAAGGTCGGTGTGATCCGTCAGGTATCATCGCCATTTTAATATGACAATGCCGAATCATTTGGTCAGGCAGATTGTTTAAAGTCAACTTGCAGCATGCGCGCTATGGCGTCGGGAGAGGCTGAAACTTGGCTGTCAAGCTTGTAGCGGTCGGGATCGGTGCCTGCGGTCCGTTCAGACCGAGCGGCGGGCTAGGGCGCGTCGGCGCTGGTCGGTCGCTGCGCGCGCGCGTTCGACGGCCTCGGTCTCGGTAACGTCGAGCAGGTGGTCGATCACGCGCGCGAGGTGATCGCGCATGGCGTTGCGCGCATCGATCGGCGACCGGGCCTCCAGGGCACTGAGAATCCTGCCATGTTCGATCATGCGGCTCTCGGTACCAAGGCTTCCGGCCTTTGCCAGCACTTCGCGCGCAAGCGGCGAGCGGAAGCGCATGTCCCAGAAATCGGTGACGGCCGAGATGATCACGGCATTACCCGTCGCCTCCGCGATTGCGATGTGGAACCGGCGATCGGCGTCCTCCGCCGCCGCTGTGTCGTCCTGATCCATCTCCGCCAATATGCCGCGCAATTCCAGCAGCTGCTGCTCGTTTATCTCCGTCGCGGCGACTGCGGCGACCTCGCCTTCGAGCAAGCGGCGCGCCTCGGTGATTTCGAACGCGCCAATGTCGAGCTCCTGTTCCGAGTCGTTCGACGAGGATGCCAGGACGAACACGCCTGATCCCTTGCGGGCCTCGACCATTCCCTTCATCTCAAGCGCGATCATCGCCTCGCGGATCGTCGGCCGGCTAACCTGGAACCGCTCGGTCAGGTCGCGTTCGGGGGGCAGGCGGGCCCCAACCTGGTATACGCCGTTCGCGATGTCCGTGATGATCGCCTGTACGATCTTGCGGTAGAGCTTACCGCCGCCTTCAGCGCCTTGCATTGCGTTCCTCGTTCGATGTGCGCCCGTCCGAACGTCGGCGCTGCTCCCTAATCGCGTCCAGTGGTGCAGCGTCAAGTCCTGTTGAGCCAAAAAGCGCACGGTTGCCTGATAATAATGCCTTACAATCCTGTTGCATGTGGCCCGACCACAATTTACGGTTGGTTCAGGAGAGGCCGTACGACAGCGACAAGTCGGCGGTGAACGATGTGAGACAACCGGACGTGTCCGGAGGGGTCGCTTGGCCCGCGCTCGCAGAAAAGAGAAAAGGGGAGGCGAATGACTCGAGTGCTCGCAATTCTGACATTGGCGGGGGCGCCATTGATGACGCAGGCATCGGTTTATGCTGCACCTCCCAGCCTTGCAGCATCGGCGCAGCAGTCCGCCACCAGTCAGGCGAAGGCCCCGTGGCGCGACGTGACCCCGCGCGAGGGCCTCGCCGGCTGGCGGGCGACCGGCGGCAAGGCAAGCTATGCGTTCGAGAATGGCGAGCTGATCGGGCGCGCCGAACCCGGCAAGACCAACAGCTGGCTCGTCTCCGAGGCGCAATATGGCGACTTCATCGTCGAGTTCGACGCGAAGACCGATCCGGCGCTCAATTCCGGCATGATGATCCGCGGCCAAAGCCGACCCGATTACCGCGACGGCGTAGTGCATGGATACCAGGCCGAGATCGATCCGTCGTCGCGTCGCTGGAGTGCCGGGCTGTACGACGAACAGCGGCGACAATGGCTCTATACGCTCGGTCGCAACGAGGCGGCGCGCCAAACCTTCCGCTCGGGCGACTGGAATCACTACCGTGTCGAGGCCATCGGCAATCGACTGCGGACGTGGATCAATAATGTGCCGGCCGCCGACGTCGTCGACGACGTGGACGCAAGCGGTTTCATTGCCTTCCAGGTCCATGCAATTCCCGATGCGGAGGCCGCACGGCATCCCGAAGTGCGGTTCCGCAGCGTCCGGATGATCACGGACTCGCCGGCGCGGTTCGCGATGCCGGCGACTGCGCTTCCCCAGCAGGGATGGTTGACCAATCGCCTGTCCGCAGGCGAGCAGCGCGCCGGTTGGAAGCTGTTGTGGGACGGGAAGACCGGCGCCGGCTGGCGTAGCGTCAAGGGCCAGGCGTTTCCGGCGTCGGGCTGGTCGATGGCCGATGGCGCGTTGCGCGTGGAAGGGGGTGGCGGGGATATCGCGACGACCCGCAACTACCGCAGTTTTGAACTGTCGCTCGATTTCAAACTGACGCCCGGCGCCAATAGCGGGATCAAGTACTTCGTCGATGCCGGCCGGCTCAAGAGCAAGGGCGAGTCGATCGGGTTGGAATACCAGTTGCTCGACGATGAGCGGCATCCCGATGCCAAGATGGGCCGCGACGGCAACCGGACGCTCGGGTCGCTGTATGACCTGATAGCCGCGAAGAACCTCTCCGATCCTGACAGCCCGGGCAAGCGGATCAATCCGCCAGGCTCCTGGAACCGCGCGGTGATTGTCGTGCGCGGCGCGCATGTCGAGCATTGGCTGAACGGCTTCAAGGTGGTCGAATATGACCGCGGATCCCCGGCATTCCGTGCGCTGGTGGCGCAGAGCAAATACGCCGGCGTGCCCGATTTCGGCGAAGGCAAGGAAGGACCGATCCTGCTTCAGGATCACGGCGACCGGGTCGAATTTCGATCGATCAAGCTGCGCGAACTCTGAGGGGGATGGATCGATGGACCGTCGGACGATGATCAAGGGCGCGGGCGCCACGGTAGGGCTGGGGCTCGGCATGGCGATGAGCGCACGCAGCTATGCGCGGATCAAGGGCGCGAACGACCGGCTCAGCGTTGCCGTGGTCGGCCTAAACGGCCGCGGCCAGGCGCATATGGGCGCGTTCACGAAGGTGCCGAACGTCGAGATTACGCATTTCTGCGACGTTGACTCGGACGTGCTGGCCAAACGCGCGCGGGAGTTCGCAGCGCGCGGCAATCCCGCGCCGAAGACTGAGGGCGATTACCGCCGCCTGTTCGACAACAAGGCGGTAGACGTCATTACGATCGCGACCCCGGACCATTGGCATGCCAAGCTTGCGGTCGACGCGATGAAATCGGGCCATCACGTCTATTGCGAAAAGCCGATCGGCATCGCGCCTGCCGAGGGCGAGGCGATGATCGCCACGCAGAAAAGCACCAAACGCATCTTGCAGGTCGGCAACCAGCAGCGATCGAGCCCCGAGACGCGGCAGTTGCTCGCGCTCGTCCAGGCCGGCGAACTGGGCGACGTCTACGAAGCGCAGACTTGGTACGCGAACAATCGCAAGACGATCGGCAACGGGCATGTGGCGACGCCGCCCGCCAATCTCAACTGGGACATCTGGCAGGGGCCACGGCCGCGCGCGCCGTACCGGTCGAACCTGGTCCCCTATAACTGGCACTGGTTCTGGCAATACGGGACCGGCGAGCTGTGCAACAATGCGATGCACGAACTCGACGTCGCACGCTGGATGATGGGCCTGACCTATCCGAAGACCGTCTCCGCGCAGGGCGCCAAGCGCTTTCATGCCGGGGACGACTGGGAAATGTACGATTCGCTCGCGCTGGACCTGAACTACGACAACGACCGGGTGATCCGCTGGAACGGCCAGAGCTGTAACGCGATGCTGACCTATGGGCGCGGACGCGGCGTCCTTCTGCTCGGCACCAAGGGATCGGCGGTGGTCGATCGCAACGGGTTCGAGCTCTACGACCTTTCAGGCAAGTCGGTCCGACAGGTGATGGCCAAGGCCACGTCGGAGACGACCGGTACGGTCGGTGAGGGTATCCTCGACGTCTATCACGCCGAGAACTTCATCGATGTGATCCGCGGCACGGCATCCGCGCTCAATTCGCCGATCGCGGAGGGGCATATCAGCACGACGCTTTGTCACCTGGGCAACATGGCCTATCGCACCAACAGCGCGCTGACCCTCGACCCGACGACCGGCAAGCCGAGCAGCGCCGAGGCGATGAAGCTGTGGTCGGTCGCGTATGAACCGGGCTGGGAGGTCAAGGTCTGACGTGAGCATCGTCGCGCAGGTCGAGCGCTTCGCTGCGATGGGAACGCGGGTCGAGTTGCACGTGTTCGGCGGCGGGTTTGCGGATGCGCTGGTTGCGGCGCAACGCGCGATCGAGGACGTCGACGATGCGTTGACGATCCATAGACCGTCGCCGACGACCGCTGTGAATGACGGCCTGCTGGCCGGGCGGAGCGTCGCGATCGACGATCCGGTGCTGATCGAGGCGCTGATCGCGATCCGGGATCTGTATGCGCTGACCAACGGGGTGTTCGATCCCGCGATCGACCGCCGGTTCGCTGGGGCGGCGTGGGACGACGTGGTCTTCGACCCATGCACGGCACGGATCGCGGCTACCCGACCGCTCGCGCTGGATTTCGGCGGGTTTGGCAAGGGGTTTGCGCTCGATCGCGGTGGCGCGGTGTTGCGCGGTGCTGGCGTCCTCTGCGCGTGCCTTTCGGCGGGGGAGAGCTCGCTGGCGGTGATCGGCGAGCATCCGCTGGGGGGGGGCTGGCCGTTTGCGATACCGCATCCTACCCGCGCGGACGCGGTGCTGGTCGAGCTCGAACTGATCGACGAGGCGCTGTCGATCTCGACGACGGTGGGCGCGGGTACGGACGCCCCCGAGCGGGCGGCGATGATCCGGCCGAGCGATGGCGCGATCGTCACCGCGGCACGCTGCGCGGTGGCGATCGATCGCAGCGGCGGCGCTGCGGAGGCACTGAGCACGGCGCTGCTGGTCGCCGACGATGATCGCACGCGCCGGCTGCTGGAGGGCGCGCCTGCCCGGCGTTTTCTGTATGATCTTTCCCAAGAGGCGGCGACGACCGTCGACGTAGCGAGGATGCAGGCGGCATGACCGACAAGGATTTCGACCTCACACGGCGATCGTTCATCGATCGCGTGCTGATGGCGACCGCGGGTGCGGGCATGGCGGCGGCGGCACCCTGGGCGGCGTCCGCCGCGTCTGCAGCGGATACCGATCCGGTAAAGACGAACCGGGTCCGGCTAGGCGTTATCGGCACCGGCGACCGCGGCCGCACGCTGATCCAGAACATCGCCAAGACGCGCAACTGCACGGTCGTGTCGATCTGCGATACCTATGCGCCGAACCTGGTAAAGGCGCGGCAGTGGGTTGGTCCGACGACTCGCAGTTTTAGCGATCATCGTGCGATGCTCGACGCACGCGGGATCGATGCGGTGGTGATCGCGACCCCGCTTAACATGCACGCGCGGCACGCGTTCGATGCGTTCGATGCGGGGCTGCACGTGTGGTGCGAAAAGGCGATGGCGCGCACGATCGCCGATTGCGGCGCTATGGTGACGCGCTCGAAGTCGGCGAACAGGGTGCTCCAGATCGGCCACCAGCGGATGTTCCACCCGACCTATCTGAACGCCTTGAAGCGGGCGAAGGCCGGCGAGATCGGCTCGCTGACGCAGATCCGTGCGAGCTGGCACCGCAACAACGCGTGGCGCCGAAAGGTGCCGGCCGATGCCACCGATCGCCAGATCAACTGGCGCCTGTACCGCGACAGCTCGGCGGGGTTGATGACCGAACTGGCGACGCACCAGCTTCAGGTCGGCAACTGGTTCTTCGATGCGGCGCCGACGCGGGTGATGGGGTCGGGCAGCATCTGCTTCTGGAAGGACGGCCGCGAGGTCTACGACCATGTCGCGCTGATCTACGAATATGCCGGCGGGCGGAAGTTCATCTACACGTCGTTGCTGAACAACGCGCGCTATGGCTGCGAGGAACAGATCCAGGGCAGCAAGGGCACGATCGAACCGGAGCTCGGCCGGATTTATGCGGAAGTCCCGGCCAAGGTGTTGGCGCTGCAACGGATGCAGAAGGACGTCGCCCGCGGCCATAAGCGCACCGTGCCGATCGGCGGCGCCACCTGGTTCCCCGAATTGCCCGTGACGACGCCCGGCGAGTCGCTCGGCTGGGGCGAATATGACGAGACGATGCTGCAGTTCGAGGGCTTCGCCGAGGCGGTGCGCGCGGGCAAGCCGCTGCCCGGGCTGTTGCGCCAGGCCTATCAGGCGAGCGTCGCGTCGCTGCTCGGCGAACAGGCGATGGACCGCGGCGAAGCGATGACCTGGCCGACGAATCTGGTCGCGATCTGACAAAAGGAATTAGCTGTGACCGATACCAACCGACGCGGACTCCTCGGCCTCGGCCTGACCGCCGGCCTCGCCGCCGGGTTTGGCGCCGACGCGTTCGCGCAATCCGCTACGCGTGGTGACGCACCGACCGAAAGCGCGGTCGCGCGTCCGGTCCCCGAGGCCAAATACCGCGTGCCGTTCGCCGTGATCGGGATGGACCACAACCACATCTACGGCATCACCGACGCGATTATCCGCGGGGGCGGGGTGCTCACCACCTTCTACGCGACCGATCCGAAACAGATCGCGATGTTCCGGAAGCGCTACGGCGACGTGAAGCTGGCGCGGTCCGAACAGCAGATCCTCGACGACCGCACGATCAAGCTGGTGTGCAGCGCCGCGATCCCGAGCCTGCGTGCGCCGCTGGGCATCCGGGTGATGCGTGCGGGCAAGGATTACCTCAGCGACAAGGCGGCGGTGACCACGCTGAAGCAGCTTGCCGACGTGCGCTGTGCGATCAAGGAGACCGGACGTAAATACGGGATCATGTATTCTGAACGGCTCGAGGTGCCTGCCGCGGTAATGGCGGGACAGCTCGTCCATGACGGTGCGATCGGGCGTGTGATCCAGACCGTCAACCTCGCGCCGCACCGCCTGTCTGCCGCGAGCCGTCCCGACTGGTTCTGGGATCCGGCACGCAATGGCGGCATCCTGACCGATGTCGGCAGCCACCAGGCCGACCAGTTCGTCTATCTGACGGGCAGCAAGCGCGCACAGGTGCTCGCATCGCAGACCGGCAATTTCGGCAATCCCGCACACCCCAAGTTCGAGGATTTCGGGGATATGATGCTGAGCGGCGATGGCGGCACCGGCTATGTCCGGGTCGACTGGTTCACGCCTGACGGCCTGCCGACCTGGGGCGATGGCCGCCTCTTCATCCTCGGCACCGAGGGCTATATCGAGCTGCGCAAATATGTAGATATCGCGGGGCGCCCGGGTGGCAATCACCTGCTGATCGCCGACAAGAAGGGGACGCGCTATCTCGATTGCTCGAAGGTGCCGTTGCCGTTCGGGCCGCAGTTCGTGACCGATATCGTCGAACACACGTCGGTGGCGCAGGATCAGGAGGGAGCGCTGCTTGCGGCCGAACTCGTGCTGACCGCAGAGGCCCGCGCAACGCCGGCAAGACGATAAGGCGGCAGCTCGCGCGGATTCGGCAAGCGCATGGTGCCACTTGGCGTTGCTATGGGTAATTGGCTTCGGCGTGGCGGCCGCACAGGCATAGCCCTGATCGGTTAGGACACTCCGTTAAACCAGCAAGGCGATCCGTACCTCGGGACGAGGCATGACGACCGGTACGTCACGATCATGCGTCCAACGCTTGGATTTGGTTAATCCACCGTAGGTTGGACACGATCCCGCTCACGATACGCAATGCGACCGATGACTTGAGCAACACCGAGATGAACGGATATCCAAAGTTGGAAATGCAATAATGCGCCGATAATGACCGGTAGGTCTTCCCGGCCGTTGAACTGCCAACCCGCGGGGCTGTTGCCCCGCTCCGGGTCTCGGAAACGGGAAAGGCGCACGGGCGTGATCGAGACGCCCGTGGCTGCCGTCAGCCGGGTGATGCGGCAGAACCGGCCAGTAGCCCACCGTCGATGCTCAGTTCGGTTCCGGTGACGTAGGTCGCTTCATCGGAAGGCTAACATGACGGCAATAGCTGCGACCTCATCGGGCATCCCGAACCGCTTGAGCGGCGTATCGGCGACCAGGGCCTGCATTTGCGCCTGACGCGTAGGTTCTCCTCGCGGTACAGCCGCAGCAGCTTCTTATGGTTCATGACCAGCCCTTCGCGAGCCAGCATGATCCCCAGCGTCGCATCTTTCGTTCCCGCTTGAACCCCCTGGGAAACCGTCACTGAGGCTCACGGACCGTACCGGCCGTCGATTGCGGCGACGGCTTGGCGCTGTCGTTTGGGGACCTAGTTGCTTCCGCCGTGCAAGTTAAGCTCGCCCGCATCGAGGTGCTTGAGAATGCGCGTGAGCGCCGCGACGTTGTTTGCGTCGTGGGCGCTTTCGAGTGCGTCCTGCAGCACCGCGCGGATGCCGTCGGCCTCGACCTGCTCCATCTCCCAATTCGGGTATAGACGCTCGCGGTTCTCCTCGCTCCGGTCCAGCGGGACGACGTCGTGATGGCGTGGATCGCGATGCAGGCTCGCGATCAAAGTCTCTATCTGGGCGGGCGGCCCCTCGATCCATTGGAAGAAGACCCCGCTGCCGAAGACCAGCACGCCGGTAATGCCGCGGGCGTGATTGCGGCGTTGCGCCACCTCGATGATCCGGTCGACCTCGACGTCGTCGACGCCTTCGGCAGCGCGGCTGCAGTAGACGAAGGTGGAAAGCGTAGGCCCGGTCTCATCCAAGTCGGCGCCGCCTGGAATGCCAAATTCGTCGAACATGGGTCAGTTCGCTCCGTCTATGCCGGTCAGGCCATGACACCTGATAACTTGGCGTCAGGTTTAGCGCATCTATTTGATTTGGGTAAGGAGGCTACGGGCCGTGAAAGCCACCAGGTCTTTGCGGACTGATCGCCGGAGATAACCATCGGCAAGCACAGTGCCTGATCTGCGCGCTCGCGATCGTCGTGGGCGGCTATGCCCTGGTCCGGCGGGTGCGCGATATGCCCTGCGTCCGGTTGTCGTCCAGACCCTGCAACGCTGGTAAGTCCAAATCCGGCAAGCGTTTTTGCATGCGTTGCGATTGCCTTGCAGGGCTAGCCTCACGTTTGGGAGTTGATCCGCCGCGCGATGCTTGAGGCGCTGCCCGCAATCATCGCCGCGGCAAGCAAGCCGATGGAGAACATCGACAAGATTAGCATTCTCGATGCAAGAGGATTGCGCGGTGACGGCGGCAAGGAGGCTTCGGTCGGCGGCGCAGGTCAAGGCAACCTCGCCGATGCCGCAGTTGCTGCGGCGATGCGCTACTGCGTCGGTAGCCCGTTGATCGATGGCCTGATGGCGGAACTAGGCATGACCGGCAGCTCGTTGAATGGCATGCTCGCAGGAAGCGGCGCGGACGCGACGGCCGTACGAGCGTCCTCCAGCGATGCCCGCAGAAATCCGGCTACGCTGAATGGCGGGTCGGACAACACGCCGACGTAACGGTATCAGTCTGGGGTCACGTGGCCCACGAACCGGTCCCGGCTTCTCCGTCGGGGCGGCAGCTGCCGTTCTCTTGCGTATCGTGTTCTGAAGTCCCTTATTCCGCGTCGGACAAGAAGCGTTCCACCGGGGGCAGCGATGCAACGGGATCCTCCTCAAACGGCACATGGCCAAGGTTCGGCAAGCGAACCAATCGCGCATGCGGCATGTGGCGGAGGTAATCGGACGCATTGCCGATGGGGATCATGCCGTCCTTTTCGCCCCAGAGCAGGAGCGTCGGCGCCGGGATCCGCGCGAGGATCGGGACGGGATCGTCCAGGATGATCTGCGCCATGCGCACCAGCATCGCGCGGCGCACGCCCGGCGCGAGCATCATGTCGCGATAGCGCGTGAGGGTCGCCGCGCGCAGCGCCTCTGGGCGCGCATAGGCGGCGGCGAGGCTCGATTTCAGCATGCCGCGCGGCGCGACATACGGCAGCGCCTGCATCATCAACGGCACCTCCGGCGGCGTGCCATAGGCGAAACCCGGGCTGGCGAAGCCGTCCGGCGACACGAGCACGAGCCGGGCCACGCGCGCCGGATGCGCCGCGGCGAACGTCCAGGCGATCCGCCCGCCCAGCGAATTGCCGATCAGCGTGGCCCGATCGATGCCGAGCTGGTCCATCAGCCCGGCCAAGATCCGTATGGCGCGCGCGTCACCATAGTCGCCCGAAGGATCCGGGCCGGTCAGTCCGAAACCAGGCAGGTCGAACCGGATGACCCGGTGGCGCGTCGACAGGCTCTTTGCCCATGGCTCCCACGTGTCGAGGCTGGCGCCGAACCCGTGCAGCATGATTACCGCAGGCGCATCGCGCGGGCCGGTGTCGCGCAGTCGCAGGCGCGCGCCGTCGACGGTGCGATAGTCGCCGGGATAGGCCGCCTCGAGCGCGGCGCGCGGTTTATCCGGTGTGTAGAGCCATACCGTGAGAGCCAAGACAGCGACGCTGGCGAGGCCGGCCACCGAGGCGAAGACCAGTCGACTCCGTCGCATGCGTGCGGTCAAGCGTCATCCCCCCGGTATCGATCGTGGCGAACTTCGTCCGGCGCACGCATCATGGCAAGAGCGTAGCGTCGGCGACGGAAGAGGGTGGCGTTGTCGCGCGATCGCGCCCTCAGAAGACGGAATGGTCTCCGCGATCGGGCACCGCATCGCCGGCCAGAACGGCGCGATAAAAGTCCGGCAGGGTCTGCGTTCCGGTCGACGGCGTCGCCGCCGCGTCGTATCGCCCGGTCCGCGGATCCAGCACCAGCATGGACTCGGTGGCATAATAGCGACCGATCCGCGCCAGCTCGGCTTTGACGGCAAGTGGCGGGGCGATGCGGCCGACGACTGCCAGCCCTCCGGCAATCACGTCGAGCAGGCCGACGGGAACCGAGCGAAACCGGGCCGGTCGCCCGAGCAACGCGAACAGCGCTTCGCCTTGCGCGCGCGGCGTGATCGCCGCGCCCGGCCCGCCGATGGGGAGAATGCGGTTCCAGCGGTCTTCGTCATCGATGCACCCGGCGATGTACGCGGCCAGATCCCCATCGCTGATCGGCTTGCACGCCGTCAGCGTGCCGTCGCCGAATATCAGGAACGGCCGCCCGTTCCGCACACGATCGATTTGGCCCGACAAGGATTTGAAGAACGCGGTCGGCCGCACGATCGAATAGCGCAGGCCGGATTCGATCAGGGCCGTTTCGAAGGCGAGCTTGGCCTGTTGAAAGGGGAGCAGCGGTTTTTGCACGCAGATCGCCGACAGCAGGACGAAATGCGCGACACCGGCCTGCTTCGCCGCTGCCAACACGTTCAAGTGCGCCTGATGATCGATGGCCCAGGCATCGCGCGGCTCGCCGGTGCGCGAGGCCATGCAGGACACCACGACATCGAACCGCTCGCCGGCAAACCCGTCGTGGGCGAGCGATAGCGGATCGGTAGGGTCGACGAGCTTGATCCGAGCCCCGGCGAACAGTCGCGTACAATCCGCCTGCCGATGCGCACCGCGGAGGCCAGCCCCGGCCCGGATGAAGCAGACCACGTCGTGTCCCCGCTGGACCAAGGCGGCGGCGGTGGCACGACCGATGGTGCCCGTTGCGCCCAGCAAACAGATGCGTCGGCGAGCTGGTGCGGTGCCCGCCTCCGCGTTGGCGAAGGCTAGAGCCTGCCGCACTATCGCGTCCGTCTGGACTGTCTCGGTGTCCATCACCGTACCCCGTTCGCTCTGATCAACGCTTCCGCTCGTTTGGATCCTATGATCCTTCCGTTGTCCGCCACAAGCCCGGGGCGCGCCGCGCATTGATTCGCGCACAAGAGACGCTTCGGTTCTGGGTAGTCGCTGAGCGGAGCCGAGGGCCTGGGAGTGGTGGCCCCGACGATGCGCGCCATCGATGCATCCCGTAGGACAGCCGGTAGCGGCGTACCGTAGCAAATACGGCTCTCGGCACGAACGGTTTCACGCTATTTTCGGCCTGATGATAGGCCATTTTCCCGTAGCGGTTTGGGTTAGAAAATGCTCTCTGGCGACCGTCTTTTGAACGATCCCCAAGAAATTTCCGGCACTTGTGGAGTGCTGGTGCCCGGAAGAGAAAGCAGTATGGCCTACCAACTCGCCGACTTCAAAGCGTAATTTTCATCGTCTTCTCGCAGAAATAAAACAATAGCAGACACAACGCGCGCGACAAGCCTTAGCTTTCCCAGCACGCCAGCGAATAACCTGCGGTTACCCTTGCAAGGACCGTATCAAAGACATCGGCATCAGCCTGACTGACGATTCGGCTAATCGGAAACGACCGCACCTGGGACAATGCCGTTATTCGTGAGCACGGCTGGGAAGGTCGGGTTTCCGCTGAACCTGACGTTAGCGACTGCGGGAAGGTTGATCGAGGAACGGCCGAGGCTGGGCCGGAAGCCGCCAGACCGCTGTTGGAGCGGAAGCGGAGATAAACTGCTCGTCCGGTTCACTGCAACGTCGCTCCATTTACATGTCGACATCGGCTGCGATGCAATCGACGAAGGCGCGAACAGGTTCGTGGAGCGTTGGGGACAAGCTATAGGAGCACTAGCAATAGGCTTACGAAGCCGGCGATATTCAGCTAAGAATCTCTATCTTAAGTGAGTTGGCGAGCGTGGCGAACAACCTGGAGATCGTGTATTTCTCCAAAGGTATGCCGAATAGTATAGTATCGCCGCTAAGATTCCATATAGTTGTTTCACGATGCTACTGCAGGCCGGGCGGCTTATTTTGCACGTCAGATCGGTCGCCCGCTCCTGCGGATCGCAGTGCGTACCATGGGGGAGGTAGCCAATCGCGCACAACCATGCCTGTTTGCTTCTGGCGGTCGGGATGTCCATCGCGGCCTGTGCGCGCGGGCAGGCGGCCCCCGATGGCCCCGACGGGAATCGCCAGCCTCTCGCCGCCGCGGAGACGACGCCGCTCGATCGCATCAGGATCTGGCGTCCGGGCAAGCCCGCCGATCCCGGCCCGGTAGCCTTCAAGCCACTGAGCGACTTCACCGGCAGCGACTCGATCAAGCTTTCGAACGGCATCGAAGTCGATCTCGCCGACTGGCGAAGCGTGTCGCGCTCCGCGACCGGCGAGAATTGTACTTCCACGCTGATCGGTCCGCGGACGATCCTAACCGCGGCACACTGCGTCGATGCTGGCAAGCGGCCGGGTCAAAGTGATCAGGAGCGCGGCGGATCGATGTCCATCGCCGGGGACGATTTTCAGCTCACCTGTGTAATGCACGACAAATACAAGGCGCTTGCGCCGGCTGCCGAGGGCGGCGTGCGCGGAACTCGCGATTACGCGCTTTGCGATCTCGGCAGGGTCGTCGATTTCAACGTCGTCGAGGCGGAATCGATCAATATCGTCAATCCCATTCCCGGTGGTACGTCCATTCTGCTCACCGGCTATGGCTGCACCGCCGTCGAGATCACACGATTTGGCAAGCTCACATACAAGCGCAGCGACGGCAAATTGCGTATGGGGGACGAACGGCTCGACGGTATCGACCAGAACTCCGGATCGGAACCGCAAGGGATCTGGTCTGCGACACGAACGGTTATCGCCATATCGCCCGGTCCCCCCGTTCCGGGCGCCAAGCCAGCTCCTGAACCGATCCTCTGCCCGGGCGATTCGGGTGGTCCAGTGATGACCGGAGCGACCGTCCGGAATCAGGCCGCCAAACGAAAGGTCGTCGCGGTCAACTCCGCGCTCGGATGGGAGCGGACCGGTACCTCCTGGACCATCTATTCCTATGTCGCGCCGCTCGCGACACCCGATTTCCGTGCCTTCATTCAGCAATACGTCGTCGATCGACCGGGGCTCGTCATCTGCGGGTACAACCAGATCGGCGGCTTGGGAGGGTGCCGTGTCTGATCATGCCCGCTTGCCTCGTATGGCGCTGATCTGCGCCCTCGTCTTTGCGCCTTGCGCGCAAGCGCACCCCCCCCCAAGGCGCGCCGCCGAACCGCGGCTCAAGCAACCGCCGGCGCCGATCACCGCGCATACTTCTCCCGACCTTGCCGTCGCCCGCGCCAAGGGCATTTTGCCGTCGGCGCGCACGATCGAAATCGTCGCCCGCCTCGCCGAACCGGTTCGTCTGACCCGTGCGGAACAGTCCGGCGCGGCAAAGCTCTCGGCGGCACAAGTGATCGCGCAACTGTGCGGGAGTGTCCGGCCCGAATATGTCAAAGCCCTGAAGTCCGAGAATCGTCTTGAGGCGTTGGACCTGGCAGCGCCACTCGGAGATACGGCCTTCAGCCTCGCCTTCCCGGCATGTCTTTATGCCGAGGAGAATATCGCGGGCGTCAAGAATTATACTGTTCTGCCGAACGACACCCCGACCGGCATTTTGCGGTTGTTCACCGGCGCATGGGCAAAAGGCAAGCGCGAGAGAGCGTATATCGCCGAGAGCTTCGGGCGACGCGTGTCGGATACGTCGCTGCCGCTCGGCGAGCGGATCGCGGTGCCGTTCAGTACCCGTCCGACGCTCCTGCTCGCACGGGCGAGTAGCCCGGTCAGCTTTGCCACCTCGCTGGAGGTGGAGCTCGGCATCGACGTCGCCGTGGACGAAATTGAGCCGGGTGGCGAGATCATTGGCGCAGCCAAGCTCGCAAAGGGCGGCGCGATCGCGGCGGGGGATGAGTTTCCCGACTGCATGAACAATGACCGCCCCGGATATCCCTTTTCGGCCGCGGCCGTCGCCTCGGCCTATCGTGCTTCGCGCGATCTGCTGATCAATGATCTCGGATATCCGCAACAGATGGTGCGCCTGGTGATCGTCGATAACGGCTTTTTCGGCGTGCCATGCCCCGATGCATCGAATTGTCCGGAAATGATCGCCGGGAAGCTTCAATTTTCACCTCGATTTCCGAAGCGCAATTTCGACGCCGACAAGTTTCCGCTCGGCGCGTTGGGGCCGGTTTCGTCGAACCGGATCAAGGCGATCAATTATCTGAATGGCCTGGTCTCAGCCGATGCGGTGAGCGGTCACGGCACGCATGTCGCCGGGCTCGCTCTGGGCGGTCCCCTGTTCGAAAATCAGCGCGAGGTGTTCGACTTTGGCGGAGCCTCCTGGCTGAAGCTCGTCATCGCCAACCTCGCGGCCGGTCAGAAGACGTTTCCGGTCGGCGTCGATGAGCAGATATTCCAGGCCGTTGCCAAGATCGATGGGCCTAAGATCGTCAATCTCAGCCTGACGATCAACGGCACGATCCGCCCCGCTGTAGCCGGCGTGATGCGACAGACAATCACCAACGATAAGGCAACAGGTCTGTTCATCGCCGCTGCGGGGAACGATGGCAAGAACTTGTCCGGCAAGGCGCTTTATCCGGCTGGCTTTGGAGGTTCGGATGACTCGCTTCCCAATGTCATCACCGTGGCATCGGTCGATTCTGACGGTCAATTGTCCAAGTTTAGCAACTGGGGCGGTGGCGTCGCCGACATGGCCGCGCCGGGCTGCAAGATATCGTCATGGATCGATGCCTCCCATCCGGAGATGCGCGAAAGCGGAACCTCCCAGTCGGCACCGTTGGTGGCGTTCACGGCGGCGATGCTGCGTTCGATCTGGGACCGCTCTCCCGCGATGCTCAAGAGCCGCACCCTTTATAGCGGCGCCCTCATCGCCGACCCGATCCAGCGCGCGCGCGTCGCATCCGGCGTCCAGCTCGACATGGTGGCAGCGCTTCTGGTCCGACATGACATCGTCACCTATGAACTGCCCGATCCGAAGACCGGCGAGAAGCCCGCGCGGGTGACCCTGGTTGGAACCCTGCGCACGCCGCTCAAGGGATATAGCTGCAAAAACGGTACCGAGATTCCTTCCGAACCCGGCAAGATCCGGTCGTTCAAACGCGAAGGCGGCGACGCAATGCTGTTCTGGCGGCTGGCCGATAACGGGAAGAACGTCATTTGTCCCGCCGAACTGCAGACGAAGTTTGGCGACGTCGCCAACGAAGTCGCGTTTCACGCGACCTACCGCCTCGACCCCGGCGGGTTGACCCCGATCGCCAGCGACGAACCGATTCCGGCCGATCGCGTCACCAGCATCGTGTATCTCGAACCCGGCGCCAGCAAATTTTGACGTGATGGTCAGGTCAGCGTCGCAAGCTCCTGCTCCGCCTTAAGCTGCGCGATCCGCGCCTGTAGCTGGGCCACCTGCGCGTTGATCCGCGTGGTCTCGTTGAGGATATCCGCCGAGACGATCGGCGCTTCGGCTGGGGTCGGCGTCTGCAGGGCGAGCAGCTGCTTCTGCTTGGTCAGCTGATCTATCTGATACTGCAGCTCGGCAATCGCATCGGCGCGCACTGCCGCCTGCTCGGTCCGTGCGCCGCTCACCGCCGCCGCTGTCGCGGCGACCGCGTCCGCGCGTGCCTTTTCGCGCTCGTCCTGATATGACTTTAACGTGGCGGCCGTCGCGTTCAGTCTTGCCGCCGCAGTCGCCGCGACCGCAGATTTCTCGGCATATTGCAGCTTTTCGATACTGCCGTCGGTGCGGAGGGCGATACTAAGGCCATTGTTGCGGAACGGCCCGTTGCTGAACCGGATGAACCGCAACTGCCCGGTCTGCGGCGCTGAGACCATCTTGGTTTCGAGGATGGGTTCGACCGCTGTTCCGATGCAGGGCGCGCGGGTCTCGCACAGGATCAGCCTTGCCCGTCCGGGCGGCCGGATAAACAGGCCCGCATCGGCGATGGTGTCGCGCGCCTTGATCGCGCCGCGATCGATCCGGCACGGAAAATCATTGGCTGCGCCTGGCGAACAAGGCTCGGGAGCTTTGATCCGATCCGTTACGAGCGCTGCATTGAGTCCGACCGCTGATGCGAGACATGCCCCACCCGCGGTGCAGTCCGGCTGGACAGCGCTAATCGCTCCCAACTGAAGACGGGCAGATTCGAGGGCCTTTAAGCTCAGGTCCTCGGCATCGATCGATGGCGGATTCCCGGCCGCGGTATAGCTCCTTCCCATCGCGTCGATCGCCGTCTGGGCCGCAGCGACATCATAAGCGGGGTCGGGTTCGATAAGGCCGTCAAGCCATGTGAGAAGACGCGGGCTGGGTTCGAACGGGGCGCTCGTTTCGAACGGGTTGATCGGCCAGGTGATCATTTCGGTAAAGGTCAACGGCTCGGCCGCCTTTGCCGGCACCGCCTTCGCAGCGTCGAGTTTCTCACCATCGATGATCTGCTGTTCCTGCAGGGTGACGAACCTCTCCCTATCAGCAGTGCTGGTGAGCTTCACCGCAAATCGTGCTGTGATCGCGTCCATCCTTTTGGTCGTTCCCGCCATCCGGTCGGTTAGTTGCTTGACCACGAGATTGTCCGGCTGCGCTGCCGCTACCATCGCTGCCGTGCCCGGCTTGCAGATTGGCTTGCCCGTTCCGGTCTGAAATTTTTCGAGATAGGCTTTGGCCTCGCCTTCGGGTGTACCGGCCGCACCAGCGATCGCGGGAACGCCGGCTGCCATTGACGCGACTTTCACGCCGAATTCGACCGTGCCCTTGATGACGTCCGCGGTCTTGTCTTCCGCACTGGCATTGATCGCCTTGAGCGCGCCCGTGCCCTCATAGGTCTCGATCGTGACGTCGGAGGTCTTGAAGATGCTCGTTAGGGCGGTCGGATCGAGCACATAGCTCTCGCCAGCTACGTAGCTGGCATCCGCTTCAGCCGTGATCTTGAATACCGGTGCGGTAAGCGCCGACGTGCCGACCGCGTTGCATCCGATCAGCTTGTAGGTCACTTTAACCTGATATTGCAGCATCGGGAGCGTGTACGGGACGCCGCGCAGCGCCTGACGCGCGCCGGACCGCTCGAAATCTGGCCGAATAGAGAGGCTTGTAGTACAAGCCGTCATCAGCAACGATGTCGTCGTCAGTATCGCGAACCGAAACATCACACCCTCCAGACCTACAGTTCAACATGGAACGCACAGGCCTAACCCCAACTAAAGCGATCCGGCGAAGAAACACTGACGGCATTTCTATTCATTTTCAAGCAACCTTGGATGATTGGTCCAGATGCGACAGATTGCGCAGATAGTTCGTCTGCTGCCCGTGCTGCGGCGCGGTATGTTCAGCCTGAACATACCGCGGCTTCCGGGATCGACGATGTCGCCGGCCGACGGCGGGAACTAGGGCGCGTTGCCGACTGACGGCTTTTGAAGATGCGCATGGCCGGTTGCGACAGCACCGGACGTTCACGCTGGCGGCGCGGAATGGCGGAATCTGGTCGGGAGGTGCCTCGGGTCATTCCTGCTCCTCGGACCCTTAGGCGTTCTGCAGACGGCCGCTCTGACCATCGGAGAATAATCATGGAGATGCCTGAACCCGAATCCACCGCCACCAAGCGCCAGGTCTGGAATGCCGGAAGGACCGTCGGTGCGAAGCGCGCCCTGAAACCGAAGCAAATATGGGAGATCCGATTTTACCTTAATCAGCGCCGCCGCTTGCGTGACCGCGCACTCTTCGACCTCGGGGGGGGGGGGGGGACTGATTCGAATCGAGTATGGCACGCACTCGCTTCCCCGAACGAAGGCGTCAATCATCTACAGGGCGACCGGCAACTTGCGCGCCGTCCAGATCCTTCTTGGTCATAGCAAGATCGAGAACACGGTGCGCTATCTCGGCATCGACGTGGAAGACGCGCTTGCCCTTGCCGAGAATACCGAAATCTGACCCGATGACTCCTCGCCTCACGGCGAGGGGCCACTTCGCGGCGCTTGGTACTTTGCTGCCGCTCCCCGGCAACTCGTGGAACAGCAGGGCTGGCCAGCAGTAGACGTCCGGCGTCTGAACCAACAGGACCGCAGAAGGACAAAGATAGAGCGGGTTTCCAACCGTCAGGTTCCGAAAAGCGCTATCGCCGCTATTCGGGAGGCAAGCACGACGGCGTCATATTCCATCCAGTGGGTCCGCATTCCTGAGAGGTGAATCCACGTGTCAGTTCTCTGGTTCAAAAGTCATTGTCGCCATCGACCAAATGGCAGCCATAGAGGAAGTCTTCACCCATGCGACGTCAGTGAAAGCATAGAGCGTGCGGTCGCGCCGCGCGGCGTGAGATGCCGGATCGCGCTTACGCTTACTCCGCTCTCAAGCATCGCGAGCCGTGTCGTTCAGGTGGAGTACGACGGCCGGCGCATCGGCGAGGCCAACGAGGCGCATCGATCCGACCGCGCGAACAGCCGTGCGATTGACGGGATCGAGGATGAGCCTAACCTGGGTCTGCTCCCCCTCCTCTAGTCCCGACACGAGGGCGAGTATGAAGTTGATGCCTTGCTCGCGCGCGCGCTCATATTCCGTGGCCGAAAGTTCGACCGGGCTTTGCGGACCGCGTCCGGTCGCCTCCAGCTCGACGAAGGTCTTCCAGTCAGTCACGCCATCGGCGCCGATATGATGGTGCTTGCGGAAGTCGACGATCTCCGGCGCGGTCGATGCGCACATGTCTTGCGACCGGGCGCTGCGGTGTTAAGATCAGTGGGTGTGCGGACGTCTCCGCGTGCCTGTTGTCGGCGTGGCGTATCCTTATTTCGGAGGAGCTTCCCGCCGCGTGACGAGCATTATCGCACCTCCGCCGCCGCCGCCGGCGGAACAGCCGTGCCGCTATTGCTGCGAGCCGCTCCGGGCGCGTGCGGTCTATTGCAAGACGTGCGAGCAGTTCCAGACGGCGGGTGCGCGGTGGCGCAACGAGCTGACCTTCTCCGCGCTACTTGGCGCGCTGCCGCTGTTCGCGCTGGTCTACGGCTTCATCCACGACCGTACCACGCGCGTCCGGTCTGAGGTTCGGGCACTAGCGCTGCAATGTGGAATCGAGACGGTGGTCGTCGGCCTGACCAACGGCGGCAACCGACCCGCGGTGGTCGCCGGAGGTACGCTCACGAGGACCGGCCGGGGCGGTACCAGCGCGTGGGCGCTTACGAATGGCGCGAAAGACGGCGCGCTGCTGGTCGAGCCCGCGAAGCAGGTGATCGCACGCTTCGGCGTAGGCAACGATGCAATAGGACAGCCGCCAGCCGCCGGACCGGGTGAACAATGCACCTATTCCGCTAAGCTTAACGTGGTGGAGTTCGGTGAGACCAAGCCCCGCGAGGAGGTGACAACATGCGCATGCCCGGTCGCCTGACCAGCCTCCTGGCTGCGGGCGGGCTGCTCGCCGCGAGGGGCGACGGCCAAGTGCTGCCCAACCGACTCAACATCGACCTGGTCTTCGCCCGCAGCGCCGACCGCACGATCGAGACACACGTGCTGCAATGGGTCAGCGCCCTCCAAGAAAAAGTGCAGACCACGCTGGCCTGGGACACCAGCCTGCAACTGGGTGCCGGCGATCGCATCCAAGTCTTCCCTGCGCCGCTTCCGACGCTACCATCGGCGAACCTGATCCAGCAGCGCTGGGCGCAGCGCAACGCTATCCAGATCGTAGTCGGCCACGGCACCCGCGCCGGTGCGATATCAACCTTCGAGGGCAATATCTTTCTGGGCGGGCTCAAGGGCCGGCTGCCGGTGGCGATCCCGATTAACCAGCATATCGAGGGCGGCTCCTACGAACGATCGAGCAACTTCGTGATCGTGGTCGCGCTTTACGCGCTGTCGGTGGACGCGGCGGCTAAGCCGGTGGTGAGCTGCCGCCTGCTACAACGGGCGTCGGTGCTCGCGGGTAAGCTGCCGCCGACGCTGACGTCGGTGAACATGGTCAAGGCCGGCATCCAGGCGGACTTGCCGAATCGCTGCCGGAGGCCCGGCGCATGAGCTGGCGGCTGTCGATCGCCGCCGCCGCGCTGCTCGCCATCGGTTCCGCCGCCCTACCGCCGGCGCTGCCAGACGTAACGCTATACCTGCCGCGCTTCGCGGCTCCGGGCGCGATCGGCGCCAACGTCACGGCTACGGTCAACCTATCGATCTGGCGTACGTTGCGCAAAAAGCCTTGGCCAAATCCCACCAACTTGGATTTCGGCAGCGGGCTCGTGATCTGGTCGGACGACCAACTGCCGGAAAATCCGGCGCGTGCGGCTCGGGCAACTCTGCGTGACAACGCCGATCTCGACATGATCCTGTGGGGCAGCGCGCAGCCGGTCGGCCCCGACGTCGTCGTGCAAGCCTATCTGCTTACCCGGCCACTGGAGGACGGAGCCGCGCCACGCCAAGCCTTGTGGCAGGTCTCGCGCGGCGGCCGGACCCTTTCACTGGGCTTGCCGAGGCAGCTCTACGTTATGGGATCGGTGCCACTCCGCCGCGACTTAGTCGCGCTGTTCGACGCGCCGAGCGCGCTCAGGGTGTGCCCGACCAAGACGCGCCACTGCGCTGGCCCGGCGGTTGGGCCGACAATGCGCGCGCTGGAGCATCAAGGACCTTGGACCTCGCTGATCACGCCGGATGGGCGGCGCGGCTGGGTCTACCTCCATGAGATCGGCGCGACTTCGAACGAGATCGCATCGTTTACCGGGGGACTGATCTCCTATTATCGTGGCGATTACGGGCAGGCGGCACGCCTATTCGAAGCGGTAAGTACGGCGCGTTCGGCCAACGCGTTGGTTCAGGAGGATGCAGCGACGCTGCGCGCGGCCGCGCTGTCGAGGGCGGGCGCGCCAGGCGCGGCGGCGGCGATCGATGCGGTTCGGAGTGTCGATCCCTATTCGGTCTTCGCGTTGCAGACGGCAGTGATGGACGCGCTGGCGCGGCCAGAGGCGGGGGTGGAGCGGCGGCGCACGTTGGGCGCCGAGCTGCGCCGCGCGGCAGGGCTGTTCGACGCGACCGACCCTTGGCCGCGGCAGGCGGCGGCGATGCTGAACGCGGGTTAGGCAATTAGGAGGAACGGAGATGATCAAACCGTGGCGCACTCTCGTAGGCACGGCGCTCGGCGGCATGATCGCGATCACAACGCCGGCGGCAGCGTCAACCTGCTTCGACAAGGCAGTAATTACCGATTACGATCCAGGGCTGATCCGGGCGATTCAGCAGCGGTTGCGCGACCGCAACCTGTACGGCGGGGCGATTGACGGCAAGGTGGGTCCAGCAACCCGCCGCGGATTGGCGCAGCTGACGGGTAACCCGCTACGATCAGACTTCCACCTGGGTTCCGACATGGTTGAGCGGATCTTCGGCCTAGAAGCTAGCGGGATCTATTATCCGGAGGATCAAGATGCGCTGATTGCAAAGCTCGGTGCCAGCAGCGACGCGAACTATCGCAACAAGTGCAGGGTGCATGTGTCGGACGAGTAACCGATCACAGGATATGTCCCTAGCATCGTCCGAGCTCCGACAACTCACATGCGCCGGCTAAGGTGACCGGATGGTATGCCTGCCGCCTTCTTCATGCTCTTCAAGGAGGCAACTGATCGTGAAGCTTTCGGCGCCCACCATGAATGGGCGTCTGAAGCTGGGAACCGCGACAGGGTCACTAAATGGCCGCAACTGGGTCAAATAGGTCCCTCGAGTCCCAATTGCAGCCGGAATGCACCAGCGGAACATCACTGAAAGGGGTAAGCTCAAGTAATCGAGCGAACCACACCGCCATCGACGCGCAGCGCAGCACCGCTCGTACCGGAGGCCTGTTCCGAACAGGCGTATACCACCATGTTCGCGACCTCTTCCGTGGTCGTGAACCGGTTGATTAGGGTCGTCGGACGCATCGTCGTCAGGAAATTCTGCTCCGCCTGCTCCTGACTGATACCTTCCGCGTCCGCGGTAGCCTTCATCCAGTTCGACAGGATTTCGGAACGGGTCGGTCCGGGCGAGCGCCACCTCCAAGCCGGGGCGAGTTTTTCAACAGCCTCGACCGGTTGTGACACTTCAACCCCCTCCGGCTGAACGCGAAATACGACCGTTGACGCTTTAAGTGTCGCACTGCATACGCTGCCCAACGGCGATGGATTTCCGCCGGGTCTTCGGACCGAACCGCCCTCGCAAGGGTCGATGATTCCTACCACGCGCCGCAAGGCAGCAAGGAGGAATCGTGCGCGCTACCTTTCGTAATCTCATCGGCGAGCTGAACGTCGCGGCGTTCGTGCGCAACCGTCACGACCATGCCGCGTCGGTCATGCGCTGGGCGCTAATCCTGGTACCGATGGCAGCGCTCGTTGGCACGCTGTGCGCCGCATTTCTGTGGTATCTCGATGTAGCGACCCGGACCCGGTTTGATCATCCGTGGCTGCTCTACCTGCTACCGCTGGGCGGCTTCGTGGTTGGGCTGCTCTACCACCTGACCGGTCGCTCGGTGGAGGGGGGCAACAATCTCATTGTCGAACAGATCCACGAACCGGGCGGCGGGGTGCCGTTGCGGATGGCCCCGCTGATTTTTTTCGGCACGGTGATGACGCATCTGTTCGGCGGATCGGCCGGGCGTGAAGGCACCGCGGTCCAGCTCGGCGGAAGCCTGGCGAGCGGCTTCGGTCGTGCGCTGCGGCTTAATGCGGACGGCACCCGCATCCTGCTGATGGGGGGCATCGCGGCCGGGTTCGGCGCGGTATTCGGCACGCCAATCGCGGGCGCGGTGTTCGCGCTGGAGGTGCTAGCGATCGGGCGCGTGGAATATCGCGCGCTGGTGCCGTGCCTGATCGCGGCGCTGGTCGGAGACTGGACATGCATCTCCTGGGGCATCCACCACGGCGTCTACCGGATCGACGCGCGGGTCCCCGTCGATGCGCTGCTTGTCGCCAAGGCCGGCGTCGCCGGAGTGGCGTTCGGGTTGGTCGGCCTTACCTTCGCCGAAGCCAATCACGCACTCGGCGGGTGGCTCAAGCGCCGCGTCCCTTATGGCCCGTTCCGCCCCGTCATCGGCGGGGTCGCGGTCATCGCGCTCGTCTACCTGTTCGACACGCGCGACTATCTCGGCCTCGGCACGCTGGCGGCGACGCCCCACAGCATCACCATCGCCAGCTTCTTCGGACCGGACACGCATCCGTGGAGCTGGGCGCTCAAGCTGCTGTTCACCGTCGTCACGCTCAGCGCCGGGTTCAAGGGTGGCGAGGTGACGCCGCTGTTCTTCATCGGCGCGGCACTCGGCAATGCGCTCGCCCCCATGTTCGGCGTGCCGACCGGCGTGTTCGCCGCGCTCGGCTTCGTCGCGCTGTTCGCGGGCGCGGCCAATACCCCGCTCGCCTGCACTTTCATGGGCATCGAGCTGTTCGGCGCGACCTATGCGGCGCCGATCGCGGTCGCCTGCTTCGTCGCCTACCTCTGCTCTGGTCACAACGGCATCTACCTGTCGCAGCGCGTCGCCGTGCCGAAGGTGCTGGCAACCGGTCTCACCCCGAACGCAACGCTGCGCGAGGCGCGCGCGCACCGCGCGGCGCGCCGTTCGCGCTCCTGATCCCATCCCAATCGAAAGCCTTAAAATGCCCGATCGTTTCACCGTCCAGCACCGCGAAATCGGGATGCTGCGCATTTACCTGAAGCCCTCCGACCGGATCGGTCAGCGCAGCCTGCGCACGCTATGGGGAGCCAAGCCGCTCTACCGCGAATTGATCCGCACGGCGAAAGAGGACGGCATTATCAATGCCGTCGCGCAGCACACGCACTACGGTTTCAGCAATCACGGACCGATCCGTGAAAATGGATCGGAGGCGGCTGATCCGCACCTGACGATCTGTGTCGAACTCGTCGGCAATCGCGACCAGCTTGATCTGTTCTGCCGACGACATGGCGACCTGCTCGGTGATAAGGTGATCGTTTATAAACAGTTGGAACACTGGTCTGTTAGAGGAAAGGTCGGATCGTGACGATTCATCCTCCGCCCGGGCCTTTGCTGATCAGGATGAGCCGGACCCTTCGTCACGGACCTGTCGTAGGCCACGGCACTGTACGTCCGCGGCTTTCCAGCACCGATGGCCGGGATTATTTCTGTCAAGTCTCAGCGATTTCGTAGGAGTTCGAGCGGTTAAGAGCGCCGCAAACAATAGCCTGGCGGCAGGCTAAATTGTAAGATCGGCATGTCGCCGATTTCTTGTCCAAAAAATCGAAGCGTGGGTCCAGTTAATGCATCATATCCATTTTGCCGACCTCGGCCTTAGCCCGGTCGCGCTGTCGCTCGGCCCGATTGTCCTGCGCTGGTACTCACTCGCCTATATCGCAGGAATCGCTCTCGGTTGGTGGTACCTTCTGCGCCTCATCGCTCGTTCGGCTGCACCGATGCTCCGACCCCAGGTCGACGATCTCATCTTCTATGCCACGGTGGGCGTCATTGCAGGGGGGCGTCTCGGATACGTCATCTTCTACGGGCCGGAGATGTTTCTTCATCCCCTTCAGATCTTCAAGCTGTGGGACGGGGGCATGTCGTTTCACGGCGGCGCTGCCGGCGTCTCGATCGCGCTGATCGTCTTTGCGCGCAGGCATGGTCTCGAGTGGCTGCGCGTCCATGATTACGTAGCCTGCACCGTACCTATCGGGTTGTTTTTCGGTCGGCTTGCCAATTTCGTCAATGGAGAGCTGTGGGGCAAACCGTCCAATGTCCCTTGGGCGATCATATTCCCGGGGAGCCATGATGGGATCGCGCGTCATCCCAGCCAGCTCTATGAGGCAGGTCTCGAAGGACTCGCGCTCTTTGCCCTTCTGGCAATCCTGTTCTGGTTCACCGACGCGCGGCGACGTTCAGGCATGCTCGTCGGGACCTTTCTTATCGGCTACGGGTTTGCCCGTTTCGCGGTCGAGCTCTTCCGCGAGCCCGACGCCCAGCTCGTCGAATTCGCCGCGCAGACCGGGCTCCATATGGGACAATGGCTGACGATCCCGATGATCGCCGGCGGCTTATTCCTTGTGGCAACCGCACGGGGTCGGACGCCACCATCGTCGCTGGCGCGGGTCGCGTAATGAAAGTTGCGCGACCAGTCGCTACGGCAATCCGTTCGTCTTCGACGCGGGCACGCATCGCTGCGCGGGATTTTCGCGGCTGGCTGCGTGCGAGCGAAGCGTCGTTTATCGGACTTGCGATCGTCGTGGGTGCAGGTGCCGGGCTTCTTAGCGTCATTGTCGGCGCGCTGGCCCGCACGCTCCAGCATGTACTCTTCGCCCTCCCTCCCGACACGCGGCTTAGTGGTGTCGGTCAGCTCGGTCTGGCGAGCCTCATCGTGCTGCCTCTCGGCGGGCTTATCTTGGCAGGGTTCAGCTACGCAACGCAGGCCCGCAAACGGCGCCTGGTCGATGCGGTCGAGGCCAACGCGCTTCATGGTGGCCGTATGTCGGTGCCTGACAGTCTGGTGATCTCAGGCCAGACTGTGCTGTCCAACGGCTTCGGAGCGTCGGTCGGCCTCGAGGCCGCCTATGCCCAGATGGGCGGGGCCGCCGCCTCAATTCTTGGGGGTTGGCTGAAACTGCGCCGCGCCGATCAGCGGACGCTGGTCGGCGCCGGTGCGGGTGCTGCGATTGCTGCGGCATTTGGCGCGCCCCTCGCGGGGGCGTTCTATGCGTTCGAGATCGTGATCGGCACCTATACGCCGACGGCCATCGCCCCGGTCGCAGGCGCAGCGCTCGCTGGAGCGCTGGTAGCTCAGGCATTCGGGGTCCAGCCCTATCTGATCGATGCTGCCTCCAACACCTTGGTCGAGACGCACCATTACCTGATCTACGGTGGGCTCGGTGCAATTTGCGCCCTGCTCGGCATTGCCTTGATGCGGGCCGTAGGGCTCGTCGAGCGTGTCTCCCGCCGCCGCTGGCTGCCCGACTGGGCGCGGCCCGCCGTGGGTGGGACGCTACTGATCCCGGTTGCGATCCTGTCCCCACAGGCGTTGTCTGCCGGCCACGGTGCCCTGCATGCCGATCTGGCGGTCGGGGCGTCCATCGGCTTCATCCTGCTGGTGCTCGGCGCCAAGAGCGCTGCCTCGATCATCTCGCTCGGCTTTGGCTTTCGCGGCGGGCTGTTCTTCGCATCCTTGTTCCTCGGCACGCTGCTCGGCCACCTCTTTGCGGACAGCCTCGCGCTGATCGCCGGCCACACCGTCATTGACCCGCGCAATGCGGCGCTGGTCGGCATGGCGGCGTTCGCGGTGGCGGTCGTGGGGGGACCGATGACGATGGCCATGCTGGTCCTCCAATCGACCCACGACTTTTCGCTGACCGGAGCGGTCATCGCCGCTTCGCTGGTGTCGTCGTCGATCGTCCGCGAGCTGTTCGGATACTCCTTCTCGACCTGGCGACTTCACCTGCGCGGCGAGACGATCAAGAGCGCGCGCGACGTCGGATGGGTGAAGACACTCACCGCGGGGCGCATGATGCGCAAGGAGACGAACCCGACTCCCGCTGCGCTCTCGATCGCCGAATTTCGGCGTACCTTTCCGCTGGGGTCGACAAGCCGCGTCGTGCTGACCGGTGCTGACGGAGCCTATGCCGGGATCGTTGTCGTCCCGACCGCCTATGCGGAAGGACTCGATCTGGCCGCGAACGTCGCCACACTGGCGACGGGACACGCGACGGTGCTCACCCCCGAAATGGACATTACCGCGGTGATGGCGCACTTCGATGCGGCGCACACCGACGAGCTCGCTGTCGTCTCGGGTGACCGCCACGTGCTCGGCATCGTGTCTGAAAGCTATGTCCGAAGGCGCTATGCCGAGGAACTGGAGAAGGCGCAGCGCGAACTGTTCGGCGAGCGCTGATCGGCGGCGGAGGGAGGCAAAGATGCCTGCTATTCGAGGGCCCGGATCAGGGCCCGTGTCACGTTGCCCATGAACTGCATCCGCGCGGGGATGGGCCGATGCGTGCTGCCGATCATGACCGCGACCGCGTAGGTGTGACCATCCGGCGACTTCAGGAGCCCGACATCGTTATACCCGGTCGAGAGACTGTCCAGATCCTGCCCGGTCCCTGTCTTGTGTGCGAACGTCCAGCCGGGCCGGAGGCCGGACTTCAGCCGTAGCGGACCGGTCTTGCTCGCCGCCATCAACGTCAGGAGATGCACCGTCGAATTGTTGCTGAGTAGCTCGCCGCGCTGAAGCAGGGAGAGGCCGAGCGTGATGCCGTTTGCGGACGCGCCGTCATAGGGCGCGGCGAGATACCTGGTCAGCGCCTTGCTGCGAGCCTCGAAGCTCATCTTGGCGCGCGCCTGCAGGAAGCCCCATCCGCCGGCCCATTCCGGCTTCCACTCCAACCCTGCGGTCTTTGCCTGCAGGATTCGCTCGCCAGGACCAAAGCCGACGCCGCTGATCCCCTTTTGCGCCAGCATGCGCCGGATGGCCGGAGGCCCGCCGACTTTCCACAGCAAGACATCATTGCAGGTGTTGTCGCTGCGCGTCATCGCGCCCTCCAGCAGCGCGGCGACCGTGGTCCGATATCCGTCGACCCCTACCAGCGAGCGGATGGGTTGATGGAAGACGGTCAGGTCCGATCGACGGACGGTGACGACGTCGGATAGCGACAGCGCGCCGCGATCGACCGCGTCCATCACCGTGATCGCCACCCAGAGTTTGCTGACGCTTTGCTGGGGCAACAGGGCGTCGGCGTTGTAGCCCACGACCCACCCATCGGTGACGTCCCGGACGGCGATCCCGACCTGGCCCTGGAACCCCGATCCAAGCGCCTGCAGCGCGTTGAGGATGTCGGCCGGCGGCTGGTCCCGCCGCCTGCCAGGCAGGACCGGAGGCATCGCCACAGATAATTGCGTCGGCGGGGGCGGAGCAGCCATGACCGGCGTGGGGAGCCTCGGCGGTGCCCCGGCAGGAACGCACCCGGCAACGCAGACACTCACACCGAGCGCCAGAAGCGCTGTTCGGTTCACAAAAAAATTACGCAACATTACAATCTCGCCCAGTCGTGGGTTCTTAATCTGCTATCCCGGATCCACACCAGCAGATCTCGAGCCAACCGTCGCGTTTGATGCCGGACTGGTCGTGCGATTCCTCTCGTGCGATCAGCTGGTTATCGCTGGCCAGGACGCCGATCCGCGCGCAGCTGTCGGGATACACCACCCTGGCAAAGTAAGAGGTGACGGGCATGCGGAACATCGATTTCAGCTCCTGGCAAAGCGTCCTGGCAACGATCTTCGGCCTGGCGTTGGTGACGTTGATCGGTGTCGGTGTCCGGCTGCTGACGATGATGACGATCCAGCAGCGCCGCGAGCGTATGAACCGTCAGATCAACGAGCGTCTGCGGACCCTGATCGCGGCGTACAAGACGCTCGGCGGATCGTTCACCGGGAACCTGACCGTCGACCCGGCGCACCTGCGCGACTTGCGCCGACGTGGAAGCGACGCCGCGCCGGCAGCGGACGCAAGCCTCGATCTGGAAGCAGCGGCCGGGTCGGAGCGCGGTCGGCGCATCCGGGATGCAGTGGAGGCGGCGCTCTCCGACATCATCCTGCTGGGGACAGACGAGCAGGTGGCGCTAGCCGCCAAGGCGGCCCACGAACTGGTCGCTGGACGTCCGGTTCCGACGCATGAGCTTGTGATCTCGCTTCGGAACTTCGTGCGCGAGGCCTTGGATCTGCAGCCCATTCCGCAGGACCTGGCGCTGCCGGCGCAGGGACCGACACGACCGTCCGGCGGGAACGCGCGCGGCAAGGGGGAGCGCGATAAAGCAAGTGGAGGAGGTGGCGGCGGTGGTGGCGGTATGGCCGCGGGCGGTGGTTCGAGCGAGGGGATCGTCGGGGAACCGAGTGCTGCCTCGCCGCCTAACGGCCAAGCGGCCCGGTAGCGTCAGGTGCGGTGCTCCGATCGCACTGCGCTCGAATCAGAAGGGGAAGAAGAAGCGGGTGGTCGTGATCGCGACAACCGCAGTGATCAGATTGAGCGGCAGCCCTACGCGCAGGAAATCGGTGTAGCGGTAGCGCCCGAGTTGATAGACGATGACGTTGGTCTGATACCCGAACGGGGTCGCGAACGAGGCGCTGCCCGCGATCATGACCACCACCAGGAAGGGGCGGGGACTGACCCCGAGGCTCTCCGCCAGTGCCACCGCCACCGGCGTCACCAGCACGGCGACGGTCGCGTTGGACAGCAACTCGGTCAGCACCATCGTCAGGCCGTACAGTACGATCAGCGCAGTGAGCGGACTGACCCCCTCGAGCGAGCCGATCAGCGTCGTCGTGGCCGCAGCGGCCAGCCCGCTTTGCGCCATCGCGATGCCCAGCACGACCATGCCGGCGATCAGGATGAGGATCTGCGGGCGCAGACCGCCGTACGCCTGGTCGGCCGAAATGACCCGCAGAAGGATCAGCAGCACGGCGCCCGTGAAGGCCGTCGCGGCGATCGGTGCGACATTGAGTGCCGCAAGCAGGATCGCGCCGACGAAGGCCGCCAGCGCTATGGCCGCTTTGACGGGCTGAAGCGGACGCCGTTCCGCAAACAACTCGGCATCGCCCACCTGTCCGCCAGAGACTTCGATAGCCGCATCCGCCCGTCCATCGCTGGGTTCGAGTATCTTCGTGCCCATCAGCCTGCCGCTGAAGAGGAGCAGGTAAAGCCCGCCGACCAGCGCGACCGGCAAGCCGACCGGTGTGATCTCGAAGATGCCAAAGCGGCTTTGCCCGGCAATACGCGCCATGTCGTCGACCAAAAGGTTGGTCGACGTGCCGAGCAATGTGCAGCATCCGCCGAGGATGGTGATGTACGACAACGGCATCAGATAACGCTTCGCCGATAGCTGCAGGCTTGCCGCGACGTCCTTGACGACCGGGGCGGTCAGCACGACGATCGGGGTGCTGTTCAACACGCTGGAGAACAGCCCCGCGATCCCCAGCAGCACCCAGACCCCAGTGGCCCCGAGCCGCCGGCACATGGCGACGGCGGCCTCGATGGCGCGATCGAGCAATCCGGACAGTTCGAGGGCGTAGGAGATGACGAAGAGCGAGGCGAGCGCGATGATTGCAGGGCTGGCGAATGCGCCCTGGACATCGACCGGACGCACCACCCCGGTCATCAGCAACACGGCGGCACCCGTCAGTGCGACGACGTCGGCGCGAACCTTGTCCCAGATTAGGGCGGCCACCACGCAGCCCAGCACGAGCAGGGTGATGATCTGGTCGAGTGTCATAAACGCCCCATCGGCAACCAGAAATTGGCGCTTCCCATTCTGACCTTCATGCCATGCGGTATGGAGCATCGCGAGAAATTTGCTACAGTTCCCCGATGCATGAGCCGTCTCCTCGCACCAGCCGCCTCGTCGTCGCCGGTTCAGCCGTCGCCGTCGTCCTGCTCGGCGGAGGTGGATTCCTGCTTGGACGCAGTACCGCGCCGTCACCCCCGCCGGTGGTCGTGAGCCCCTTGCCCGCCCCTGCGATAGCACCCGTCGTTTCTGAAGCTCCCGCCGCGCGCGTCCTCTCTCGCGCCGACATTATCGCGATTGCCAACGCAGCGGCGGACGCAGCCTCGTCGGGTACGAAGACTCCCGAGAGCGCTGGCGCGAACGAGGGGGCACGTTTCCAGATCGATCTGCCGTTCGGCTGCGATGGTCCAGCATCCGAAGACAGCCGTGAACCATTTCAGTGGCGCTACGATGCCACATCGTCCTCGCTCAGGGTTTCGGTCGCGTCTGCCGCCTTTGACGCGGGGGAGTGGCTCGGCACGCCGCCGTCAGGCGCCGGCAGCACCGCGTCCCCGACAGCACGCGAAGAGGCCATGGAGGGCTTCTGGATCGCGCGGCCTTGGTCGTCGCGAGAGACCTGCAACTCCGGGTCGGCGCTTGCTGCCCCGATCGGGATCGACGCCGTGACGCTTCCGGGCCAGACGCTCGGACTGGCGCAGATCTTCACCGATCAGGATTCGCGAAACGCCAGACGCCGCGGGAAGCCCTATGAAAGCGTACGTCGCATGGACGAGAGCGATCTGAAGATCGATCAGGGGCTTCGCGTCCGGCTGCGCGGGCGCATCGCTCGCTTTCCCGATGGATCGACGGTTCGCTGCCGTCAGCCCGCGGGTAAGGAACAGCGTCCGGTATGCCTGGTCGCCGTGACTTTCGACGATGTCGCGATCGAGAACCCATCGACACAGGAGACAATCGCTACCTTCGCATCGGCAAGCGGGAGCTGAGGTCGATGTCGATGGCCGCAGGTCCCAGTGTCGCATGAGCGGTGACAAGGCCGGCTTGAACGAGGTGGCGGCCACACCCGAGAATGCGAGCGCGCCGGAGGTCCGCATTCTTGCCGCCGTCAGCGGGTCCGGAAGCCGCTGCTTGGCAATCCGGACGCGGTCGCCCCAGCGACCCCTCGCCGCACGGCGACCGGCTGGAGTGTGACGGTCTCGGGCATCCCCGTGGCCAATGTCACGCCACGCGACGCCGAAGATGCCTTCACGACCGAGCCGGCATTGGCATGGCAATAGTCGACCGCGCTGGACGCCGCGTTCAAACGCGCCGGCGACCGCCGGCTCGGATGGGGTGGGCGGTTTATTGCTGAGACACGCGGATCGGGCGAGGCTGCCATCGGGCGACTAATTGAATCCATCAGCCGGATCATACCGCGGGTCCTTGCCGCCGGCATCGTCATCGCCGTCTTCTGGCTGCTCGCACGCGGCGTCCGCGCTGTTCTGCGACTGGTATTCCGGCGTACCGTGGACGACGTCACCGCCGAAAGCCTCGTCAAGCAGCTCACTTATTATGCGATCATCACCCTAGGCTTTTTCGTTGCGGTCGATGCACTCGGGTTTGATCCGACGACCGTGGCAGCCGGCCTCGGCCTCTCGGGCCTTGTCCTGGGCTTCGCGCTGAAGGACATCCTGTCCAACTTCGTCTCCGGCCTGCTCCTCCTGACGCTTCGCCCGTTCCGGATCGGTGACCAGATCGTCGTCGGAGACCTCGAGGGCCGCGTCGAGAAGATCGAGCTACGGGCTACCCGGCTGCGGGCCTATGACGGGCGTGTCATGCTGGTGCCCAACGCCGAGGTTTTCACGTCGCGGATCGTGAACAATACCGCCGATCCGCTACGCTGGCGCGCGGTCGCCTTGTGGCTGGGGTATGACGCCGACATTGGCCACGCGCTCGACATTGGCAACGCGACCCGGCGCGCTCAGGGCGTGCTGGAGACGCCGTTGCCCGTCGTCCGCATCGACGATCTTGGGCAAGATGATATTCGGGTCGGGGTTACGTTCTGGGCCGACAGCCAGCGTTCGGACTATAAGAACACCGCCGCCGCAGTGCGCGCTGAGATCGTCGAGGATCTGAACGCGGCCGATATCCCGTTACCCGACCCCGCTGCCTTGGTTGTAGGCATTCTTGGCTCTTGAGCACGGTGTCGCAACCGAACGAGGCTGTTGAAAAACTCGCCCCGGCTTGGAGGTGGCGCTCCATCTAGCAACATTCTCAATGTCCTTTCGGCTGCCACGACTCCTTGTGCGCAGCCGGCCACTCGCGAGCAATCATATCAGGCGTCAGGTGACCACACTGACTAATTCCCGAGTTTTTCAACAGTCTCGAACGGTTGTGACAGCGCACCGGCGGCTTTCGGCCCTTCCGATTCTAAAAGCGGTCCGGCAGGGAAGTCCCCAGCTACGGGCGTTCATGGGCGCGCGACGAAGGGCTCGCGTGAACGGCGGGTTTTAGGGACACTGATCGTCGTGCTGAACGGCGACAATTGGGGCGCGTTGCTGCCGACCGGTTCCCGCCAACTGAGCGGCATGTTTTGGCAGAAGCTGCCGTTCGAGGCCCGACTGGCGACCAGCGTATTTTGGTCGAAAGCCGCCTGCCGGTTCGATAGCTAACAACGGCAGCTTCCGGTTCTGTGCCGTCTGGCAGCTGCCAGTCTGCACGCGACAGGATGTGTTGGAGGCTCCCAGCTTTTTACCGGGCTGAGTTGACGAGCATTCTCTGGGACCACGCCATTCCATTCGACTGGCGAACCGAGGTCATCAAACATCTGACGGTCTGAGCGAGCCTCTCGCACAGCCTGACGTTGAACGTCAGACAGCGACGCCGTGCTCGTCGGATTGCCATTTGCTCCCGGTGTCGCGGCAAGAATGCTTGCTCGTGCTGGAAGCACTCGCTGCCGAACTTGAGACGCTCTTCGAACGCGAGAGTGGATAGGAAAATGACGAAGCCCAAGGGCGGCCCGGTTCGGGCCTAGTTCTGGATGCCATCGAAAGCCGTCTGCTCGAACGCGATCGCCTGCGCGAACTTCTCGCGGGCGTGCTCGACGTCTCCCAGCAGCGAACGCAGGAGCGCGAAGCGGAACTGGCGCGCGCCCGAGCCGAGCAGACAAGACTCAATACCGCTATCAGAAACCTTCTGATCCTGGTCGAGCAGGAGATCATGAGCCCACGCGATCCGGCCTTTGCCGAGCGAATGGCGGATAATCGGTCGGCTCTGGCGGGCATTTCTAGCCGGATCGACATCTTGGAAGCGCAGCTGGCGAAGGGCAAGCGTCGGATCGATGAAAGGACGATCGACCGCTTTGGCGAGATGCTGCGCGAAAAGATGCGAGGCGAGGACAGTACTCTGCGCTCGGCCTACCTCAAGATGTTCGTCAGCGAAGTGCGTGTGCTGGAGGACGAGATCGTCATCTCAGGACCGGTATCGGCACTGGAGAACGGCGTTGCCGTTGGGCTTCCCGTCAAAGCGGGCTCAGTGCCCAACTTTGACCAGCAGTGGTGCCCGGAAGAGGACTCGAACCTCCACGACCTTGCGATCGCCAGCACCTGAAGCTGGTGCGTCTACCAATTCCGCCATCCGGGCACGGGGTAGGAGGGCGCCTCTAGGGTAGGGTCTCGATGCTTGTCAACACGCTGTTCGCTCGGCAAGGGAGCGAAACGGTCACCGGACGGCCAAAAGGACGAAAGACGATGAACGACAAGCTGGTAACGCTGATCGGCGGCGGAGGCTTTCTGGGCCGCTACGTCGCGCAGGCCTTGCTCAAGGCGGGCGCGCGCGTCCGCATCGCGCAACGCGATCCGCGCCAGGCGTTTTTCCTCAAGCCACAAGGCGGTGTCGGCCAGACGCAGTTCGTCGCCGTCGACGTGACCAAGCCCGAGACGATCGCGCACGCGGTGCAGGGCGCCGATGCGGTCGTGAACCTGGTCGGCGTGCTCGCCGGCAACTTCCAGGGCGTCCATGTCGCGGGCGCCGCGGCGGTGGCACGCGCGGCCGCGGCCGCCGGGGTCGAATCGCTGATCCAGGTGTCGGCGATCGGCGCCGACAGCGCCTCGGCGTCCGCCTATGGCCGGTCCAAGGGCGACGGCGAGGCCGCGGTGCGTGAGGCGTTCCCGCTGGCGACGATCCTGCGCCCCTCCATCGTGTTCGGGCAGGAGGATGCGTTCCTCAACCGCTTCGCGGCGATGATCGCCAAATTCCCGGTCGTGCCGGTGCTGCGCGCGCCCGCCAAGTTCCAGCCGATCTTCGCGGCCGACGTCGCCGAGGCGATCGCCGCGGCGATCCGCTCGCCCGAGGCATTCGCCGGCCAGACCTACGAACTGGGTGGCCCCGATGTGATCACGATGGGCGGGCTGGTCCGGTGGCTCGCCAAGACGATCGGTCGCGATCCGTCGATCGTCGAGATTCCCGATGCGCTCGGGGCGCTGATCGCACGCGGCGGCGCGCTGCCCGGCGCACCGATCACCTGGGACCAGTGGCAGATGCTGCAGACCGACAACGTCGTCGCCCCCGGCGCGCAAGGGCTCGCCGCGTTTGGGGTGACACCGACTCCGCTCGACGCGGTCGCGCCCGAATGGCTCGTCCGCTTCTGCAAGGCCGGCCGCTTCGGTCGCCGCGCCCAGACGCACGCCGCCTGATGGGTGATCTTCTCACCGTCATCCTGCTCGGCATCGTCGAGGGGATTACCGAATTCCTGCCGGTCTCGTCGACCGGACACCTGATCCTCGCGACCCGGCTGCTCGGCTATGATGCTGGGCGGTGGGAGGTGTTCAATGTCGTGATCCAGTTGGGGGCGATCCTGGCGATCGTCGTGCTGTACTGGCGGACCTTCTGGGCGGTCGCGATGGGGCTGGTGAAGCGCGAGCCCAAATCCTGGCTGTTCCTGCGCAATCTGGTCGTGGCGTTCATCCCCGCCGCGGTGATCGGCCTGGCACTCCACAAGCATATCGAGGCGCTGCTGGGCAATGCCGAGGTCGTCGCGATCGCGCTGGTCGTCGGCGGCTTCGCGATCCTCGCGGTCGAACGCTTCGCGCCGCGCAGTGACGTCAGCGGCGTCGCCGACCTGCCGCTCAAGACCGTGATCGGCATCGGCTTCCTGCAGTGCCTGGCGATGATCCCGGGGGTCAGTCGTTCGGGCGCGACGATCCTTGGCGCGCTTGCGCTGGGCGTCGAACGACGCACCGCGGCCGAGTTCAGCTTCTTCCTGGCAATCCCGACGATGCTCGGCGCGAGCACGCTCGAGCTGGTGAAGAACCGCGAGATGCTGGCAAGCGGGCAGGGGGTCGGCTTCCTCGGGATCGCCGTCGGGTTCGTGGTCGCCTTCGTCGTCGCGTTGCTGGTCGTGAAATGGTTCGTCGGGATCGTGACGAAGCATGGCTTCGTGCCGTTCGCCTGGTACCGGATCGTTGCCGGATCGGCCGCCCTCGTCTGGCTCCTGACAAAATAGGTCCGGAACGATACATTCTGCGGGAATGCATTGTCCGGTAGGGTCGGCTCAGAGAAAAAGTAAGGAAAACTAGGTCAGTCAAACTGTCCTAAAGGCGGTTTTGCCCGTGACAAACCTTCGATCGCGCAATAATGCGACGATCGGAGGCGCACATGGCGAACGATTCTATGTTGAAATTCGTGGATCGGGCGCAGGCCTATCCCGGCAAGCGTGATGCCGAAGCGCGCGCGGAGGATTTCCGCGAAATCGCGGAGCGCTATGCCGTTCCCAGCGCCGAGGATCAGGCCGGCCGCTGCTCGCAGTGCGGCGTGCCGTATTGTTCGGTGCATTGCCCGCTCCACAACCATATCCCGGACTGGCTGCGCCTGACCGCCGAAGGCCGGCTGCGTGAGGCGTACGAACTCAGCAACGCGACCTCGACCATGCCCGAAATCTGTGGTCGCATCTGCCCGCAGGACCGGCTGTGCGAAGGCAATTGCGTGATCGAATTCACCGGCCACGGCGCGGTCACGATCGGCTCGGTCGAGAAATTCATCACCGACACCGCTTGGGAGCAGGGCTGGGTCGAGCCGCTGGTCCCGGGGCGTGCGCGCGGGCAGTCGGTCGCGGTGATCGGCGCGGGCCCCGCCGGGCTGACCGCGGCCGAATATCTCCGCGGGCATGGCTATGACGTGCATGTCTATGACCGGCACGACCGCGCCGGTGGCTTGCTCACTTATGGTATACCGGGCTTCAAGCTGGAGAAGCCCGTCGTGATACGCCGCGTCGACCGGCTTAAGGCTGCGGGCATCGTCTTCCACGAAGGCTTTGCGGTCGGCGAGGACGCCAGCCTCGACGAGCTGCGCCGCCGCCACGACGCGGTGCTGATCGCGACCGGGGTGTACAAGGCGCGCGCGATGGACGTGCCCGGGGGCGACGCCAATGGCGTGGTCGCGGCGCTCGACTATCTTACCGCGTCGAACCGCAAGGGCTTTGGCGATGCCGTGCCGGCGTTCGACGACGGGCGGCTCAACGCCGAGGGTAAGACGGTCGTGGTAATCGGCGGTGGCGACACCGCGATGGACTGTGTCCGCACTGCGATCCGCCAGGGCGCGACGTCGGTCAAATGCCTGTACCGCCGCGACCGTGCGAACATGCCCGGTTCGCAGCGCGAAGTCGCCAACGCCGAGGAGGAGGGCGTCGAGTTCGTTTGGCTCTCCGGCCCGCAGAGCTTCGACGGCGGCGACACGGTGTCGAGCGTGAAGGTGCGCAAGATGCGGCTCGGCGCCCCCGACGCCAGCGGCCGCCGCGCCCCCGAACCCGATCCCGCCGGCGACTTCGCGGTCGACGCTGATCTGGTGATCAAGGCGCTGGGCTTCGATGCCGAGGATCTGCCGACCTTGTTCGCGACGCCCGAACTGGGGGTCAGCCGCTGGGGCACCGTGCTGGTCGACGGCAAGACGCTGATGACCAGCCTCGACGGCGTGTTCGCCGCCGGCGACATCGTGCGCGGTGCGAGCCTGGTCGTCTGGGCGATCCGCGACGGCCGCGATGTGGCGGCGACGATGCACAAATGGCTGAAGGCGAAGGCCGCTAGCGCGAAGGTGGCGGCATGATGCGCCAGTATCTCGCCGCGCTTCTCCTTGCGTCGGCCGGGTTTCCGGTCGTGGCGCACGCGCAGGTCGCGCCGGCGCCCGCGGCCGCCCTTGATCCGGCGCGGCTTGCGGTTGCGCGCGAGCTGATCGACCTGCTGATGCCGCCGGCGACCCGCGCGCAGCTGGTCGAAAACATGATGACGCCGATGCTCACCAACATGCGGCAGGGTATGGCGCAGAACCCCGATTTCGCGAAGGCGATGGGCGACGATCCGCGTGTGAAGACGCTGTTCGATCAATTCATGGCGCGCCAGCAGACGCGGACCATGGACCTGATGCGCACGTCCCTGCCGGGCATGTCGGATGCGATGGCGCGCGCCTATGCGCGCCGGTTCGACGTGGCCCAGATGCGCGACCTGAAGACGTTCTTCATGACGCCGAGCGGTCGCGCGTACACGCAGCAATCCTACACGATCATGTCGGACCCCGATATCGGCGCGTGGCAGCGCACGATGATGACCGATTCGATGGGCCACATGCAGTCCGACATCGCGGACTTCGCCAAGCAGGTCGCTGCGCTCCAAGAGAAGAAGAAGTGACGATGACGGACATGGACTTCCGCGTGGATGGTGCCCGCAAGGACGCTACCGACATGGAGAATGACCGCATGGAGGGCGAACGCGCGCGCCTTGCCGAGCACGGCATGTATCGCCCCGAATTCGAGGGCGATGCGTGCGGCGTCGGGCTTGTCGCCGCGACCGACGGGCGTGCGTCGCGTCGCGTGGTGCAGTCCGCGGTCGATGCGCTCAAGGCGGTGTGGCACCGCGGCGCGGTCGACGCCGACGGGATGACCGGCGACGGTGCGGGGCTGCATATCGACCTGCCGGTCCGCTTCTTCGACGACGCGATTGCCGCGTCGGGACACAAGGTCCGCCAAAACCGCCTCGCGGTCGGCATGATCTTCCTGCCGCGCACCGATCTCGGCGCGCAGGAGGCGTGCCGGACGATCGTCGAGAGCGCGATCATCGACGAGGGCTACACCATCTATGGCTGGCGCCAGGTGCCGGTCGACGTGTCGGTGATCGGCCAGAAGGCGCAGGCCACGCGGCCCGAGATCGAGCAGATCATGATCGCCGGGCCGATGCCGGACGAGCAGGACGCGGCCGAGTTCGAAAAGCGCCTCTACCTCGTCCGCCGCCGGATCGAGAAGCGCGTCATCGCCGCGCAGATCCAGGGCTTCTACGTCTGTTCGCTGTCGTGCCGGTCGATCATCTACAAGGGGCTGTTCCTCGCCGAATCGCTGTCGGTGTTCTACCCCGACCTGACCGACCAGCGCTTCGAATCGCGCGTCGCGATCTTCCACCAGCGCTATTCGACCAACACCTTCCCGCAATGGTGGCTGGCGCAGCCGTTCCGCTGCCTGGCGCACAACGGCGAGATCAATACGATCCGCGGCAACAAGAACTGGATGTTGTCCCACGAGATCCGGATGGCGAGCCTCGCGTTCGGCGACAATTCGGAGGACATCAAGCCGGTGATCCCCGCCGGCGCGTCCGACACCGCGGCGCTCGACGCGGTGTTCGAGGCGATCTGTCGCTCGGGCCGCGACGCGCCGACAGCGAAGCTGATGCTGGTGCCCGAGGCGGTACAGCCCGGCGGCGACCCGCAGCACGCCGCGATGTACCAGTATCTCGCCAGCGTCATGGAGCCGTGGGACGGCCCCGCCGCGCTGGCGATGACCGACGGCCGCTGGGCGGTCGCGGGCATGGACCGCAACGCGCTGCGCCCGCTGCGCTACACGTTGACGTCGGACAAGCTGCTGATCGTCGGATCGGAGAGCGGCATGGTCGTCGTTCCCGAATCCACCATCGTCGCCAAGGGGCGGCTGGGACCCGGCGAGATGATCGCGGTCGATCTCGACGAAGGCGTTCTGCTCCAGGATCGCGCGGTCAAGGACCGCATCGCCGGCGAGGCGGACTATGCCGCGATGATCGGCGAATTCCACACGCTCGACGATCTGCCGTCGGTCGGCGACGGCGTGATGCGCTACGACCGCGCCGAACTCGCGCGGCGTCAGGTCGCGGCCGGCCAGACGCTCGAGGACATGGAGCTGATCCTGTCGCCGATGGTCGAGAGCGCCAAGGAAGCGATCGGATCGATGGGCGACGACACGCCGCTCGCGGTGATCTCGGACAAGCCGCGGCTGATCAGCCAGTTCTTCCGCCAGAATTTCAGCCAGGTTACCAACCCGCCGATCGACCCGTTGCGCGAACGTCATGTGATGTCGCTCAAGACCCGGTTCGGCAATCTCGCCAACATCCTCGACGTCCGCGACCAGCGCGAGCGCGTGCTGGTGCTCGACTCCCCCGTTCTGACGAGCGAACATTGGGCGCGATTGAAGGCGCATTTCGGTAGCGCCGTCGCCGAGATCGACTGCACGTTCGAGACCGGCGGCGGCCCCGAAAAGCTTCGCGCCGCGATTCAGCGCATCCGCAACGAGGCGGAACAGGCGGTGCGTCAGGGCAAGAGCGAGATATTCCTATCCGACGAAGCGATCGACGAGGATCGCGTCGGCATCGCCGGCGTGCTCGCGGTGGCCGCGGTCCATACGCATCTCGTCCGCCGCGGCCTGCGCTCCTACGCGTCGATCAACGTCCGTACCGCCGAATGCCTCGACACGCATTATTACGCGGTGCTGATCGGTGTCGGTGCGACGACGGTGAACGCCTATCTCGCCGAAGCCGCGATCGTCGACCGCCAGGCGCGCGGGCTGTTCGGCGATCTCGACCTTGCCGAATGCCTCCGTCGCCACCGCACCGCGGTGGAGGAGGGGCTGCTCAAGATCATGTCCAAGATGGGCATCGCGGTGATCTCGTCCTACCGCGGCGGGTACAACTTCGAAGCGGTCGGCTTGTCGCGCAGCCTGGTCAACGACCTGTTCCCGGGCATGCCCGCGAAGATTTCGGGCGAGGGCTATGCCTCGCTCCACGTCAACGCGACCGACCGGCACAGCGCGGCGTTCGACACCGCGGTCGCGACGCTGCCGATCGGCGGTTTCTACCGCCAGCGCCACACCGGTGAGACGCACGCCTATTCCGCGCAGTTGATGCACCTGCTGCAGACCGCGGTGGCGACCGACAGCTACACGAGCTACCTGCAATTCTCGCGCGGCGTGGCGGACCTGCCGCCGGTCTATCTGCGCGACCTGCTGCAGTTCAACTTCCCCGCGGAGGGCGTGCCGGTCGACCAGGTCGAGGCGATCACCGAAATCCGCAAGCGCTTCGTGACCCCGGGCATGTCGCTCGGCGCGCTGTCGCCGGAGGCGCACGAGACGCTCGCGATCGCGATGAACCGGATCGGCGCCAAGGCGGTGTCGGGCGAGGGCGGCGAGGACAAGGCGCGCTTCAAACCCTATGCGAATGGCGACAACGCCAATTCGACGATCAAGCAGATCGCGTCCGGCCGGTTCGGCGTCACCGCCGAATATCTGAACGCGTGCGAGGAGATCGAGGTCAAGGTCGCGCAAGGCGCCAAGCCTGGCGAGGGCGGCCAGCTGCCCGGCTTCAAGGTCACCGAGTTCATCGCCAAGCTGCGCCACGCGACGCCTGGCGTCACGCTGATCAGCCCGCCGCCGCACCACGACATCTATTCGATCGAGGATCTGGCGCAGCTGATCTACGACCTCAAGCAGATCAACCCGCGCGCCCGCGTCTGCGTAAAGCTGGTCAGCTCGGCCGGTATCGGCACCGTCGCGGCAGGCGTGGCGAAGGCACATGCCGACGTCATCCTGATCGCCGGTCATGTCGGCGGCACCGGCGCGAGCCCGCAGACCAGCATCAAATATGCCGGCACGCCGTGGGAAATGGGGCTGTCGGAGGTTAACCAGACGCTGACGCTCAACGGCCTGCGCGGCCGGATCAAGCTGCGCACCGATGGCGGGCTCAAGACCGGCCGCGACATCGTCATCGCCGCGATCCTCGGCGCCGAGGAGTTCGGCATCGGTACGCTTTCGTTGGTCGCGATGGGCTGCATCATGGTGCGGCAGTGCCATTCGAACACCTGCCCGGTCGGCATCTGCACGCAGGACGACAAGCTTCGCCAGAAATTCGTCGGCACGCCCGAGAAGGTCATCAACCTGATGACCTTCATCGCCGAGGAGGTCCGCGACATCCTTGCGCGCCTCGGGTTCAAAAGCCTCGACGAGGTGATCGGCCGCACCGAGCTGCTCCGCCAGGTCAGCCGCGGCGCCGAGCATCTCGACGATCTCGACCTCAACCCGATCCTCGCCAAGGTCGACGCGACCGATGCAGAGCGCCGCTTCAGCCTGTCGACCTTCCGCAACGAAGTGCCCGACAGCCTCGACGCGCAGATCATCAAGGATGCGGCGGCGGTGTTCAGCCGCGGCGAGAAGATGCAGCTGACCTATTCGGTGCGCAACACCCACCGCGCGGTCGGCACCCGGCTGTCCTCTGAGATTACGCGCAAGTTCGGCATGTCGACGCTGGCGGACGGCCATGTCACGATCCGCCTGCGTGGCTCGGCGGGGCAGAGCCTCGGCGCGTTCCTGTGCAAGGGCATCGCGCTCGAAGTGTTCGGCGACGCCAACGACTATGTCGGCAAGGGCCTGTCGGGCGGTACCATCGTCGTGCGGCCGGCGGTGTCATCGCCGCTCGCATCCCAGGACAACACGATCATCGGCAACACCGTGCTCTACGGCGCCACCTCGGGGAAGTTGCTCGCGGCGGGGCAGGCGGGCGAGCGGTTCGCGGTGCGCAATTCGGGTGCGACCGTGGTCGTCGAGGGCTGCGGCGCCAACGGCTGCGAATATATGACCGGCGGCGTTGCGGTGGTGCTGGGCGAGGTCGGCGCGAACTTCGGCGCCGGGATGACCGGCGGCATAGCGTTCATCTATGATCCGACCGGCGTCTTCCCGCAGCGCGCCAACCCCGAGAACATCACCTGGGACCGCGTCCGCGCGCTGCACTGGGCGGACGTGCTGCTCGACCTGGTCCGCGATCATGCCGACACCACCGACAGCAAATGGTCGAAGGGCCTGCTGGAGGACTGGGACCGCGTCGCGGGGCATTTCTGGCAGGTCGTGCCCAAGGAAATGCTGACGCGGTTGAGCCACCCGCTCGACGACCGCACGGAGTTGGTGGCGGCGGAGTAAGGGGACATCGTCACCCCGGGCTCGACCCGGGGTCCCGCTTCTTCCCGACGTCTAGAGGAAGCGGGACCCCGGGGCGAGCCCGGGGCGACGGAAGAAGGGGTTCGCGCGGAGGCGCGGAGACGCGGAGGTGTCGCCCTCGTCGCGAAGCGACCGGTCATCACCGGATCTTGTTAAAGGGTGAGCCCGTGCCGGGCGGGACACCTCCGCGTCCTCCGCGCCTCCGCGCGAACCAAATCACCCTATCCTCCTCCCTACCCGGCACGCGGGCTAGTGACACCCGTACCCCCCACCGCCTAAACGACAGACATGTGGCAGCTTTACCAATTCCCCCTGTGTCCGTTTTCGCGCAAAGTCCGCCTGCTGCTCGGCGAGAAGGGCGTCGGCTACGAACTCGTGCGCGAATCGCCCTGGGATCACCGCGACGAATTCCTCGACATGAACCCCGCCGGCCAGACCCCGGTGATGGTCGACAAGGCGCGTGGCGTCGCGCCGCTGATCGATTCGATGGCGATCTGCGAATTCTTCGAGGAAACCGTCGAAAAGGCGGCGATGATCAACGGCACCGCAACCAACCGCGCCGAGACGCGCCGGCTGGTCACCTGGTTCGACACGCATTTCTACCGCGACGTCACCGGACCGCTGCTGCACGAGCGCATGGTCAAGCGCCTCGCGCACCGCGCTGCGCCCGACGCCAAGGGCCTGCGCGAGGCGATGAAGGCCGCGGTCGGCCATCTCGATTACATGGATTACCTGCTCGACCACCGCAACTGGCTGGGCGGCGCGACGATGACCCTTGCCGATCTCGCCGCGGCCGCGCAGATCTCGGTCACCGACTATCTCGGCGGGATCGACTGGAAGGGCCATGAACAGACCGCGCGCTGGTATCGCGGCCTGAAGAGCCGCCCGAGCTTCCGCCCGTTGCTCAGCGAGCGGATGGAGATGATCAACCCGCCGGCGCATTACGACAATGTCGATTTCTGATCGGATCGTCTTCGACGACTTCGCGAAGGTCGACATCCGCGTCGGGACGATCGTCGAGGCCGAACCCTTTCCCGAGGCGCGCAAGCCCGCGATCAAGCTGCGAATCGATTTCGGGCCGGAGATCGGCGTGAAGCGATCGTCCGCGCAGATCACCGAGCATTACACGCCGGAGTCGCTGCTCGGGCGGCAGGTGGCGGCGGTGGTGAACTTCCCGCCGCGGCAGATCGGGCCGGTGATGTCCGAGGTGCTGACGCTGGGGTTTCCGGATACGGACGGCAAGGTCGTGCTGATCGGACCGAGCGAACCCGTCCCGAACGGCGGCCGGTTGTTCTAACCGTCGTCACCCCGGACTTGATCCGGGGTCCCGCCTCTCTCGGACGTGGAAGACAGCGGGACCCCGGGTCGAGCCCGGGGTGACGGGAACTGGGAACTACCCCTCCAGGCTCTTCGACGCCTGTTCGAACACATCCTTCGACAACCTTGGCGTCGCCACGATCCGCTCCAGCTCCGCGCGCATCAGCGTCGATCGCCCCGCATCGAACCGCCGCCAACGCCCCAGCGGCGGCAACAGCTTCGCCGCGGTCTGCGGGTTCAGCCGGTCGAGCGCGATCAGCTGGTCCGCGAGCAACCGATATCCGCTGCCGTCCGCGGCATGGAACGCGCGTTGGTTGGCCGAGAACGCGCCGATCAGCGACCGCGCGCGGTTGGGGTTCGAAAGCGTAAAGTCGGGGTGCCGCGTCAGCTCGGCTACCACCGCGCCGGTATCGTCGCGCGGCGACAAAGCCTGCGCCTGGAACCATTTGTCGAGCACCAGCGCATTGTCGCTATAGCGGTTGTAGAAGATGTCGAGCGCGGCGATGCGCGTGTCCGAAGACCCCGCGAGCAACGTCGTCAACGCACCCTGCCGGTCGGTCATATTGTCCGCCGCCTCGAATTGCGCGAACGCCAGGCCCGCCGCATCCGCCGCGCCGCTCGCCGCGATATAGCCGAGCGCAACGCTGCGCAGCCGCCGCAATCCCTTCGCCTCGGGCGTGTACCCATAGGGCGCGGCGCCCAGCGCATAGACCCGCCGCCACTGCGCATCGAGCCGCTTGCCCAGATCACGCCGCAACGCCTCGCGTGCGCGGAAGATGGCATCGGGGTCGACCACCGCCATCTGGTCGCCGATGAAGCTCTCGGACGGCAGCAGCACCGCCTCGGCAACGAAGGCGCGATCGAGCGCGGCGTCTTCGAGCGTGTTCGCGACCGCGGCGATCACCCCTTCGTGATCGGCGCGCCCGTGGACCGCGCTCGCCACGAGCGTGTCGAGCATCAGCTGTTGCATCGCCTCGTACCGCGCGAACGGATCGTCGTCATGCGCGCTGAGAAAGGCGAGGTCGGCGGCGGAGCGGTCGCTCTCGACGATCACCGGTGCCGAGAAGCCGCGGTTGATCGAGAGCACCGGGCGTTCGTCGAGCCCGTCGAACGTGATCGTGTCTTGGGCGCGGTCGAACAGCACCAGCTGTTCGTCGGTCAGCGCCTTGCCGGTCTCCGCACCGAACAGTTTCACCCGCAGCGGCAGCACCATCGGTGCCTTGCTGTCCTGTCCCGGGGTGGGCGGCACCTGCTGCGCGAGGTGCAGCGTCGCGCGGCCATCTGCGTGGTCGATCGTCGCGGACACTCGCGGCGTCCCCGCCTGCGTGTACCAGAGCCGGAACTGCGTCAGGTCGACGCCGCCGGCTTCCTCCATGCACGCGACATAATCCTCGCACGTCGCCGCGGTCCCGTCGAAACGGTCGAAATACAGATCGGTCGCGGCGCGGAACTTCTCGGGCCCCAGGATCGACGCCATCATCCGGATCAGCTCGGCGCCCTTGTTGTAGATGGTGGCGGTGTAGAAGTTCGAAATCTCCTGATACGCCTCGGGCCGCACCGGATGCGCGAGCGGGCCCGCATCCTCGGGGAACTGCGCCGCGCGCAGGCCGCGGACGTCCTCGATCCGCTTGACCGCGCGGCTTCCCTGGTCGGCGGAGAAGCCCTGATCGCGATAGACCGTGAAGCCTTCCTTCAACGACAGCTGGAACCAGTCGCGGCAGGTGATGCGGTTGCCCGACCAATTGTGGAAATATTCGTGCGCGACCACCGCGGCGATCGCGTCGTAATCATAATCTGTCGCGGTATCCGGATCGGCCAGGATGTAGCGCGAGTTGAAGATGTTGAGCCCCTTGTTCTCCATCGCGCCGAAGTTGAAATCGTCGACCGCGACGATGTTGAACACGTCCAGGTCGTATTCGCGCCCATAGACGTGCTCGTCCCACGCCATCGCCAGTTTCAGCGCATGAAGCGCGTGGTCGGTCTTCGCCAGGTCGCTCTCGCGCACCCAGATACCGAGCTCGACCTCGCGCCCCGACATCGTCGTGAAGCGGCCGCGATTGACCGCGAGATCGCCCGCGACCAGCGCGAACAGGTACGATGGTTTCGGGAACGGATCATGCCATTCCGCCCAATGCCGCCCGTCGCCGAGGTCCCCCTGCGCGACCGGATCGCCGTTCGCCAGCAGCACCGGGTACAGCGCCTTGTCCGCGGTCATCCGCACCGAATAGACGCTCAGCACGTCGGGCCGGTCGGGGAAGAAGGTGATCCGGCGAAACCCTTCGGCCTCGCACTGCGTGCACAGATTGCCGCCCGATGCGTACAGCCCCATCAGCTGCGTGTTGCGATCTGGCGCGATCTCGACCTCGGTCTCGACGATATGCGCGCTGCCCGTCAGCGGTACGACGAGCTGCTCGCCCTCGATCCGCCAGTCGTTCACCGCGACGCCGTCGACGCGCACCGCCAGCGGCTGCTGCCCCGCGCCGTCGAGCCGCAACGGCCGGTCGTGCGCGCCGCCCCGCGTTACCGTGAGGCTCGCCTGTACGCGCGTCGCCGCGGCGGCGAGCGCGAAGTCGAGCCGCGTCGCGGGCACCAGCCAGTCGGGTGCGGTATAGTCCTCGCGACGGATGACGATCGGCTGGGCGAGGCTGTTCTGGATATCGAGCATAGCGACCGAATATAGGCGCGACGCCAGCCACCGCCACCCAAAGCTTGCGGGCGCGCCGCCGTCTGCTAGTCGCACTGCAAAGCCGTCATCCGGACGAACGCGATGACGGGCAAAAGAGGATTCCGAATGTACCGACCCCTCGGCGCGCTTGCCGCAGTCGCCTTCGCCAGCGCGGCGATCGCCCAGACCCTTCCCGCCGATCAGGCCGCGATGAAGGCGCACGTGCTGTTCCTCGCCTCCGACGCGATGAAGGGCCGCGAAGCCGGCAGCCCCGAATTCGACATCGCCGCGCAATATGTCGCCGCGCAGTTCTTTGCAGCGGGCCTGAAGCCGGGCGGCGACGCCGACGGCTATCTGCAGCGCGTGCCGCTCGTCAGCTACAAGGCCACCGACCAGGGCAATTTCGTGCTGACCGGTCCTGCGGGTGCAACGCCGCTCGTCTTCGGTACCGATTACGTCCCCGCCGCCAACCCGGCCAAGGCCGAAACCAGCGTGTCCGCGCCGATCGTCTTCGTCGGCTACGGCATCGACGCTGCGCAATATAGCCAGACCGATTATGCCGGCGTCGACGTGCGCGGCAAGATCGTCGCCTTCTTCAGCGGCGCGCCGGCGCGGCTCGGCGGCGAGGAACGCGCGTTCTTCGGATCGGCGGGCACCAAGGCGCGCGCGGCCGCCGCACACGGCGCCATCGCCACGATCACGCTCGAAAACCCGGCCACCGCCAAGACGCGTCCCTTCGCCCGGATGGTCGATGCCTATGCCCGCCCGCGCATGACCTGTGCCAAGCCCGACGGCACTGGCAATGCCGATCCGATCCCGTCGCTCGGCACGGTCAGCCAGGCGGGCGCGGCCAAGCTGTTCGGCACCGCCTGGGCCAAGGTCGCCAAGGCCGCGGCCAGCGACAGCGCGACGTTCAAGAGCGCCGCCTTGCCCGGCACGCTCACGGCCGCCACGCACACCAGCTTCACCCCCGCCGCGAGCAGCAACGTCATCGGCCTGATCCCCGGCAGTGATCCGGTGCTCAGGAAACAGGTCGTCGTGCTCTCCGCGCATCTCGATCACATCGGCGTCACCGCGCCGGTGAAGGGCGACGCGATCAACAACGGCGCGCTCGACAATGCGATCGGCATCGCCAGCCTTATCGAGGAGGCGAAACGCTTCACCGCGAGCGGCCAGGCGCCCAAGCGTACGATCATGTTCCTGGCGGTCACCGGCGAGGAAAAGGGGCTGGTCGGCAGCGACTATTTCAGCAACCACCCGACCGTGCCGCTCGCCGACATCGCCGCCGACGTGAACCTCGACATGCCGATCCTGACCTACAAGTTCGAGGACATGATCGTGTTCGGCGCCGAACGTTCGTCGCTCGGCCCCGTCGTTCGCGACGCGATCGCCGCGCTGGGCGTATCGCTGTCGCCCGATCCGTCGCCGGAAGAGGGCATCTTCGTCCGCTCCGACCATTTCCGCTTCGTGCAGAAGGGCATTCCCTCGGTCTTCCTGTGGCCGGGACCCAAGGGACCGGGCCGCGCCGCCTCGGTCGCGTTCATGACGAATTGCTATCACAAGCCGTGCGACGATCTGAACCAGCCTATCCTGTGGGACCAGGGCATCCGCTTCGTCGACGCGAACTACCGGATCGCGCGCGGCATCGCCGACGGCCCCGCGCGTCCGACCTGGAACAAGGGCGATTATTTCGGCACGCTCTACAAGGGCCCGATGGCCAAATGAGCCGCATGCTGGTCCTCGGCCTCGGCTACACCGCGGGGCGGATCGCCGCGCGGCTGGCGGGGGAGGGCTGGCATGTCGTCGGCACCACACGCGATGGGCGCGGGGGCACGCTGGCTTTCGACGATACCGCGGGCGTGCTCGCCGAGATCGCAGCGGCGACGCACATCCTGTCCTCCGTCCCGCCCGCTGGCGACGCCGACCCCGTGCTCGCGCGCTACGGCCCCGCCTTGCTGCGCAGCCGGGCGTGGCGCGGCTATCTGTCCTCGACCGGCGTGTACGGCGATGCCGGCGGCGCATGGATCGACGAGACCACGCAGACCGGAGGCCGCCGCCCGCCGCGCACCCGCGCCGACGCCGACTGGCTCGCGCTCGGCGCGCATGTCTTCCGCCTGCCGGGGATCTACGGCCCCGGGCGCTCCGCGCTCGACCGCGTGCTTGACGGCAAGGCGCACCGCGTCGACCTGCCCGACCAGGTCTTCAGCCGCGTCCATGTCAACGATATCGTCGCCGGCGTGATCGCGGGATTCGATGGGCCGGCCGGCGCCTATAATCTGTCTGACGACCATCCCGCCTCGCAGAACGATGTCGCGGTATTCGCCGCCGCGCTGCTCAAGCTGCCGCCGCCGCCCTATGTCGCGCTCGACACGCTGTCGCCGATGGCCCGTGGTTTCTACGCCGAGAACCGCCGCGTCGCCAACGGCAAGGCGAAGCGCGTGCTGGGCTGGGCGCCCGCCTTTCCCGACTACCGCGCCGGCCTGCGCGCCCTCAGCGCGATGACCAGCCCGATCCCTGCCAGCACCGCACCCGCCGCCGCCAGCGTCGACCAGCGATAGCCCTCGAATACCGTCGACAACAGCATCGCGATCACCGGCGTCAGCACCCCCGAATAGGCCGCCTTGGCCGGCCCGATCACACGGATCACGCTGAAATACAGCGTGAACGCGATCGCCGACGCGAACACGCCCAGATAGAGGATGCCCGCGATATAGGCGGCGCGCATCTCGAACACCGGCGGCCCGGCGGTGGCGAACGCATAGCTCGCATCGATCGCGGCGCCGATCAGCATCGCGACCGCCAGCATCGTCGCCATCGGATAGCGTCGTGCGCTCGCCGTCCCCTGCATGACGTTGGCGGTCGAGGCCGAAAGCACCGCGCACAAGGTGAACCCGATCCCGATCAGCGCCGACCGCGACCCGTGCGGATCGACCCGCGCCTCGTTGATGAACAGCAACGCGACGCCGCTCATCGCCACCACCGACCCGACGATGAACTGCCGCCCGACCTTCTGCGCCAGGAAGATCCGCCCGAAGATCGCGTTGGGCACCACCAGCAGCGCGAACACCACCGCGACCAGCCCCGAAGTCACATAGGCCTCGGCGCGGTAGACGAAGTTGAAGTTGCACACGAACTGCGCGACCGCGAGGATCGCGGCGAAGCGCCAGCCCTTGGCATCCATCCGCAGCCGCTCGCCCTTGGCCAGCGCGAACGCGACCATCGTCAGGCCTGCGACGAGGAAGCGATAGCTGACCGACCAGCTGATCGGCACCACACCGATCTGGTCGCGGATCACCAGCCAGGTCGATCCCCAGATCAGCGTCACGATTCCCAGCGGGATCAGGATCGCGGGGCGCGTCGAATTGGGCGCACCGAAGGTGGCGGGACCCGGCGTCACAGCGCCCGGATCGCCTCGGCCAGCGCGTCGACCGCATCCGCCGGGCTGTCCCAGGCGGTCACCAGCCGGATCTCGCCCTCGGCCCAGTCGTAGAAATCGAACCCGCGCGCGCGCAATGCGGCGGCATCTTCCGGCGTCGCGCGCAGGAACACTTCGTTCGCCTCGACCGGATGGATCACCCGGTCGCCGCCTGCCGCGCCGAGCTTGGCCGCCGCGGCGTTCGCCGCGCGACCATTGTCGATCCACAGATCGTCCTCGAGCATCGCCAGGATCTGCGCCGCCAGATAGCGACCCTTGGACAGCAACAGCCCGGCGCGCTTGCGGCGATACTGCGTTACCGCAGCCAGTTCGGGCTTGAAGAACACCAGCGCCTCGGCGCTCATCGCGCCGTTCTTGACGAAGCCGAAGCTGAGCGCGTCGACGCCGGCGCGCCAGGTGATGTCGGAGGGTGAGCAGCCCAGATGCGCGACCGCATTGGCGAACCGCGCGCCATCCATGTGCAGCCCGAGCCCACGCTCGCGCGCCAGCGCACCGATCGCGGCGACCTCGTCGACCGTATAGACCCGGCCATATTCGGTCGCGTTGGTGATCGAGATCGCATGCGGCTGCACCCGGTGGACGTCGTTGGCGATCGCGTCGATGACCGCGCGGATCGTGTCCGGCGTCATCTTCGCGCCGTCGCCCTCGGCCAGGAACAGTTTCGCGCCGTGCGTGTAGAATTCGGGCGCGCCGCCTTCGTCGTTCTGGATATGCGCGTCGCGGTGGCAGACGATGCCGCCATGCGGCGGACACATCGCAGCGAGCGCCAGGCAGTTCGCCGCGGTCCCGGTCGGCACCCACAGCACCGCGACCTCGGTCTCGAACAGCGCCGACAGCCGCGCATCGAGCTGCTGGCTCCAGCGGTCGCCGGCATAGGCGGTGTCGAGGACGTCGGCCGCCCCCATCGCGGCCATCACCCTGGGGTGGACGCGCGCAGCATTGTCGGAGAAAAATCGCATGGCGTTTCAATGCTGCGACGCGGTGCGCAGGTCAACGGGGGTGGGGTACAACTCCCCTCCCTGGAAGGGAGGAGCGGGGGGTGGGTTGGCTTGGGGCAGGCGCGGCGTTCCCACGATCGCGACCCACCCCAAACCCCTCCCTTCCAGGGAGGGGAGAATGATGAGTCCGTTGTCCCAAACATCCGTCACCCCAGCGAAGGCTGGGGTCTCCCTGTTGGAGAAGCACAGCACCCGCCCCGGGGAGATCCCAGCCTTCGCTGGGATGACGAGACGGTTAGTTTTCGCCGTCCACCGGCCCCTCATCCTCCGGCGCACGCCGATCGTCGCGTTCGATCGGGCCGCGTTCCTCCTGATCGCGCGATGGCCCAACCGAGATCGTCCCATCCGGCGCCATCTTCAGGTTCAGCCCCATCCCCTCGATCTCGCCCTGCGGCAGCGCGAAGTTGCCGCCGTCGTCGGCGGGCAGCGCGTCCGGATCGACGTCTTCGACCACCGGTTCGGGCGCGACCACCGGCGCGATGCCGAGCGCGGACTGCATGAAGTCACGCCAGATCCGCGCCGGGATGCCGCCACCCGACAGTCCCGGATTGGACGTGTTGTCGTCATTGCCCACCCACACGCCGACGACCAGATCCTTGGCGAATCCGACGAACAGCGCATCCTTGTTGTTCGACGTCGTCCCCGTCTTGCCATAGGCGTCAACGGTGATACCGGCCCCGCGGCCCGTTCCATGGATCGACGCGGACAACAGGTCGAGCATCTCGTCGTGCACCTTGTCGGGCAGCTTGGTCGCGCCACCGGTCAGCGACTGGTACCAGCCCTTTTCGCGCACATCGGCGAGGCCACGCGGCTGCACCGGATATTCCGCGCGCGAGATCGCCGCATAGGCGGCGGTCAGTTCGAGCAGCGACACCGTCGACGTGCCCAGCCCGATCGTCGCCTCGTTCGCGATCGGCGTCGAGATGCCCAGGTCGCGCGCCGCCTTGATCACCGCCTTGACGCCGACCTGTTGCGTCAGCCGTGCCGCGGCAACGTTGGACGACCGCGCGAATGCCTGGCGCAGCGTGATCGTCCCCTGATAGCGGCCGTCGCTGTTCTTGGGCGTCCAGTCGCCGATCGTCACCGGCCGGTCCTCGATCGTCGAATCGGGCGTCATTTCCGCGCGCATCGCCGCGAGATAGACGAACAGCTTGAAGGTCGAGCCGGGCTGGCGCCGCGCCTGGGTCGCGCGGTTGAACGGGCTCTTCGCATAGTTCTTGCCGCCGACCATCGCGACCACGCGCCCGTCGGGGCGCATCGCGACCAGCGCGACCTGCGCTTGCCGTAGCCCCGCTCGGTTCACCACACGCTCCGCAGCGCGCTGCAGTCGCGGATCGAGCGTGGTCTGTACGGTCGTCTCGGTCTTGACCTCGCCCGCCTGGTCGCGCGCTTCGGGCAAAATCCAGTCGGCGAAATAGGTGCCGTTGGGCAATTGCGCAGGTCGGCTCGACAGCACGCGCTGCGGCTGCACCCGGTCGCCTTCGCGCGGCGTCAGGAACCCGGCTGCGACCATCGCGCCGACGACCACCGCCTCGCGCCGCCGTGCACCGTCGAGGTTGCTGGTCGGGGCTAGCCGCGACGGAGCCTTGACCAGCCCGGCCAGCATCGCCGCCTGGCCGACGTTCAGTTCCTGCGGCTTGCGCCCGAAATAATGCTTCGCCGCCGCGGTGATGCCGTAGCAATTGTCGCCGAAATAGACGTTCGACAGATAGCGCGACAGGATCTCGTCCTTCGACAGCCACGCCTCCAGCCACAGCGCGATCATCGCCTCGCGGATTTTCCGCGCGGCGGTGCGGTCGGAATCGAGGAACGCGTTTTTCGCCAGCTGCTGCGTGATCGTGCTGCCGCCCTGGCGCACGCCGCCCGACCCCATGTTCGCCCACGCCGCGCGCGCGATGCCGCGCGGGTCGATGCCCCAATGCGAATAGAAGCGCCGATCCTCGATCGCGAGGAACGCCTGCACGACATGCGGCGGCAGCTTCGCCGCATCGACCGGCGCGCCGATGATCGCACCGCGCCGCGCGATCGGGGTGCCGTCGTCGGCGGTCAGCGTGATCGACGGCGGGGTCGGGGGCAGAAGCGACTTCGACAGCGGTGCGGTGATCGCCAGCCAGATGATCGCAATCACCAGCAGGACAATGCCAAGGCCGAGCGCGCGAACGATCCACCGGCCGATCGACGTCTTGCGCCGCGGCCTGGGCTCGGGCGCCAGCGCATCGAGATCTTGCGCTACCAGCCGCTCGACGCGGTCTTCGTCATAGGCCTGACGCAGCCGATCGCGCTCGCTCATCCGTCGTTGGCGCTCATAGGCATAGGGTTCCCCTTGCGGCTCAGAGGGTTCCGGGGGGCTCGGAGTCCAGCGGTCGGGCATCAGCTGTGTTACTTCGCTATAACAGTCGGTACAAGTCCGCGATAGCGCATCTTGGCGCAAGCTTCACAACCTTTCGCTGCCCCCGCGGTTCTCATCGCCGGTTGTCATCGGCGGCGGAAACGGGAAAGAGCAGGAGGCAAGCAATCAGGGTGATCGTGTGGCTCTTCCTCTCGTCGTCGGCATCGGCGGTACCATCGGCGGCGTGTCGTCGACCGAACGTGCGCTGCGCATCGCGCTCGATGCGGCCGAACGCGAAGGCTATCGCACGCGGATGTTCGGCGGCGCCGACATGGCGCGCCTCCCGCTCTACGATCCCAGGGCGACGACCCGGACCGACGACGAACGCGCCTTCGTCGACGCGATCCGCGACGCCTCGGCGGTGATCATCGCCAGCCCGGGCTATCACGGCAGCATCTCGGGCGTGGTCAAGAACGCGCTCGACCTGCTCGAGGAAACCGCGCGCGACGAAGGCCGCGCCTATCTGACGGACATGCCGGTCGGGCTGATCGCCACCGCCTATGGCTGGCAGGCGACCGGCAGCACGATCGCGGCGCTGCGCTCGATCGTCCACGCGCTGCGCGGCTGGCCGACGCCGTTCGCCGCCGCGATCAACACGCAGGCGACCAAATTCGACGGCGAGGGCGGCGCGAACGATCCCGCGGTGGTCGAGCAACTGCGCCTGGTCGGCCGCCAGGTCGCCCGCTTCGCGCCGCTCGGCGAGCATTCGAACTAAGCCCCTTCGTCATGCCGGACTTGGTCCGGCATCCATGGCGCCGCAAACTCTATGGGTTTTGGTTCGCGGCACGATGGACCCCGGAACAAGTCCGGGGTGACGGGGGAGGGGGCGGCCGTTACCGCAGCCCGCCACCCAGCGCGCGGTACAGCTCGACCGCGTTGGTATCGTGCGTCAGCCGCGTCGCTAGCAGGCTCTGCTGCGCGGTGTAGAGCGAGCGCTGCGAATCGAGCGTGTTGAGGAACGGATCGATCCCCGCACGGAAGCGCAGCTGCGACAGGTTGAACGCGCCCGCGGCGTTATCCCGCAGCGAGGTCTGCGCGCTCAACTGCGCCCCGATCGTTCCGCGCCGCGCCAGCGCATCCGCGACCTCGCGGAACCCGGTCTGCACGGTCCGCTCATAGGTCGCGACCAGCTCGTCGCGCTGGCCTTGCGCGAGGCGAAGATTGCCCTTGTTCCGCCCGAAATCGAACAGCGTCTGGCTGACGGTCGGCGCCACCGACCAGCTCTGGCTGCCACTGCCGAACAGGTTCGACAGCCCCAGGCTCAGCGTCCCGAACGCTGCGGTCAGCGAGATGTTCGGGAAGAACGCCGCGCGTGCCGCGCCGATATTGGCGTTGGCGGCGATCAGCTGATGCTCGGCCGCAGCGATATCCGGCCGGCGCAACAGCACCTCGGACGGCAGGTTCGCCGGCAACGTGTCGAGCGTCGCCGGGCGATCGAGCGCGGCGGGCAGCACCGCGTCGTCGAGCGTGGTGCCGGCCAGCAGGTTGAGCGCATTGCGGTCCTGCGCGATCAGTGTCGTCGCTTCGGCGATGTCCGAGCGCGCCTGGTCATAGGTGGTGCGCGCCTGCCGAACCTCGAGCTCGGACGAGATGCCGACGCGAAACCGCTGCTGCGTCAGCTCGACGGTCTGGCCGAACGCCGCCGCGGTATCGCGCGCGATCTTGAGGCGGTCCTGATCGGCGGCCATCGTCAGCCATGCGGTCGCGACCTCGGCGATCAATGCGACCTGCGCCGCGTTGCGGTTTTCCTCCGCGGCGAAATACTGTTCCTGCTGCGCCTGCGTCAGATTGCGGACGCGCCCGAACAGGTCGATCTCCCACGCCGAGATGCCCAGATTGGCCGAATAGACGTCGGTCCGACCGCTACCGGCCGCAGCGGCTGCCCCGCCGCCGGTGCCGGTTGCGGCACCGCCGATCTGGTTGAACGGCGATTTCTGATAGGTTGCGCTGCCGGTAGCACCCAGCGTCGGGAACAGGTCGGCGCGTTGGACGCGGTACTGCGCCCGCGCCTGCGCGACGCGCGCCATCGAAATCCGCAGGTCGCGGTTGTTGGCCAGCGACGTACGGATCACCCCACGCAGGCGGTCGTCGGTGAAGAACGTCTCCCATGCGGTGTCGGCGGGGATGATCGCCCCCACCGCGTCGGTCGCCGCATAGGCCGGCCCCGATGGGGTGGCCGGCGGCACCGGGAGTTCGGGCCGAACATATTTCGGCGCCAGGTTGCAGCCGGCCAGCGTCAGGCCGGCGGCAAAGGTGAGGGCGATTTTCCGGGGGAACATCTTCAAGCCTCCTGCGGCCGCTGCGGGCCGGCGGTGCCATCGTGATCGACGGCACGGTTATGGTCGGTCGGCTTGTGCGCCTTGTCCTGCCTGAACAGGCGCTTCACCAGCAGGAAGAACAGCGGCACGAAGAAGATCGCGAGGACCGTCGCCGACAACATGCCGCCGACCACGGCACGACCGATCGCATTCTGTCCACCCGCACCCGCACCGGTCGAGATCGCCAGCGGGAACACGCCGAAGATGAACGCCAGCGACGTCATCAGGATCGGCCGCAGGCGGAGCTTGGCCGCCGCCACCGCCGCGTCGAACGCGTTCATGCCCTCGTTCATCCGTTCCTCGGCGAATTCGACGATCAGGATCGCGTTCTTCGCCGACACGCCGATCGTCGTGATCAGCCCGACCTGCAGATAGATGTCGTTGCCGAGACCCGTCAGCTTGGCGGCGAGCAACGCGCCCACCACGCCCAACGGCACCACCAGCATCACCGACACCGGGATCGACCAGCTCTCGTAGAGCGCGGCGAGGCACAGGAACACGATCAGCAGCGACAACGCATAGAGCGCGGGCGCCTGGCCGCCCGACAGCCGCTCTTCGTAGCTGAGGCCGGTCCATTCGAGCGCGGTCCCCGGCGGCAGCTTGGCGTGGATCGCCTCGATCGCCGCGATCGCCGAGCCCGAGGATACGCCGGGCGCGGGTGCGCCCAGGATTTCCATCGACGGCTGGCCGTTATAGCGGGTCAGCTGCACGGGCCCTTGCGCCCAAGTGGTGGTCGCAAAGGCGCTGAACGGCGCCATCGTGCCCGATGCCCCACGGACGTAGAAGTCCCCGAGATTCTCGGGCGTCAGCCGGTATTGCTGGTCCGCCTGGATATAGACGCGCTTGACGCGGCCGCGGTCGATGAAGTCGTTGATGTACGACCCGCCCCAGGCGCTCGAGATCGTCTGGTTGACGCTCGCGATATCGAGACCCAGCGCGCGCGCCTTGTCGTGATCGACGTCGATCTTGAGCTGCGGCGCGTCGTCGAGTGCGTTGGGGCGCACCCCGACCAGCGACTTGTCCTGCGACGCCATCCCCAGCATCATGTTGCGCGCCTCGACCAGCTTGGCGTGGCCGATCCCGGTTTCGTCGACCAGCTGGACGTCGAAGCCGGTCGCATTACCCAGCTCCTGCACCGCCGGCGGCACCACCGCGAAGATCAGCGCGTCCTTGAACTGCGACAACGGACCCATCGCGCGTCCGGCCAGCGCCGGCGCCTTGTTCTCCGCGCCCTTGCGCTCTTCCCACCCCTTGAGCGGGATGAACGCGATACCGCTGTTCTGGCCTGCACCCGCAAAGCTGAAGCCGTTGATCGTGTACACGCCCTGGATGTTCTTCCCCTCGGTCTGGAGGAAGTGGTCGCGCACGACGTTCAGGCCCTTCTGGGTCCGCGCGCTGGTCGAGCCCGAGGGCCCCTGCACCAGCGCGATCATGATGCCCTGATCCTCATCGGGGAGGAACCCGCTGGGCAGCCGTGCGAACAGCACGACCATGCCTGCCACGATCAGCAGATAGACCAGCATCGAGCGCTTCCAGCCGCCGATGGTGCCGCGCACGCCCTTTTCATATTTGGCCTGTCCGCGGTCGAACTTGTCGTTGAACCAGCGGAAGAACCGCGGGAGCAACCCATTACCCTCGGTCTTGCTGGCATCGTGCGGCTTCAGGATCGTCGCGCACAGCGCCGGCGTCAGGATCAGCGCGACCGTGACCGACAGCACCATCGCCGACACGATCGTGATCGAGAACTGGCGATAGATCACGCCCGTCGACCCACCGAAGAACGCCATCGGCAGGAACACCGCGGACAGCACCAGCGCGATACCGACCAGCGCGCCGGTGATCTCGTCCATCGATTTGCGCGCGGCTTCCTTGGGCGTCAGATGCTCGGTCTGGATCAGGCGTTCGACGTTCTCGACCACCACGATCGCGTCGTCGACCAACAGACCGATCGCGAGCACCATGCCGAACAGGGTCAGCGTGTTGATCGAATAGCCCGCGATCGACAGGATCGCGAACGTGCCGAGCAGCACCACCGGCACCGCGATCGTCGGGATCAGCGTGGCACGGAAGTTCTGCAGGAACAGGAACATCACGAGGAAGACGAGCACGACCGCCTCGACCAGCGTCTCGATCACCTGGGTGATCGACAGCTTCACGAACGGCGAGGTGTCGTACGGGAAGATGACCTTGACGTCGGGCGGGAACTGCTTGGCGATCTCGGTCACGCGCGCCTTGACCGCGGTGACGGTGTTGAGCGCGTTGGAGCCCGGCGCCAGCTTGATGCCGATGCCCGATGCCGGCTTGCCGTTCCATTCGGACGTGAAGCCGTAGTTTTCGGCGCCGATCTCGACACGCGCGACATCGCTGAGCCGGACGATCGAGCCGTCCGGATTGCTCTTCAGGCTGATCTTGGCGAACTGGTCCGGGGTGGTCAGACGCGACGAGACCGAGACGGTCGCGTTGAGCATCTGCTCCTTGGGGGCCGGCTGCGCGCCGATCTGACCGGCGGAAATCTGCGCGTTCTGCGCGGTCACCGCGGTGCGGATATCCGCGATCGTCAGCGCATAATTGTTGAGCTTGAGCGGATCGACCCAGATCCGCATCGCATATTGCGACCCGAACACCTGCGTGTCGCCGACGCCGTTCACGCGGCTCAGCGGATCCTGCAGCTTCGACACGATATAGTCCGACAGATCGTCGGCATTATGCGCGCCGTTCTCCGAATAGACGCCGACGAACAGCAGGAAGTTCTGCGTCGCCTTCGCGACCAGAATGCCCTGTTGCTGGACCTCCTGCGGCAGCAGCGGGATCGCCGCCTGCAGCTTGTTCTGAACCTGGACCTGCGCGATGTCGGGGTCGGTGCCCTGTTCGAAGGTCAGCGTGATCGTCGACGTGCCCGCCGAGCTCGACGAGGACGAGAAGTAGCGAAGGTGGTCGAGCCCCTTCATCTGCTGCTCGATAATCTGCGTCGTGGTGTTCTCCAGGGTCGCCGCGTCGGCGCCCGGATAGGTCGCGGTGATCGACACCGCGGGCGGCGCGATCGCGGGAAACTGCGCGATCGGCAGCGCGCGGATGGCGAGGATGCCGGCCAGCATGATGATCGCCGCGATCACCCACGCAAAGATCGGCCGTTCGATGAAATAGCGTGACATGTGCGGTTACTGACCCTGTGCCGGAGCGGCGCCGGCCGCGGCCGGCTTGGCGTTGGGGTTCCACGGGGTCGCCTTCACGGTCATGCCCGGGCGCAGCAGCATGCCGCCCTCGACGATGATCTTGTCGCCCGGCTTCACGCCGCTGGTGACGATCCAGTTGTCGCCCTGGGTCTGTGTCGTCACCAAGGTGCGCGGTGCGACCTTGTTGTCGGCGCCGACGACCATCACGGTCGGATTGCCACGCTCGTCGCGGCTGACCGCGCGCTGCGGCACCAGGATGGCGTTGGCCTGCGTACCCTGGACCAGCTTGGCGCGGACATACATGCCCGGCAGCAACAGGCCGTTGGGGTTGGGGAAGCTCGCGCGCAGCGTGACTGCGCCAGTGGTCGAATCGACCGTGACGTCGGCGAACTGCAGGCGCCCTTCGATCGGATAGGTCTGGCCGTTGGGCAGGATCAGCTGGACGCGCGCGCCGTCGCCGCCGCCGGTGAGCTGGCCCGACTGCATCGCCGCGCGCAGGTCGAGCAGCTGAGCCGCCGACTGGGTGACGTCGACGTACACGGTGTTCAGCCGCTGGATGGTGGCGAGCGGGTCGGCCTGGCCGGTCTGCACCAGCGCGCCGACGGTCGACAGCGACCGGCCGATACGGCCTGAGATCGGCGCCTTGATGCGCGTAAAGCCCAGGTTGACGCGTGCCGCCTGCACCGCGCTCTGCTGCGCTGCAACATTGGCGCGGGCCTGTGCGGCGGAGCCGGTGGCGTTGTCCGCTTCCTGCTTCGAGACCGCGTTCAGGCGGACGAGCTCGTTGTACCGTTGCGCCTGCAGCCGGGTCGCGTTGATCTGCGCCTGCGCAGCGCCAAGCTGGCCCGTCGCAGTGCCGAGCGCGGCGCGGTAGGGCGCGTCCTCGATCTCGTAAAGGGTCTGTCCGGCCCTGACCATCGAGCCTTCTGTGAACAGTCGGCGACGGATCACGCCGCTGATCTGCGGCCGTACTTCCGACGTCTCCACGGCGGTGATCCGGCCTGGAAGCTCGGTCGACAACGTCACCGACTGCTCGGCCACCGTGACGACGCCCACCTGGGGCGTCGGCGGTGGCGCGGGCGCCGGCTGGCTGCACGCTGCGACCAGGGCGATCGCGCCCAAAGCCATGGAGTTTGTGATGTCCGATCGACGCATAGTTTGCTTTCCAACGCCCCCGCGGCCAAACGACCGCGCGGAATGAACGTTCATTCCGCTTGCGCCTGAGCTATGGACGTGCGACCGGATGGTCAAGGAAAAATATAGTTGGAGACCGATTTTGGCTGCAGTGCAGCATGATATGTGCAGCCGCGACCGGATTATCACGGCGGCGCGCCACCTGTTTTCTGCACGGGGTTTCCACAAGACCGCGATGTCCGAACTCGCGCAGTCGGCGGAGGTGAGCGTCGGCCAGATCTATCGCCTGTTCTCGGGCAAGGATGCGATCATCCAGGCGATCGTGCTCGAGGACGCCGGCGCCAAACGCGACGAACTCGCCAAGATCTGCGACGACGCGCGCGCCGGGCGGACGACGATCGAGGTAGCGTTCGTCGAACTCGCGAGGCGCGCGCTGTCCAAGGGCGACGAGGCGTTGTCGTTCGAAATCATGGCGGAGGCGCACCGCAATGCCGGCGTCGCCGACTCGATCGGTGGGCTGTGTCAGGGCTTTCGCGACGTCATCAGCGAGCTCGCCTGCGTCGCGAACCCGGCGCTGACGGCCACCGAACTGGAGGGTGCGGAAGAACTCGTCCTCGCCTTCATGTTCGGTCTCGGTCACCGCACGCTATCGCGCCCGCAACTGTCCGAGGACGAAACCGCCCGGCTAACCGGCCGGATGATGGTGGCGGCGGTAAGGGCGCTCTGACCGTTCGAAAATCCTCCCCCGCTGGGGGGAGGATCAGCAGGGAGTCTAAGCCGCCTTGCGCAGCTCCAGCCGGCCCCAGATCTCGACCAGCGCATCGGTAAGCTCGCGCATCATCGCCTCGGTATGCGCAGGGCCGGGGGTGAACCGCAGCCGCTCGGTACCGCGCGGCACGGTCGGGTAGTTGATCGGCTGCACGTACACGCCGTATTCGGCGAGCAGCACGTCGGAAATCTTCTTCGCCTTGATCGGATCGCCGACCATCACCGGCACGATATGCGTCTCGCCGAGCATCACCGGCAGCCCGGCATCCTTCAGCATCCGCTTCAACATCGCCGCCGACGCCTGCTGTCCGTCACGCTCGACGCTCGAACCCTTCAGATGCCGCACGCTCGCCAGAACGCCCGCGACCAGCACCGGTGACAGGCTGGTGGTGAAGATGAACCCCGGCGCATAACTGCGGATCACGTCGACGATCGTCCGGTCCGCGGCGATATAGCCGCCCATCACGCCGAACGCCTTGCCCAGCGTGCCCTCCAGGATCGTGATCCGGTGCGCAACATCGTCGCGTTCCGAAATCCCGCCGCCGCGCGCGCCGTACATCCCGACCGCATGGACTTCGTCGCAATAGGTCAGCGCGTTGTAGCGGTCGGCGAGATCGCAGATCGCGGCGATCGGCGCGACGTCGCCTTCCATCGAATAGACGCTCTCGAACGCGATCAGCTTCGGCGCGGCGGGGTCTTCCGCCGCCAGCAGCTCTTCGAGATGCGCCAGGTCGTTGTGACGGAACACCCGCTTCTCACAGCCCGAATTGCGGATCCCCGCGATCATCGACGCGTGGTTGAGCTCGTCCGAAAAAATGATGCAACCCGGCAGCACCTTCGCGAGCGTCGCCAGCGTCGCCTCGTTCGAGACGTATCCGCTGGTGAACAGCAATGCCGCTTCCTTGCCGTGCAGGTCGGCAAGCTCGCCTTCCAGGTCGACATGGTAATGCGTGTTGCCGCCGATGTTGCGGGTGCCGCCACTACCGGCGCCGACGTCGTGCAGCGCCTCTTCCATCGCCGCGATCACCTTTGGGTGCTGGCCCATCGCGAGATAGTCGTTCGAGCACCAGACGGTGATCGGCTTCGGCCCGTTATGCCCGGCGAAACAGCGCGCGTTCGGAAATGCGCCCTTGTTGCGCAGGATGTCGATGAACACGCGGTAGCGCCCCTCGGCATGCAACCGGTCGATCGCCTGCGTGAAGACGCGCGAATAGTTGACCGGCGGGCCGCCGATGCCGTCGACCGGCTTGGCGCCGCCTGTGTTCATCGCTTGGGGGGTCATGGCCTCGGGCACTACGCCTCGCTTTCGATTCTTTCCAGCGCAATCCCGCGCTTACGGTGATCGCTTTCCTCGTCCTGCGTGCACATTGCCATGGTTGGCGCAGCATACAAGCGGACAGATTGTCCGGGGGTCAGAGCTGTTCGAGTCGGTCGAACCCGCGCGCGGCCAGCGCCGGCCCCAGCGCGCGTTCGTCGTCGCCCAGTCGCGTGAACACCGCGACACCGGCTTCGAGCGCGTCTGGCCAGGCCTGTCCGGCGGTCAGATGCGCGATCCGCCGGGCGATTCCCGGCCCGCCGTCGACGAACCGCACCCCCGGCGCGGCAGCGGCGAGTTCGGTCTCGACCAGCGGGAAATGCGTACAGGCGTTGACGATCACGTCGATCGCATCGCCGCCGGGCTGCGCGAACAGCCCCTCCAGCACCGCGGCGTAGCGCTCAGGCGCGACCGGCCGACCGTGCAATGCGGCCTCGGCAATCTGGACCAGTTCGGCGGATCCGTATCGGAGCACCGTGCAGTCGCCCGCGAACCGGGCCGCCAGATCGTCGACATAGGCCTGTCGCACCGTCGCCTGAGTCCCCAGCACGCCGATCGTGCGGGTCTGCGACAGTTCCGCCGCCGGCTTGATCGCGGGCACAGTGCCGACCACCGGCAGGTCGAGCGCGGCGCGCACCACCGGCAGCGCGATCGTCGACGCGGTGTTGCACGCGATCACGATCAGCCGCGGCTTGTAGCGTTCGGCGAGGCGGCCCAGCAGTACCGGCACGCGCGCGGCGATCTCCGCTTCGGACTTGGTGCCATAGGGAAAGCCCGCCGAGTCGGCGGCGTAGACGAACGGCGCGGTCGGCAGCAGCGCGCGCGCCGGCCCGACGATCGACAGCCCGCCCACGCCCGAATCGAAGAACAGGATCGGACCGGTCGTCATCGCAGCGGGCCTTACCCCCTCCGTCATCCTGACGAAAGTCAGGATCCAGGGTCACGGGCGTTGCGCTGCGTGGCTCTGGATCCTGACTTTCGTCAGGATGACGGGTAAGGGCTAGTCGACATGGGGGGAGTTGGCGCACCCCGCCCGATCCCGTATATCCGGCCCCGAACGGGGGTATCTTGAACACCGAACTTCTCTGGCTCGCACCGACGCTGTCGCTCGTCCTCGGCTATCTGCTGGGGTCGATCCCGTTCGGCGTGATCCTGACGCGGCTGGCGGGCGCGGGCGATCTGCGGACGATCGGGTCGGGCAATATCGGCGCCACCAACGTGCTGCGCACCGGGCGCAAGGGCCTCGCCGCGGCGACCCTGCTGCTCGACATGGCGAAGGGCGCGGTCGCCGTGCTGCTGATCGCGCACCTGTTCCCGGGCCATACGCTGGTCGCCGCGGCGGGGGCGTTCATCGGCCATTGCTACCCGGTCTGGCTGCGCTTCCACGGCGGCAAGGGAGTGGCGACGCTGATGGGAATCGTCCTCGCGCTCTATTGGCCGCTGGGGCTGGTCTATGCGGTCGTCTGGCTGGGACTGCTCGCCATATTGCGCATCTCGTCGGTCGCCGGGATGGCGGCGGCGATCAGCGCGCCGGTCGCCGCCGCGGCGTTCGAACGGTTCGATCTCGTCCTAATGCTCCTCGCGCTCGCGCTGATCGTGGTGTGGAAGCACCGCGACAATATCCGCCGGCTGCTCTCGGGCACCGAGCCGCGCATCGGTTCATCGCGTGGCTGAAGCCGCATCGCGGCTTCGTCTCCTGCGCACGGCCGGTATCGGCCCCGTTACCTACCGCCAATTGATCGCGCGCTTCGGCGACGCGGATGTCGCGATCGCCGCGTTGCCGATGCTCGCGACACGCGGCGGCGGGCGCGCGCCACAGGTCGCGGATCGTGCCGCGATCGCGCGCGAGATGGCGGCCACGGCAAAGGCCGGCGCACGCTACCTGTTTCTCGGCGATCCCGACTATCCGCGCCTGCTCGCCGAAACCGACACCGCGCCGCCCGCGCTGATTTTCCGGGGTGACCTCGCGCTTCTCGCACGGTCCTGCGTCGCCATCGTCGGTGCGCGCAACGCGTCGGCCGCCGCCTGCCGCTTCGCGCGCCAGCTGGGCCACGACCTGGCCACTTCGGGCGCGACCGTCGTCTCGGGCCTCGCCCGCGGTATCGACACCGCGGCGCATGTCGGCGCCATCGGTGGCGGCACGATCGGCGTGATCGCCAGCGGCATCGACATCGCCTTTCCACCGGAGAATGCCGCGCTCCAGGAAGATGTCGCAAGCCGCGGATTGCTGATCGCCGAACAACCCCCCGGCACCGAACCCCGCGCGCGGAATTTCCCGTCGCGCAACCGGATCATTGCCGGGCTCGCGATCGGCACCGTGGTGGTGGAGGCGGCGCCGCGCTCGGGCTCGCTGATCACCGCACGCATCGCCGCGGAGGCGGGACGCGAGGTCATGGCGGTCCCCGGCAGTCCGCTCGATCCGCGCGCGCAGGGCTGCAACCTGCTGATCCGCGAGGGCGCAACATTGGTGCAGAGCGCGGCCGACATCCTCGAACAGATCCGCCCGTTCGATCTCCGCTCTGTCCGCGCGCCGATCGACGGTTTCACCGGCCCGCCGCCCGAGGACGCGAACGACGCCGACCGCCGCGCCGTCATCGGCCTGCTCGGGCCCGTACCGGTCGGGATCGACGAACTCGTCCGCCAGGCGCATCTGGCCCCCGCGATCGTGCAGACCGTGCTGCTCGAACTGGAACTCGCCGGTCGGCTCGAACGTCATGCCGGTGGCCGCGTCGCGCTTGCCTGACTGTCCTACAGACGGCGATTATGGCATGGCGCCACCCGATGAACGATCCGATGAGAGAACAGGGTCACCCGTTGAAAACCGCCATATCGTCTCAACGTTCTCAACATTCGCGGCCGCTTGACGAGTGGGGCGCCACCCCGTCACCCTCGTACGCGTACACGTAAGGACCGACTTTACCCATGCAGCTTGTCATCGTCGAATCGCCCGCCAAGGCGAAGACCATCGAGAACTATCTCGGCAGCGACTATCGCGTGCTGGCCAGCTACGGCCATGTCCGCGATCTGCCGCCCAGGGACGGTTCGGTCGATCCCGACGACAGCTTCGCGATGACGTGGGAGAATTACGCCGACAAGTCGAAGCAGCTGAAGGCGATCACCGATCTCGCCAAGACCGCCGACCGCCTGATCCTCGCGACCGATCCCGATCGCGAGGGCGAGGCGATCAGCTGGCACGTCCAGGAGGTGCTCCGCGCGCGCAAGGCGCTGCCCAAGGAGGTCGAGCGAGTCACCTTCAACGCGATCACCAAGGCGACCGTGACCGCCGCGATGAAGGCGCCGCGCGAACTCGATACCGATCTGATCGACGCGTACCGCGCTCGCCGCGCGCTCGATTATCTGGTCGGCTTCACGCTGTCGCCGGTGCTGTGGCGCAAGCTGCCCGGCGCCAAGTCGGCCGGCCGCGTCCAGTCGGTCGCGCTGCGGCTGATCGTCCAGCGCGAACGCGAGATCGACGTCTTCAAACCGCAGGAATATTGGTCGGTCACCGCCGAGATGGAGCATGACGGCACCGCCTTCCAGGCGCGCCTGACGCAGTTCGAGGGCGCCAAGCTCGACCGCCTGTCGATCGGCAACGAAGGCGACGCGCTACGCGCCAAGCAGGCGGTGCTCGACGGCAATTTCTCGGTCCAGTCGGTCGAGACCAAGCCCGCCGGCCGCAACCCGCCGCCACCCTTCACGACCTCGACGCTGCAGCAGGAGGCGTCGCGCAAACTCGGCTTCTCCGCCGATCACACGATGCGGATCGCGCAGGGCCTCTACGAGGACGGCGCGATCACCTATATGCGTACCGACGGCGTGCAGATGGACGGCAGCGCGATCAGCGCCGCGCGCCTTGCCGTCGCGAACCGCTTCGACGCATCTTACGTCCCCGACAAGCCGCGGCAATATCAGTCGAAAGCCAAGAACGCGCAGGAAGCGCACGAAGCGATCCGCCCGACCGACTTCGCCAAGGACAAGGTCGGTGGCGGCGATCACGCCCGCCTGTACGACCTGATCTTCAAGCGCGCGCTCGCCAGCCAGATGGCGTCCGCGCGGATGGAGCGCACCACGGTCGAGATGGCCGACGGCACCGGCCGCAACATCCTGCGCGCCACAGGCCAAGTCGTGCTCTTCCCGGGCTATCTCGCGCTGTACGAAGAAGGCGCCGACGACACGCAGGACGAGGACGCCCGCCGCCTGCCGCGGATGCGCGAAGGCGATGCGCCTGCGAAGAAGAAGGTCGACGCCGAACAGCATTTCACCCAGCCGCCACCGCGCTTCTCCGAGGCCTCGCTGGTCAAGCGGATGGAGGAACTCGGCATCGGCCGCCCGTCCACCTATGCGTCGATCATCAAGACGCTGAAGGACCGCGCGTACGTCCGGATCGAGAAGAACCGCTTCTTCGCCGAGGAATCCGGGCGCCTGGTGACCGCGTTCCTCGAGCGCTTCTTCGAGAAATATGTCGGCTACGACTACACCGCCGAACTCGAGGAAGAGCTCGACGACGTCTCGGGCGGCCGCGCGCAGTGGCAGTCGGTGCTCGAAGCCTTCTGGCGCGATTTCAAGCCGCGCACCTCCGAGGTGATGGAACAGCAGCCCTCGGCGATCACCGCCGAGCTCGATATCTTCCTCGCGCCCTATCTGTTCCCCGAGCGCGCCGATGGCGGCGATCCGCGGCTCTGCCCGAATTGCGGCGAGGGCCAGCTCGCGCTGCGCGGCGGCAAGTTCGGCGCGTTCATCGCCTGCTCCAACTATCCCGAATGCAAGTTCACCCGCCGCTTCGCGCAGCCGGGCGGCGAGGGTGACGATACCGGTCCGTCGACGCTGGGCGTCGATCCCGAGACCAACCTGCCGGTCGAGCGCAAATCGGGGCGGTTCGGCCCGTACATCCAGATCGGCGAGGGTGAGACGCGCAAGATGGCGTCGATCCCCAAGGACATCGGCGAACTCGATCTCGAATGGGCGCTGAAACTCCTCAAGCTGCCGCGCACCGTCGGCACACACCCCGAGACCGGCGAGCCGATCCTCGCCGCGATCGGCAAGTTTGGCCCGTATCTCAAGCACGCCGGCAAATACGCGCGGCTGAGCTCGACGCAGGACGTGTTCGAGACCGGCATGAACGCCGCGGTCGTGAAGCTCGCCGAAGCCGCGGCGGGCGGTGGCCGCCAGCAACGGGGCGCGCAGGCCCCGCTCAAGGTGCTGGGCAACCATCCGCGCACCGAGGCGGAGATCAAGCTGATGGAAGGGCGCTACGGCCCGTACGTCACCGACGGCACGACTAATGCGACGTTGCCGAAGTCGATCGAGAAGGATGCGCTGACGCTCGAGGAAGCTGCGTCGCTGATCGACGCCCGCGCTGCCGCGGCGCCGGCAACGAAGAAGAAGGCCGTGAAGAAGCCCGCGGCGAAAAAGGCGCCGGCTAAGGACGCGGATGCCAAGAAGGCACCGGTGAAGAAGGCGGCTGCGAAGAAGCCGGCGGCCAAGAAGGCACCCGCGAAGAAAGCGGAAGCCTAAAATCCTCCCCTGCAAGGGGAGGTGGCACGCGCAGCGTGACGGAGGGGGCGGCCGGCAAGCGGAGCGTTCGTGGCGGCCCCCCTCCACCATCGGCTGCGCCGACGGTCCCCCTCCCCGTGCCGGGGAGGATTATGCCGCCCGACGCTGCGTCATCCCCAGCCAGTCCCGCGCCGCACGCTGCGCCACGGAAATCTCCCGCGCGGTCATGTCCTCGGCGATCTCCGCGCGGCATTCCTGCGCCGCGACGTTCCCAGACACCGCGGCCAGGTTGAACCATTTATGCGCCTCGATCAGGTCGACGCCGACCCCCGACGCACCGGTCGAATAGACCATGCCGAGATCGTAATAGGCGCGATCGTCCCCCCGCGCCGCCGCGGCGAGGCGGCTTTCGATGACGAAGCTTCCGGTCTTGAGAATGCTACCCATGGTCTGCCCCCAATGTTCGTGGGGACAGCCTGCACCGAGTCGCGCTACGAAATGGTTAATGGGTTAACCGGGCTCGCCAACCATCTCGATCGCGATATTGTCGATCAACCGCGTGCCGCCCATCCGCGCCGCCGCCAGCAATCGCCGCGGCCTTTCGGTCGACGGATTTTCGGCGAGCGTCTCGGCATCGGCCAGCGCGATATAATCGATTTCGAACCCCGCGCCCGTCAGCGTGGTCCGCGCATCGCCCAGCACCGCGTCGACATCCTCGCCGCGCCCGATCGCCCGGGCCGCAACGCCCAGCGCGCGGGGCAGGGCGATCGCCCGCCGCCGCTGCTCGTCGTCGAGATAGATGTTGCGCGAGGACAGCGCGAGGCCGTCGTCGTCACGCTGCGTCGGCACGCCGACGATCTCGATCGGAAAGTCCATGTCCGCGACGAAGCGGCGGATCACCGCGAGTTGCTGATAATCCTTCTCGCCGAAATAGGCGGCATCGGGTTCGACTTGATTGAACAGCTTCGACACCACCGTCGCGACGCCGTCGAAATGCCCGGGCCGCGATGCCCCGTCGAACCCGTCGCTGACCCCGGTGACGCTGACGGTGGTTGCGAAGCCGTCGGGATACATTGCCTCGACCGGCGGCAGCCAGAGCAGGTCGCAACCCGCCTCAGTCAGCATCCGGATGTCGGCCATCTCGCGCCGCGGATAGCGCGACAGGTCCTCGTTGGGTCCGAACTGCATCGGGTTGACGAAGATCGACGCGATCACCTTGGTCCCCGGCCGGCGCGCTGCCTCGATCAGCGCGACATGGCCCGCGTGCAGCGCGCCCATCGTCGGCACCAGCGCAATGCGCGTGTCCGCGCCGCGCAGCGCGGCGACGCTTTCGCGCAAGGCATTCAGGTCCCGGACGACGTCCACGGCAAACTCCTACTCGATAAGTGCGGTCGCGGCTTCTATGAAGGGGCCTGTCGACTATCAACCCACCTTCAACGCTTAAAGGAACACGTGTTGCCGATGGGCCTCAATCCAACCTCTGCCCAGACTGCTGCCGCACCGCACGTGATCGTTTTCGCGAATGAAAAGGGCGGCACGGGCAAGTCGACGACCGCAGTCCATGTCGCGATCGCGCTCGCGGCGCGCGGCGCGCGGGTCGCGTGCCTCGATCTCGATCACCGCCAGCGCACCGTGGGGCGCTATCTCGACAATCGCGCGCAGACCGTGAAGCGGATCGGCGCCGCGCTGCCGATGCCGGTCCACGCGACTCTGTCGGACCAGTCCGAGGACCAGTTCGAGTCACTGTGGCACAGCCTCAGTGCACAGGCGGATTACCTCGTCGTCGACACCCCTGGGCGCGACGATCCGTTCGCGCGCACCGCGGCGGCGCTCGCCAACACGCTGGTGACTCCGATGAACGACAGCTTCGTCGATTTCGACCTGATCGGACAGGTCGATCCCGAAACCTATCAGGTCACGCGCCCGAGCTTTTATTCCGAGCTGATCTGGGATGCGCGCAAGCAACGCGCGCGCGCCGACGGCACCACGATCGACTGGGTCGTGCTGCGCAACCGCCTCCAGCATATCGAGGCGCGCAACATGCGCCGCGTGTCGGATGCGCTCGCACAGCTCGCCAAGCGCGTCGGCTTCCGTATCATTCCGGGACTCGGCGAACGCGTTATTTACCGCGAAATGTTCCCCGCCGGGCTGACGATGATCGATTCGAAGGAGTTCGGCGCGATGGGGCTCGGCCACGTTGCCGCGCGCCAGGAACTGCGCGAGATGATGGCGGCGTTGCAGCTGCCCGAAGTCGCCGCCGAACAGCCCGGCGTCGCAGCGTGAGGGGGGCCGCGTGAAGTGGATCGTCGCCGGCCTCCTCATCTGGCTGGCCTGGTATTATCTCCGCCCCAAGCCGAAAGTGCGTACGGTTACCGATGAAGCCGAAGCCCGCGCGATCCTGGGGCTCGACCGCGGCGCCGATGCCGACGCGATCCGCACCGCGCATCGCCGGCTGGTCGCGACTGTCCACCCCGATCGCGGCGGCTCCGCCGATCTGGCGCGGCGGGTGAATGCCGCGCGGGATCTGCTGCTGAAGCGACTCTGATCTGCGCTCCGCACATTGTAATGATGCGCATGGGTCCCAGCCATGCCACCCCGGCGAAGGCCGGGGCCCAATTGGGGGACGGCCGTGACGACGGACCGCACTCCGTTACAGCAACCTTCCCAATTGGGCCCCGGCTTTCGCCGGGGTAGTGTTGCGGAGCAGGAAAGACCCAGTGACCCACCACTTCTCCCCCAGCATCCTCCGCGAATACGACATCCGCGGCATCGTCGGCCCTGCACTCGGACCCGCCGACGCGCACGCGATCGGACGCAGCTTCGCCACCCGCGTCCGCCGCGCCGGGGGAACCCGCGTGGTGGTCGGCTATGACGGTCGCCTCTCGTCGCCCGCGCTCGAGACCGCGCTCGTCGCCGGGCTGACCGCGAGTGGGGTCGATGTCGTCCGCATCGGTCTCGGCGCGACGCCGATGCTCTACTTCGCCGAGGCGACGCTAGAAGTGGATGGCGGCATCCAGGTAACCGGCAGCCACAATCCCGGCGATTATAACGGCTTCAAGATGGTGCAGGCCCACGCGCCGTTTGCGGGCGACGACATCCAGGATCTCGCGCGGCTCGCGGCGATCGGCGACTGGGAACACGGGGCAGGGGTGGTCACCAGCGCAGACGTGCAGGATGCCTATATCGACCGGCTGATGCTCGGCTATGCGGGCGGCGCCTACCGGATCGGCTGGGACCCCGGCAACGGCGCCTCGGGCCCGGTCGTCGAGCAGTTGGTCCAGCGCCTGCCGGGTGAGCATCATCTGATCTTCGCCGATGTCGACGGCAATTTTCCCAACCATCATCCCGATCCCAGCGTCGAGGCGAACCTCGCCGACCTGAAACGCCTCGTCGCGGACAAGAACCTCCATTTCGGGATCGCGTTCGACGGCGACGGGGACCGGATCGGTGCGGTCGACGCGCGCGGACGCGTGCTGTGGGGTGACCAGATTCTCTCCATATTGGTCGAACCTCAGCTGCGCGAGACACCCGGCGCCACGATCGTCGCCGACGTGAAGTCGAGCCAGGCGCTGTTCGATCGAATTCGGTCGCTCGGCGGCACCCCCAGCATGGCCGCGACCGGGCACAGTCTGATGAAACGGCGGATGGTCGACACCACCGCCCCGCTCGGCGGCGAACTCAGCGGGCACATCTTTTTCGCCGGCGACTATTACGGCTTCGACGACGCGCATTATGCCGCGATCCGCCTGATCCGCGCGATCCACCTGTCGGGCAGGACGCTGACCGAGCTGTTCGATGCGATGCCGCCGTTCGTAAACACTCCCGACCTGCGCTTCACGGTCGACGAGGACCGCAAATTCGCGGTGGTCGACGAAGTGCTTGCCCGGCTCGAAGCGGAGGGCGCGACCGTCGACACCACCGACGGCGCGCGCGTGACGACCGCTGACGGCTGGTGGCTGCTCCGCGCCTCCAACACCCAGGCGATGCTGACCGCACGCGCCGAGGCGCGCGACCAGGCCGCGCTCGACGCCCTGCTCGCGCAGATCGATGCGCAGCTCGGGCAGAGCGGCGTCGTGCGGACCGATTGACAGCCCGACGCGCTCGCGTACCGTTGCCGCTTTCCAAGGAGTTACGCGTGGAGCGTCCGGTCGACGAATTCAGGTCCAGCACCGCCCGCTGGCTGCTCGGCAGTTTTGCGGGTTGGGGGACGTTGCTCACCTGCCTGATCGGCGTCGGCTTCGTGCTGATCGGCATCCGCTGGTTGAAGAACCGCGCCGCGTCGTACGAGATCACCGACCAGCGGCTGATCGTGAAACGCGGTATCCTGTTCAAGACGGTCGACGAGATAGAGCTCTACCGGATCAAGGACGTTCGGCTCGGCTATTCGCTGCTCAACCAGATGGTCGATATCGGCACGATCACCCTGACCTCCAGCGACCGCACCACCGCGGGCGGCGAGTTCGTGTTGCGCGACGTGCCGATGGCGCGCGAGCGCCGCGAGGGGATCCGCAAACTGGTCGACCGCGCCCGCCAGCGCCGCGGCGTGCGCGAAATGGATGTCGACCGCGAGGATTCGTATCTCGAGTGAACCCACTCCCAACCCCCTTCCGTCACTCTACCGAAGGCTGGAGTCTCCCTGTTGGTAAGCGCGGCATCCGCCTCACAGAGATTCCAGCCTTCGCTGCGATGACGGCGTGTCGGCAATGACGGAATGTCGGCGGAGGCGGAGACAGCAACAGGCAAAAAACTGGCATTTCTTCCCACAAACGCCCACCTAACCCTCGATGCCCCCCAAGCCCCAACCCCAGATCATCCGTGTCGTCGACCTCGAGACGACCGGGTCCGCCCCCCCCGCGCACGGTGTGTGCGAGATCGGCTGGCAGGACGTCGCGCTCGGCGAGGATGGCCGTTGGGAGCTGTACGGCGAGGGCGGCAGCAGCCTCGTCAACCCCGGCCGGCCGATCCCGCCGGTGACTCAGGCGATCCACCACATCCTCGACGAACAGGTCGCCGACGCGCCCTATTGGCATGATATCGCGCGACGCGTGCTCGATCCCTGGCCGCGGCGCATCGCGCTCGCCGCGCACCGCGCCGATTTCGAACAGCAATTCTGCACGTCGACGCTCACCAAGGGCGCGGACTGGATCTGCACCTGGAAATGCGCGCTCCGGCTGTGGCCGGATTCGCCGAGCTTCTCGAACCAGGTGCTGCGCTATTGGCGCCGCCCGCACGGCATTGACCATGAACGCGGCCTGCCCGCGCACCGCGCCTTTCCCGACGCCTATGTCACCGCCTTCCACCTGCGCGACCAGCTCAACGAGGCGAGCGTCGCGCAGCTGATCGAATGGTCGACCAACCCTGGCCTCATCCCGCGCGTGCGCTACGGCCCCGATCGCGGCAAGGACTGGCGCGAGATCGATCATGAATCGCTGATGGGATTTCTTACCGATCGCGATCCCGACATCCGCTTTACCGCCAATGCCGAAATGGATCGCCGCACCGGTGGTGGGACGGTCGGCCGCGCCAGCGCGCAGGATCTGTTGCTCTAATATCCTGTCTTCCGCGAAAGCAGGGGAGGCGAGCGACACGCGCTGGCGCGATCCCGTCGCGCCCGCTAGCACGCAGCGCATGGGGACACGCGTAAAGCTTATCGCGAACAATCGGCCGATCAGCCAGGTGCTGCTCGCATCGATGATCCTGGGGTTTGTCGCGCTCATCGCCGCCGGCTTCGCCGCGGCCTGGCTGACGGCGCGCAACCAGGAGCATATCGGCTGGGTCAATCACACGCATGAGGTCGAGCTGGCGATCGCCAATGCCAGCACTGCGATCGAACAGACCGAGACGCCGCGGCGCGGCTATCTGATCACGCGCGCGCCCTTGTATCTCGAAACCTATCGCCAGAACCGCGCCCTCCAGCCTGGGATCATCGCGCGGGTCGGGGCGCTTACCGCCGACAATCCGCGGCAGCGCGCGCATTATGCAACGCTCATCAGTCTCCTCACGCCGCTGCAGCGGCAGCGTGACCTGACCGTTTCGCTGGTCCAGCAGGGCCGCGGGCGCGAGGCGATCGCGGCATTCTTCAGCGAAACCGCCATGCGACGGATGCGCGCGATCCGCGTCGTCGCGGCGCAGATGGCGGCCGAGGAACGTCGGCTGCTGACGGTGCGCGAAGCCTCCCAGTCTGACAGCATTCGTGCGTTCTACGCAGTCCTGGGGCTTGCCGGCTTGATCCTGCTCGGCGTCGCGATCCTCTCGGTGACGACGGTGATGCGCTATACCCGCGACCTGACCCGTTCGCGCGACAGCCTCAACGCGCTGAACGAGACGCTTGAAGAGCAGGTCGCCTCCCGCACCGCCGACCTCAGCCTCGCGAACGACGAGATTCAACGCTTTGCCTATATCGTCAGCCACGATCTGCGGTCGCCGCTGGTCAACGTGATGGGCTTCACCGCCGAACTCGCCGCGACCGTCGCGCCGCTCGAGGAACTGCTCGCGCGGGCCGATGCGACCGCGCCCGAGATCGTCACCGAGGAGGCGCGGCTCGCGGTGCGCGAGGACCTGCCCGAAGCGGTCGGCTTCATCCGCACCTCGACGCAAAAGATGGACCGCCTGATCAACGCGATCCTGAAACTGTCGCGCGAGGGGCGCCGCGTGATCACCCCCGAACCGCTCGACATCGCCGAGATCGTCGACACGATCCGCGGGTCGATGCAGCATATCATCGACGATCGCGGCGCTTTGGTCCGCATCGAAGGACAGATACCGGGGCTGGTCAGCGACCGGCTCGCGATCGAGCAGATCCTGTCCAACCTGATCGAGAACGCGACCAAATATCTGAAACCCGGCCGCCCCGGCGTGATCACGGTCACCGGCCGCGAGGAGCGGGGACGAGTCGTCCTAGCGGTCGCGGACAATGGCCGTGGTATCGACCAGCGCGACCATGCGCGCGTATTCGACCTGTTCCGCCGTTCTGGCACGCAGGACCAGCCGGGCGAGGGGATCGGGCTCGCGCATGTTCGCGCGCTCGCCTATCGCTTGGGCGGCACTATCGACGTGGCGTCGGAACTCGGCGAAGGTGCGACCTTCCGCCTTCACCTTCCGAAGACCTTGACCTTGCAGGACGCAAAAGCATGACCGAACACCGGACCGTCGGTATCGTGATGATCGAGGACGATGAGGGGCATGCGCGCCTCATCGAGAAGAACATCCGCCGCGCAGGAATCTCGAACGGCATCCGCCACTTCACCGACGGGACGTCGGCGCTGGACTTCCTGTTCCACGCGCCCGACGGCCCCGCGCTGAACGGCCCCGCGCTGATCCTGCTCGATCTCAACCTGCCCGACATGAGCGGCACCGACATCCTGTCGAAGATCAAGGCGGAGGATAGCCCGCTGCGCCGCACCCCGGTCGTCGTGCTGACCACCACCGACGACAAGATCGAGATCCAGCGCTGCTATGATCTCGGCTGCAACGTCTACATCACCAAGCCGGTGAACTATGAGAGCTTCGCCACTGCGATCCGCCAGCTCGGGCTGTTCCTGTCGGTGATCCAGGTTCCCGAGATCGAGGCATAGACCAGCGTTGACGCGAGTCCTCTATATCGACGACGACGCCGGTATTCGCCGGCTGGCAGCCCGCGCGCTCGGCCGCCGCGGCTATGTGGTGACGGTCGCCGAGAGCGGCGCCGAGGGCTGCGTGCGCGCGGCCGCCGATAGCTACGACCTAATCGCGGTCGATCATTATATGCCGGGGATGGATGGGCTCGAGACGCTCGCCGAACTGAAGAAGCTGCCCAATACCCCACCGGTCGTCTACGTCACGGGGTCCGAGGAAGGCCGGATCGCGGTCGCCGCGCTCAAGGCTGGCGCCGCCGATTACGTCGTGAAGACGGTCGGTGACGACTTCTTCGATCTGCTTGCCGCGGCCTTCGAACAGGTGCGTGCGCGGGCGCTGCTGGAACAGGCCAAGACGAATGCCGAGGCCGAACTGCGCGCCACCAACGCGCGGCTCGAGGCGCTGCTGGGCGAGGTCAATCACCGCGTCGCCAATTCGCTGCAGCTCGTCTCTGCGATGGTCCGGTTGCAGTCGACCGCGCTGACCGATCCGGCCGCGCGTGAGGCTTTGGAGGACACGCAGCGCCGTATCCAGGCGATCGCACAGGTCCATCGCCGGCTTTACACCACTAACGACGTCGAAAGCGTCGACATGCGCGAATATCTGGGCGCGTTGGTGGAGGAACTGGCCGAGACCTGGTCGACCGACGCGTTCCCGCGCGCGCTCAGCATCACCGCGGAGCCGATCCGCCTGCCCACCGACCGCGCGGTGTCGCTCGGCATCATCGTCACCGAACTCGTCACCAACGCGTGCAAATATGCCTATCCGAACGGCGCCGGCGAAGTGCGCGTGGCGCTGCAGGCAGACGGCGACGCGTTCCTGCTCGCGGTCGAGGACGACGGCTGCGGCATGCCAGCGGATGCGACCCCGCGCGGCACCGGCCTCGGCACCAAACTGATCCGCGCGATGGCGCAAAGCCTGCAGACGAACGTCGAATACGATCCCTCGCACACCGGCGTCCGCGCTACCTTGCGCGCCGCAGTGCGCTAGCGCTCCGTCACCGCCCCGTCATCCCAGCGAAGGCTGGGATCTCCACCGGCGGGCGCGGCGGTCACCGACGCGAAGACCCCAGCCTTCGCTGGCGTGACGAAGCGCCCGTGCCGTGCCCCGCATCAAATCCGCGCGAGCACACCCTTCGCGACCACCGGCCCCGTCGGCAAACCGGTCGGCGACCCACCGGTCGGCTCCACCGAAATGGCCAGCACCGCCCCCGCCACGATCTGCGCCCGATCTGCCGCCGTCAGCCACAATGTCGTTGGGGAGTGTGCCAGGAGCGCCAGCGGATGCGGCACGCCGTCGCCGCCGATCGCCCACAATTGCGCGACCTTGCCCGCATCCACCGCCGGCGCTGCGGCGATGCGCAGCGACCCTGCGGTTGCATCGAACGCCGCCGCGACCGCGCCGTCTTTGCCCGCGTCGAGCGTCGCGACCAGCAGGCTTGCCGGACGCGCCACGGGTACCGGTTGCGACACCGGCACGCTCGGCCGCGGGTCGACGATGATGAACAGCAGCAGGCACGCGGCGAGCGCGCTGCTGACCGCGGCGAGCGCCGGCCATGCCAACCGCCGGACCACGGGTGCCGCCATCGTGCCGGCATCGAGCGTGGCATCGATCCGCTCCGCGACGTGCGGTCCCGGCGACGCCTCGGGCCACAGATCGAACAGCAACGCGAACTGCCCGCGCCACCATTCGACTTCGGCGGCGAAACCGGGTTCGGCGAGCACGCGGCGAAGCGCGACCGCGCGATCCTCGCCCTCGAGCAGACCCAGCGCCAGTTCGGCGGCGGTCACGTCGATGTCCGGCTCAGCCACGTAGGCAATCCTTCAACCGTGCAAGACCCCGGCGAACCCAGCTCTTCATCGTCCCGAGCGGCACCGCGCGCTTGGCCGCGAGTTCGGCATAGGTGACGCCGTCGAAGAACGCGGTACGTATCGCATCGCGCTGCGGCGTCTCGAGCGCGTCGAGGCAGTCGAGCAACGCTTGGGTATCCTCGCCCGCGATCAGCGCGTGCTCGGCGCCGATGCCGGAGTCGGCAATGTCGGGGGCGTCGTCGATCGGGCTGGTGCGGCGCACGCCATGCGCGCGGCGCCAGTCGATCGCCCGGTTGCGCGCGATCGTCGCCAGCCAGGTGATCGGGCTCGCGCGCCCGGGTTCCCAGCCGCCCGCCCGTTTCCAGATCGTGATGTAGACGTCGTGCAGCACATCCTCCGCGGCCTGTCGCTCACCACAGATACGCAGCGTGATCCCGAAAAGCTTCGCGTTGGTCAGCGCATAGAGTTCGCTGAACGCGGCGCGGTCCTCGGTGCCGGTGCGCAGTAGGACGTCGCAAAGGTGCGCGCGGGCCTGATCGGCCTGGGTTGTACGGCGTGTCACGGGGGCGAACCTAGCGGCTGGATCAGTCGCGGCAATAGCCTTCACCGGGTTTGACCGTCAGGCACTGCGTCTTTTCCGCCAAATATTTCAGCTCCGTGGCCTCGCCATCGGTGGGCCGCAGCGTCTCGCGGACGCCGTCCCGTTCGAACACGATGGTCCGCCCGCGCGCGATACCGTCGAAACTGCCCTTGTGGTCGAGATCCCACTGCATCGTCAGCCGGTACCGCCCCGGCGCCCCGGCGCTGGCGATATCCAAAAACATACCTTCCACGCCCAGCCACCGCCCGCTGTAATCGACCGTCGCCGCCGGGTCGGCGGCGTTGGCCGCACGCGGGGCGTCGGCCAGCACGCTGTTCTCGGTCGCACCGGCCGAGGTCATGGCGCCGTCGCTACGTGTTTCAGGGGCGGGGCCCGAACAGGCGGCAAGCGCGAGGCCCGCTAAGAGGATAATGGTTTTCATGGCTGCCCCTTTTCGACGTCTCTACAAAATGCGTCGTCTCTGCACCATGTTCCGTTCTCACGAACAGGTGTGGCAATCATGCGCGCCTGTCGGTAAAGCCGCAGGGGTCCCGCCGTCCGCCACAGGAACCGCCCGTTGCGCATCGCCATCGCGTCCGACCATGCTGCCGTTTCGCTGAAAGCCGCGCTCGTCGTCTGGCTGCGCGACTCGGGGCATGACGTGCTCGATCTCGGCGCCGATGGCAGCACGAGCGTCGATTACCCGGATTACGGTTTCGCCATGGCCGCCGCGCTCGCCGACGGTCGCGCGGATCGCGGCATCGCGCTGTGCGGATCGGGGGTCGGGATCTCGATCGCCGCCAACCGCAACCCCGCATGCCGCTGCGCGCTCGTCTCCGAACCGCTGTCCGCGCGGCTTGCGCGTGAGCACAACGACGCCAACGCCATCGCGCTCGGCGCCCGCCTGATCGGCGACGAGATGGCCAAGGCGTGCGTCGACGCCTTTCTGACAACCGATTTCGCCGGCGGTCGCCATCAGCGCCGCGTAGACATGCTAAGGGAATTCGCATGAGCACCCAGCCCCAGACTCTTCATGACGTCCAGCCCGACGGCTTCTTCACCCGCGGGCTGGCGGAAGCCGACCCCGCGATCTTCGCCGGAATCGAACACGAACTCGATCGTGAGCAGACGCAGATCGAGCTGATCGCGTCCGAGAACATCGTGTCGAAGGCGGTGCTGCAGGCGCAGGGCTCGGTCTTCACCAACAAATATGCCGAAGGCTATCCCGGCAAGCGTTACTATCAGGGCTGCGCACCGTCCGACGAGGTCGAGACGCTGGCGATCGAGCGCGCCAAGCAGATCTTCGGCTGCGGCTTCGCCAACGTCCAGCCGCATTCGGGCGCGCAGGCGAACGGCGCAGTGATGCTCGCGCTGGTCAAGCCCGGCGAGACGATCCTGGGCATGAGCCTGGACGCCGGCGGCCACCTGACCCACGGCGCGCGCGCGGCGATGTCGGGCAAGTGGTTCAACGCAGTCCAGTACGGCGTCGACCCGGTCACGCACCTGATCGACTACGACCAGGTCGAGGCGCTCGCGGTCGAGCACCAGCCGAAGCTGATCATCGCGGGCGGCTCCGCCTATCCGCGCGCGATCGACTTCGCCCGCTTCCGCGCGATCGCGGACAAGGTCGGTGCGTACTTCATGGTCGACATGGCGCATTTCGCGGGCATCGTCGCCGCCGGCCTGCACCCGACGCCGTTCGGCCACGCGCATGTCGTCACCACCACGACGCACAAGACGCTGCGGGGCCCCCGCGGCGGCATGATCATGACCAATGACGAGGCGCTTGCGAAGAAGTTCAACTCGGCGGTGTTCCCGGGTCTCCAGGGCGGCCCGCTGATGCACGTCATCGCCGCCAAGGCGGTCGCGTTCGGCGAAGCGCTGCAGCCCGACTTCAAGAGCTACATCGCGGCCGTCGTCGAGAACGCCAAGGTGTTGGCCGCGACCCTCAAGGAGCGCGGCGCCGATCTGGTGTCGGGCGGCACCGACACGCATCTCGCGCTGGTCGACCTGACCCCGCTCGGCATCACCGGCAAGGACGCCGACGAAGCGCTCGAGCGTGCCGGCATCACCTGCAACAAGAACGGCATCCCCAACGACCCGCTGCCCCCGGTCAAGACCAGCGGCATCCGCGTCGGCTCGCCCGCCGGCACCACGCGCGGGTTCGGCCCGGCCGAGTTCCGCGAGATCGGCAACATGGTCGCCGACGTGCTCGACGGCCTGCGGCAAAAGGGCGAGCATGGCGATCCGGCGGTCGAGGCCGACGTCCGTACCCGTGTCCGCGCGCTGTGCGCTCGCTTCCCCATCTACGAAGGATAAATCCCATGTCGAAGTTCGATGAAATCCAGAACGACGTTAAGAGCACTCCCGGCCTCGGCAAGAGCATGGCCAAGTGGAGCGCACTCGGCGCCGTGGTCGCGATCCCTGTGCCGATCGTCGGCCCGATCTTCGGTGCGATCGCCGGCGCCGGCTATGCCTATTACAAGGGCAAGAAGAAGATCTGAATGCGCTGCCCTTTTTGCGGACATGAAGACAGCCAGGTCAAGGATAGCCGCCCCACCGAAGACGGGGCGGCCATCCGGCGCCGGCGCCAATGCGAAGGCTGCGCCGCGCGGTTCACGACGTTCGAGCGCATACAGCTCCGCGACCTGTTCGTGCTGAAGAGCGAAGGCCGCCGCGAGGCGTTCGATCGCGAGAAGCTGCTGCGCTCGCTCTCGATCGCCACGCGCAAACGCGCGATCGAGCCGGTGCGGATCGAGAAGCTGGTCAGCGGTATCCAGCGGCAGTTGGAGACGCTCGGCGAGAACGAGGTCACGTCGAAGCGGATCGGCGAGATGGTGATGGACGGGCTAAAGGGGCTGGATTCGGTCGCCTATATCCGGTTTGCGAGCGTCTACCGCGATTTCAGCGAGGCGAAGGATTTCGAGGCTTTCGCCGGGAGTGTGGAGGAGGTCGGGCGGGAGTAGGAAGCGAACCTGTCCTTCGATACGCGCTCTCGACTTCGCTCGATCGCTACTCGGGACGAACGAGGTGGTGAAAGGCCGCTCCCAACCCCCTTCCGTTCGTCCCGAGTAGGCATCGAGCTTGTCGAGATGCCGTATCGAGGGATAAGCCCGCCGGATGACATTCTGGGCCTATATCGTCCGCTGCGCCGACGACAGCTACTATACCGGTCACACCGACGACCTCGAACGCCGGATCGGTCAGCATAATCAGGGGGAGATCGCCGGGTACACGCAGAAGCGCCGCCCGGTGACGCTGATGTGGAGCCAGGAGTTCCCGTCGCGGCAGGAGGCGCTCGCGGCAGAGTTCCAGGTCAAGGATTGGTCCCGCAAGAAGAAGGAGGCGCTGTTCCGTTCGGATTGGGCGGCGCTGTCAGCGGCAGCGAAGAAACAGCCACCTGTCCCTCCATACGATGTCTCGACAGGCTCGACATCTACTCGGGACGAACGGATGGGGGATACGACCGTGCCAGAGCCAACCCCGCCCCCCATCATCATCCTCGTCCGCCCCCAACTCGGCGAAAATATCGGCAAGGCCGCGCGCGCCATGCTGAATTTCGGCCTCACCGACATGCGCCTCGTCGCCCCACGCGACGGCTGGCCCAACCCCGCCGCCGGTCCCGCCGCCAGCGGTGCCGACATCGTGCTGCAGAACGCGCAAGTCTACGACACCGTCGCCGACGCCGTCTCCGATTGCGAACACGTCTACGCTACCACGGTCCGCAAGCGCGGCGTCGTCAAACCGGTCGTCACGCCGGAAGTGGCCGGCGAGGCGATCCACGCCGGCCCCGGCCGCTCGGCGATACTGTTCGGGCCCGAACGCTCGGGGCTTGAAACCGACGACGTCGCGGTCGCGCGGACAATCATCACCGTGCCGATCAACCCCGACTTCGGCAGCCTCAACCTTGCCCAGGCCGTCATCCTGGTCGCGTACGAATGGTCGAAGGGCGTCGCACTCGCGCAGCCGCCCGAGGTCGACATGCCGGTCCCGTCGTCGCAGGACGAACTCGACGGCATGATCGCGCAGCTCGACGGCATGCTGGTGGGCGCCGGCTATTTCTTTCCGGCCGACCGCGGCCCGGCGCTCCGCCGCACGCTGCGCACATTGCTCACCAAGCCGGCTTGGTCGTCGTTCGAAATCCGCACGCTGCGCGGCGTGCTGTCGGCGCTCGCGGGGAAGCGGCCGCGACCCGCCCCGGTCCGGCATCCTGACGAAAGTCAGGATCCAGAGTAACTTCAGCGCCGGTCAAACGCCGCCAGTTCATACGCGATCGACGCCTCGACCAGCGTTTCCCACAGATCGCCGATCACCGCCTCGGGCAGTCCAAGCCTCACCGCCTCCGCTCGCGCATTGCCGATCACCTGGCTCTTGCGCCCCTCGTCGCGCACCGCACCCCGCTCGGGTTTGATCCGCGCCGCGGCGTCCATATACGCGAACCGACGCGCGAGCAGCGCGACGATGTCGCGGTCGATCTGGTCGACGCCCGCGCGGACCTCGGTCATGGTGGTGCAATCGGGGCCGGGAAGGGTCATGGGCCGCCTCTTGGCGATCCCTCGCACGGCTGTCCAGCTTGACTCGGCGCCGGCCTGCGTCTAGGCGCCCGCGTTCGCAACAGGCTCCGCACCCCGGTGAAGCGGCGGCCCTGCCGATCCTATGGGATCCAAGCAGGCGATACCGGGAATGATCCGCATCGGAAACGGCGCGGGTTCGTCACAGGCTATTGCAAGGACTATCTATGTCGAAGCGTCAAAGCGCGAAGTACAAACTCGACCGTCGCATGGGCGAGAACATCTGGGGTCGCCCCAAGAGCCCGGTCAACAAGCGTGAATACGGCCCCGGCCAGCACGGCCAGCGCCGCAAGGGCAAGGTCAGCGACTTCGGTATCCAGCTGCGCGCCAAGCAGAAGCTCAAGGGCTATTATGGCGACGTGACCGAGAAGCAGTTCCGCGCCTGCTACACCGAAGCCGCGCGCATGAAGGGCGACACCGGCCAGAACCTGATCGGCCTGCTCGAGCAGCGTCTCGACATGATCGTCTATCGCGCCAAGTTCGCGCCGACCGTCTGGGCCGCGCGTCAGCTCGTTTCGCACGGCCACATCCGCGTCAACGGCGTGAAGTGCAACATCGCATCGCGTCGCTGCTTCGTCGGCGACGAGATCACGCTGGGCACGAAGGCGCAGGAAATGGCGCTGGTTCTGGAAGCACAGACGCTCGCCGAGCGCGAGATTCCGGATTACGTCGCCCCCGATGGCGCCGCGAAGATCACCTTCACGCGCGTTCCGACGCTCGACGAAGTGCCCTACCCGGTGAAGATGGAACCGAACCTGGTCGTCGAATTCTACTCGCGCTAAGCCGAGTAGAATCCGACGACCGGCCGGCGGTGCTCCGGCACTGTCCGACGACGCGGCTCCGCCGTGGCGCGGTCCGAGACGGAAAAGGGCGGTCCCTCGCGGGGCCGCCCTTTTCCGTTCACATCTTCTCCTACAGCTTCATCGTCGCCCGCAGGAACGTGTCCGCCTTGTCGAGCAGGTCGGTCCGCGCCGCATCGTCGTCGAGCTGGTGGTCCAGCCCCTTATATTCGACGAGCTGGACGGGCTTGCCCGCGCCCTTCAGCCGCGACGCCATCAGCTCGCTTTCGCGGATCGAGACGTTCTGGTCGCGGTCGCCGTGGAACAGCAGCACGGGCGCCGCGAACCGGTCGGCATGGCGCGCCGGCGATCCCTCTTCGGCAGTGGCGTGGGTTCCGAACGTTTGGTCGAGCGAGGCCGGCGTCGAATCGCCCTTCCATTCCTCGCGCAGCATCTCGAAGTCCGTGACCGGCGCGACCGCCACGATCGCCTTGAACAAGGTCGGATCGACCGCGCTCGATTGCAGCGCGGCATAGCCGCCATAGGACCAGCCGACGATTGCGAGCTTCCCGGCATCGGCGATCCCCTGTTTGATCAGCCAACGTCCGCCGTCGTCGATATCGCCAACCGCGGTCTTCCACGATCGGAAACCGTTCTGCTGGAACCAGTTGTCGCCGTAACCGGTCGATCCGCGATAGTTCGGCTGCAGCACCGCATAGCCGCGGTTGGCGAAGAACTGCGGCAACCAGTCGAAATTCCACTCGTCGCGGGCCCAGGGGCCGCCATGCGGCAGCACGATCGCGGGCAAGTTCTTGCCGTCGCTGCCTGGCGGTAGCGTCAGGTAACCGGGCACCATCGTCCCGTCGGCGGCGGGGAAGCTGATCGGTTTGACGGTCGCCAGCTTGACGCTCGCGAGCTGAGGGCGGATCGGCAGGATTTCCGCCAGCTTCTTGGTCGTCTTGTCGAACAGATAGAAGCGACCCGGATCGGTATCGCTACGCGCGGACATCACCAATTTCTGTTCGTCGGTGCTGGCATCGACGAAGCTCGTCAGCGGCGCTCCCGGCAGCGCCCTGGACAGCGACGCCGCGAACTGTTTCAATGGCGGATCGAACATAGCGCTCTGGCGCTTGTCGGTGACCCAGCTGGCGCCGACCACGCGGTCCTGCCGGCCGATCTGGATCAATCCGTCGATATCCGCATCGGGCCGCTCGAAAACCAGCTTCTTGGTCATGCTGCCGTCGAGCGCGATGCTGTACAACCCGACGCGCCCCCCGGTCGAATCGAGCCCGTAGACCAGGTCGAGGTCGGGATCGACCGCTTGCGGCTCGAACCCCTTGGCGCGGCCGCCGGACGTGGTGAGCGTCGTCAGCGGCAGCCACTCGCGGCTGTTCTTGCGCCGATACAGGAAATCGTACCGCCCCGCGCTCTGACCCAAGCTGGTGGTCGGGCGCCGCGCCATCAGCCGCACCACGCCACGCCCATCGGTGACATAGCCGACCACGCCACCGCGCGGCGGTTCGACGGTCGCGCGTTCGAGCGTGCGGGTGTCGACGCGTTCGACGGCGAGCCCTTCGCTGGTCCGCGCCGTGAGGTGGCCGGTGGTCATTTCGGGGACGACGTAACGCTGCATCAGAACGTTGCCGTTACCCTTGTCGCCCAGCCAGTCGATCACGCCGCCGCCGCCCAGGGCGATTCCCAGCGAATACTCGCTGCCGCGCGCACTGAGCAGCTTCTGGTCGCTCCCGTCCGCGTTGATCGAGAACAGCCGGGTATAGCCGTAAAAGGACGTACCGATCTGATCGATCACGTACAGGCCGCAGACCAGCCGCGTGTTGGTCGACCAGCGGCAATAGCGCAGCCGCTCCGGATTGCCGCTCGAGCGCAGGATCGGCTTCAAACTGCCATCGCCATCGAGGTGAATGATCGATAGCACCGCGCCGCGTCCCGTGGTCGGCTGGATCACCGCCAGCGCGTTGCCATCTGGCGAGATCGTGACGTCGGTCACGTTGTCGCGCGCCCCGAACTGCCGGGCCGCCTCGCTAGGTTCGGCCTGTGCCGCCGTGCTCATTGCCGTCGCCAGCATCAGCGCCGCCGGCGCTGCCCAAGATTTGACGCTCACTTAATCCCCCATTTTCAGTCCCATGCCGATAGTATCGTAGCGGCGCATGCTTGCAATCGTCTCCATCGGTTACCGATCGTGTTCGTGGACAAGTGGAAACCGCGATGCGAGAAGACCTGCATCATTCGACCGGAGACCATGCCCGATGCGTAGCCTCATGCTTGCCGTCCTGATTCTGCCCGTCCCGCTCTCGGCCCAGACGGCGCCCGCGATATCCGTCGACACGCTCAAGTCGGTTACTCAGGAACTCTCCTCCGACGCCTATGAAGGCCGCGCGCCGACCACCCCCGCCGAGGACAAGACCGTCGCCTATATCGTCAAGCGCTTCCAGGCGGCGGGCCTGAAGCCCGGCAACAAGGGATCGTGGACGCAGGACGTGCCGATGGTCGAGATCACCGCGGGCAACGTCGCGCCCTATGTCTTCACCGGCGGCAAGACCTCTGTTAGCCTGGCCTATCGCACCGACATGGTCGCCGGCACCTACCGCGTCGCGCCCAAATCCGCGGTCGCGAACAGCGACGTCGTATTCGTCGGCTACGGCGTCACCGCGCCGGAAAAGGGCTGGGACGATTATGCCGGCGTCAACGTGAAGGGCAAGACGGTGGTCATCCTGATCAACGACCCCGACTGGCAGACCATGTCGCGCGAAGGACCGTTCGAGGGTCGCGCGATGACCTGGTACGGGCGCTGGCCCTACAAGTTCGAGAATGCCGCCAAGCACGGTGCTGCGGCTGCGATCATCGTTCACGACACCGAACCCGCCGCCTATCCCTGGGCGGTGGTGCAGTCGTCCTGGACCGGACCGCAGCTCGAACTCGACGAGAAGGGCGATCATCTCGACCAGAGCCAGGTGATCGGCTGGATGCAGAGGCCCGCCGCCGAGCGCGTCTTCGCCAGCGCCGGCAAGGATTACGCCGCGCTCGCCGCCGCCGCCAAGGTCAAGGGCTTCAAGGCCGTGCCACTCGGCCTCAAGATGAGCGCGTCGTTCGACAACGCCATCCGCCGCCAGGCGTCGAAGAACGTCATCGGCGTGCTCCCCGGTACCACCGCGCCGGGCGACACCGTGCTGTACACCGCGCATTGGGATCATCTCGGCCGCTGCGACGCGGTCGACGGCGACGACATCTGCAACGGCGCGCTCGACAATGCGAGCGGTGTCGCGGGCTTGGTGGCGATCGCGGAGGCGCAGGCGAAAGCCGGCCCCGCCAAACGCTCGATCGCGTTTATGGCGGTCACCGCGGAGGAATCCGGGTTGCTCGGCTCACGCTATTATGCCGAGCATCCGATCTATCCGCTCGCGCGCACGGTGGGCGGGGTGAACATGGACGGCCTCAACATCAACGGCCGTGCGAAGGATTTCGTCCTCGTCGGCGCGGGCAAGTCCGAGATAGAGGATCTGGTGAAGCCCTTCGTCGCCGCCGAGGGCCGCGTGATCGGGACCGAGGCGAACCCGGAGCGCGGCAGCTATTACCGCTCCGACCATTTCAGCTTCGCCAAACTCGGCGTGCCGATGCTCGACGGCGGCAGCGGCGAGGACATGGTCGTGGGCGGCACCACCGCGGGCCACGCCGCGCGCGAGGACTATGTCGCGCACCGCTATCACAAGCCGCAGGACCAGTATGACGCGTCCTGGGACTGGTCGGGCGCGGTCGAGGACCTGACGATCTATTATGGCTTGGGTCGCAAGCTCGCCGAGGATACGGCGCTCTGGCCGAACTGGTACAAGACCGCGGAATTCCGCGGCATTCGCGACCGCGATCGCGCAGGAGCCAAATAAGTGACGATACCCCCCCCGGCCGAATGGGCGCCGCACCAGGCCGTCTGGATCGGTTTTCCGAGCCATCCCGAATTGTGGCTCGAGGATCTCGACCCCGCCCGCGCCGAAGTCGTAGCCTTCGCGCGTGCGGTGCATGCCGAGGGCAGGGGCGAAACCGTGATCCTCGTCGCCGCCGATGCCGAAGCGGGGGAGGTGGCGCGCCGCCTCGCCCCGTTCGCGCAAGTGGTGGTCGAATCGTTCGGCGACATCTGGCTGCGCGACACCGCACCGATCATCGCCGGCGACGGCAGCGCGCGGGACTTCGAGTTCAATGGCTGGGGCGGCAAATACGACCTTCCGGGCGACGACAGCATCGGCGGCCGCCTGGCGCAGACCCGCGACCTTGCGGTGCAGACCTGCGACTGGGTGCTGGAAGGCGGCGCGATCGACGGCGACGGCACCGGCGTAGTCGTGACCACCCGGCAATGCCTGCTCAACGCCAACCGCAATCCGACGCTGACCGAGGCGCAGATCGCCGAACGGCTGCGCGATGATCTGGGCTTCACCAAGATCGTGTGGCTGGGCGAGGGGCTGCTCAATGACCATACCGACGGCCATGTCGACAACCTCGCGCGCTTCGTCGGGCCGGGCCGTGTCGCGATCCCGGAGGCGACCGAGAACGATCCGAACTGGCAGGTCTATCAGCACGCCAGGCGCGACGCCGAGGCCGCGGGGCTTGAGGTGGTGGCGATCCCGTCCCCCGGTCGCGTGCTGCGCGACGACGAGGTCGTGCCGGCAAGCTACATGAACTTCTACATCGGCAATGCCGCGGTGGTCGTCCCGCTCTACGGCGCCGAGAACGACGCGGCGGCGGTGGCCGCGATCCAGGCGATCTTTCCCGACCGCACGGTTGTAGGCCAGCGTGCAGACCACATCCTGACCGGCGGCGGCAGCTTCCACTGCATCAGTCAGCAGATCCCGGGCTAGGCTGCCCTACGCCGAACCAAATTCCGTCACCCCAGCGAAGGCTGGGGTCTCCCACCACAGCGGGCGACGCCTGCCGCACGAGACCCCAGCCTTCGCTGGGGTGACGAGGGTGTTGCGGAGTGGTTCCAGGGCAGCGGATCGCGGGTGTGAGATCAAGGGCGGGGGGTGGTGACGAACCGCCACGCCCCCCCTATGTACCGGCCCATGACCCAGATCACCGTCGCCGCGATACAAGCCGGTTTCACCCCCGACATCGATAGGAACATCGCCCATATCTCCCGCCTCGTCCGCGAGGCGGCGTCGCGCGGCGCGCAGGTGATCCTTCCGCCCGAATTGTTCGAGGGCGAATATTTCTGCCGCGTCGAGGATGAAGGCCTGTTCGCGCAAGCCGCCCCCGTCGGCGAGCACAAGGCGGTGCTCGCGATGCAGGCGCTCGCCGAGGCACTCAAGGTAACCATCCCGACCAGCTTCTTCGAACTCGACGGCCCGCACCATTACAACAGCCTAGCGATGATCGGCCCAGACGGCGAAATCCAGGGCGTCTACCGCAAGAGCCACATCCCTGATGGCCCCGGCTATGAAGAGAAATTCTACTTCCGCCCCGGCAACACCGGCTTCAAGGTCTGGCCACACCCAGCCGGCAAGCTTGGCGTCGGCGTCTGCTGGGACCAATGGTATCCGGAAACCGCGCGCGCGATGATGCTGATGGGCGCGGAGATGCTGTTCTACCCGACCGCGATCGGCAGCGAACCACACGACACGTCGCTCGACACCGCGCGGCTGTGGCGTCGCGCGATGGTCGGCCACGCGGTGTCCAACGTCGTGCCCGTGGTGGCCGCGAACCGCGTCGGCGTCGAGCACGGCCAGACCTTCTACGGCACCAGCTTCATCACCGACGAGCGCGGCGACATCCTCGCCGAGCTCGGCCGCGAGGACGAAGGCGTGATCACCGCGACGATCGACCTCGACATCGTCAAGCGCCACCGTGCCGCCTTCGGCTTCTTCCGCGATCGCCGGCCGGAACTCTACGGGCGCCTAGTCCAGGACATCTAAGCCCGAAAAACGAGGGGCATCATTTCCCTTCTCGTCACCCCGGCCTTGAGCCGGGGTCCCGCTTCTCCCGGCGCTTGAAAAAGCGAGACCCCGGGTCAGGCCCTGGGTGACGGACAGGCAGCGCGCCCTACACCGTCCCCCGCAATTCCACCGCGCGCGCGAACACGGCGGCAAACATCTCGGGCGTCAGCACCCCGGTGTTCTGATTGTACCGCGAGCAGTGATAGCTATCGATCAGCACCCGCCCGTCGGGCATCCGGTGCTCGGCGCCATGCGCGAACCGCGCCTTGGGCAGCCGCCCGCCGAGCATCTTCACCGCCGACTGGTGCGCGACCTGCCCCAGCGCGATCCACACGCGAGCGGCGGGCAGCGCATCGGCCTGCGTCTCCAGGAACGGCCGACAGGTCCGGATTTCCTCGGGCGTCGGCTTGTTCTGCGGCGGGAAGCACCGCACCGCGTTGATGATGATCGCACCGTGCAGCGCCAGATCGTCGGGCGGGGTGTTCGCATAGGTCCCACTCGCCAGCCCGAACTGAGTCAGCGTGTCGTACAGCAACGGCCCGCTCGCATCGCCGGTGAACGGCCGTCCGGTGCGGTTGGCGCCATGCTTGCCCGGCGCGAGCCCGACGATCCCCAGCCACGCGTCCGGATCGCCGAATGCCGGCACCGGCGCGTTCCACCAGTGCGGAAACTCGGCGCGCATCTCTTCTCGCACCGCGACCAGCCGCGGGCAGAGCGGGCAATCGCGTGGCGGCTCGCTATCGGGAAGGGGCAGGGGTTGCGGCGCGGGTAGCGGGGCGTCGAGCGGGGAAGGTGCTAAGTCCATCGGCATGCGGTAGGCGGACGCCATGCCGCCGACAAGCTGTGCCCCCCTTTACGCCATCGCGCTCGGGTCGAACCGTTGGAGCCGCCACGGCGCGCCTGCCGCGACGATCCGCGCCGCGCTGGCGGCGGTCGGCGGGGTGGTCGCGGTGTCGCCGATCATCGCCAGCGCGCCGCTCGGCCCCTCGCTCCGCCGCTACGCGAACGCCGCCGCGCTGATCGAAACCGCCGAGGATCCCGCCGCGCTGCTCGTCCGCCTGAAGCGTATCGAGCGCATGTTCGGGCGCCGTCGCGGCCGCCGCTGGGGTAGCCGCGTGATCGATCTCGATATCGTGCTGTGGTCGGGTGGCGCCTGGACCTCGCCCGGCCTCCGCGTGCCGCACGCCGCCTATCGCGACCGCGGTTTCGTCCTCGACCCTCTTGCCGCGATCGTGCCGCGGTGGCGCGACCCGCGAACCGGCGAAACGGTGCGCCAACTGGCCGCGAAGGTTGACCGACCGCGGCCACGCACCTAGGTGCGGCGCACGGTGGGGCCCATAGCTCAGTTGGTAGAGCAACGGACTTTTAATCTGTAGGTCTCGGGTTCGAGTCCCGATGGGCCCACCAATACCGCAACCCCTCTCGCCGCCGCCACTGGGACGGGGCGATCTGCGGTCTTAAGGAATTGCGTGCACCGGTGCGCTGCTGTGGGCCGCGGTCGAGTCGCCCGCGCCGCTGACGAACGCCATCAGCAACAGGCCGGTCACCAGCACCGATGCGCTGATCAACGACGGCAGCCGGGTCTTGTTGGACGAAATTCCGGTATGAAGCGCCATGCATCTCTCTCCTTTGGCGGCAGGTGATCCTGCTCGCTGCGGGGAATACATCATGCGCCGCGCCTGCCGTCAACGCGCCCGTCATTCCGTGACCACGCCCGCGCCCACGCCCGCGCATCGACACGGCCCGCCTCTACCGGGGGGGGGTGGCAAAGGCGAGCCGAGCCGTTGAACCAGAAAAGCAGCCACAACGGCCATAGCATCAACGCGCGCCAGCGCGATTCGGCTCGCATTCCAGAAACGAGACCCAAGGCTAGCCAAACCCCTGATCCGTCGCGATATCGGGCCGATCAGCACGAGGCGTCCCCATGACCAGCTTTTCGAACACGCGGCTTGCCATCGGCACCTATGCGGGCAACGGCGGCGCGGGCGTCCACGCGGTCGCCGACGACGGCACGCTGTGCGCAGCCTATCCGGATGCGATGAACGTCTCGTTCGGAGTCTATTCGTCGCGGTTCGATCTCCACTATCTGGTCGACGAACGCGACGCCGGCGCGGTCGGTACGCACCGCTACGCACAATCGGACTGGCAGTCGGTGGCATACGCCCCGACCGGCGGCGCGGCGCCGTGCCACGCCGCGCTCAACCACGCGCAGACTCTGCTCGCAGTCGCGAACTATGGCAGCGGCAGCGTGTCGCTGTTCCGGCTCGACGCCGACGGCCTGCCGATCGCGCCTCCGCAGGTCCACGCCAACCACGGTCACGGGCCCAATCCGGAGCGCCAAGAGGCTCCCCATGCGCACTGGGTCGGGTTCAGTCCGGACGATCGCTGGCTGTACCAGACCGATCTCGGCACCGATCAGATCCTCGCCTTTCCGATCGACGAGAGCGGCGGTCTCGGCGCACCGCGCGTCGCCTATGCGGCACCGCCCGGGTCGGGGCCGCGGCATCTGTTGCTCCACCCGGCGCATCCCGATCGCGCCTATCTGGTCAGCGAACTCGCCAACACGCTGACCCTGCTCGATCGCGCGGGTGACGATCTCGTCGCGCGCGGTCGATACTCGACTCTACCCGATGGTTGGCACGGTGAGAGCATCGTCGCGCATCTGATCGCCAACCGCGCCGGCGACCGGCTCTACGTTTCGAATCGCGGGCACGACAGCATCGCGGTGTTCGCGCTCGATGCGGCCGGCGAACCGCATTTGCTCCAGCATGCACCGACCGGCGGCGCCTATCCGCGTGCGCTGTTGTTGCGCGAGGACAAGGGGGCGATGATCGTCGCGCATGAACAGGGGCAGACCGTGACCACGCTCGACCTCGCTGCCGACGGCCGCCTGACCCCCACTGGGTTCAGCCTTCCCGTGCCCGGCGCGGCGTTCGTATTCGTGGCGGAAGGCGCGTGAGCGGGCGTCGCGTGCCCCCGATCCTCGTCGGGGCCTCGGTCGCGGCGGTCGGCATCGCGCTGGTCCTCGCGGCCGGTCTGGTGATCGGGCGCTGGCCGTTCGGCTTCGACCGATCGATCATCCTCGGCCTGCGCGCCTGGGGCGGTCCAGCCTGGCTGCCCGGTACGGCGGTCGACATCACCGCGCTCGGTGGTGGTACGGTACTGACGATCGTCGTCGTCACCGTCGCCGGATTGTTGTTCGTCCAGCGGCTCTGGCTGACCGGTCTTGCGACCATCGCCGCCAGCGTGACCGGCGGCCTTATCGTCGCCTTCGTCAAGACGCAGATCGACCGCGCGCGGCCCGACATCGTCGACCACCTCGTGATCGTCTCGCACGCCAGCTTCCCCAGCGGCCATTCGGCGAACAGCGCGGTCGTGTACCTGACGCTCGCCGGGCTCGCGCAGCAGGTCACGACGAACCGCCCGGCGCGACGCTACGTCATGGCCGTCGCGATCCTGCTGGTCGGCGCGATCGGTTGCAGCCGCGTGTATCTGGGCGTGCACTGGCCGAGCGACGTGCTTGCGGGCTGGAGTTTTGGCACGCTCTGGGCGCTCGCCTGGTGGCTTGCGACCGCGAAGCTCCGGGCGTCAATCGGCGGCGAGCGCTAGCACCGCCTTCGCCGCCTTCAGGTGCGGGGCGTCGACCATTCGCCCGTCGAGTTGCAGCGCGCCGGCGCCCGGATTGGCTGCGAACAGATCAACCACCGCCTGCGCGCGGGCGATCTCGTCGGTCGACGGCGAGAAGGCCGCGTTGATCACCGGCACCTGCGCCGGATGGATCGCCATCATGCCCGTGAACCCGTCGCGCCGCCCGCGCGCCGCATAGGCGGCCAGCCCGTCCAGATCGCGAAAATCGGGATAGACCGTCTCGATCGCCGGCACCCCCGCCGCATGCGCGCCGAACAGCGTCAGCGACCGCGCCAGCTGATACGGCGCGGTGTACGACCCGTCGGCTTCGCGCGACGTCGCTGCGCCGATCGCCGCAGGCAGGTCCTCCGCGCCCCAGGTCAGCCCGCACAGCCGCGGCGTCACGCCCCCATAGCTGCCGAGCGCGAACACCGCGGCGGGCGTCTCGGTCGCGATCGGCAGGATGCGGATGTCGCCCTCGAGCATCGCATCGAGCGCCGCGAGGCTCGCCGCACCCTCCGCCTTGGGCAGCACGATCCCGTCGGGACGCGCGGTCAGCACCGCCGCCAGATCATCCTGCGCCAGCCCCGAATCGAGCGGATTGATCCGCACGAACAGGGCGCGCGACCGCGGCCCGGCGAGAAACTCCGCAACCGCCGCCCTTGCGCCGACCTTCGCCCCCGGCGCGACCGAATCCTCCAGGTCGAGGATCAGCGCATCGACGTCGAGCGCCGCGGCCTTGACCATCCGCTCGGCCCTGTCCCCCGGCACGAACAGCAATGACCGCAGTCTCACCGCCCGCGCTCCGCCAGCACCCGTTCCCACCCCAGCGCGTCACGCACGATTCCGTCGAGATCGGCGTGTTTCGGCGTCCAGTCGAGCGCGGCCAGGATCGCGCTATTGTCCGCGATCAGCGCCGCCGGATCGCCCGCGCGCCGACCTTCCAACCGGCGCTCGATCGTCCGGTTGGTCACCTTGTCGACCGCGTCGAGCACTTCGAGCACCGAGAAGCCGCGGCCATAGCCCGCGTTCAGCGTGTGGCTCTTGGTCGGCTCGGCCACCAGCAGGTCGAGTGCTGCGACATGCGCGGCGGCCAGATCGGTGACGTGGATGTAATCGCGCACCCCGGTGCCGTCGGGCGTGTCGAAATCGGTGCCATACACCCCGACCGCGTCGCGCTTGCCGGTCGCCGCCTCGACCGCGATCTTGATCAAGTGCGTCGCGCCGATCGTCGACTGGCCGCTGCGCCCCTGCGGATCCGCGCCCGCGACGTTGAAGTAGCGCAGCGCCGCATAGTTCATCGGATGCGCTGCAGCGACGTCGCGCAGCATCGCCTCGGTCATCAGCTTCGACATGCCGTACGGGTTGATCGGCACCGTCGGATCGCCCTCCGCCACCGGCACGCGCTCGGGCGTGCCATAGGTCGCCGCGGTCGACGAGAAGATGAAATGCGCCACGCCCTCCGCGACCGCGCTCTCGATCAGCGACCGGCTGGCCGCGGTGTTGTTGCGATAATATTTGAGCGGGTCGCTAACCGATTCGGGCACCACCACCGAGCCCGCGAAATGCATGATCGCACGCACCTTGTGGTCGCGGATCGCCGCGCGGACCTTCGTATCGTCGGCGACGTTCGCCTGCACCAGCGTCGCGCGCGGATCGACCGCCCAGTCGAACCCGGTGACCAGATTGTCGACCACGACGACCGCGTGCCCCGCATCGAGCAGCGCCAGCACCGCATGGCTGCCGATATAGCCGGCCCCGCCCGTCACCATCACCTTGCCGTCGATCACGCCCGTCTCCTCTTTGCCTCGCGGTAGCGGCTTCCTATCTTGACGCAAAGGAGATCGTGATGACCGATTATGTGACTTTGGCCGGCGGCTGTTTCTGGTGCACCGAAGCGGTGTTCAAGGACGTCATCGGCGTCGAGAGCGTCGAGAGCGGCTATATCGGCGGGCACGTGCCCGATCCGACCTACAAACAGGTCTGCGGCGGCGACACCGGCCATGCCGAGGCGATCCGGATCGGCTACGACTCGCAGCAACTGGCGCTGGGCGACCTGCTCGACATCTTCTTCGCCACCCACGATGCGACGACGCTGAACCGTCAGGGCAACGATGTCGGCACCCAGTATCGCTCGGCGATGTTCCCTGCCGACGATGCGCAACAGGCCGAGATGAAGGCCGCGATCGACCGCGCCCAGGCGACCAGCGACAAGCCGATCGTCACCACGATCGAGCCGATGGCGACCTGGTACCCGGCCGAAATCTACCACCAGGATTATTGGGAAACCTCGGGCCGCTCGAACCCGTACTGCATGGCGGTGATTCCCCCCAAGCTGCAGAAGCTCCGCAAGAGCTTCGCGGCACGGTCAAAGGCCGCTGTAGCTGCATAAACCCTCCGTCACTCCGGGCATGACCCGGGGTCCCGCTTCCTCGCGAACCATCAGGAAGCGGGACCCCGGCTCGAGGCCGGGGTGACGTACTCCTATCGATGCGCCGCCCGTCGCAAACGATCGTTGATCGCCTCGCCGATCCCGTCGGCCGGCACTGGCGCCACCGCAATCCGCGCCGACGCATTCGCATCGGCCACATGCAGCAGGTCAAACAACCGCGCCGCCGCCTCGATCAGGTCGCCCGCCGCCGACAGCGTTACGTCGCCCGCGACGGCACCGAACCCGATCAGCCACTCATCGTCAGCCGCCTCGGTCGCGTTGAGCCGAAGCGGCTTCGTCGGTGCGTAATGACTCTCAAGCTGGCCCGGCGCCGTCACGAGACGCTCGTTTCCCGGCGAAGGCCGGGGCCCAGTTGGAGGGCGCTCGTGAGGCACGTCGTCCGCCGTTAGAGCGACCTCTCCACCTGGGCCCCGGCCTTCGCCGGGGAACAGTTTGAGAATATCGGCGCTCGTCACCGGCCCCGGCCGCAACACCGACCGCCCCATCACGATCGTCGACTCCAGCCCAGCTTCGGTCGCGCCATCGTCGAGAATGAGCGGCGCATTCCTCCCAAGACTTGCCGCGACATGCGCCACCGTCGTCGGCGAAATCCCCCCGCTCGCATTGGCCGAAGGCGCCGCCAGCGGCCGCCCCGACGCCGCGATCAGCGCCTGCATCGCGCGGTGCCGCGGCACTCGGATCGCGATCGTGTCCAGCCCCGCGGTCACCAGCGCCGCGATCCCCGCATCGGCCCGCAACGGCAGCACCAGCGTCAACGGCCCCGGCCAGAACGCCGCCGCCAGCGCGCGCGCATCGGCATCGAACACCGCGATCCGCTCCGCCGCTTCCAGGTCGGCCACATGCACGATCAACGGGTTGAAACTCGGCCGTCCCTTCGCCGCATAGATCCCCGCCACCGCCGCCGGATTCGTCGCGTCGGCGGCGAGTCCGTACACCGTCTCGGTCGGCACCGCGACGAGTCCGCCGTCGCGAATCACCGCGGCCGCCTCAGCGATCGCGGCCATGCCGTAGGGTAAAATCAGGGGGTGTGGACGGGCCATTTCGAAGGCCTATAGCGGGCACAAAGCGTAGCGATAAGAGGATGCGATGCCCTTCACTCCGGCCACCACCGAACAGCGTTTCGTACTCGACCATGTCGTGCGGATCGACGAGCTAGCCGCGACCGACCGGTACGCCGCCGCCAGCGACGACGTCGTCGATGCGGTGCTCGAAGGCGTGGGGCAGTTCGCCGCCGGCGAATGGGCCCCGCTCAACCGCGCGGGCGACACTGTCGGCGCGAAATGGACCCCGGACGGCGTCGTCATGCCCGACGGCTTCGCACAGGCGTACAAGGATTATGTCGAGGGCGGTTGGGGCACGATCGGCGTCGACGAGGCATGGGGCGGGCAGGGGCTTCCCTTCGCGATCCAGACCGCGGTGCTCGACACCCTGGGCTCGGCGAACATGGGTTTCGCGCTCTGCCCGACGCTGACCGTCGGCGCGATCGAGGCGCTCGCGCATCACGGCTCGCCCGAGCAGCAGGCGCTGTACCTCCCCCATCTCGCGACCGGCGAATGGACCGGCACGATGAACCTGACCGAGCCGCAGGCCGGCTCCGACGTCGGCGCGCTCCGCGCCACCGCGACGCCACTCGGCGACGGCAAGTGGAGCATCAAGGGCACGAAAATCTATATCTCGTTCGGTGACCACGACATGGCGCCGAACATCGTCCATCTCGTCCTGGCCCGCACCCCCGGCGCGCCCGCGGGCACGAAGGGCATCTCGCTCTTCCTCGTCCCCAAATATCGCCTGAACACCGATGGCACGCCGGGCGATTTCAACGATGTCCGCGTCGTCTCGATCGAGCACAAGATGGGGCTCCATGCGTCCCCCACCTGCGTGCTGAGCTTCGGCGATAATGACGATTGCGTCGGCGAGCTGATCGGCGCCGAACTCGGCGGCATCCGCGCGATGTTCACGATGATGAACAATGCCCGCCTCAATGTGGGCCTTCAGGGCGTGCAGGTCGCCGAGGGCGCGACGCAGGGCGCGGTCGCCTATGCGCTCGACCGCGTCCAGTCCGCGCGCGCTGGCTCGCCCGACAAGAACGCGGTCCGGATCGTCGAGCATCCCGACGTCCGCCGCATGCTGATGCGGATGAAGGCGCAGACCCAGGCTGCCCGCGCGCTGGTCTATTACGCCGCGGGGCAGGTCGACCGCGCCAATCTCGGTGACCCCGCGGCACGCAACCGCCTCGAACTCGTCACCCCGCTCGCCAAGGCGCACGGCACCGATCTCGGCAACGAAGTCGCGTCGCTGGGCATCCAGGTGTTCGGCGGCATGGGCTATGTCGAGGAAACCGGCGCCGCGCAGTATTTCCGCGATGCGCGCATCACCCCGATCTACGAAGGCACCAACGGCATCCAGGCCGCCGATCTGGTCGGCCGCAAGCTGGCGATGGACAATGGCGGCGCGTTCGCGACGCTGATCGCCGACATCCGCGCCGAAGCGACCGACACGAACCTGCTCGCTTTGGTTGACGCTTGCGACGAGATCGGCCGCCGCCTCGCTACGTCGGACGCCGACGACAAGCTCGCCGCCAGCTACCCGTTCCTGACGATGCTCTCGGTCGCGACCTGTGGCTGGCTGATGGAACGCCAAGGCGGCATCGCCGCGAACGGCACCGACGATTTCTCGGCAATGAAGTCGGCAGCAGCACGCTTCTACCTCGACCAGATCGTCCCCGAGGCGATGGGCCTGAAAGCAGCGGCAACCGCCAGCGCGGAAGTCCTGTACTCGATCACCCCAGAGCTGTTCGCCGCCTGAGTCCTTTCGTCATGCCGGACTTGTTCCGGCATACATGGTGCCGCGAATCCAACCGCCCGGGATCCGCGGCACCATGGAGCCCGGAACACGTCCGGGGTGACGGACGGAATGGAATGGGGCCGCTGCGAGCCGCTCCGCATGCGCGTACCGTCGCCCCCCGGTTCCCCCGACCCCGCATCGCCGCTACAGCCCACCGCCATGTTCGACATCGACCTCTATCTCGCCCGCATCGCGATGCCCGCCCGCCCGACGCTCGACTCGATCGGCCTCGGCCGGCTCCAGCACGCGCACCGCCTCGCTATCCCGTTCGAGAATATCGACGTCGTGCTCGGCCGCGGCATCGCGATCGACAGCGCGTCGGTGTTCGCGAAACTCGTCACTGCACGCCGCGGCGGCTATTGCTTCGAGCACAACCGCCTGTTCCTCGACGCGCTCGCCGAACTCGGCTTCACCGCGCGTCCGCTGCTTGCGCGCGTCTGGCTCGGCGCCACCGAAACGCCCCCGCTGACCCACACCTTCGCGCTGGTCAGCATCGACGGCCAGGACTGGATCGCCGACGCCGGCTTCGGCGGCAGCTACACCCCCGTGCTGCCGCTCACCGACGGCGCCGAGGCGGACGCTCCCGACGGCGCGCGCTTCCGCCTCGAGGCAGGCGAGCATGGCTGGACGCTGCTGCGCGACGGCGACCCGATGACCACCGACGGCCGCGACCAGAATCCCGGTTTCCGTCCGCAATACAGCTTCACGCTGGCGCCGGTGTTCGACGCCGATCTCGCGCTGTCCAACCACTGGACCGCGACCGCGCCTGTCAGCCGCTTCGTCCAGGGCCCGATCGTCAGCATCATCCTGCCGCACGGCTTCGCGACGCTCACCGGCCGCCACTATCGCCGCCGCGCCGGCGAGGACGTCAGCATCGGCGAGGTCACCGACCCCCGCGTCTACCGCATCCGCATGGGCCTGTTGTTCGGCATCGAGCTGACGACCGATGAGGTCGCCGCGCTGGGGCTGTTCTAGCCGCCCGTGTTCCTGCGAAGGTAGGAACCCCGGGTCACAAACGCCGCGTTCCGTTACCCTGGGCTCCTGCCTTCGCAGGAGCACCACATCACGCACCCGGCTCGAAAATCTCTTCGATCCGGCACCCGAACAACGCCGCGATCTTGAACGCCAGCGGCAGCGACGGATCGTAGCGCCCGGTCTCGATCGCATTGACGCTCTGCCGCGACACGTCGAGCCGCTCGGCCAGGTCGCCCTGGCTCCAGTCGCGCTCGGCGCGCAGCACCTTCAGCCGGTTCTTCACGCCGCGGGCCGCCGCATCGCGGCGATGTTGTAGGCCCAACCGATCCACAACCCGCCGTACCACAGCAACGCGGTGTAGAAGGCGGGGACGTGCGGGACGAGCGCGACCGTTTCCAGAAACCCCCAGGCGGTCGTGACGCTGAGCATGAAGCCGCTCGCGATCAGCGCCTGACGGACCATCAGCATACGCAGATACTCGTCGGTCTCCTCGACGATGTAGCGCCCGAGCACCAGGAAGGTGCCGATCAGCGGTACCGCCGGCAGCACCGCGACCAGATAGGCAATCGGGCCATGCAGCGCGCCGCGCCGGAACAGATAGACCATCGCGAACAGCAACAGCGCATAGACGATGCTCAGGATCAGCACGCGCCGATAGTATCGACGGATCGCGGTGTTCAGCAGCATGGAAAGCTCCCTTTCGATTCAGTAAGGGAAGCTTTACATCCTGCGGCGAAGAGAGGTCAAGCGTCCTTGTCACGGCGCGCCATGCTTTCGTGCGACCTTTGCGACCTTCGATCGGTCAGATGATGTAGTCGACGCTCTTCGTCTGCGCCCGGTCAGCGCTCACCGCGCCGCGCTTGGCGACCATCTGTCGGTGGAGTTCGCGCACCGTGTCACTGCCGCGCGTCTTGCACAGCGCGGGGACGAAGGCATGCACCAGCGCACCGATCCCGCCCGCGATCATCGTCACCCCGAACCGACCCGCTACGCCGAAATGCTGGGCATAGCTCTCGCCGACGGTTTCGGGATGGTCGAGGAACAGACGGCGGAACATCGGCGGGTCTCCTTGGCTGCAGTCTAGCGCGGGGCGAGCGCCTCGACCATCCCGCTGGCGAGCAGGCTCAAACTGTCGTCGCGCGCGCCCATCACCACGATCCGGTCGCCCGCGCGCGCCTCGGCCACCAGCAACGCCGCCGCGTCGCCCCGGTCCGCGACATACCGCGCATCGCGCCCCGCCGCCGCAATCTTCGCGACGATGTCCGCGCTCGTCACCGCGCGGCTGACGGTGCCGCCGTGATAGACCGGATCCGGCAGCACGAGCATGTCGCCGTCGCGCATCCGCTCGACGAACATCGCTGTCAGCGCCTCGCCCATCACCTTCAGCGGGCCATAGCCATGCGGCTGGAACAGCAACAGCACGCGCCCCGGAAACGCGTGCAGCGTGTCCAGCGTCGCCGCGATCTTGTCCGGATTATGCCCGAAATCGTCGATCACGGCGATGCCGCCCGCCTCGCCGACGAAGTCGAATCGCCGCCGCAATCCGGTGAACCCGCCGATCGCGCGCACCGCGTCAGCAAGCGAAACCCCGGCCGCCACTGCTGCGCCGATGGCAGCCAGTGCGTTCGAGACATTGTGCCGTCCCGGCACCTGCAGGGTCACCGGCACCGGCGCGTTGCCGCCCACGACCAGCGCGAAATCGACCCCGAACGGCCGCTCGACCACGTCGCGCGCGGCAAAGTCCGCGTCGCGGTCGATCCCGAACGTCGTCACCCGCCGGCGCGGCAGGGCGTCGGCCAGCGCCGCGGCCTCGTCGTTGTCGCTGTTCACGATCGCGGTCTCGGCCTTGCCGATGAAGTCCGCGAACAGCAGCCGCAGCTCGTCGAGCCCCTTGTGGTCCAGGCTCACATTGTTGAGCACCGCGATCCTCGGGCTGTAGCCCGCGATCGACCCGTCGCTCTCGTCGACCTCGCTGACGAACGCCTCTCCGGCCCCCACCAGCGCGCTCGCGAACGGCGCGTCGGGGCTCGCGAAATTCTTCATCACCGCGCCGTTCATCACGGTCGGATCGCGGCCGCATGCCTGGAGGATCCAGCCGATCATCCCCGTCACGGTCGATTTGCCGCTGGTTCCCGCGATCCCGATCGGCAGCATGCTCGCGTTGAACAGCGACGCGAGCATGCCCGCGCGGCTTAGCCGCTCGCAGCCGAGTCTTTCGGCCGCGACCATGTCGGGCACGCTCGCCTCGATCGCGGCGGAGGCGATGACGATCTGGTCCGCCGACACGATCCCGCTGCCGTCCTGCGCGAACAGCGCCACGCCGCGCTTGCGCAGGTCGTCGAACTTGGCGGGCACGCGCCCCTGGTCGAGCCCACGGTCCGATCCCGCAACGGTCGCGCCGCGCCCTGCGAGGATCATCGCCAGCGGCATCATGCCGGAACCGCCGATGCCGACGAAGAAGTAGGATTTGCCGTTCTGCATGGCGCCGGGCTATCGGCGGAACCACGACGGCACAAGGTTGCAGATTGGGGAGACGGACAATCAGGATCGGAGTCCTCGCCGCATCGAGCCGCACCAACCCCGAGGTGATCCCGAAGATCACCGCCTATGCCGCCGCCGCGTTTCCCGAGATCGAGCTCGTCTTCCACCCGGGGTGCAAGGCGACCGACGGCCATTTCGCGGGTTCCGATTTCGCCCGCGCGGCGGCGTTCCTGGAATACGCCAACGACCCCGCGTTCGACGCGCTCTGGTTCCTGCGCGGCGGCTACGGCGCCAACCGCATCCTCGCGATGGTCATGCCGCACCTCAAGCGCGCCGCGCACCAGAAGGCCTATCTCGGCTATTCCGACGTCGGCTTCCTGCTCGGCGCGCTCTACGCCCGCCGCATCGGCCGTCCGGTCCACGGCCCGATGGCGAGCGACATCAACCGCCACGACGGCGATCGGACGGTCGCACGCTCATTAGGCTGGCTGGCCCACGGGGACAGGACGGGACTGGAGCCGGGCCTCAAAGGCCAGCCCTCCGCAGCATTCAACCTGACGATTCTCACCTCGCTGATCGGCACGCCGTGGCTGCCCGATCTCACCGATCACGTGCTGATCGTCGAGGAGGTGTCGGAGCCGATGTACAATGTCGATCGCATGCTCTTCAAACTAGCGAACGCGACGCAGCTGAAGGGCATCGCCGGCCTGCGCCTCGGCGCGGTGACCGCGGTGCAGGCGAACGATCCCCCCTGGGGCGAGACGCTCGATTACATGATGGTGCGGTGGAGCCGCGACATGGACGTGCCGTATTTGGGCCGCGCGGAGATCGGGCATACCCAGGCCAATCATGTGGTGCCGTTCGGGATCGCGTGACTCCCCTTTCGAGACCGTCACCCCCAAACCGTCACCCAAGCGAAGGCTAGGGTCTCCCTGTTGGAGAGCGCAGCACCCGCCCCATGGAGATCCCAGCCTTCGCTGGGATGACGGAAGAGGGGGTGTTGCCTATATACCCCTCGCAACGGCATAAGCCCCGCTCTTCAAGCCTCAGAAAGTTCCCCATGTCCGCGCACCCGGCCGAGTTGTTCCGCATCACGCTGCCCGACGGTTCCGTCCGAGAGGTTGCGCCCGGGACCACCCCCGCGGATGTCGCCGCCGCCATCGGCCCCGGTCTCGCCAAGGCCGCGCTCGCCGCGCGCATCGACGGACAGGTCCGCGACCTCACGCGGCCCTTCGAGGGCGACACGCAGCTGGCGCTCGTTACCGCGCGCGACGAGGCCGATGCGCTCGAACTCGTCCGCCACGACCTCGCGCACGTCATGGCCGAGGCGGTGCAGAACCTGTTCCCCGGCACCGAGATCACCTTCGGCCCCGCGACCGACGACGGCTTCTATTACGACTTCGCGCCGAAGGACCGCCAGTTCACCGACGACGACCTTCCCGCGATCGAGGCCGAGATGCGCGCGATCATCGCCCGCAACGAGCCGTTCACGCGCGAAGTCTGGACCCGCCAGCAGCTGATCGACCGCTGGACCGAGCAGGGCGAGCGCTTCAAGGCCGAATGGGCCGCCGAACTGCCCGAGGGCGAGGAACTGACGATCTATCGCCAGGGCGACTGGCTCGACATGTGCCGCGGCCCCCACATGGTCTCGACCGGCAAGCTCGATCCCCAGGCGTTCAAGCTCACGCGCGTGTCCGGTGCCTATTGGCGCGGCGACCAGAAGAACGCGATGCTCAGCCGCATCTACGGCACCGGCTGGCTCAACAAGAAGCAGCTCGACGCGTACCTGTTCCGCCTCGAGGAAGCCGCCAAGCGCGACCATCGCAAAATCGGCCAGGAGATGGACCTGTTCCACCTCCAGTCGGAGGCGCAGGGCTCGGTGTTCTGGCACCCCAAAGGCTTCATCCTGTGGCGCCAGCTCGAGGCGTATATGCGCCGCCGGCTCGATGCCGCGGGCTATGAGGAGGTCAAGACCCCCCAGCTGATGGACGCGCGCCAGTGGGAGCAATCCGGGCACTGGGGCAAATACCGCGAGAACATGTTCGTCGTCCCCGACGAGATTCCCGGCACCGAGGACGATGCGGCGATCTTCAGCGGCACCGCCGACCTGATGGCGCTCAAGCCGATGAACTGCCCCGCGCACGTGCTGATCTTCCGCCAGGGGATCAAGTCGTACCGCGACCTGCCGATGCGCATGGCCGAATTCGGTTGCTGCCACCGCAACGAGCCGCACGGCGCGCTGCACGGCATCATGCGCGTCCGCCAGTTCACGCAGGACGACGCGCATATCTTCGTCCGCGAGGACCAGCTGATCGACGAGGTCCGCGCCTTTTGCGAACTGCTCGACACCGTCTACCGCGACCTCGGCTTCGAGGATTATGCGGTGAAGCTCGCGCTGCGCCCTGAAAAGCGGTTCGGCAGTGAAGAGATGTGGGACAAGGCCGAATCCGAACTGCGCGAGGCGGTGCTCGGCTCGAACCTGTCCGACTCGATCAAGGGAAAGTTCGAGGAACTGCCGGGCGAGGGGGCGTTCTACGCGCCGAAACTCGAATTCCACCTGACCGACGCGATCGGCCGCACCTGGCAGGTCGGCACGATCCAGTCCGACCGCGTCCTTCCCGAACGACTCGACGCGTCGTACGTCGGCCAGGACGGCGAGCGTCACCGCCCGGTGATGCTCCACCGTGCGATCCTCGGCACGTTCGAACGCTTCATTGGCATCCTGATCGAACATCATGCCGGCCGCTTCCCGCTCTGGCTCGCGCCGACGCAGGTCGTGGTCGCGACGATCGTGTCGGACGCCGACGACTATGCGGAAACCGTCGCGGCCACGCTGCGCAAGGCGGGCTTGCGCGTCGAGACCGACCTGCGCAACGAGAAGATCAACTACAAGGTCCGCGAGCACAGCCTGGCGAAGGTCCCCAACCTTCTCGTCGTCGGCAAGCGCGAGGCCGAGGAAGGCAAGGTCGCGCTACGCACGCTCGGCAGCCAGGCGCAGACCATTTTGACGCTGGAAGAGGCCGTCGATCGCCTCCGCGCAGAGGCGACTCCCCCCGATATGTGATAGGCTCCGGCCATGACGATCTTCCAGAACATCAGGAATGGGCTGATCCCCGCGCGCCTGACGGTCGCGGAGGTCTATGCGTTGCAGGACGCCGGCGTGATCGACGATCGCGACCGCTTCGAACTGATCGACGGGGAGATCGTGCCGATGGCCGCTGCCAAGTTCAGCCATCACGAACGCATGAAGTCCCGGCTGAACGAGGCGCTGGTCTTTACCAAACCGCCCGAGATCGGGGTGTTCGTCGAGCCATCGGTGAGCTTCAGCGAAACGACGATGCTCGAGCCCGATCTCGCTTTGTGGCCGCGCGATATCGGATCGCAGGACGTCCGGGGCACCGACCTGCTGTTGCTGATCGAGGTCGCCGTCTCGTCGCTGGGGTTCGATCTCCGGGTGAAGGCGGGCAAATACGCCCGTCACGGCGTGCGCGATTATTGGGTGGTCGACGCGATCCGCAAGACGATCCGCGTGCACCGCGCGCCGGTCGACGGTGGCTATACCGATGTCGAGGAATATGAAGCGCATGACACGGTATGTGCGCTGCTTCTGCCCGATATCGCCATTCGTCTCGACGTGATCGACGGACCGCCTTCAAAACGACCGTGAGATGCGCTATATGGGAGAATAGCAAAACCACAGGAGCAAACCCATACGTCCTCCCACGATGCGCCGGCCGATGCAGGCGCCGCCGATGAACGGCCCCCGATTCAACGAATTCATCGTCAGCCCCAAGGTCCGCGTGATCGACCATGAGGGCGAGAACCTCGGCGTAATGTTCACGCGCGAGGCGATGGAGCAGGCTGCCGAGCACGGGCTCGACCTCGTAGAGGTATCGCCCAACGCCGATCCGCCCGTCGCCAAGTTCCTCGACGTCGGCAAGTTCAAGTATGAGGCGCAGAAGAAGGCGAACCTCGCACGCAAGTCGCAGAAGACGCAGGAGATCAAGGAGATCAAGATGCGTCCGAACATCGACGACCATGATTACGACACGAAGATGAAGAAGGTGAACGACTTCATCGGCGAGGGCGATAAGGTCAAGATCACGCTGCGCTTCCGCGGTCGCGAGCTCAGCCACGGCCAGCTCGGCATGAACCTGCTCAAGCGCGTGCAGGACGACGTCGCCGAAGTCGCGAAGGTCGAAGCCTATCCGCGCATGGAAGGCCGCCAGATGCTGATGGTGCTCGCACCCAAGTAAAACGCGCGCCGCACGTGGCGACTCGACACGGCCGGTCCGATGCAACGCGTCGGGCCGGCCGTTTTGCGTCTAGGCAAGATGGCGTAGCCCGTCACCCCGGGCTCGACCCGGGGTCCCGCTTCATCGAGAACCTGATAGGGTGACGATGATCGCCGGTGCCGACCGCATGAACAGGTAAATCCAGTGTTGCGTACGAGACACAATCTTCAAAAAACGCTTTCCGCATACGGAAATTAATGGACGTTCACGCCTGCATCTCCTTACCTTTCGAAACAAACCATAAGTTCGAAACAATTCGAATAGATCAGGAGAGAATGCCGATGCGTAGGATCGCATATCTGTTGTCCGCTGTCGCCACCGCGGCGCTGACCGTCCCGGCCTTCGCGCAGGATGTGCCTACTACGCAAGGCGAGGCGCAGGCCGCCACGACGTCGACTCCCGGCACCGCGCAAGGCTCGGTCGCGCAGGACGACGATACGCGCAACGTCGGCGACATCGTCATCACCGCGACCCGTCGCGCAGAACGCCTGTCCAACGTGCCCGTCGCGGTCTCCGCGGTCGGTTCGGCCGCGCTGGAGAATACCGGCGCCACCGACATCCGTCAGGCGACCCAGCTCGTGCCCTCGCTGCTCGTCTCCTCGACCGGCAGCGAAGCCAACGCCTCGGCGCGTATCCGCGGCATCGGCACGGTCGGCGACAACCCCGGCCTCGAAAGCTCGGTCGCGGTGTTCATCGACGGCGTCTATCGCAGCCGCACCGGCTCGGGTCTCAACGATCTCGGCGAAGTCGAACGGATCGAAGTGCTGCGCGGGCCGCAGGGCACGCTGGCCGGCCGCAACGCGTCGGCCGGTACGATCAACATCCTGACCAAGCTGCCCGACTATAAGTTCGGCGGCTATGCCGAGGCGACCTACGGCAATTACAACAATATCCGCATCGCCGGGGGCCTCACCGGTCCGATCATCGCGGACAAGCTGGCGTTCCGCCTCGACGGCGTGTTCGGCAAGCGCGACGGCTATCTCTACGACGTCGTCAACAAGACCGACTACAACGACCGCAACCGCTATTTCGTCCGCGGGCAGCTGCTGTTCGAGCCCTCGGCCGACGTCTCGGTCCGGCTGATCGGCGATTACACGCGCCGCGACGAGAAATGCTGCGGCGCAGTGTATATCAACACCGACGAGAAGATCGATCCGACCCCGACCGTCGCCGGCGACTTCGCGATCAACCCGGCGGGCAACCGCATCGTCCAGGTCATGCAGAGCATGGGTGCGGTCTTCCCGAGCGCGGGCGATCCGTTCAATCGCCGCATCGCGAATTCGCCGGGCAAGGCTTATGCGAACATCACCAAGGATTATGGCGGTTCCGCGCAGATCGACGCCAATCTCGGCTTCGCACAGCTGACCTCGATCACCGCCTACCGCGAATATAAGTCGGGCAACGCCGCCGACATCGATTACGGCAATCTCGACATCGGCTACCGCGCCGATGACGGCAACGCGTACCGCCAGTTCCACACCTTCACGCAGGAAGTCCGCCTCAACGGCTCGCTGTTCGACGACAAGCTCGACTGGCTGATCGGCGGCTATTTCTCGAAGGAAGACCTGGTCGTCGCCGACAATCTGAAGTTCGGCACGCAGTACGGCGCGTTCGCCGCCTGCCGCATCGTCGCGACGATCAACCCGGCTGCGGCATTGCGCAATCCGCTCAATCCGGGTTGTCTGAGCGCAGGGGGCCGTGCGACGTTGGGCGGGCAATTGCCGGGTACGACACCCGCGTTCGGTGCACTCACCCCGACGATTCTCGGCATGGTCGATCGGCTCAGCACGCTCAACAATCTCGGCGACACCAGGTCGACCTATTATCAGGACAGCAAGAACTACGCGTTCTTCACGCACAACATCTTCAAGCTCACCGACAAGCTCTCGATCACCGGCGGCCTGCGCTATACGCACGAGCAGAAGGACTTCCACGGCGATTTTCAGAACAACAATACGATCTGTCCGGCGCAACAGGCGACCGGCGCCGCGGTATTCAACGCTATCGCCACGACGCCCGGTCTCCCGGCCGCAACGCGCGCGCAGCTGAACCAGATCGTCGGCGGCATCGTCACGCTGACCTGCACCGGCAACTCGACCTCGGCGCTCAACACCCTCGACCTCAATGACGGGTTCAAGGAAGGCGAGTTCAGCGGCACCGGCATCATCTCGTACAAGCCGTACACCGACACCCTGCTCTACGCGTCCTATTCGCGCGGCTACAAGGCGGGCGGCTATAACCTCGATCGTTCGGATCTGACCGCCAACGTGTTCAGCGCGCCCACCAACGCCAGCGCCAGCCGTTTGCGGTTCGACCCCGAAACCGTCAACGCATACGAAGTCGGCGTCAAATACACCTCGCGCGACTTCACGCTGAACGTCGCGGGCTTCCGGCAGGACTTCAAGAACTTCCAGCTGAATACCTTCAACGGCACCAACTTCATCGTTCAGAACATCAGCTCGTGCGACACCAGCCTCAATGGCGCCGATCGCGATGCCAGCGCCACCACCGGCGCCTGCACGGGCAAGGTCCAGTACGGAGTGCGTTCGCAGGGCTTCGAAATCGAGACCGGCATGTATCCGGCGCGCAATTTCCAGGTCGGGCTCGGCTACACGTTCGTCGACACGAAGTTCAAGAACAACCTGGTCGGGTCGCAGACCGGCGAGGCACTCGATCCCGCACTGTTCCTGCTGTCGGGCAGCACCATCTCGAATGCGCCCAAGCATACGGTGACGGCATCGACCACCTGGACGCCGGAGATCGGCTCGTCGGGGATCACCGCGCTGTTCTACGTCGATGGCCGCATGACCAGCGACTATAACACCGGCTCGGACCTGTTCGCTGAGAAGGAGCAGGACGGGTTCTTCCTGATGAACGCGCGCGTCGGCATCCGCGGACCCGAACAGCGCTGGGCGCTGGAAGTCTGGGCGCAGAACCTGCTCGACACCAACTACCAGCAGGTCGCCTTCAACGCGCCGTTCCAGGGCGCCGGCAGCCAGTCGCAGGTCCAGGCGTTCGGGGGCGTGGGGAACCAGATCTTCACGTCCTACCTGGCCGAGCCGCGCACCTACGGCCTGACGCTCCGCACGCGGTTCTGATCTAGACCCGCCGTCGCCCCGGACTTGTTCCTGGGGGACGGCGGGGTTCAGGCCGCCAGATCGATCTCTTCCCCCGCCGCCGCCGCGAGCAACCGCCGCTCGAGCGTCTTCAGCCGCGCCGGCGCGACGATCCGGTCCCCGGTGAGGTCGGTCACGTAGAAGGTATCCACCGCGCGTTCGCCGTACGTCGCGACATGCGCCGAATGGATCGTCACCTTCGACTGGAACAGCGCGTGCGCGAGCTGGTTGAGCAGCGCCGGCCGGTCGCGCGCGTTGACCTCGACCACGGTGAACCGGTTCGACGCCTTGTTGTCGATCAGCGCGTTGGGGACGATCTCGAACGCCTCCGCGCGCACCCGCGGCAGCGCCTTCGCGACCAGCCGGTCGGTCAGCTTGCCGCGATTGGCGAGCGCATCCTCGATCGCGGTCCGTAGCCGCGCCAGCTGGCCCTCGTCGTCGAACGGGCGACCGAACGGATCCTGCACCAGGAAATTGTCGACCGCCATGCCGTCGCGCGTCGTGTGGATCCGCGCATCGATGATGTTGCCGCCGGCGACATGGATCGCGCCCGCGATCCGGTAGAACAGCCCCGGATGATCCGCGGCATAGATCGTGACCAACGTCGCGCCGCGCCCCGGATAGACCTGCGCGTCGATCGCCAGATTCGCCCCGTCCCCAATTGCGCCTGCCGCAGCGATGAATCGCGCATTGTGCGCCAGCACATCGTCGGGTTCGGCGACCCAATAGGCCTCAGGCATCCGCCGCACGAAGCTCGCGAACGCCGCGTCGTCCCAGCCGAGCGCGCTTTGCAGCATCGCCTGCTTCGCCGCGATCCGCTCCGCGCGGCCCTTCTGCTTGTGCCCCAGCCGCAGCACCTCCTCGGCGGATTCGTACAGATCCGACAGCAGCTGCCGCTTCCAGCCGTTCCACACGCCGGGGCCCACCGCGCGGATGTCGACCACGGTCAGCGCCAGCAACAGCCGCAGCCGTTCGGGGCTTTGCACCACGTCGCAGAAATCGAGGATCGTCTTGAAGTCCGACAGGTCGCGCTTGAACGCCGTCGCCGACATCAACAGGTGCTTCTCGACCAGCCAGGCGACCGTCTCGGTCTCGGCCGCGGTCAGCCCGAACCGCGGGCACATCCGCCGCGCGACCTCTGCGCCGAGGATCGAATGGTCGCCGCCGCGCCCCTTGGCGATGTCGTGCAGCAGCACCGCGACGTACAGCGCACGCCGCGACACGATCTGGTCGAAGATCGCGGTCGCGAGCGGATGGTCGTCACGCAGGTCGCCGCGCTCGATCCGGCTGAGCAGCCCGATCGCGCGGATCGTATGCTCGTCGACGGTATAGTGATGGTACATGTCGAACTGCATCTGCGCCACGACGCGCGCGAAATCGGGGACGAACCGCCCGAACACGCTCGCCTCGTTCATCCAGCGCAGCACGAGTTCGGGGTCGCGGGGGCTCGTCAGCACGTCGAGGAACAGCGCGTTGGCGCTCGGGCTGTTGCGCACCTCGTCGACCAGTTTCGCATCGCGCGCCGCGGCGCGCATCGCCAGCGGGTGGATCTCCAGGCCGTGCTTGTCGGCTAGCTGGAACAGTTCGATCAGCCGCGCCGGATCCTGCCGGAAGAAATCGTCCGAAGGCAGCGCCAGCCGGCCGCGATCGAGCACGAACCCCTTCAGCTTGCGTGGGCTGCGCCGGATCGTCGGCAGCCCAAAGCGCCGCCCGCGCGCCGCGAACTGCTCGTCGAGATGCGCCAGGAACACCCCGCTCAGGCTGCCGACGACCTTCACCTGCAGGAAATAGAACTGCATGAACCGCTCGACCTTCGACTTCCCCGGCCGGTCGGAGAACCGCATCCGATCGGCGATCTCGCGCTGCACGTCGAACGTCAGCCGGTCCTCGGCGCGCCCGGTGATGCTGTGGAGATGGCAGCGCACCGCCTGCAGGAAATTGTCCGCGCGGTGGAACAGCCGGTATTCGGCCTTGGTGAACAGCCCGACGCCCACCAGTTCGGCGGCGCGCTGCACGTCGTAGATATATTTCCCGATCCAGAACAACGCGTGCAGGTCGCGCAGGCCGCCCTTGCCCTCCTTGACGTTGGGCTCGACGACATACCGCGTGTCGCCCATCTTCTTGTGGCGCACGTCGCGTTCGGCGAGCTTTTCGGCGATGAAGACGCGTGCCGTATCGGCCTGCACCTCCGTCTTGAACCGCTGCGCCGCTTCTTCGTACAGCGCGACGTCGCCGCAGACGTAGCGCGCTTCGAGCAGCGCGGTCCGCACCGTGATGTCGGCCTTGGCCTGCCGGATCATCTCGTCGAGCGACCGGCTCGAATGCCCCAGCTTCAATCCCAGGTCCCACAGCGCGTACAGCATCGTTTCGATGACCTGCTCGGACCAGGCCGTCTGCCGCAGCGGGGTGAGGAACCCGATATCGACATCGGAATGCGGCGCCATCTCGGTTCGGCCATAGCCGCCGACCGCGATCAGCGTCAGCTGCTCGGCGGCGGTCGGGTTCGATCGGCGGTACAGGCGTTCGACCGTGAAATCGAACATCAGCCGCAGGATCTGGTCGATCAGATAGGCCTGCGCGCTGGTCGCCTCGAGCCCGCGCGACGGGTTCTCGATCAGCCGCCGCTCGACCTCGATCCGCCCGGTGTCGAGCGCGGTCTTGAGCAACGCGGTCGCGGCGTGGCGCAGCGCGGTGCGCTCCGTCCCCTCCAGCGCGGCAAGGGTTTCGGCGAGCGCGCGGCGATCGATGATCGCGCGGCGGTTGGGCAAATGGTCGAAGCGGCCGGTCATGTCGCGCAGATAGGGCCTGCGAACGAATACGTCACGGGCATTGCAGTTGCGGCACGCGATCCTTAGTCGGACGCGCGAGCGGAGGAATAATATGACACAGCCATTGCGCGTCGCCCTTGCCGGGCTTGGAACCGTCGGCGGCGGGGTGATCCGCCTGCTCGACGCAAACCGCGACCTGATCGCCAGGCGCGCCGGGCGCGCGATCGAGGTCGTCGCGGTGTCCGCGCGCGACCGCACCAAGGACCGCGGCGTCGACCTGTCGCGCTTCGCCTGGGTCGACGACACCACCGCGCTCGCGCGCTGCGACGCCGATGTCGTGGTCGAACTGATCGGCGGGTCCGACGGTCCAGCGCTGACGCTGGCGCGCGCCACGCTCGGCGCGGGCAAGGCGTTCGTCACCGCCAACAAGGCGATGCTCGCGCACCACGGGCTCGAACTCGGCGAAGCGGCCGAAGCCGTGGGCGTCGCGCTCAAGTTCGAAGCCGCGGTCGCGGGCGGCATTCCGGTGATCAAGGGCCTGCGCGAGGGCGCCGCGGCCAACGAGATCGCGCGCGTCTATGGCATCCTCAACGGCACCTGCAATTTCATCCTGTCGAAGATGGAGGCTGAAGGCCGCGACTTCGCCGAAGTGCTCGCCGAGGCGCAGGCGCTCGGCTTTGCCGAGGCCGACCCCAGCTTCGACATTGACGGCGTCGACGCCGCGCACAAGCTGTCGATCCTCGCGTCGATCGCGTTCGGTACGCGGCCGGCGTTTGGCGACGTCGCCGCGAGCGGCATCCGACACGTGCTCGGCGCCGACATCGCCGAAGCCGCCGCCTTGGGGTACCGCGTCCGCCTGTTGGGGCTCGCCGAGGCGGGCGCCAACGGCCTGTTCCAGCGCGTCCATCCGCATCTGGTGCCGCTCGATCACCCGCTCGCCCACGTCACCGGATCGTTGAATGCTGTGGTGGCGGAGGGAAATTTCGTCGGCCGCCTGCTGTTCCAGGGCGCCGGCGCGGGCGATGGCCCGACCGCCAGCGCCGTCGTCGCCGATCTGATCGACATCGCCCGCGGCGAATATGGCCCGCCCTTCGCGATGCCCGTCGCGTCGCTGACCGCGGCCCCAAAGGCGGACAGCGGCGAACGCCGCGGCCGCGCCTATCTCCGCTTCACGGTCGAGGACCGCGTCGGTGTCCTCGCCGAGATCGCCGCCGCGATGCGCGATGCCGGCGTCTCGATCGAAAGCCTGATCCAGCGCGCGGCGAGCGGCGAGCGGGGCGTGCTCGTCGCCATCGTCACGCACGAAGGGCCGGAACGCTGCGTCGCGCAGGCGCTGGAGAAGCTCCGCGGGTCGCAGAGCCTCGTGGGTCAGCCGATGTGGATGCACATCCTGGGGTGAACCACCCACCCCGTCATCCCGGGCTCGTCCCGGGATCCAGGGTTACGGGCGCTGCGCTGGGCTCTGGATCCTGACTTTCGTCAGGATGACGGAGGTTTGGCTACCCCCGCACCACGCCCACATCCGCAAACCGCCGCGGCTCGACCGGCGGCGTCGCGGGCTCGGCCAGCACGCACTGCCAATAGCCGACATCGATCCACTGGCCGTGCTTGTATCCGACCTCGCGGTACACCCCCGCGCGGCGAAACCCGACCGCCTCGTGCAGCTTGATCGAGCCTTCGTTCGGCAGTGCGATCGCGCCGATCGCCTGGGTGAACCCCTGCGCGCGCAGCGTGTCGATCAGCGCCTCGTACACCAGCCGCCCCGCGCCCTGCCGCTGCGCCGCGTCCGCGACATACACCGTCGTCTCGACCACGAAGCGATAGGCGGCGCGGTCGCGAAACCGAGTCGCATAGGCGTAGGCGACCACTCCGTCGTCGACGCCCGACCCGGTGGTCGCGACCAGCCAGGGATACAGCCCGTCGCTCGCCGCCATCCGTTCGGCGATCATCGCGGCGTCGGGCACGTCGGTCTCGAACGACGCGGTGCCGATCAGCACGTGCGGCGCATAGATCGCCGCGATCGCGCCGGCATCCGCCGGTGTCGCCGGCCGGATCGCGATCACAGCCCGATCCGCGCCATCACGAAGTCGAGCAGCTTGGCGTCGTCGATGTCGCCGGTGGTGGGCCCGATCCCGCCGCACTCAAGGCACCGGGCCTGGACCGATCCGGCCGACGCCAGTCGCTTCATGTCGCCCAGGGCGCGCGCGAAGGTCTGGCGGCGGTCGGCTGCGATCCGCGCGAACGCATCGCCACCGGCGGCTTCCTCGTCGTCGCCCGCGAGACTCTCGGCGATCGTCGCGAGGAATCCGGGCTGCTTCTCGAGATACTCGGCATGGACCTTGGCCGGGTCGAGCTTGGCGCGCTTGGCCGCCTCGTCGATCGCGTCCTTCAGTGTCCCGAACCGGTCGACCAGGCCCAGCTGGCGCGCGGTGCCGCCGTCCCAGACGCGCCCCTGGCCGATCGAGTCGACCCGCGCCGGCGTCATCTTGCGCGACGCCGCGACGCGCGCGATGAACTGGCGATAGCCGTTCTCGATTCCTGCTTGCATGATCGCGTCGAACATCGGCGTGGTGCCGCCGACGACATCGGGCTGACCCGACAGCGCGGTGGTCTTCACGCCGTCCGTTGTCACCCCGAGCTTGGCGAGCGAGGCCTCGAAGCTCGGGATGATCCCGAAGATTCCGATCGATCCGGTGATCGTCCCCGGCTCGGCGAAGATCGTGTCGGCGGGGGTCGACACCCAATAGCCGCCGCTCGCCGCCATGCCGCCCATCGACACCACGATCGGCAGGCCCTTCTTCTTGGCCTCCAGGATCGCGAGCCGGATCTGCTCCGACGCCATCACCGATCCGCCGGGCGAATCGACGCGAACCACCAGCGCCTTCAGATCCTTCTTGGCGAGCCCGTCGAGCATCGCCTTCTGGATCGTATCCCCACCCGCCGCGCCGGCGCGGCCGTTGCCGTCGACGATGTCGCCGGCGATCGTCAGCACGCCGATCGCGTCGCCCGTGGTCGGCAGCGGGTTGGCGCTGACCCAGGCATCATATTTGATCGTGTTGAAATTGCCCGCGGGCTTCTTCGCGTCGCTGCCCGCGATCTGCGCGACGCGGCGTCCGAACGCGGTTCGGTCGCCGAGCTTGTCGACCAGCCCGCTGCGCAGGTTGGCCGCGGCGATGTCGCCGTTGGCGGCGATCACCACCTTGTCGGGCGCCGCGAGCAGTTCGGCGATCCGCGCCTGCGGACGGGCCTTGGCAACGGCGTCCTTCCACTGCGCGAACAGCGTGCCGTACAGCGCCTGGCTCGCCGCCTTGGCGTCCTCGCTCTGCTCGGTGCGCGTATAGGGTTCGACGAACGACTTGTAGCGCCCGACCCGATAGACGTGGGTCGTCACTCCCAGTTTGTCGATCAAACCCTTGTAGAAGAGCTGGTTGCCGCCGGGCCCCAGGAACAGCGTACCGCCCAGCGGGTTGACCCAGATCTCACTCGCATTCGCCGCGAGGCGGTAGCTGCCGTCGGTATAGGCGGTTGCATAGGCCAACACCGGCTTCTTCGCCGCGCGCACCCGGGCCAGCGCATCGCCGATCTCGCCCAGTGCTGCGGGATACGCCCCGCCGAAATTGTCGAGATCGAGCACCACCGCCTTGACCCGGTCGTCGGTCCGCGCGGTGTCGATCGCGCGTACCACGTCGCGCAGGCGAAACTGGCGCGGCCGGTTGCTGCTCGCCAGAGCCGCAAGGCTCGCGGGTTCCTCGGGCTGTTCGACGATCGACCCGTTCAGTTCGAGCACCAGCGCGCCGTCCTTGATCGCCTTGGTGCCCGGCCGCGCGTTGAGCGCTGCGAACACCAGGCCGAAGAAGATGAGCATCGCGATCAGGACGAGGGCGTCCTTGATCGCGACCAGCAGCTTCCATGTCCCCCGCACCAACCGCCATTTCCGCCGCGGCGGCCGCGCCGGGTCGACATAGGAGGCGGGCGGAGGGGCGTAGGGCGCAGCGCTGTCGGTCATGCCGCATGGCTAGAGCAAGCGCGCACGCGCGTAAATGGCCTGTATTATGCCGCCAATACGCCCCGCTCGACCGTCCTCCCCCGCCGGGGCCGAGTCGGTTAGCCTCGGTCCGTCCCGCGGACGCGGCACTCGGTCCAAACCTGTTTAAAATTCCGGCACCCCCCTTTGACATGTAGGAGAAGCAGGCACATATCCGCTCCATTGGCACTCGCCCTAAACGAGTGCCAGAAATCTGTCACAAACCTAAAGGACATGGGCCCCATGAACTTTCGTCCCCTGCACGACCGCGTGCTCGTCAAGCGCGTCGAAGCCGAAGAAAAGACCGCGGGCGGGATCATCATCCCCGACACCGCCAAGGAAAAGCCGCAGGAAGGCGAAGTCGTCGCCATCGGCACCGGCACGCGCGCCGAGAACGGCACGATCACGCCGCTCGACGTCAAGGCCGGCGACAAGATCCTGTTCGGCAAATGGTCGGGCACCGAGGTCAAGGTCGACGGTGAAGACCTGCTGATCATGAAAGAGTCGGACATTCTCGGGATCGTCGGCTGACGCCGACGGGCTCGGAATCGCCCTTAGGGCGAAGATCGAGCCACCCGAAAATACCGTCTATCGTCTCAACATTCTCAACATTCGTTCGAAAGGGCAGCTTCCATGGCTTCCAAAGACGTAAAATTCGGCCGCGACGCGCGTGAGCGCATCCTCCGCGGCGTCGACATCCTCGCCGACGCAGTCAAGGTGACGCTCGGCCCCAAGGGCCGCAACGTCGTCATCGACAAGAGCTTCGGCGCACCGCGCATCACCAAGGACGGCGTCACCGTCGCCAAGGAGATCGAGCTCAAGGACAAGTTCGAGAACATGGGTGCGCAGATGCTGCGCGAAGTGGCCTCGAAGACCAACGACATCGCCGGTGACGGCACCACGACCGCAACGGTCCTGGCGCAGGCTATCGTCCGCGAGGGCATGAAGTCGGTCGCCGCCGGCATGAACCCGATGGATCTGAAGCGCGGCATCGATCTCGCCGTGATCAAGGTCGTCGAGGACGTGAAGGCGCGTTCGAAGCCGGTTTCGGGTTCGCGCGAAGTCGCACAGGTCGGCATCATCTCCGCGAACGGCGACAAGGAAGTCGGCGAGAAGATCGCGGAAGCGATGGAGAAGGTCGGCAAGGAAGGCGTGATCACCGTCGAGGAAGCGAAGGGTCTCGAATTCGAGCTCGACGTCGTCGAGGGCATGCAGTTCGACCGCGGCTATCTGTCGCCCTACTTCATCACCAACCCCGAGAAGATGACGGTCGAGCTGAACGATCCGTACATCCTGATCCACGAGAAGAAGCTCTCGAACCTGCAGGCGATGCTCCCGATCCTGGAAGCCGTCGTCCAGTCGGGTCGTCCGCTCCTGATCATCGCCGAGGACATCGAGGGTGAGGCACTGGCCACGCTCGTCGTCAACAAGCTGCGCGGCGGCCTGAAGGTCGCAGCGGTCAAGGCTCCCGGCTTCGGCGATCGTCGCAAGGCGATGCTCGAGGACATCGCGATCCTGACCAAGGGCGAGATGATCTCGGAAGACCTCGGCATCAAGCTCGAGACCGTCACGCTCGGCATGCTGGGTACCGCCAAGCGCGTCACGATCGACAAGGACAACACCGTCATCGTCGACGGTGCCGGTGACCATGACTCGATCAAGGGCCGTACCGAAGCGATCCGTCAGCAGATCGAGAACACGACCAGCGACTACGACAAGGAGAAGCTCCAGGAGCGTCTCGCCAAGCTGGCCGGCGGCGTTGCCGTGATCAAGGTCGGCGGTTCGTCGGAAGTCGAAGTCAAGGAGCGCAAGGACCGCGTCGACGACGCGCTGCACGCAACTCGCGCAGCCGTCGAAGAGGGCATCGTCCCCGGTGGTGGTACGGCTCTGCTGTACGCGACCAAGGCCCTCGACGGCCTGGAAGGTGCCAACGACGATCAGACCCGTGGTATCGACATCGTGCGGAAATCGCTGACCGCGCTGGTTCGCCAGATCGCCAGCAATGCCGGGCATGACGGTGCGGTGGTTTCGGGCAAGCTGCTCGACGGCAACGACTCGAACATCGGCTTCAACGCCGCGACCGACACCTACGAGAACCTGGTGGAAGCCGGCGTGATCGACCCGACCAAGGTCGTCCGCACCGCGCTGCAGAACGCGGCTTCGGTTGCCGGTCTGCTGATCACCACCGAGGCAGCCGTCTCGGAGCTGCCGGAAGACAAGCCTGCCATGCCCATGGGCGGCGGCGGCATGGGCGGCATGGGCGGCATGGACTTCTGATCCGCAGGGCGTCCGTGGCCATGCTGGCCACGGACGCCCAAGGACGGACGGCGAGCCGGCGGACATCCGCCGGTCTCGACCGACGAAGAGGATCGGCTCTGCCGGTCCTCCGACCCAGACCGATCAACCAACCCAGAAAAGGGGCTAGGGACGCAAGTCCCGGCCCCTTTTTTTGTTAGATCGACGGGCGTACATTGCCGCCATGGGAACGGACCCCCACTACCGCCTCCTGACGGCTGAGGAACATGGCGGTCCAAACCCATGATCGGTCGATCCGCTACCCGGACTTGACGATCTACTGCGGCGCCCCCGGCGACAGGCCCGACGACCTGACACTATCCGATCCTCGCGTCGTGATCGAAGTCCTGTCTCCCTCGACGCGATCGTCCGACCTGACCGTCAAAAAGGACGAGTATCGCGCGATCCCCAGCGTCGACACGATCATCTTCATCGACGTCGAGAATCAAGCGCTGGCGATCCACCAGCGCATCGCGACCGACTAGCCGTCGGTCACCTGCCCTCGACACGCCCTTGCGTCAGGACGGCGTATCGGCCTTGCGCTTCATCGCCTCGATCAGCTTCTTGACCTCCTGGCTCCGCCCCCGCGGCAGGATCAGCACGTCGTTCCCGCTCGCCACCACGATCAGGTCCTCGACCCCGACCAGCGACACGCGCACCCCATCGCTGCGCACGAAGCAATTCTTGGTCTCGATTGCCAGCACGTCGCCATCGCCGTCGCCGCGATGCGCATTGCCGTCGGCATCGCGCTCGCTGATCGCATGCAATGCGTCCCAGCTGCCCAGATCGTTCCAGCCCATCGCGACCGGTACCACCGCGACGCGCTCGGCCTTTTCCATCACCGCGTAGTCGATCGAATCGTCGGGCGACGCGGCGAATGCCACTGGATCCGGATAGATCCGCACCCCGTCATGTCGCGCCTTGGCCATCGCTTCCTCGGTTGCGACCAGCATGCCCGGGGCGTACTGCGCCAGCGCCTCTAGATATTTGTCCGCGCGGAACAGGAAGATGCCGCCGTTCCACGCATGATCGCCGCTCGCCAGCATGGCTTTGGCGGCGTCCAGCGGCGGCTTCTCGACGAAGCGCGCGACGCGGTGCACGCCGTCGGCGAGTTCCTCACCGACTTGGATCCAGCCGAAGCCGATTTCGGGTGTGTCGGGTGCGATCCCGAACGTCACCAACCAGCCCTGCGACACCATCGGCAACGCGCGTTCGATCGCCGCGTGGAAGGCGTCGAGGTCGGCGATGACATGATCCGACGGCATCACCAGCAGCGCCTCATGACCGCGCCCCGCGGCGATCGCGGCCAACGCGATCGCCGGCGCGGTGTTGCGGCCGGCGGGCTCCAGGATCAGCGCCTGCGGATGCGCACCGGCGTCTGCGAGCTGCTGTTCGACCAGGTCCGCATGCCGCGCGTTGGCGACGACGATCGGCGCGCCGAACACGCCGCCCTGCGCGCGGCCCGCGGTCAACTGCAGCATCGTCTCCGCTGCGGTGAGCGCCAGCATCTGTTTGGGCATTTCGGGCCGAGACATCGGCCATAGTCGCGTTCCGGACCCCCCTGACAAAATCACCGGAACGATCGTCTTTACCGTCATGCATCCTCCTGTTGGCGCAAGGCCTACATTGGACGCGCGAGCCGCGCAAATGGGCCCAAATCGCAATCTTCAGTCTTTGTTCGCAAATATGTGCGACAGCATCCGTCGGGTGTCGGATTTATTGACACCGGCCTGTCGGGATAGCGCAAACCATGGTCCGGCTGTTCAAGCATTACGTCCCCTATGCCGTGCTGTTGCTCGGCTTGGTCGATGCAATGCTGTTGATCGCCTCGGCGGAGATCGGCTGGGTCGTTCGCGCGCATCAGATCGGCATGGCCGTAGAGCCGGTCCGCACGCGGATTGCGCAGCTCGTCACGTTCGCGATGGCAATGCAGGTCTCGCTCGTAGCGGTTGGCGCGTACGGCGTCGGCTCGTTCCTGTCGCTGCGCTTCGCCGCGGCACGGCTGGCCGTGGCGATTGTCCTCGGCGTGGTCTTCCTGTCGCTGATCTTCTTCCTGGTCCCCACGCTGACATTCTGGCGGTCAAGCCTGTTCTATTCGACGCTGATCGCCACCGTCCTTCTCGTCACCGTGCGCGCGATGCTCGGCCGCACGCTCGGTGGCGAGACGTTCAAGCGGCGGATTGTCGTGCTCGGCGCGGGCAGCCGCGCGGCGCGTATCCGCGAGCTGGCGACGCAGCCGGGGATCAATTTCGTCGTCGCTGGCTTCGTCGCGATGGGGGAGCCGACCCCGACCATAGCCGACGCCATCCCACGCGGCGATATCCCAAACCTGGCGGCGCAAATCGTTGATCTCAACGCGAGCGAGGTCGTGCTGGCGCTCGAGGAGCGCCGCAATGCGCTGCCGCTGAAGGATCTGCTTCGCGTCCGCACCACCGGCGTGCAGGTCAGCGAGATCTCCAGCTTTCTCGAACGCGAGACCGGTCGCATCGATCTGAACAGCGTCAACCCGTCGTGGCTGATCTTCTCCGACGGCTTTGCGTCCACGCGGATGCTGTCGAGCGTGTTCAAGCGCGCGTTCGATATCGTCGTTAGCGGGCTGCTGCTGGCCATCACACTTCCCGTGATCCTGCTCACCGCGCTCGCGATCAAGATCGAATCGCGTGGCCCGGCCTTCTACCGTCAGCGCCGCGTCGGGCTGTACAATGAAAGTTTCGACATTCTGAAGTTGCGCTCGATGCGTCAGGACGCCGAGGTCGCCGGCAACGCGGTCTGGGCCGCCGAAGCCGATCCACGGATCACCCGCGTCGGCCGGTTCATCCGCAAGGTCCGGATCGACGAGTTGCCGCAGACCTGGACCGTGCTGAAGGGCGAGATGAGCTTTGTCGGTCCGCGCCCCGAGCGCCCGCAGTTCGTCGAGCAGCTCGAGGAACAGCTGCCCTATTATGCCGAACGTCATATGGTGAAGCCCGGCATCACCGGCTGGGCGCAGATCAACTACCCTTATGGCGCCTCGATCGAGGATGCGCGCCACAAGCTCGAATACGACCTGTATTACGCCAAGAACTACTCACCCTTCCTCGACATGCTGATCCTTCTCCAGACATTACGGGTCGTGCTGTGGCCTACCGGCGCGCGGTAAGGCTGTGAGCGCCGCACTCATCCTCTGGGGCCACGCCTTCGCCGCGTTCGTGTTCGCCGCGTTGGCGGTCGCGCAGTTGCGGCGGCCGCGCGGGGTTTGGCCACATCGCGCGTTCGTCACCGCGCTGGTGCTGACCGCGCTCTGGGCGCTGGCAGTGGCGGGGATCGATCCGCGCGACGTCAGTACGCGGATCGCCGAAAGCGCGCGCAACATCGCCTGGCTTGCCTTCATGCTGGCGCTGGTCCGCCGCGATCGCGCCGGCAACGCCGCGATCGGCGCGGTCTACCTGGTCGTCGGCGGTGTCGCGGCGGCGAGCGCGCTGCTGGCGATCGTCGGACTCGTGAATGTCGACGTCGACGCGCATCGCGCGATCGAGGCGGCGGGGCTCGTCTTCCGCATGATGGCGTCGGTCAGCGCGCTGGTCCTCGTCCACCATCTGCACCAGGCCGCTCCGTCGAAACGCGGTGGGATTCGCCTTGTCGTGATGGCGCTTGCCGCGCTGTGGGGAACCGATCTTCTGGTCTTCACGACCGGATATATGCAGGCGATCTGGCCGCAGGCGCTGATTGCCGTCCGCGGTTTCGCGATGGCGGGCGTCGGGCTGATCCTGGTGATCGCGGTCCATCGCAGCGGCGACTGGACGCTGTCCGTATCGCGGCCGATCGCCGTGCGCGCGTTGTCGACGGTGGTGCTGATCCTCTATGCCGGGATCACCGCGCTCGCGACCAGTCTGGCGGGCAGCTATGCGGGTGCCTATGCGCGGATCGTCCAGACGGCGATCGTCTTCGGCGCGACGACCGCTCTGATCACGCTGTCGTCGACGCCGTGGCTGCGCGCTTGGACCAAGGTGAAGCTCGCCAAGCACCTGTTCCGCCATCGCTACGATTATCGCGCGGAGTGGCAGCGCTTCACGGCCACGCTCGGCACGCCGGGTGAGGGCGCCGACCCGCTTGCCCAGCGCATCGTTAAGGCGGTCGCCGACCTCACCGATTCACCTGGCGGGCTGTTGCTCGTCCCCGATGGCGACGGGCTGGGCCTAGGCGCCGCATGGAACTGGGCCGACGCGCCAAACGAGCGTGACGATGCGCTGGCCCGGCATCTCGCCGATGGCGCCCGGATCGTCGAACTCGATCGCGTCCGTGCCGGTCAGGCGCCCGCGGACGAGGTCGCTAGCGTCCCCGCGTGGCTGCGCGATTGCGCCGACGCCTGGGCACTCGTTCCGCTGGTGCACGGCGGCAGCCTGACTGGCGCGATCGTGCTTGGTCGCCCGCCGGTCGATCGCGCTCTCGATTGGGAGGATTTCGACCTGCTCCGCGTCGCCGGGCGCCAGGCCGCGAGCTATCTCGCCGAGGATCGCGCGCACAGCGCGCTCGCCGACGCCGCGCGGTTCGATGAGTTCAACCGCCGCTTCGCGTTCATTTTGCACGACGTGAAGAACCTCGTCAGCCAGCTCACCCTGGTCGCACGCAATGCCGAGCGCCACGCCGACAACCCCGATTTCCGCGCCGACATGGTCGCCACCCTCAAGGACTCCTCTGATCGCATGACCACGCTTCTCGCGCGCCTGTCGCAGCACAACGGTGCGCGCGACGAGCCGCTGCAGCCGGTCGACGTCGCCGCTCTGGTCGCGCGCGTCGCCAAAAGCCGCCGCGCGCAGCATGGCATCGTCGTCACGGCGGTGCCAGCGCTCGCCCGCGGCCATGCAACGCGCCTCGAACAGGTGCTCGGCCACCTCGTCCAGAACGGCATTGAGGCCAGCAAACCCGATGCGGTGATCGCCATCGTCGTCAAAACCCGCGATGGGCAAGTCACGATCGACGTCGTCGACCACGGCTGCGGGATGCCCCCCGCCTTCGTCCGCGATCAGCTGTTCCGTCCGTTCGTGTCGACCAAACCGGGCGGGTTCGGCATCGGCGCGTTCGAGGCGCGGCAACTGGTCGGCGCCATGGGCGGTACGCTCACGGTCGACAGCCGCGAAGGCGAGGGAACGTGCTTCCGCATCACGCTGCCCGCCGCCGACACGATGGAGGCCGCGGCATGAGCGACAAGCCGGTGCTGCTGATCGTCGAGGACGACGCTGGGCTGCAACGCCAGTTGCGCTGGGCGTACGAGGGCTATGAGATCGTCGTCGCCAGCGACCGCGCGCAGGCGCTCGACGCGATCCGCGCGCACGAACCCGCGGTCGTCACGCTGGATCTCGGCCTCCCGCCCGATCCGGACGGCGTTACCGAAGGCTTCGCGACCCTGCGCGACATCCTGTCGATGAAACCCGACACCAAAGTCATCGTCGCCTCGGGCCACGGCGCACGCGAAAGCGCGCGGCAGGCGATCGCCGACGGCGCCTGGGACTTTTACGCCAAACCGATCGACATCGACGCGCTCGGGCTGATCGTCGCACGTGCGTTCCACGTCCATGCGCTCGAAGCCGAGAACCGCCGGCTCGCCGCACGCGTCGGCGCGGCCGGGTTCGGCGGGCTGATCACCGCGTCACCCGAAATGGCGCTGGTCACCCGCACGCTCGAGCGCGTTGCGCCGGCCGACGTGTCGGTGATGCTGCTCGGCGCCAGCGGCACCGGCAAGGAACTGCTCGCGCGCGGCCTCCACGACGCGTCGCCGCGACGGAAAGGCGCGTTCGTCGCGATTAACTGCGCCGCAATCCCCGAGACGTTGCTCGAATCCGAACTGTTCGGGCACGAAAAGGGCGCGTTCACGGGTGCCGTAAAGACCACTGAAGGCAAGATCGAACAGGCTGCCGGCGGCACGCTGTTCCTCGACGAAATCGGTGACGTGCCGCTCGCGCTCCAGGTGAAGCTCCTACGCTTCCTGCAGGAACGCGTGATCGAGCGCATCGGCGGGCGCAAGGCGATTCCCGTCGACACCCGCATCGTCTGCGCCACGCACCAGAATGTCGATGCGATGGTCGCCGACGGCCGCTTCCGCGAGGATCTCTATTACCGCCTCGCCGAGATCGTCGTGCGCATTCCCGCGCTATCCGAACGCACCGGCGACGCCGCTTTGCTCGCGCGCCATTTCGTGACCAAATATGCGAAATCCATGAACCCCGGCGTCACCGGTTTGGCGCCCGATGCGCGCGCCGCGGTCGACGCCTGGCCCTGGCCCGGCAACGTCCGCGAGCTCGAAAACCGCATCAAGCGCGCGGTGATCATGGCGGACGGAAAGCTCGTTACGGCAGCCGATCTCGACATCGACGGCACCGCGGCGGACGGCATCGCACTCAACCTGCGCGCGGTCCGCGAAGTCGCCGATCGCAAGGCGATCCGCCATGCGCTCGCGCGCGCCGACGGCAATATCTCCAGTGCCTCGCGTCTTCTCGGCATCAGCCGACCGACGCTGTACGACCTCCTGAAGAGCTACGATCTCCATGCCTAGCGCCACCTATCCATTGCTCCGCCCGCGCCGCAAACGCCGATTGCCGCGTCTCACGGTCGGCAGTCGCGGCCGCGTCGTGGCGATCCTGGTGCTGTGCCTGGGTATCGTCGCAGGCGGCTATGCGCTCGCCAACCGCCAGGCGCCGCCCGATGCGCGCCGTTCGCTGGTCGACAGCCTGGTGACGCTGGGGGCTGGCAACTACAGCGCCGCGCGCACCAACGCGCAGGCCACGATTGCCGCGGATCCCAAACGCCCGATGCCGCATGCTGTGCTGGCACGGGCCTATCTGGAACTTGGTGACGGCCTCGCCGCCGAAGCCGAATTGACGCGCGCACGCGATGCCGGGCTTCCCGCCGCGCGCCTCCACCAGCTTCAGGCGCAAGCCCGGCTGCTCCAGGGAGACCCCAACGGCGCGATCGAAGAAGCGGCAAAGGCACCGCCACGCTATGCCGGCTACGCGACCCGCATCCGCGCCCGCGCGCTCGCGGTGCAGGGCGATACCGCCGCGGCGCAGGCGACGTTGGCGTTACTACTCGACGCCAACCCTCGCGACGCCGCGGCATGGACCGATCTCGGCCGGATCCGCTTCGATATGGGCGATATCGGCGGCGCGACCCTGGCCGCCGCGCGCGCCGTGGCGCTGGCCCCGGGCGAACCTGCCGCGCTGACGCTGCAGGGGGAGGTGCTGCGCAGCCGCTACGGGCTGATTGCATCGCTGCCCTGGTTCGAACAGGCGCTCGCGCGCGACGCCTATTACCATCCCGCGCTGATCCAGTACGCCTCGACGCTCGGCGAGGCCGGCCGCAACGTCGAGATGTTAGCCGCGACGCGCCGCGCGCAGCAGGCGAAACCGGGTAGTCCGCAGGCGCTGTATCTGCAGGCGGTCCTCGCCGCGCGGGCCGGCAACACCGGTCTCTCGCGCGCGTTGCTCCAGCTTGCCGGCCGTGCGATCGACGGCCTGCCGGGTGCCTTGCTGCTCAGTGGCGCGCTCGATTATGGCGACGGCAAGTTCGAACAGGCCGCCGCCGCCTGGCGCCAGCTGGTCGCGGTGCAGCCGATGAACGTTACCGCGCGCCGCCTGCTTGGTGCCGCGCTGCTACGGTCGGGCGACGCACGCGTCGCGTTGGAAACGTTGCGCCCGATCGGCCTGCGTCCTGACGCCGATCGCTATGCGTTGGGCCTCGTCGCGCGCGGGTTGGCCGTGGTCGGGGACGGCAGCGGGGCGGCGCAAATGCTGGATCGCGCGGCGACGGGGACAGGGGGCGGGAGCCTCGCCTTCGCGACCACCGACATGGTCGGCACGCTCCAGGCCGACGCCAACGACGCGGCGGATGACCCGACCTATGCGATCGGGGTGATCCGCGGACTGATCGGCATGGGCGACAGCGCAGGCGCGATTGCCCGCGGGCGTGCGCTCGTTGCCGCTAGCCCTGGCGCGCCCGCCGCGCAGCTCGCGCTGGGCGACGCGCTGGCGCTGGCCAACCGCTATCCCGAAGCCGCTACCGCCTACGCACGCGCCGCCGACCTCACGTTCGACGAATCAACAATGCTCCGCCTTGTCGACGCACTCGGCCGCACGGGTCGCGCGCGCGACGCATCGGCTGCGCTGGCGCTGTATCTGTCGCAGAACCCGCAGAGCCTGACCGGCCAGCGCATGCTCGGCCACCTCCAGGTCGTAGCGGGCGATTGGAATGCCGCCATCGAGACGCTAGAGGGTGTCCGTCGCCGCATCGGCAACCGCGACGCCGGCGTGCTGACCGATCTGTCACAGGCCTATGCGGGTGATGGCGATGCCGACGTCGGTCTCCGCTACGCCAAGGCGGCCTATGCCCTGGTCCCGATGAACGCAGCCGCCGTCGACGCCTACGGCACTGCGCTTGCCAACAGCGGCGACCTCGCAGGCGCACGGCAACTGCTGGCCAAGGCCACCAAACTCGCCCCCGCCGACCCCGCTATTGCCGACCACCTGCGTCAGCTCCAGTCATCCTGACGACCGCGATGACTTTGGCTTGCCCGACCGACTGACCCCCGCCATGAGCCGGGCATGACCGACCCGCTGGATCGCATCGCCGCCGCGCTCGAACGCCTGTCGCCGCCGCCGCCGCCGCCTGCGGACCCGTGCGCGCACCCTGCCTATCTCTGGCGCGCCGGGGTGCTGCTCCCAGCGCGCGCCTTCGCGCCGCTGCCGCTCGATATATTGCTCGGCATCGACCGCCAGAAATCGACACTGCTCGCCAATCTGCGTCACCTCGCTGGCGGCCACGCCGCGCAGGACGTGCTGCTGTGGGGCGCGCGCGGCACGGGCAAGTCCGCGCTCGTCAAAAGCGCGGTGGCCGCCCTCCAAGCGGAGAGTGCTGATCTGGCGCTGATCGAAGTGCTCGATCTTGATCATCTTACGGCGCTCTTCACGCAGCTGGCCGGCGTGCCCCGCGCGTTTGCGCTGTTCGTCGACGATCTCGGCATCGACGCCCCTGCCGATGCGCGGACGTTGCGCTCGATGCTGGAGGGCGGCGCCGAACCCCGTCCGGCGAACGTCCGCCTGCTCGTCACCGCCAACCGCCGTCATTTGCAGCCGCGCGACATCGCCGAGCAGGACAGTGCGATCAACCCGCGCGACTCCGCGGATGATCACCTCGCGCTGGCGGACCGGTTCGGATTGAGCCTCGGCTTCCACGCGCTGGATCAGGACGGGTATGTCGCAATCGTCGCTGCCTATGCCAAGGCGCATGACCTGGCGTTCGATCCCGCGGAGGCGATCAACTGGGCCACGCGGCGCGGCAGCCGATCGGGCCGGGTGGCGTGGCAATATGTGGTCGACTTGGCCGGGCGGGCAGGCCGGGCGCTCTAGTTTTCCGTCACCCCGGGCTCGACCCAGGGTCCCGCTATTTCAGCAGCAGGAAGAAGCGGGACCCCGGCTCGAGGCCGGGGTGACGGAATGCGGTCAGGCGAGCCCCTCGACCATCTCGGCCAGCTCCATCCAGCGCACCTCGGCCGCGTCCTTCTCCGCCCGCGCCACCTCGATCGCCTTGGTCAGCTTCGCGAACGTCGCATGATCGCGCGTGTACAGGTCCGGCTTCGCCAACGCCGCCTCGTCTCGCAGAATCTGCGCGTCCAGCGCCTCAATCCGCGCGGGCAGCTGGTCGTAATCGCGCTGATCCTTGTAGGTCAGCTTGACCTTCGGCGCGGCGGGCGCGGTCGGCGCGACCTTTGTCGAGGCGCGCTTGCCGCTGGTCTGCGGTTTGCGGCGCTTCTCCCAATCCTCATAGCCGCCCGCGACCACGTCGACCGTCCCCGACCCGTCGAGCCCCAGCGTGATCGTCACCGTCCGGTCGAGGAAGTCGCGGTCGTGGCTGACGATCAGGACGGTGCCGTCGTAATCGCCGATCACCTCCTGCAACAGGTCGAGCGTCTCGAGATCGAGGTCGTTGGTCGGCTCGTCCAGCACCAGCAGGTTCGATTTCCGGGCAAACTCGCGCGCCAGCAGCAACCGCGAGCGTTCGCCACCCGACAGCGAGCCGATCTTGGCGTCGACCATGTTCGGGTCGAACAGGAAGTCCTTCAGATAGCCGTGGATGTGTTTCCGCACACCCAGCACGTCGATCCAGTCGCCGCCGTCTGCGACGACTTCGCGCACCGTCTTCTCCGGCGCCATCAGGCTGCGCTGCTGGTCGATCACCACCGCGTCCATCGTCTTGGCGAGTTTGATCGATCCCGAATCCGGTTCGATCTCGCCAGTCAGTAACTTTAGCAGCGTCGACTTGCCCGCCCCGTTGCGTCCGACGATGCCGATGCGGTCGCCGCGCGTCACGCGCAGCGTCAGGTCGTCGATGATCGTGCGCGGGCCATAACCCTTCGACACGCCCTTCGCGTCGATCACCACCTTCGAGCGCGCATCGTCGGTGCCGGTGACGAGGTTCGCCGAGCCCTGTGGCCCCAGCATCGACGCGCGTTCGGCGCGCATCTCGTGCAGCTTCGTCAGCCGCCCCTGGTTGCGCTTGCGCCGCCCGGTGACGCCGCGCAGCAACCAATGCTCCTCCAGCTTCAGTCGCGCGTCGAGCTTCTCGGCGTTGCGCTGCTCGTCGGCATAAACCTGCTCGGTCCATGCCTCGAACCCGCCAAAGCCGATCTCCGCCCGCCGGATCGCGCCGCGGTCGAGCCACAAGGTCTGCTTGGTCAGCCGCGTCAGGAAGGTACGGTCATGGGAAATCACCACGAACGCGCCGCGGAACCGCTTCAGCCAATCCTCGATCCATTCGATCGCACCGATGTCCAGATGGTTGGTCGGCTCGTCGAGCAGCAGCACGTCGGGATCCTGCGCCAGCGCGCGGACGATCGCGGCCCGCCGCCGCTCGCCCCCCGAAGCCGACGCCGCCTCGCGGGTCAGGTCGATGCCGAGCTGATCAGCGATCGCATCCGCTTCATAGGAGAGCGGCGCATCGTCGCCCGCCATGACGTAATCGGCAAGCGTCGCGAAGCCGCGCAGGTCGGGCTCCTGTTCCAGCACGACGACGCGCGTGCCCGGCACGATCGTCCGCCGCCCCTCGTCACCCTCGATCGACCCGCCGAGCAGCTTCAGCAAGGTCGTCTTGCCCGCTCCGTTGCGGCCGATCAGAGCAAGGCGGTCGCGGGGTCCGATATGGATGTCGAGATTGCGGAATAGCCACCCCGAGCCCTGTACGAGGCCAAGGTCTTCGAATGCGAGGATAGGTGCTGCCATGCGGCGCAGGTAGGGCGCACCAGTGATGCAGGCAAGTTACACTGCGCCATTTGCGGACGGCGCCGGCCATTCACAGGCTGTTCAATGCCGCAACGCTATGCCACCCGGATGACGATGTTCTTCCCGCTTGCGACCCTCGTTGCCATGATGGCCGCCGCACCGGTGTTGGCGGCCGAGTCCGACCAGCGCCGCGGCGACCAGATGTCGGCGTTCGAGGCGCGGCGTCAGGGTCGTGCGCTATCGCTGCGCGAGATCGAGGCGCGCGTCGTGCCGACGATGAAGGGCGCGCAATATATCGGCTTCGACTATGATTCGGGCAGTGCCATTTACACGCTCAAATTCCTGCGCGATGGAAATGTGATCTGGGTCGACGTCGACGGCCGCTCGGGCCAGATCGTCGGCCGCACCGGCCGCTAAAGTTCAAGCGAGAGGATTATCATGCGCGTTCTGATCGTAGAGGACGAGCCGAATCTCGGCGCACAGCTGAAGAATACGCTCGAAGGCGCAGGCTATGCGATCGATCTCGCGGTCGACGGTGAAGAGGGTCATTTCCTGGGCTCCACGGAGAATTACGACGCGGTCGTGCTCGACCTCGGCCTGCCCGAGATCGACGGGCTCACAGTGCTCGACCGCTGGCGCAAGGAGGGCAAGGTGATGCCCGTTCTCGTCCTCACCGCGCGTGACAGCTGGTCCGACAAGGTCGCCGGGCTCGATGCGGGCGCCGACGATTATGTCGCCAAGCCCTTCCAGAGCGAGGAACTGATCGCTCGCCTGCGCGCGCTTATCCGTCGCGCGAGCGGCAATGCGTCGTCCGAGCTCACCGCCGGCGACATCCGCCTCGACACGCGCAGCGGCAAGGTCACGCGCGCCGGCGAGCCGGTGAAACTCACCGCGCAGGAATATAAGCTGCTCAGCTACCTGCTCCACCACAAGGGCAAGGTCGTCAGCCGCACCGAGCTGATCGAGCACATCTACGACCAGGATTTCGATCGCGATTCGAACACCATCGAAGTGTTCGTGACGCGTATCCGCAAGAAACTCGGGCAGGATGTCATCACCACGATCCGGGGGCTTGGCTACAGCCTCGAAGATCCCGACGCGTAAGGACGGCTGGGCCACTGTTTGCCACCCCGGCGAAGGCCGGGGCCCAGTTGGGGACGGAGGTAACGAAGGACGATCCACGGTTACCTCCGCCTTCCCAATTGGGCTCCGGCCTTCACCGGGGTGGATTAGGGGCCAGCGTCCCGATACGAAAGGTAACGCAGTTGGACGCCACTCCCCTAGCCGACGCGGTCATCCGCACCCCGGCGGCGACCAAGGGGTCGCTGTCGCGCCGCATGATCCTGATCGCGGCGGTGTGGATCTTCGTCCTGCTCGCCGGCGGCGGGTTCGCGCTCGACCGGGTGCTCGCGTCCGCTGTGACACGCAATTTCGACGACCAGCTGGTCTATGTGCTGCGCTCGCTGCTCAATTCGTCCGAGATCGGGCCCGAGGGCGAGGTGATCTTCACCCGCGAGGCAGCCGACCAGCGGTTCGTCGAGCCGGGTTCCGGCCTCTACTGGCAGGTTTCGGGCAAGGGCCGCGAGGATTTTCCGTCGCGTTCGCTTTGGGATCGGCGGCTGGCGCATGGCGGTGCACACAACGACCGCGACCTGCACATCTACGACAGTGCGCAATTCCCCGACGAGAAGCTCCGCGTCGTCGAACGCGACGTGATGCTGCCGGGATCGCCGGTCCATTGGCGGTTTCAGGTCGCACAGAGCCGCGACGGGCTCGATGCGCAGATCACCGTGCTGCGGCGAACGCTGGTGCGCAGCTTCGCGCTGCTCGCGGTGGGGTTGCTGCTGCTGGCCGCGCTGCAGACCTTCTACGGACTGTGGCCTTTGCGCCGCGTTCGCGAGGAGATCGCCCGGATGCGCGCCGGCCAGTCGACCCGCGTATCGAGCGCGATGCCGGTCGAGGTCGCGCCGATGGTCGAGGAACTGAACGCGCTGATCGAGCATAACGAACGCCAGGCCGAGGAAGCGCGCCGTCACGCCGGCAATCTCGCCCACGCGCTGAAGACCCCGCTGACGGTGATCATGAATGCGGCGACCGCGCAGGCCGACGATCTCGGCGAGACCGTGATTCGCGAGGCGCGGACGATGCGCCGCCAGGTCGACCACCACCTCGCACGTGCCCGCGCCGTCGGGCGGCGCGGCTCCGCGCACAGCCGCGCCGATGTCTGGCCCAGCCTCGAATCGGTCGAACGCGCGGTCGGCCGGCTTTATCGCCACATCCGCATCGACGTCACCGGTCCGCGCGGGCTGCAGGTCCATGTCGAACGCCAGGATCTCGACGAGATGCTCGGCAATCTGATCGAGAACGCCGCGAAATATGGCGGCGGCAGCGTGTTCGTAACCGTTGGCGCGCAGGCCGGGTTCGTCGAGTTTCTGGTCGAGGACGACGGCATCGGCATTCCGGAGGAACAACGCGTCCGCATCTTCGACCGCGGCGTGCGGCTCGATACGGGCAAGCCGGGGACAGGCCTGGGACTGGCGATCGTCCGCGACGTGGCGGAAATCTACGAAGGTACAGTGAGCCTGGAGGAAAGCGAAGATCTGGGCGGCCTGCTGGTCCGGCTGAGACTTCCGGCCGCCAACTAATCCTACCCTGCAAGGGGAGGGGGACCATCAGAGGATCGTGGAGGGGCGTCCCGCCACGGCGAGGGCGACACCCCTCCGTCAATCGCTACGCGATGCCACCTCCCCCTTGCAGGGGAAGATTTCAGGCCGCCAGCTTCAACTCGCCCATCACGTCCGCGGTGATCGCCAGGCTCCGCTTGCGCGCGTCATGATCGTATATCGCACTCGCGACCATCACCTCGTCCACCCCGGTCCGCGCCACGAACGCCGCGATCTCGCGCGCCACCTTGGCGGGGCCACCGACTGCCGAACATTGCAGCACGTGATCGAGGATCGCCGCGCCTTGTGCGCCTAGCGACGCGCGGTAGCCCGGCACCGGGGGTGGCATCTGCCGCGGGTTGCCGGTGCGCAGCGCGACGAACGACTGTTGCTGCGAACTCGCGAGCAGCTCCGCCTCTTCGTCGGTATCCGCCGCAAAGATGTTGAGCCCCGCCATGACATGCGGCTTCGCCAACCGTGCCGACGGTTTGAAATCGCGGCGATAGATCGCGAGCGCGGCATCCAGCGAATCCGGCGCAAAATGCGAAGCGAAGGCGTAAGGGAGGCCGAACGCCGCAGCCAGCTGTGCGCCGAACGTGCTCGACCCCAGAATCCACATGTCGATGTTGGCGCCCGCTCCCGGCGTCGCCACGATCCCGGTCTGGCCGTCATTGGCGAAATAGCTCTGCAATTCGAGCACGTCCTGCGGGAAGGCGTTGGCATCGGTCTCCAGCGTCCGGCGCATCGCCCGCGCGACTCGCTGGTCCGATCCCGGCGCGCGGCCCAACCCCAGGTCGATCCGCCCGGGGAACAGCGCGTCGAGCGTGCCGAACTGTTCGGCGATCACCAGCGGCGCATGGTTGGGCAGCATGATCCCGCCAGATCCGACGCGAATGCTGTTCGTCGCCGCGGCGATATGCCCGATCACGACCGCGGTCGCCGCCGACGCGATTCCGGTCATGCCGTGATGCTCGGCCACCCAATAGCGCGTGAAGCCCAGGCTTTCGGCATGGCGCGCGAGATCGGCGGCATTGGCCAGCGATTGGGACACGGTGCCGCCTTCGACGACGGGGACGAGATCGAGCAAGGAATATTGGGTCATGAGAAGGAGATGGGGAGGAGCGCGCGGGTTACAAACCGTGTTTGCCTTGGTGCGGCCAAAGGTGGGATTGTCGGTTCCGCCGAGGGCCGACGTCTTGCCCGCACTCCCCGCGGTGCCTAGAGCCTGCATGATGCTCGGGCGCCTTACCTCGATCCGCAACTGGATCTTCGATCTCGACAACACGCTGTACCCGGCGTCGGCGAACCTGTTCGATCAGGTCGATGCGCGAATGACCGGGTTCATCCAGGACCTGCTGGGCGTCGACCGGGACGAAGCGCACCGCGTGCAAAAGGGGTATTTCCACGGCCATGGCACGACGCTGTCAGGGTTGATGACCGAACATGACATCGATCCACATGCCTTCCTCGACCATGTCCACGACATCGAGATGGACGTTCTCGAACATGACGCGCCGCTCGTCGCGGCGATCGCGAAGCTGCCGGGTCGCAAGCTCGTCTTCACCAATGGCGATACGCCGTATGCGACGCGGATCCTCGATCGGCTCGGGCTCGGCGCCAGTTTCGAGGCGATCCACGACATCCATGCGATGGGCCTGATCCCCAAGCCGCACGCCTCCGCCTATGCCGGCTTCTGCGACGCGCACGGCATCGACCCCAAGGAATCGCTGTTCGTCGACGACATGTCGCGTAATCTTGCGCCCGCCAAGGCGATCGGCATGACCACGGTATGGGTCGAAAATGGCTCCGAACAGGCGCCGACCGATGTCGCCCGCGACCATATCGATTTCACCGTGCCCGCGCTGACGCCGTGGCTTGAAACCATTCTGGAGCAATCATGACCGATCTGCAGACCACCATCGATCAGGCCTGGGAAGACCGCGCGGCTCTCGGCTTCGAGACGAGGGGCGAAGTCCGCGACGCCGTCGACACCGCGCTCGGCATGCTCGACGCCGGCACCGCACGCGTCGCCGAACCGGTTGATGGCGGATGGCAGGTCAACCAGTGGCTTAAAAAGGCCGTGCTCCTCTCGTTCCGCCTCAACGATAATGTGCTGATCGACGGCGGGTCGGCCGGCGCGCCCGCATTCGACAAGGTTCCGTCCAAATTCACCGGCTGGGGCGTGGCGGAGTTCCGCGCCGCCGGTATCCGCGTCGTCCCCGGCGCGGTCGCGCGTCGCGGCAGCTTCATCGCTAAGGGCGCGATCCTGATGCCCAGCTTCGTCAACATCGGCGCCTATGTCGGCGAGGGCTCGATGATCGACGCCTGGGCCACCGTCGGCTCGTGTGCGCAGATCGGTGCGGGCGTGCACATTTCGGGCGGTGCCGGCATCGGCGGCGTGCTCGAACCGCTCCAGGCCGACCCCGTGATCATCGGCGACGGCGCGTTCATCGGTGCGCGCGCCGAAGTCGCCGAAGGCGTCCGGGTCGGCGAAGGGGCGGTACTCTCGATGGGCGTCTATCTCGGCGCCTCGACCAAGATCATCGACCGCGCGACCGGCGACGTTTTCCGCGGCGAAGTTCCGCCTTATGCGGTCGTCGTCCCCGGCTCGATCGGTGGCGGAGACGGCACGCCCGCGCTCTACTGCGCGGTGATCGTCAAGCGCGTCGACGCGCAGACCCGGTCCAAGACCAGCATCAACGACCTCCTGCGCGACTGATCGCGCCACCTCATTTCTGCCAAAGGGATCATCATGACCGCAGCTCCAAGCCAGGTTCTCGACCGCGTCCTTGTCCTCGAGATGGTCCGCGTGACCGAAGCCGCCGCGATCGCCGCATCGACCCTGGTCGGGCGCGGCGACGAAAAGGCCGCCGATGCCGCTGCGGTCGACGCGATGCGCACCGCACTCAACGAACTCTACATGGACGGCACCGTGGTGATCGGCGAGGGCGAGCGCGACGAGGCGCCGATGCTGTATATCGGCGAGAAGGTCGGCTCGGCGATCGGCAAGGGCCCGAAGATCGACATCGCGCTCGATCCGCTTGAGGGCACCACGATCTGCGCCACCGCGGGTCCCAACAGCCTCGCCGTGCTTGCGATCGCCGACGAGGGCGGCCTGCTCAATGCCCCGGACGTCTATATGGACAAGATCGCGGTTGGCCCGGGCTATCCCGAGGGCATCATCGACCTCGACAAGACACCGACCGAGAACATCACCGCGATCGCCGCGGCGAAGGGCGTTGCGGCGCGCGACATCATCGTCTGCGTGCTCGATCGACCCCGTCACGAGGCGCTGATCGCCGAGCTGCGGTCGCTCGGCTGCGGCGTGATGCTGATCGGCGACGGCGATGTCGCCGGCGTGATCGCGACGACCAATCCCGATACCACGATCGACGTCTATATGGGCTCCGGCGGCGCGCCTGAAGGCGTCCTCGCCTGCGCCGCGCTGCGCTGCGTCGGTGGCCAGTTCAAGGGGCGCCTGCTGTTCCGCAACGACGACGAACGCGCGCGTGCGGCGAAATGGGGCGTCACCGATCTCGACAAGCAGTACGACCTGTCCGAGCTCGCCAAGGGCGACTGCATTTTCGCCGCGACGGGCGTGACCGACGGCTCGCTGCTCGCCGGCGTCAAGCGCAAGGGCGGCAAGATCATGACCACGGAGAGCGTCGTCATGCGCGCCTCGTCGGGTACGGTCCGCTGGGTCAAGGGCGAGCACCGCATCGGGTGAGGCGGTGCCCTCCGTCATCCCGGACTTGGTTCGGGGTCCACCACGGTGCTAACCAACCACTGGCGGATGCGCGGCACCGTGGATGCCGGAACTCGTCCGGCTTGACGAAGAGGATTTAGACGGATCCTGCCCACGGTCCTCCTCCTGATCGCACTCGCCGCCGTCGTTTGGTTCCTGAAGGGCGATCTCGGCGCATATCGCCGCTTCAAGGCGCTCTCGGACACCGTATCGCGCCAACGCCGCTACCGGCTGTGGATCGCCAAGGCCGCGCTCGCCTTCGCGCTGCCGGCGCTGGTCGGCCTGGCCGTGATGAACCGCGTCGACGCGCTGACCACGCTGCCGCCCGAATTCGCCGCCGCCCGGGCGCTGCTCCCCAGTTTCGACGGCGGCCCCAGCGCCTTCATATACGGCATGATCGGCGGTGCGGCGGTCGGCGGGCTCGTCGTCGGCATCCTTGCCGCCATCGGCAACCGGCGAGGGCGCGCGGCCCGGCCGCTCGGCGATGTCGGTACCCTGCTGCCCCGCAACCGCGCCGAGATCGGTCACGCTGCCGCGCTGTCGATCGCCGCCGGCGTGACCGAGGAACTGGCCTTCCGGCTTTACCTGCCCCTGCTGACTGCGCTGGTCACCGGCAGCGCCATACTTGCCTTCACACTTGCCGCGCTGCTGTTCGGCGCGATGCATCTATACCAGGGCTGGAAGGGCGTCGTCGCGACGACGATCGTCGGGCTGACGATGACCGCGGTCTATCTGATGACCGGCGCCTTGTGGCTGGTCATGCTGCTCCACGCGCTGCTCGACCTCAACGGTCTCGTGCTGCGTCCGCTGATCAGTTCTTCATCCGCCAGCCGGTCCGGAAGATCACCGCGATCACCACCAGGCATAGCGCGAGGAACGCCGCCGTCACCGCCAGGCTGACCCCGACCGCGACGTCGCCGACGCCGAAGAAGCTCCAGCGGAACCCGCTCACGAGATAGACGACCGGATTGAACAGGCTGACAGTGCGCCACGGCTCGGGCAGCATGTCGATCGAATAGAAGGCGCCGCCCAGGAACGTGAGTGGCGTGATCAGCAGCGCGGGAACGAAGTTCAGCTGTTCGAACCCATTGGCCCAGACGCCGATGATGAAGCCGAACAGGCTGAATGCGACCGCGGTGAGGATCAGGAACGCGACCATCGCGAACGGATGCTCGATCCGCAGCGGTACGAAGAACGCCGCGGTAGCGAGGATGATCAGGCCGAGGATCACCGACTTGGTGGTCGCCGCGCCGACATAGCCGATCACCATCTCCATCGCCGAGATCGGCGCCGACAAGAGTTCGTAGATCGTCCCGGTGAATTTGGGGAAGTAGATCCCGATCGACGCGTTGCTGATGCTTTGCGTCAACAGCGAGAGCATGATCAGCCCGGGCACGATGAAGCTGCCATAGCCCACCCCGCCGACCTGCTGCATCCGGCTGCCGATCGCGCCGCCGAAGACGATGAAATACAGGCTGGTGGTCAGCACCGGCGTGACCAGGCTCTGCCACAGGGTGCGCAGCGCGCGCGCCATTTCGAAGCGGTAGATCGCCCAGATGCCGTGCGTGTTCATGCGCGTTCCCTCACCAGATCGACGAAAATGTCCTCGAGGCTCGACTTGCTGGTCTCCAAGTCCTTGAAGCCCACCCCCAGCTCGTTGAGTTTGCGCAGCAGCGACGGAATCCCGGTATGGTCGGCCTGCGCGTCGAACACATAGCGCAACCGCTTGCCGTCATCCTGCAAAGAGAGGTCCCAGTCGGCCAGTTCTTCCGGTATCACGACGAGCGGGTCCTGCAGCGAAATGTCCATCTCGCGCTTGCCGAGCTTCTTCATCAGCGACGCCTTGTCGTCAACCAGCAGCAGCCTGCCGCCGTTGATCACGCCGACGCGGTCCGCCATGTCCTCGGCTTCCTCGATGTAGTGCGTGGTCAGGATGATCGTCGTGCCGCCCTCGCGCAGGCGGTGGACCAGCTTCCACATGTCGCGGCGCAGCGCGACATCGACGCCTGCGGTGGGTTCGTCGAGGAACAGGATGTCGGGCTCGTGCGCCAGCGCCTTGGCGATCAGCACGCGGCGTTTCATCCCGCCCGACAGCGCCATGATCTTGGCATCGCGCTTGTCCCATAGCGACAGGTCGCGCAGCACCTGTTCGATATAGGCGCTGTGCCCCGACCGCCCGAACAGCCGCCGGCTGAAGGTGACGGTCGCCAGCACGGTCTCGAACATGTCGACGTGCAATTCCTGCGGGACCAGCCCGATGCGGCTGCGCGCGCGTTTGAAATCGCGGATCGCGTCGTGGCCGGCGACCGTGATGGTACCGGCGGACGGCGTGACGATCCCGCAGATGATGTTGATCAGCGTCGACTTGCCCGCGCCGTTGGGCCCGAGCAGCGCGAAGATCTCGCCGCGCTTGATGTCCAGATCGACGGGATGCAGCGCGGTCGTCCCGCTCTTGTACGTCTTGGTGACGCCCGCGACGGACAGGATGGTTTCGGTCATGGATGGCCCCTTTGCGGGAGGGAAGTAGGAAGCGCGAGACGCAAATACACCCGTTCCCCCGCGAAAGCGGGGGGCCAGATGTCACAGGCGCTGGCGTTCGTAACCCTGGACCCCCGCCTTCGCGGGAGAACGGGGTGGTTGGGATCCCATTACCCCGCCCGTGCCGCAGCGACCGCCTTTTGCAGCTCCTCGATCGGCATCGCGCCGGACAGCATACGGTCGCCGACGACCCAGGCGGGGGTACCCGTCACGCCGAGCTTCGCCGCGGTCTCCATGTTCTTGCTGATCTCCGCATCCGCGGTCCCGGCAAAAGCCGCGGCGCCCGCTGTGTTGACCCCCGCCTTCGCGCTCGCGGCCGCGATCGTCGCGTCGCTCACCGGGCCCGCGGCATAGAGCGCGTCGTGGAACGCGCCGAACTTGCCCTGCGAGGCGGCCGCGAGGCTAGCGCGCGCCGCGGTGCGGCTCTGCGGGCTCAGAATCGGCAGCTCGCGGAACACCACGCGCAGATTCGGGTCGGCAGCGATCAGCTTGGCGATGGTCGGCAGGCTGGCGCGGCAATAGCCGCAATTATAGTCGAAATACTCGACCAGCGTGACATCGCCCTGGGGGTTTCCCGCCCAGGCGTTGCCGAACGGAGTCGCGATCGCCGGCCGGTTAGCGGCGACCACCTTGCCCGATTCGCGATCCTGCAGCCGCTGCATCGCCTCCGGTAGGATCTCGGGGTGCGCGAGCACATAGTCGTGGACGATGGTCTCGACCTGCGCGCGCGCCATGCCGTCGGGGGCCGCCTGGCGGTCATAGCCCCAAACCGCGAGTCCGCCGATCGCGGCGCCGGCGACCGCGATGGCCGGCAATGTCCATTTGCTCATTTGCGCCGCTTATACTGCTTGGGGTTGTCGTCCATCACGTTCTGCGCGGCCATCACGATGTCCTGTGCGCGAATCCAGTCGGGGGTGTTGGGCGGTAGGTTGGCCAGCGCATATTGTCCGCTCGCCGACGCGGTCCGCATGTCGCCCGACATGCTCGCACGCTCGGCGGTGGCCAGGCTGGCGCGGGCGGTATCGCCGGTCAGCTCGTATACCGTGCCCAGCTGCATCCATGCGAACGGGTTCTCGTCGTCGCGCCCCACCGCGGTGCGCAGCACGCGCGTCGCTTCAGGGTAGTTCGCCTTGTCCTCGGTCGCGATCAGCGCATGGCCGAAGGTCGTCGCGATCAGTGGGTTGTTGCGCGATCCTTCCGTCGCGGCGCGCAGCGGCGCCAGCGCGGCGGCGGGCTTGCCGGCCTCGAGCAGAATCTGGCCCTGGATTTCGAGGAAATAGGGATCGGTCGGCTCGGCGCGGATCAGCGCTTCGGATTCGGCGTCCGCTTTCTGCGGGTAACCCGATTTGTGATAGGCATAGGCGCGCGCGTAATGTGCGTAGATCGACTGGTCCGACAGCGGATATTGCTGCAGCGTCCGCGGCGCCGGCTGGACATAGCCCGCCAGCTTCGCCTTCACCCGCTTGAACCGCTCTTCCAGAGCTGCGTCGGGTTTGTTGCCCCAGGCGGGCGATGCCTGCAGGTCCGCGCTCAGCGTCGCGACGCGTTCCCCCGACAGTGGGTGGCTCTGCATGAACGGGTCGATGTTCGCGGTACCGAAGCGATACTCCTGCTGCTGCAGCTTCTTGAAGAAGCTCAGCATGCCGCGACCCGAGACGTTCGATGCACGCAGGAACTTGGCGGCAGTGGCGTCGGCGGTCGATTCCTGGACGCGGCTGAACGCCAGGTAATTGCCCATCGCCGCCTGTTGTCCCGCGGCCATGATCCCGGCGCCGGCCTCACCGCTGCCCGCCGCCATCGCGGCCAAGCCCAGAACCATGCTCAGCAGGTACATGCCCATCGCCGGCTTGGTGCCACGGTCGGCGAGCACGACGTGCCCGTCGGCGATATGGCCGAGTTCGTGCGCGATCACGCCCTGAACCTCGTTGGCGTTGTCCGCCGCCTGAATGAGCCCCGAATGGACGTAAACGGTCTGGCCCCCAACGACGAACGCGTTGATCGAATCATCGTTGATCAGCACCACTTTCACGTCGCGGGGCGACAGGCCTGCTGCCTTGATCAGCGGATTGGACATCTCGGCGAACATCGCTTCGGTCTCGGCATCGCGCAGGATCGACTGCGCGTGCGCGGGCTGCACCCATAGCAGGAGCGCGGCAGTGGCGGCGGCAATGATACGCTTCATGGCACGCGTTATCGCCCTTTCCGGGCGAGGGGGCAACGGGCCGCAGCTACCGTCAGGCAGTACGGCGCAGGACCCGCGAGACGTGCATGGGATTCAGCCGGTCCAGGTTGACGACTTCGGCGAATTCGATCCCCGCCTTGCCGTCCTTGGCCCAGCGAACGCGTGCGGTGGTCATCTGGTCTTCGAGCAGCTCGATCTGCATTTCCACCCCGACGGCATCGCCGTCGATCTGGAAGCCGTCGATCATCGCGCCCTTCGACGAGATGTCGCGGATTCGCACGTCACCCAGCGCGCCGTGGACCGCGACCCGCGCCGATCGCAACATCTTGGTGCGTGGCTGTCGGCTGACCTTGAAGCCGCTCGGCGTCGCGATCCCGGCCTGCGCATCGAGCTGCAGCATGACGTCCTCTGCGGTCGCGGGGCGCCCATAGACATAGCCTTGGATATGGCTGCACCCGAGTTCGCGGATCAGGTCGATCTCGTCTTGGATCTCGACACCCTCGGCGGTCGTCTCCATGCCCAGCGTATCTGCCAGCGTGACGATCGCCTTGATGATCGCGGCGTTGCGGTTGCCGGCCTGTGCCGCACCCTTCACGAACGACTGGTCGATCTTGATCTTGTCGAACGGCGCGTTGCGTAAATAGCCGAGCGAGGAATAGCCGGTACCGAAATCGTCGAGCGCCAGGCGAACGCCGAGGCCCTTCAACGCCTTGAACATCTGGTCCGACGACTGTGTCTCGTCTAGGAACACGCCTTCGGTGATTTCGAGCTCGAGCCGGTCGGCCGCGATCCCCGATTGGGCCAGCGCGCTGGTTATGAGCGCGGGCAGTACCGGATTGGCGAACTGGATCGGCGAGACGTTGACCGCGATGCGGACATCCCCGGGCCAGCGCGCGGCCTCGATACAGGCGGTGCGCAGGACCCACTCGCCGATCGCCTCGATCAGTCCGCACTCCTCGGCGATCGGAATGAAATCGGCAGGCGACACCGCACCCCGCGTCGGATGCGTCCAGCGAATCAGCGCTTCATAGCCGACGATGCGTTTCGTCTTCGTGCTGACCACGGGCTGATAGGCGAGCTGGAACGCGCCCTGCGATACCGCGGCGCGCAGATCGTCCTCGAGCTGCTTTCGGGTCCGCGCGCCGGCCAGCATATCGTCCGAATAGAAGCGGTGGACCCCGCGCCCGTCGCCCTTGGCGGCATAGAGTGCGAGATCGGCGTTGCGGATCAGCGTTTCCGAATCATCGCCGTGCAGCGGCGCGATCGCGATACCGACCGAACAGCCGATCGCGACCGAGGCGCCGCTGATGAAATAGGGTTGCGACAGCGATTTGATGAGATCGCGGGCGAGTTCGCCGAGCGTCTCGCGATTGTCCGTGCCGGGCAGAACGACCTGAAATTCGTCGCCGCCAAGGCGTCCGACGAGACCGGTATCGCCAACCCCGCGCTGCAGCCGCTGCGCGACTTGCTTGAGCAACGCATCGCCCGCCTGGTGGCCCAGCGTGTCGTTGACTGCCTTGAAGCGATCGAGGTCGAGCAGGAATATCGCGGTCGGGCGATGCGGACCGGCCTGTTGCGCGAGCGTCTTGTCGAGCGTGATTCGCATGCGCTGGCGATTGGCGAGCCCCGTCAGCCCGTCGAACAGCGCCAGACGCGTAATTTCGGCCTCGGACTTGCGCTTCTCGGTCAGGTCGGAGCCCGATCCGATAAAGCCCTGGAACCGCCCGATTTCGTCGACCACGGGCCGGCCGGAGATCGACCACCACCGGCTCGCCGCCGCATCGATCGCCGCGCACACCGAATAGTCGGAAAATGAGGTGCGCGAGGACAGGTGAAAGGCGAGCGTGCGCTCGGTGCTGTCACTGTCCATGCGAAAAAGATCGGTCAACAACAGGCCCGCGGGACTTCCCCCGGTCGGGGTAAGCTCGCCCGCGACCTTTGCTGAGATGTAGGTGACTCGTCCGTGGCGGTCGGCTTCCCAGAACCAGCCGGTGCCGTGCCCTTCGAATTCGGCGATCATCTTGACCGCCAGGCGCCCTTCGCTGCTCTCGTCGATTCGGTCGAGCGCCAGGTCCTGATCGATCCGGGCGAAGCGGTGGGTGACGAGCGCAAGACAGCCCAGAAATATCACCGCGACTCCGAAGGCGATGCCGACGCCCCCCAAGATGGCGAGCATCAAGACAAGGCCGACGCCAAAGCCCAGCGTGGCGACGCGAACCGGATGAATGCTGAGCGCGGTGACCCCGATCGCGCCCGACACCGCGACGAAGCAGCCGAGTTGCAGTGCGCCCGCAGGCATCACCGTCGTCGTCCAGAGCAGCGCGAGCAGTCCCGCGGCAAGCCCCGCGGACCCTGCCGTCAGGATGCGGTGTCGCTGGTAGGGCGGCCAGGCCCGCATCGTAGGCATCAGCAGCGTCGCCGATAGCGCCAGCGAGACCAGCACGACGACGCCAGAATAGGCCCCCACGAGCGGGATCATCGCGGTCGCGCCTTCGTGGATCGCGACGACGAGCAGCAAGCCGCAGGCGACGACCTGTGTCGCCAGCGTGAACGGCCAGACCGCGCCGATCTCAGCGAGCAACGCAGACTGCGCGCCCGTCACCTGATCGCGTTCATCCTCGCTAAGCCCGAAAAGGCCACGGGCCGGCGGGCGACTATACTGGCGGCGTTCGGCTCTAGGTAGGGGTGCGTGCATCCACCAAGGTTACTGGGCGACGCCTTGGGAAAGACCTAGCGAGCAGGGTTAATGCGCGTAATTCGCCCAGTTTTGGTTCGTTTTGTCAGTCTGATCGCGCCAATGCGGCGCCCTCTAGCTTCACGATGTCGGCCGCGCCTGGGACGATCAACGCCTTGGCTGTGGCGTAGCAATCCTCGATATGCGCGTTGCCGACGAGCTTCATCGCACCGAAACTGATCGAGGCGGCGACCACGGAGCCGGCGAACGGCACGAACTTGGCGACCGAACCGACCGCCAGGCGCATACCGATCCGGCGCAGCAGCGTGGCGACCAGCCGCTTGGTCACCATCCGGCCGATCAGCGTGTTGCCCATGCTGGATGCGAGCACGAACACCTGCTGCGCAAGGTGCGGGTCCATCTTTTCGACGCGCGCGTGATCGAGTTCGAAACGTTCGCTGATCTTCGGCAGCAAGGTCGTTAACAGTCCGATATCGGCGACCAGGTCCGCGCCTGGGATCGGCACGACCGCCGCGCCCGCGGACATCAGCGAACGGTTAGTGACAAGGCGACGCGCCTCGTCGCGGATGCGGTCGAGTTCGGCGATGCTGGTGATCATGCGCATGTCCTTGGGCGAAAGAGGGAAGAAAACGCGTCCGGCGCGGCAAAGTGCCGTCCGTTTGCCGCGTGGTGGCGGATCATGCGGGGTGGCGCCGGTGCCAGAGCCGCACGCCAAGTCCGATCGTGGCAGCGATCGCGACGAGGACGGCGATTTCGATCAGCCGGTTGTGGCCGTTGCCGAGCAGCGCCAGCATCCGGTCGCCGAACAAATAACCGATGGCGGTGAACAGCGTCGCCCATAGCACCGCCGCAATCGCGTTGAGCAGCACGAAGGTGCGCGCGGGGACGTGGCTGGTCCCAATCGCGATCGGACTGATCGTCCGGAGTCCCAATAGGAAGCGGAAGCCAAGGAGGAACGCGGTCGGTCGGCGATCGAGCGCGGCAAGCGCGCGCGCGAAGGCGGGCTTCGTGGTCATCCGGCGGACCCGCGCGGTATCGCGGTAGCGGCGTCCGGCAAGGAAGAAGAGCTGGTCCGCGACGAACGATCCCGTCGCCGCTGCAACCCCGGTGGGGACAAGCGGTAACAGATGCTGGTGCGCAAGCAGCCCGCCGGTCACGACGCTGGTCTCGCCCTCGAAACCCGCGCCGAGGAACACCGCGACGAGGCCATAATGGGTGATGAGCGATTCGATCGACATGGCGCCCCCTTGGCGGATGGGGAAGGGGAGGGCCAGCGTCCAACGGCTAGAGGACTGTGCGCAGGCGGTCCCACGCCGGCTGCTTGGCGGCGAGGCCGATCGTGTGGAGCGGGCTGCTCGAGGGGAGGTCGATCAGTGCAAGACGGGTATCGTCGAGCAATCGCCGACCCTGTTTCGCTGCGGTGGCGCCGTTGAAGCCGATCGCCTGCAGTTGGGGCAGCGACGCCGCGAGCGCGGCGATGTCATTGCCCGCGATGTCGCGGATCGCGGCGTCGCTGCTGCCAGTGCGGCGCGCGGTGGCGACGACGTCCCACAGGCCGACGCCGCAGGCGAGAAGCGCGGCGAGGCGGTCGTCGTAAGCGAGCGCCGTCAGGTCGAAGCCCGCTACCGGTGACATCAGTCGCCAGAATTGGTTCTGCGGGTGGGCGTAATAGCGCGCTTCGGCAAGCGAGCGGTCGCCCGGCAGGCTGCCGAGGACCAGCAGCCGGGTGTTCGGCGCGACGACGGGGGCGAACGAGCGTTTGAGCATTGGCCACTTACTGTCGTCACCCCGGACTTGTTCCGGGGTCCATCGTGCGGCGTACTCTACCGGCGGTTGGACGTGCTTTGCCATGGATGCCGGAGCACGTCTGGCATGACGGGGGAGTGATTGCAGAGCACGCGGTACCCGGCTTATGCTCGGCCCAATGAAGATGCTCCTGTCCGCCAGCCTCACCACGATCGCCATCGCTAGTCCCGTCGCCGCCCGCCAGTTGACGATCGACGATGTCGTCGGCCTGTCGCGGGTGTCCGCGCCCGCCGTGTCGGCGAACGGGCATTGGCTGGTGTGGCAGCAGCGCGAGACCGATCTGGATGCGGACAAGGGCCGGTTCGACGTCTGGCGGCTCGATCTGACGCGCAAGGGCGCGGCGCCCGAGAGGCTGGTCGCGGAGGCGGACGTCAACGAGACCGCGCCGGCCTTCTCGCCCGATGGCACGACGATCTATTTCCAGTCGGACAAGGGCGGCGACGACGCGGTCTGGTCGGTGCCGGTGGCGGGCGGCACGCCGCGGCAGCTGACCCAGGTGAAGGGCGGGATCGGCGGGTTCAAGGTCGCGCCGACCGGCGACAAGCTGCTGATCTGGGCGGACCGCAAGCCCGGCGCGCCGAGCCTGGACCTGCCGATGGTCAAGAAGGATGCGAGGGCCGGAGGTGCGCGGGCGTACGACCAGCTGTTCGTGCGGCATTGGGATACGTGGGCGGACGGCACCCGGTCGCAGCTGTTCGTGCTGCCGCTGACGCCGGACGGCGCACCGGGCAACGGCGTTGCGATCGGGGGCCAGCTGATCGGCGATACGCCGTCGAAGCCGTTCGGCGGCGGCGAGGAACTGGCGTGGTCGGCAGACGGGAAGACGGTGTATTTCGCACTGCGCGAAGCCGGGCGGATCGAGCCGCTGTCCACCAATCTCGACATTTTTGCGGCCCCTGCGGATGGATCCGCGCCGCCGGTCAATCTGACGGATGCGAACGACGGTACCGACACCTCGCCGGCGGTGTCGCCCGATGGGAAGTGGCTCGCCTACACCGCGATGAAGCGCGCGGGCTATGAAGCGGATCGGCTGGTGCTGCAGTTGCGCAACCTCGCGACCGGCGAGACGCGGGCACTAACAGAGGGGTGGGACCGGTCGGTCGCTTCGGTCGCCTGGAGTCCCGGTGGCAAGCGCATTCTGGTGACCGCGGAGGACACGCAGGAGACGCCGATCTGGTCGGTCGATCCGACGAGCGGTCGGGTCACGCGGCTGACCAAGGAGGGCAACGTCAGCGCGGTGGTGCCGACCGCGACGGGCGCGGTATTCGCGATGAACAGCCTGGTCGCGCCGGACGATTTCTACCGGATCACCGGCAAGGGCAAGCCGGTGCGCCTGACCGCGGTCAACGCGACCAAGCTCGCCGGGATCGAGATGCCGAGCGTGACGCGGTTCAGCTTTGCCGGTGCCGGTGGCGACACGGCCTGGGGCTATGCCGTGAAGCCCGTCCGCATCGCCGGCAAGCTGCCGGTCGCGTACATGGTGCATGGCGGGCCGCAGGGGTCTAGCAACAACAGCTGGTCCTATCGCTGGAACCCCGCGGTATTCGCGGGCGCCGGATACGGACTGGTCGCGGTCGATTTCCACGGCAGCACCGGATATGGTCAGGCCTTCACCGACGCGATCCGGAACGACTGGGGCGGCAAGCCGCTAGAGGATCTGAAGCTCGGGCTGGCGGCCGCCACCGCGAAGTTCGGCTGGCTCGACGGTGACCGCGCCTGCGCGCTCGGCGCGTCGTATGGCGGCTATATGATGAACTGGTTCGAGAGCCAGTGGCCCGACCGCTTCAAGTGCATCGTCCAGCATGACGGCGTGTTCGACGCGCGGGCGATGGCGTATGAGACCGAGGAACTGTGGTTCGACGAATGGGAGCATGGCGGGCACCCCTATTTCGAGGACCCCGCCGCGTTCGAGAAATGGAACCCGGTCAATTACGTCGACAAATGGAAGACGCCGATGCTGGTGATCACCGGCGAGAAGGATTTCCGGATTCCGTACACGCAGGGGATCGCGGCGTTCACGGCGTTGCAGCGGCGCGACGTGCCGTCGCGGTTGCTGGTGTCGCCGAATGCGAGCCACTGGGTGCTGCGGCCGAACGACAGCCGGCAATGGTATCGCGAGGTGATCGGCTGGATGGACAAGTGGACCGGCGCGAAGCGGTGAGGCCGGGAGTAGGTCCGTCACCCCAGCGCAGGCTGGGGTCTCGTGCGGCAGTCGGCGCGTTTTTCGCCTCTTGAGATCCCAGCCTTCGCTGGGATGACGGAGGGGGCGGGACACGGTTTCAGCGTCAGTGCTGCCCGCGCGCCTTGTGGATCAGGTGGACGATGCCAGCGACCGCGCTGCCCAGGATCATGCCGATGATCCCGGCGCCCAGCGCGTTGACCGTCCAGGCGACTATGCCCTTGCCCACCGGCACCGCGGCGGCCGAGACTTCGGCGGCGTGGTGGATCGCGTGGGGGATCGTCTCGAGCCCGTAGCCTTCGATCCCGTGGACGATGATACCGCCGCCGACCCAGATCATCGCCGCGGTGCCGATGATCGACAGCGCGCCCATGACGATCGGCATGCCCTTGACCAGGCCACGGCCGATCGCCTGGACGCCGGCATTGCTGCGCTCGGCCAGATGGAGGCCGATATCGTCCATCTTCACGATCAGCGCGACGACGCCGTAGACGCCGATGGTGATGCCGATGCCGACCACGGCGAGCACGATCGCCTGTTCCCAGATCGGTTCGGACGCGACCGTCGACAGCGCGATGACCATGATCTCGGCCGAGAGGATGAAGTCGGTGCGGACCGCGCCCGAGACCTTCGAATCCTCCAGCGCCTTGGGGTCGGTGATGACCTCTTCCTCGGCTTCGACATGGCCGCCGCCGAACGCTTCAAGGACCTTCTCCGCGCCTTCGAAGCAGAGATAAGTGCCGCCGATCATCAGCAGCGGCGTCAGCAGCCACGGCGCGAACGCGCTGAGCGCCAGCGCCGCGGGCAGGATGAAGAGCAATTTGTTGCGGAACGAGCCGAGCGCGATCCGCCAGATCATCGGCAGTTCGCGCTTGGGCGAGAAGCCCGTCATGTAGCGCGGCGTCACCGCGGCGTCGTCGACCACCACGCCCATCGCCTTGCTGCCCGCCTTGCCGGCGGCGGCGGCGACGTCGTCGAGGCTGGCGGCGGCGAGCTTGGTGATTCCGGCGATGTCGTCGAGCAGCGCGACCAATCCTATAGGCATGTTCGCGTCCTCCCGGTTGCGTCTGGGCCCGGCGTAGCAAGGTCGCGGCGACATGCAACGGTGTCGCGCGGCGGATTTTGTGGACGACCGACGAAGGTCGCGAACCTATATTGCTGGCAACCGCGCCATTGCCGACAGGACTAGCCATGACGAACGACTTCATCACCAACCTGCCCAAGGCCGAGTTGCACCTGCATATCGAGGGCAGCCTGGAGCCCGAGCTGATGTTCGCGCTGGCCGCGCGCAACAAGGTTTCGATCCCGTTCGCCAGCGTCGAGGATGTGCGCGCGGCGTACAGCTTCACCAATCTGCAGACTTTCCTCGACATCTATTACGCCGGCGCCGCGGTGCTGAAGACCGAGGAGGATTTCCGCGATCTGGCGGTCGCCTATTTCGACCGGGTCGCGCAGGACGGCGTGGTGCATGCCGAGATATTCTTCGATCCGCAGACGCATACGCATCGCGGCATCCCGTTCGACGTGGTGGCGAGCGGGCTGTTCGCGGGGATCGAGGAGGCCAAGGCCAGGCACGGCATGAGCGTCGGGCTGATCATGAGCTTCCTGCGACACCTGCCCGAGGAGGACGCGTTCGAGACGTTCGCGCAGGCCGAACCCTGGCTCGACCGGCTGATCGGGGTGGGGCTCGATTCGTCCGAGGTCGGCAATCCGCCGTCGAAGTTCGCGCGGGTGTTCGCCGCCGCTGGCGATGCCGGGCTGATGCTGTGCGCGCATGCGGGGGAAGAGGGGCCGCCGGAATATGTCCACGAGGCGCTCGACCTGCTTCACGTCGACCGGATCGATCACGGCAACCGCGCGCTCGAGGATCCGGGGTTGGTCGCCCGCTTGGCGCGCGATGCGATGACGCTGACGGTGTGCCCGTTGTCGAACGTCGCGCTGCGCAACGTCGAGCGGCTGGAGGATCATCCGATCGACCGGATGCTGGATCTCGGGCTGCGCGCGACGATCCATTCGGATGATCCGGCCTATTTCGGGGGGTATATCGGTGAGAATTTCAGGGCGACAGCAGCGGCGCGGAATCTGTCGCGCGAGCAGGTGGTGACGTTGGCGCGCAACAGTTTCCTCGGGAGCTTCCTGGATGACGAGACGTTGACCGGGCACTTGGCCAAGCTCGATGCCTATGTGAAGGCGGCCGTCTGACATCCCGTCACCCCGGCCTTGAGCCGGGGTCCCGCTTATCGCGCGGGTGAAGCAGCGGGACCCCGGCTCAAGGCCGGGGTGACGAAAGAAGGCTCCATGATCAAACGGTTCCTGGCGGTATTCGAGCCGTTTATCCTTATGTTGCTCGGCACGGTCGTGCTCGCCAGCATCCTCCCTGCGCGGGGGAACTGGGCGATCGTGGCGAGCTATGCCGCGGACATCGCGATCGTGCTGCTGTTCTTCCTGCACGGCGCCAAGCTGTCGCGCGAAGCGATCGTCGCGGGGCTGCGCAACTGGCGGCTGCATCTGGCGGTGCTCGCGGTGACGTTCGTCGTGTTCCCGTTGCTCGGGCTGGGCTTGCAGGCGTTGCCGTTCGTCAACGGGCCGCTTGCTGCCGGCCTGTTGTTCCTGACCCTGCTGCCCTCGACCGTGCAGTCGTCGATCGCGTTCACCGCGATCGCGCGCGGGAACGTCGCGGCGGCGGTGTGCAGCGCGTCGTTTTCGAACCTGCTCGGGATCATCGTGACGCCGGCGCTCGTCGCGCTGCTGATGACGACATCGGGGTCGGGCGGGGTGTCGATCGAGAGCGTCGAGGCGATCGTGCTGCAACTGCTGGTACCGTTCGTCGTCGGGCATCTGCTGCGGCCGTGGATCGGCGCCTGGGTGACGCGACAGAAGGCGATGCTGACCATCGTCGACCGCGGGTCGATCCTGCTGGTCGTGTACAGCGCGTTCGGCGCGGCGGTGGTCGAGGGGCTGTGGCACCGCTTGTCGGCGGGCGATCTGATTTTGATCGGTGTGCTGTGCTGCGTGCTGCTCGCGTTCGTGCTGGGGCTGACGCTGGCGGTGGCGAAACTGATGAAGCTGCCGCGCGACGATGCGATCGTGCTGCAATTCTGCGGGTCGAAGAAGAGCTTGGCGTCGGGTGTGCCGATGGCGGGGGTGCTGTTCCCCGCGGCGCAGGTCGGGGTGATCCTGTTGCCGGTGATGCTGTTCCACCAGATCCAGCTGATCGCGTGCGCGGTGATCGCGCGGCGGTATGCGGCGACAGAAGACCAGACCCCGTCACCCCGGCCTTGAGCCGGGGTCCCGCTTACTGATCGCGGGAAGAAGCGGGACCCCGGGTCGAGCCCGGGGTGACGCAAGTTAGCAACACCGCCCGCCGCCCTTGCCGCCGTAGCGCGCCTGTTGGCGGTCGCGGAAGAAGGTGCGTTCGTCCATCGGGGCGTGGTCGGGGTGCCGTTCGGCCATGTGCGCGCGGTACGCCGTGTAGCTCGGCACGCCGACCATCAGCAGCGCGGTTTCGCGGAGGCGGGCCAGGATCGTCATTCGGCCGCGACCAGATGCGGCGGCACTTCGCTGACCGTCGGGCGATCGATCTTCAGCGCGGCGAGGCAGGTGCGGATGCCGAAGACCAGGATCGACACCACCACGCCGAGGAACAGCGCGATCAGCGCGGCGTCGATGCGGTCGTTGAAGACGATGCGGTGCATCTCGGCCATCGTCTTGGCCGGCGCGAGGATCTCGCCCCGCGCCGCCGCGTCGCCGAACTTGCTCGCATGCGCGAGGAAGCCGACCTTCACGTCGCTGGAGAAGAGCTTCAGCAGCCCGGCGGTGATCGTGCACAGGCACAGCCAGGCGGCGGGCAGGATCGTGACCCAGGCGTAGCGCTGGCGCTTCATGCGGAACAGCACGACGGTCGCCAGAACCAGCGCGACGGCGGCGAGCATCTGGTTCGAGATGCCGAACAGCGGCCAGAGCGTGTTCACGCCGCCCAAGGGATCGGTGACGCCCTGATAGAGGAAGAAGCCCCAGGCAATGACGCACAGCGCGGTCGCGATGATGCCGGGGACGATCGCCGAGGCGTTGCGGAACGACGGCACCACCAACCCGATCAGGTCCTGCAGCATGAACCGCCCGGCGCGCGTGCCGGCGTCGACCGCGGTGAGGATGAACAACGCCTCGAACAGGATCGCGAAATGATACCAGAACGCCTTCATCGCCGGGCCGCCGACGACGTTGGAGAAGATCTCCGCCATCGCCACCGCCAGCGTGGGGGCGCCGCCGGTGCGGCTGATGATCGTCGCCTCGCCGACGTCCCTGGCGGCCTGGGTCAGCGCGTCGGGGGCGATCAGGAAGCCCATCTTGCTGACCGCGGCGGCGGCCGAGACGGCGTCGGTGCCGACCACCGCGGCGGGGCTGTTCATCGCGAAATAGAGGCCGGGATCGAGGATCGTCGCGCCGACCAGCGCCATGATCGCGACGAAGCTCTCCATCAGCATCGCACCATAGCCGACGAACGGCGCGTCGGTTTCGGCGGCGATGAGCTTGGGCGTGGTGCCGCTGGCGATCAGCGCGTGGAAGCCGGATACCGCGCCGCACGCGATCGTGATGAACAGGAACGGGAACAGCCCGCCCGACCAGACCGGGCCGGTGCCGTCGATGAACGGGGTCACCGCCGGCATGCGCAAGGGCGGCGCGACGATCGCGATGCCGATCGCGAGCGCGACGATCGCGCCGATCTTGAGGAAGGTCGACAGATAGTCGCGCGGCGCGAGCAGCAGCCAGACGGGAAGGACCGAGGCGACCGCGCCGTAACCGACCATCAGCACGCAGAGCTGCACCGGGGTCAGCGTGAAGATCGGGCCCCAGACCGGCGAGGCGGCGACGCTGCCGCCATAGACGATCGCGAGCAGCAGCCCGATGACGCCGAGGACCGAGACTTCGCCGACCTTACCGGGGCGGATCCAGCGCGTGTAGATTCCCATCGCGAAGGCGAGCGGGATCGTCGCGGCGACGGTGAACAACCCCCAGGGGCTGCCGGCGAGCGCACGGACGACGATCAGCGCGAGCACCGCGAGGATGATCACCATGATCGCGAACGCGCCGATCAGCGCGATCACGCCGGGGACCGCGCCCATCTCCATGCGGATCAGTTCGCCGAGCGACCGCCCGTCGCGCCGCATCGAGATGAACAGCACCATGAAGTCCTGCACCGCGCCCGCGAGCACGACGCCGGCGAGGATCCAGAGCGTGCCGGGCAGGTAGCCCATTTGGGCGGCGAGCACCGGGCCGACCAGCGGGCCGGCACCGGCGATCGCGGCGAAATGGTGGCCGAACAGGACGTTGCGGTCGGTCGCGACGTAATCCAGGCCGTCGGCGCGGCGGATCGCCGGGGTGGGGCGCGACGCGTCAAGCTGCATCACGTTGCGTGCGATGTAGCGCGCATAGAAGCGGTAGGCGATGAGGTTGATCGAGACCGACGCGGCGACGATCCACAGCGCGTTGACATGCTCGCCGCGGACGAAGGCGATGACCGCCAGCGCGCAGGCCGCGAGCACGCCGAGGGCGCCCCAGCCGAGTTTTTCGCGTAGCGTCATGCGGTGCCCCTACCGTTTAGAATAACGACCACCCCGGCGAAGGCCGGGGCCCAATTGGCAAGGTCGATGTAACGGAGCGGTGCCCGTCGTCACAGCTGTTTCCCAATTGGGTCCCGGCCTTCTCCGGGGTGGTAGCGAGCTTATTTCCGCCCGCTCAACTCATCCCCGACGATCCGTACCACGTGGAGCACGTTGGTCGACCCGGGCGTGCGGAACGGAACGCCGGCCATAACGACGACGCGGTCGCCGGCCTTGGCCATGTTGTGCCGCAGCGCCATCCGCTTCGACTTGCCGACCATGTCCTCGAACGATTCGACGTCGCGGGTGTGGACCGCGTGCGTGCCCCAGAGCAGGCCCAGGCGCCGCGCGGTATCGAGGCTCGGGGTCAGAACCAGCAACGGCACGCCCGGCCGCTCGCGCGCGATCCGGCGTGCGGTCGAGCCCGAGGTGGTGAAGCAGATGATCGCCACCGCATCGACCGTCGCCGCGATGTTCTTCGCCGCCTCGGCGAGCGCGTCGGCGGTCGTCGGATCGGGCTTCATCACGGTGAAGTGCATCCGGTCGCCATGCTCGGGATCGCCCTCCACCGAGACGCCGATCGCGTTCATCATCGCGACCGATTCGACCGGCCAGTCGCCCGCCGCGCTTTCTGCCGACAGCATGATCGCGTCGGCGCCGTCATAGATCGCGGTGGCGACGTCGGAGACTTCCGCACGCGTCGGCGACGGCGAGGTGATCATCGATTCGAGCATCTGCGTCGCGACCACCACCGGGCGGCCGAGCCGGCGCGAGACCTCGACGATGCGCTTCTGCAGCGGCGGCACCGCCTCGGGAGGCATTTCGACGCCCAGATCGCCGCGCGCGACCATCACGCCGTCACACGCCTCGACGATCTCAACCAGCCGTTCGATGGCGGCGGGCTTTTCGATCTTGGCAAGCAGCGCGGCCTTGCCGCCGATCAGTTTCCGGGCCTCCCACAGGTCTTCGGGACGCTGGACGAACGACAGCGCGATCCAGTCGACGCCCTGGTCGACCGCGAAGGCGAGATCGCTGATGTCCTTTGCGGTCAGCGCCGCCATCGGCAGCACGACGTCGGGGACGTTCAGGCCCTTGCTGTTCGACAGCATCCCGCCGACCACGACGACCGTCTCGATCTGTGCAGGGCCGTGATCGGTGACGCGTAGGACCAGCTTGCCGTCGTCAAGCAGCAGGCGGGCACCGGTCTCGATCCCTTCGAAGATCTCGGGGTGAGGCAGTTCGACGCGGGTCGCGTCGCCCGGCGTCGGGTCGCGATCGAGCAGGAACGTCGAACCGGTCTTCAGCTCGACCTTGCCGGCGGCGAACTTGCCGACGCGCAGCTTCGGGCCCTGGAGATCGGCGAGGATCGTCGTCGGGCGGCCGAACTCGGCCTCCATCGCGCGGATCGCCTGGATCACCGCGACCTTCGATTGCTGGTCGCCATGGCTCATGTTGATGCGGAACGCGTCCGCGCCCGCCTCGAACAGAGTAGCGATCATCTCCGGGGTATTGCTCGCGGGGCCCAGCGTCGCGAGGACGCGGACTTTGCGCGGGCGGGGCGATATCGCCTTTGTCATTCAGCACTCCTGGGCTTTGCCGGTTGTCGCCTTAACCCCTATCTCCGCCCGATCAACCATGGAGACACCGAAATGGACCGGCTGGACGAACTCGACGATGCCGTAGCGGCCGCAGCCTTTCGCCGGCTGGTGCGTCACCTGCGCCATCGCGGCGATGCGCAGAATATCGACCTGATGGGACTGGCCGGCTTCTGCCGCAACTGCCTCTCGGACTGGGTCGAGGAGGCAGGCGGCATGGACAAGGAGGCCGCGCGCGAAACCGTGTACGGCATGCCCTATGCGCAGTGGAAGGCGCAGAACCAGGCGAGCGCGACCCCGGAACAGCTCGACCGGATGCGCGCCAGCGTCGCGTTGAACGCAGTTGAGCCGGCCAAGGTTACCGCCTAGACGCGACGCCGCACCTGCTCGCGGCGCGATTCACCGGTAGTCCCTTGGACGCCGATCGCGCTGCGGCGGTCTTTTTCTTGAGCGAATGGGGATATCATGACGGACGAACGCCAACACGGCATGGGCGGCGGCGCGGTCGCCGCGGACGAACTACGCCTGCTGATCGAGCGCGCTGAGCGGCTCGAAGAGGAGAAGAAGGGCATTTCGGACGACATCAAGGACGTGATGGCCGAGGCCAAGGGCCGCGGCTACGACCCCAAGGCGATCCGCAAGATCCTGTCGATCCGCAAGAAGAAGAAGGAAGAATATCAGGAGGAGGAAGCGATCCTCGAAGTGTACCTCCAGGCGTTGGGCATGATCTGAGCTTAGGCGTTCGTTAACCGCCGCCGGGTCACCTGCCACCATGATCCCGGCGGCGCTTGCATTCCTGATCGTTAACCTGGCGACCGTGCTCACATTCGGGCGCGACAAGCAGCTCGCGGTCGAGGGCGGCCGCCGGATCCGCGAATCGACGTTGCTGTGGCTCGCCGCGATCGGCGGCAGCCCGGGTGCGCTGTGGGCACGCCAGCATTACCGGCACAAGACACGCAAGCAGCCGTTCGGCACGCAGCTTGAGCTGATCGTGATGATGCAAGCCGGGATCCTGCTCGGGATGGCGTTCGTGCTCCTGTTCTGACGGAAGCGGCTGCCTGTTGCTTGCGGCGTATCTCGCGTGTATTTCTGTCGTAATACACTGCAACAGGGGTGGTGATATGCGGTTGATGGGGCTCGCGATTATACTGGCGATCGGTGCGCCGGCGACGGCGGCGGATACTGATGCGCAGGTGCTGGCGCAGCGCGCCGAGAGCTTCGTCCGCGTGCGCAACGCGTTCGATCAGGCGGCGATGACCGCGATGATGGCGCCGGACTATCAGGAAGTGTCGCCGATCGGCGAGGTCGATTCGCGCGAGCAGGTGATCGGCTTCTATGCCGTGGACAAGACGGTGACCGCGCCGTCGACTACCATCACCGAGACCGTGGCACGGCCCGCGGGCGGCACCGGCATCGTGACGATGCGGATCGCCTACACGATGCCCGGCAAGGACGGACAGATGCAGACGCGCGCACTGCGCGCCGGGTTCGTCGCGCGGAAGGTCGGCGGCGTGTGGCAGTTCGTGTCGGCGCAGTTCACGCCGATCCGGGGGTAGGGGCCTAGGCCGCTTCCGCCGGTTGCGTGGTCCAGCCAAGCCCCGGAATCGTGATCGAGCGCTTGCCCGCCAGATCGGTGCGGCAGACGATCAGGTCACGGCTTTCGATATAGGTGATCAGGCGTTTGACCCGGCCGATCGAACTGGTGCCGTAGGTCGCGGCGATGCGCGCGTCCGACGGGCACGGCTCGCCTTCGCGCGCGGCGCGCGCAACGAGCAGGAATGCGCCGAGCATGTCGTCGGGCAGGCCGCTCGCCACGTCGAGCGCCGCGGTCCAGGCCTCGTCGGTCATGTCGAAGATTCCGGCGCGCGCGCAGCTGAGGCGGCGGACGAAGCCCGGCAGGTCGAGCGGCGGCTTGGCGAGGCCAGCCATCCGGCACCGCACCTGGAAATCCTGGAACAGCACCGATGGCGGGCGCAGCGACGATTCGGCGTCGGCGACGATCGCGCGGAACACGTCGGCATAGATCGCCTCGACCTCGTCGTCGCTCTTCTCGGGCGGCGGCGGTGCGGCGGTGCGCGGTTCGGGTTCGCGGGCGATGCCGTCGAGCAGTTCCTCGGCGGGCACGCGGCGCGGCCGCGAATCGAACAGCAACCCGAGTTCGGGCGCGTCGACGACGGGTTCGGACAACAGGTCCGCCAAGTCCATCGGCGCGGCGCTGGGCAGCGGGGTGAGCTTGGGGCTACCGCTGCGCGCGGACGTCTCGACGTCGCCGATCCTGACCGTGATCGGCCGCCTGGAGACCGCGGGGCCGAGCGCCATGAAGGTGCCGCGCTGCAGGTCGCGGATCGCCTCGGCCTGGCGGCGTTCCATGCCGAGCAGGTCGGCGGCGCGCGCCATGTCGATGTCGAGAAAGGTGCGGCCCATCAGGAAGTTCGATGCTTCGGCGGCGACGTTCTTGGCAAGCTTGGCCAACCGCTGCGTCGCGATGACGCCGGCCAGACCGCGCTTGCGCCCGCGGCACATCAGGTTGGTCATCGCCGCCAGCGACGCGCGGCGCACCTCTTCGGACACCTCGCCGCCGGTAACGGGCGCAAACATCTGCGCTTCGTCGACCACCACCAGCACCGGATACCAATGTTCGCGCGGCGCATCGAACAGCGCGGACAGGAACGACGCGGCACAGCGCATCTGGCCCTCGACCTCGAGTCCCTCCAGGCTGAGCACCGCGGACGTGCGATGTTCGCGCAGCCGGGTGGCGATGCGCGCGATCTCGCGTTCGCTATAGTCGCCCGCCTCGATCACGACATGGCCGTGGGGGCCGGCGAGCGTCACGAAATCGCCCTCGGGATCGATCACGATCTGCTGCACCTGGCCGGCCGATCGTTCGAGCAGCCGGCGCAGCAGATGCGACTTGCCCGACCCCGAATTGCCCTGCACCAGCAAGCGGGTGGCGAGCAGTTCCTCGAGGTCCATGGACACGGCGGCGCCACTGCCGTCGGTCCCCATGTCTACGCGTACCGTCATGGCGGTGCGTTTGGCAGGTCGGGCGGCCTTGCGGCAAGCGGCGAGTTGTCTCCGCGCGCAATTCGCTGGTCTGGTGAAATCCGCGGCCACGGCCTACAGCGCCTGCATCAGACAAAGAGGCACCGATGGCAGGCCATTCCAAATTCAAGAACATCATGCACCGCAAAGGTGCGCAGGATAAGAAGCGCAGCTCGCTGTTTTCCAAGCTCAGCCGCGAAATCACCGTCGCGGCCAAGATGGGCTTGCCCGATCCCGACATGAACCCGCGGCTGCGCGCCGCGGTGACCGCGGCGAAGCAGGCGTCGCTCCCCAAGGACAACATCCAGCGCTCGATCGACAAGGCGGCCCGCGGCGATGCGGAAACCTATGAGGAGATCCGCTACGAGGGGTTCGGCCCCGGCGGCGTGTCGCTGATCATCGAGGCGCTGACCGACAACCGCAACCGCACCGCGACCAACGTGCGCGTCGCGGTCGCCAAGAACGGCGGCAATCTGGGTGCGAGTGGCTCGGTGAGCCACGCGTTCGACCGTGTCGGGCTGATCTCGTATCCGGCGAGCGCGGGCGATGCCGAGGCGGTGTTCGAGGCGGCGCTGGATGCCGGCGCCGAGGACGTGACGTCGAGCGACGACGGCCACGAGATCTGGACCGCGGTCGGCGACCTGCACGAGGTGGCCAAGGCGCTCGAAGCCAAGCTGGGCGAGGCCGAAGGTGCCAAGCTGGCGTGGCGCCCGCAGGTGATGGTCGACGTCAACGAAGGCGATGCGGAAACGCTGTTCAAGCTGATCGACGCGCTGGATGACGACGACGACGTCCAGACGGTGTGGGGTAATTACGAGGTCTCGGACGAAGTGATGGAGAAGCTTTCGTGATCAGCTCCCCTCCCGCTTGCGGGAGGGGCCGGGGGTGGGCTGACGCTTTCCCCCTGCGGTCCGCTTGGACCCGGCCGGCAGCCTACCCCCCAACCCCCTCCCGCGAGCGGGCGGGGGAACAGTCATGATCATCCTCGGCCTCGACCCCGGGCTCGGCACCACCGGATGGGGCGTCATCCGCGCCGAAGGGAACCGCCTCAGCCATATCGGCAACGGCCAGATTCGCACCGATCCGTCGATGGCGCTGCCGCGGCGGCTGACCGCGCTGTATTCCGCGCTGATCGACGTGATCCGCGCCGAGCGGCCCGATGGCGCGGCAGTCGAGGAAGTGCTCGGCAACACCAACGCGCAGTCGACGCTGAAGCTGGGCCAGGCGCGCGGCGTCGTTCTGCTCGCCGCGGCGGGCGCCGGGCTGCATATCGGAGAATATCACCCCTCGACCGTCAAGAAGGCGGTGGTGGGATCGGGCGGCGCGGAAAAGCGGCAGATCCAGGCGATGATGGGCGTGCTGCTACCCGGTACCAAGCTTGCCGGCCCCGACGCGGCGGATGCGCTGGCGGTGGCGATCACGCATGCGCATCATCTCGCCAGCGCGCAGGCCCAGGCGCGACGCGTCGTCGGCTAACACTTGCCGTTGCGTTTGCACCACTTGGCTGCGAGCATCGCCGCCGGGGGTGATCATGGCCGATCTGCTTGCGAACGCTCGGACGATTGTCGCGCATATCGCCGAGCATCTGCAGGCCGATGTCAGCGTCGAATTGTGGAACGGCGAGGTGCTGCCTCTGGGGCCGAACGCGCGCGACGATATCCGCATCGCCGTCACCTCGCCCGCTGCGGTCGGTCGGCTGGTACGATCGCCGAAGTTTATGACGCTGGTCGAGGTGTACATCGCCGGCGGGTTCGACATACGCGGCGGCAGTCCGCTCGAAGCGCTTGGGCGATGGGAGCATCTCCGCGCGGTACGACTTGTTCGCGCCATCGATCGTAGGGTGATGATGAAGGCGGCCTGGCCGTTCCTGTTCGAGACCGACCGCAAATCCGGCGCGCTCGGTTTCGGGGAACGGGTCGGTGCACTGTTCGGCCGGGACCGCGACGACACCGCGATGATCCAGTTCCACTATGACGTGTCGAACGCCTTCTACGCGCTGTTCCTCGATCCGGAGATGCAATATTCGGCCGGGGTGTTCGCCAGCGCGGACACGAGCCTGGCCGAGGCGCAGCGCGCCAAGATGGACCTGATCTGCCGCAAGCTCGATCTGGTGCCGGGGGACCGGATGCTTGATCTCGGCTGCGGCTGGGGCGGCCTTGGCTGTCACGCAGCGGAGGTCTTCGGCGCGACCGTGCACGGCGTCACGCTGTCGCAGGAGCAGCATGACCTGGCACAGGCGCGGGTGGCGTCGCGCGGGCTTGGCGACCGGGTGACGATCGAACTGCGCGACTATCGCACGATCGAGACGCCGGGCGCGTATGGCAAGATCGCGCAGATCGGGATGTTCGAGCATGTCGGGATCGACAATCATGACCGGCATTTCGAACAGATGCACCGGTTGCTCAGCGACCACGGGCTGTACCTGCATCAGGCGACCACGCGGCGCGCGACCAAGGACCTCAGCACATTCCGTAAGCGGACCGCGTATATGGCGGTGATCAACCGCTATATCTTCCCGGGCGGCGAACTCGATTATGTCGGCATGACCGCCACCAACCTCGAACGCCACGGTTTCGAGGTGATCGACGTCGAGAGTATGCGCGAGCATTACTACCGCTCGCTGAAGGCGTGGAGCGAGGCGTTGTACGCGAACCGCGACGCTGCGATCGCCGAGGTCGGGCTGACGCGGACGCGGTTGTGGCTGTTGTATCTGGCGCTGTCGTGCACCGGCTTCTGGCGCGGGGTGCTGTGCGATTTCCAGACGCTGGCGCAGAAGCGGACGGTGGGTCTGTCGGGATTGCCGCTGCGGCCGGGGTATCGGAGCCTCGCCCGTTCGTCCTGAGTAGCTGCTGAGCTAGTCGAAGCGGCGTATCGAAGGACAGGTAGCGCGCGGAACCTGCGCTTCGATACGAGCCTTCGATACGCCCCTGCGGGGCTACTCAGTCTCAACTCAGCACGAACGGAGAAGGTGAGGGCAGGGGGCGTTAGCGGCGCTTCAGACCCCGCACGCGGTGCCAGATGTAGAACCCTACCAGCGCGATCAGGACCACGCCGATCAGCAGGTCGGCGGAGTGGAACGCGGCCTTGACGCGCGGGTCGCTGTCCCATTTGTCGCCGAGCTTCATGCCGACCCAGGCAAGGCCGAAGCACCACGGCCACGATCCGATGAAGGTGTAGAGGTGAAACGGCACCAGCTTCATCCGCGCGACCCCGGCGGGGAAGGCGATGAACGAGCGGATGACCGGAAGCAACCGCCCGATCAGCACCGCGGCCGAGCCCCAGCGCGCGAAGAACCGGTCCGCGGTGTCGAGCTCGCCCGGCCCGATCAGGACATAGCGGCCCCAGCGCTCGGCCATCGGGCGTCCGCCGCGCTTGCCGACCTCATAGGCGACGATCGAGCCGAGATTGCACCCGATCGCGCCCGCGGTCGCGGCGAGGTACAGGTCGAACCGGCCGGTCGAGACGAGATAGCCCGCGAACGGCATGATGATCTCGGACGGCAGCGGAATGCACGCGCTCTCGATCGCCATCAGCACGGCGATTCCGACATAGCCGCCGGACGAGATCACCCAGATGGTGAAGGTGGCCAGGACGGCGAGGATCTTTTCGAACATGGGGCCGCGATCTGGGGCAAGCCGCGCGGCGGGTCAATCGGAACCGCGACGGGGGCGGGCGGTTGAGCAGGGATGACAGATCTCACACTCAATGACGGCCGCACCATGCCCCAGCTCGGCATGGGTACGTGGCAGATCCCCGACAGCCAGGCGGCGGCGATCGTTCGCAAGGGGCTCGATATCGGATTCCGCCTGGTCGATACCGCCGCGATCTACGAGAACGAGCGCGGTGTCGGTGACGGCTACAAGGGCGAATCCTACGAGGATGGCGGTGCGTTCATCACCACCAAGCTGTGGAACGACCGGCAAGGCGATGCCGCCGCGGCGCTGGACGAGAGCCTTGCCCTACTCGGACTCGACGCGGTCGACCTGTATCTAATGCACTGGCCGGCGCCGGGGCAGGGGCAATATGTCGAGGCGTGGCAGGCGATGATCGCGCTGCGCGACGCAGGCAAGACGCGGTCGATCGGCGTGTCGAATTTCCTGCCCGAGCATATCGACGCGATCGTCGCGGCGACGGGCGTGACGCCGGTGGTGAACCAGATCGAGCTGCACCCCAATTTCCAGCAACGTGCGGCGCGAGACTATCATGCGGCGCACGGTATCGTGACGCAGAGCTGGAGCCCGCTGGGGCAGGGCAAGACGCTGCTGACCGACGAGCGGATTACCGGCATCGCTCACAAGCATGGCCGGAGTGCCGCGCAGGTGATCTTGGCGTGGCATCTGGCGCTGGGGTTGTCGGTGATCCCGAAGGCGTCGGATGCCGAGCATCTCAGCGACAATTTCGCGGCGCTGGATTTGACGCTGGACGACGAGGATATCGCGGCGATCGATGCGATGGACGATGCGGGCGGTCGGTTGGGGCCCGAGCCGGGGTCGATGTAATCCTACCGTAAATCCTCCCCGGCACGGGGAGGGGGACCGCGCCGCAGGCGTGGTGGAGGGGGATTTCTGCAAGCGCTGCGTTTGCCGTGCACCCCCTCCACCCGCTGCGCTGGTCCCCCTCCCCGTGCCGGGGAGGATTTAGAGGCGGGCGCCTACTGTGCGCAAATCCTCGACGAACCGCGCATATTCCTCTTTCGCGAGTACCGGGTCGGGGAGGCGCAGCAGATAGCTCGGGTGGACGGTGATCCACGCTTCCCCGCCGCCCGGCAGTTCCAGCGCGCGACTGCGGTTCTTGCCGATCGCCATGACCTTGCCGAACAGCGACCGCGCGGCGGTGGCACCCAGCGCCACCGTCACCTTGGGCCGGACGAGCATCTGTTCCTGCTCGACCCACCATCTGCACGCGTCGATCTCGCCGGCGGCGGGCGACGAATGGATGCGGCGCTTGCCGCGCTGCTCGAACTTGAAGTGCTTTACCGCGTTGGTGACGTACGCCCTGGCGCGGTCGACGCCGGCTTCCGCCATCGCCTTGTCGAACATCTGTCCGGCCGGACCGACGAATGGGCGTCCGGCGACGTCCTCCTGGTCGCCGGGCTGTTCGCCGACGAACATCAGTGGGGCATCGACCGGGCCTTCGCCGAACACCGTCTGCGTCGCGGGCTTGTAGAGCGGGCAGCGGGTGCAGCCGGCGGCTTCGTCGCGCAGCGCTTCCCAGGCGATCAGGCTGTTGCCGCCAATATGGTGCCGCGATTTGGTGATCATGCCCGACTCGCGCGCCTGCGCCGCCGCGAGCATCCCGGGCACGAGCGCGGTTTCGGGCATGTTCTTCCAGTATTTCTTGGGCATTTCCTTCAGCATCGCGCCGATCTTTACGCGCGCCGGGTTGAAGGTGCTGGCGTAATAGGTCTTCCACACCTCCTCGGTCGGGTCGCCGTCGGGGGCGTCGGCCTTGCTCGCACCGGGGCCTTCGGACAGCGCCTTGCCGTCCCAGTGGATCGACACCTCGGGCGTCAGGATCGACCAGCGCATGCTCGCGAAGCGGTTGACGAAGAACGCGGCGTTGGCGCGGACGATGTGGTGATCGGGTTCGAACCAGGCGACGAAGCGGGGGGTACCGTCGTCGTCGACTTCGCGGAAGCGGAGGAAGGCGCGCATCTTGTGGACGTCGCGGCGGACGTCCTTGGCGATGCGGTCGAGCCGGCGGACCAGCGGGTCGGCGCGATCCTCGATCAATTTGGGTTCGCGGCGCAGGCGGGCAAGCAAGGTGTAGAGCAGCGCGAAGCGTTCGGGATCGCTGGACAGGATCGCGCTGCGGGCGAGGTCGATGAAGGCGCGGGGGACCGACATCATGCCGGGTGCCGGGGCGAGCACGGGCTCGGCGGTGGTGGCGAACAGATCGACGGGCGCGTCGCCGACCTGCCAGACAACGTCGTCTGGAGGGGTGTCGGACGCAATGAGGCCGCGCGCGGCGTCGCGCCAGCCGTCGAAATCGTCGGGTTCGCTGAGGGTTACGCGGTGCATCAAATCCTCCCCGGCGCGGGGAGGGGGACCGCAACGCGCAGCGGCGGGGTGGAGGGGGCTCGCCCCGCAGTGCACCGCATGCCGAACGCCCCCTCCACCAGCTGCGCTGGTCCCCCTCCCCGTACCGGGGAGGACTGCAAGAGCATCACGCGAACATTTCCATCTGTTTCGGCTTGGGTTTCGGCGCGATCAGTGGCCGGAGGTCGGCGACGTCGGCCAGCACCACTGGGCGCCAGTCCTCCGCGATGATGAACGGACGCAGCTTCGCCACCGACACCGTCAGCCGCGCGATGTCGGCGAGGTGTAGTTTACGCCACCGCCGGCTCGTTAGGATGCCGTTGACCGCCTTCACCCCCAGCCCCGGTACGCGCAGCAGCAGCTCGCGCGGGGCGCGGTTGACGTCGACCGGGAATGAGCCGCGGAATTTCAGCGCCCAGGCGAGCTTCGGGTCGATGTCGAGCGGCAGCATGCCCGTCGCATCGTCCGCCGCGGCGACGACCTCGGCGGGTGAGAATTCGTAGAAGCGCATCAGCCAGTCGGACTGGTAGAGCCGGTGTTCGCGCATCAGCGGCGGCCGCTGCAGTGGCAGCACGGTGCTGGCGTCGGGGATCGGACTGAACGCCGAGTAATAGACGCGGCGGAGGCCGAACCGATCGTAGAGCGTCGAGGCCTTGGTGACGATGTCGCCGTCGGTCGCGGCATCGGCGCCGACGATCATCTGCGTCGACTGGCCGGCGGGGGCATAACGCGGCGCGGACTTGTACTTGGCCTTGGCGTCCTTGCCGTCGACGATCGACGCCTTCACCTCGGCCATCGCGGTTTCGATCCGCACGCCGTCCTTTTCGGGGGCGAGCCGCTTCAGGCCGCCGACGGTCGGGAGCTCGACGTTGATCGACAGCCGATCGGCATAGAGCCCTGCCTGATGGACCAGCTCGGGATCGGCGTCGGGGATCGTCTTCAGGTGGATGTAGCCGCGGAAATGGTGATCCTCGCGCAAGCTGCGCGCGACCTCGACCATCTGCTCCATCGTATAGTTGGACGAGGCGATGATCCCCGAGCTCAGGAACAGACCCTCGATATAGTTGCGCTTGTAGAAGGCGATCGTCAGGTCGACGACCTCCTTCGCGGTGAAGCGCGCGCGGCGAACGTTCGAGCTCTTGCGATTGATGCAGTAATGGCAGTCGAAGATGCAGCTGTTGGTCAGCAGGATCTTCAGCAGGCTGATGCAGCGGCCGTCGGGCGCATAGGCGTGGCAGATGCCCATGCCCTCGGTCGAGCCGAGCCCCTTGCCGTCCTTGGAATTGCGCTTGGCGGTGCCCGACGAAGCGCAGGACGCGTCGTATTTCGCGGCATCGGCCAGGATTTCCAGCTTTTCGCGGGTGTCGAGCTGCGCCATGCGTTCTTCCTACGTTCCCGCGACGCCGCTGTCGATTGATCTTGGTCAGTATCCGGTATCGTCGCGATCCAACGCGCGCGGCGGGCATTGGGTGCGTGCCGCGTGATGACCCCGGATCGATCCGCACTTCTCCGTTCGTCCCGAGTAGCCGCCGAGCTTGTCGAGGCGGCGTATCGAAGGACAGGTTGGCGCGCGGAACCTGTGCTTCGATACGAGCCCTCGATACGGCTCTTCGAGCCTACTTGGTCCCTACTCGGCACGAACGGATGAAGGGAACGCGATTGCGCGTCAGCCAAGAATCTCAGCGAGATAGCGGATCAGGTCGGCGAAGCTGCCGAGGCTGATCGGCAGCAGCAACAGGACCAGCGCGTAGCCGAGCAGCAGGCGAGTCAGCGCCTTTTCGTGGCGAAAGGGCGGCTTGCGCGGCGGCAGGTCGTCCTTGCGCGGCCAGATGCTCGATTCGTCGAGGAACATGGCCCCGATATACCGCACCGGCGGCGACTCGTCATTCCGCCGCGAGCAAGTTTTCCGCGGCGCGTAGATCGACCGAGACGAGCCGGCTGACGCCGCGTTCGATCATCGTCACGCCGAACAATCGGTGCATCCGACTCATCGTCACCGCGTTGTGCGTGACGACGAGATAGCGCGTGTCGGTGTCGGTCGCCATCCGGTCGAGCAGGTCGCAGAAGCGTTCGATATTGGCGTCGTCGAGCGGCGCGTCGACCTCGTCCAGCACGCAGATCGGCGCCGGGTTGGTCAGGAACAGCCCGAAGATCAGCGCGACCGCGGTCAGCGCCTGTTCGCCGCCGGACAGCAGCGTGAGCGACTGGAGGCGCTTGCCGGGTGGCTGCGCCATGATCTCGAGGCCGGCTTCGAGCGGATCGTCCGAATCGACAAGCTCGAGATGCGCGGCGCCGCCGTCGAACAGCGTTGCGAACAGGCGCCGGAAATGGCCGTTGACCGCCTCGAACGCGGCGAGCAGCCGCTGGCGCCCTTCGCGGTTGAGCGTGCCGATCGAGCCGCGGAGGCGGTTAACGGCCTGGCCCAGTTCGTCGCGCTCGGCGGCGTTGCCGACGCTGGCGGCTTCGAGCTCGGCGAGTTCCTGGGTCGCCATCAGATTGACCGGGCCGATGCGTTCGCGGTCGCGCGTCAGCCGGTCGTGCGCGACGGATTCCTCGGTGGGGCTGCGGACGCTGGCGGCGTCGAAGGCGAGGCGTTCGGGCAGGACGGCGGCGGGGCAGGCGAAGCGTTCTCCCGAGAGCCGACTCGTCTCGACGCGGCGCTGCTCGTGATTCTCGACGCGGGCGATGGCGCCGGCGCGGTGTTCACGGGCCTGCGACAATGTTTCGTTGGCGCGGGTGTGCGCGTCGTCGGCGGTGCGCTGTGCGGCTTCGGCGGCGTGTTCCGCGGCGGCGCGCGTGTCGGCCTCGGCGCGCGCGGCGGCATGTTGGGTGTCGAGGCTAGCGATATCGGCGTCGAGTTGGGCGGGGCGATCGGCCGACGCGGCGATGTCGCGGGCGAGCCCGGCCGCGCGGGCGTCCATGTCGGCGATGCGTTTGGCGGCCTCCCCGGCGCGAGCGTGCCAGCTTTTCGTGTCCGCCTTGGCGGCGGCGAGGCGCTCGCGATCGGCGGTGTGCGCGCGTTCGCGCGACGTGCGGTCGGCGCGGGCCTGGCTGACCGCGGCGCGGCGGGTCTCGGCGTCGCGGTGGAGCGTCGCGACGGCGGCGGCATTGGCAGAGCCGTCGGGGACCGCGGCCATCGCGGCCTGTGCACGGTCGAGCTCTGCCGCGGCGTCGGCCGCGTCGTCGGCGATGCGCGCGGCGCGGGCGTCGAGATCGGCGCGCTGGCTGGCGAGCCGCTCGAGCGCAGTGGTGGTGCGGTCCTCTGTACGCAGCGCGTCGCGGCCTTCGGCTTCGGCGCGTTGCAGCGTGGCACGCGCGGTCTGCGCGGTCTGGCGCGCGGCGGTGATGTCGGTCTCCATTGCGGCGCGGGCAGTTTCGGCTTCGGCGAGCGCGGCGGCGGCGGGCGCGCGGGCGTCTTGCAAAGCCTTGAGGCGGTTGAGGCGAACGAGGCGTTCGACCGCCGCCGCGCCGCTGCCGCTGGTGGCGAAGCCGTCCCAGCGGCGCAGTAGGCCGTCGCGGGTCACGAGGCGCTGGCCGACCGCGAGCGGTTGGCCGGTATCGATATCGGTGACGAAGATCTGCGCGAGGCGGCGGGCGAGGGCGGGGGGCGCATCGACATGGGGGGCGAGCGGTTCGCTGTCGGCGGGCGCGGTGGGGTCGTCGGGTGCGGGCGCGGCGCCAGTCCAGGCGGCGAGACCGGTGTCGAGCTCGTCGGCCAGTGCGGCGGCCAGAGCGCGTTCGTGGCCGGGGCGCGCGGCGACATGGTCGAGCAGGCGATCGCGGCCGTTCGCCTGCGTTGCCCTGGCGAGCGCGGTGGCTTCGCTGTCGATCGCGGCGAGTTCGGCGCGGGCGGTGGCGCGGGTCGCCTCGGCGGTGTCGCGCGCGGCGATCGCGGTGCGTTCGGCGGTCTCGGCCTGGGCGAGCGAGGCGCGCGCCGTGTCGGCGGTGGTGGCGGCTTCGGTGCGCTTCGCCGATGCGGCGGCGCGTTCGGCTTCTAGGGGGGCGGGTTGCGGGAGGGCGCGGAGCGCGGTGGCGAGGCCTGCACCGTCGCGCGCGGCACGGTCCGTGCGGGCGCGGGCGGCGGTCAGCGCGGCGCTGGCGATGCGCAGTTCGGCGGCGTCCTGCGCCTGGCGGGCAAGCGCCTGGGCGAGCGCGACTTCGGCATCGCGCGCATGGCGTTCGGCTTCGTCGAGCGCGGCGTCGAGCGCGGGAAATGCCTTGGCGGCATCGGCGATCGCGGCGTCGAGCGTACGCGCCTCGTCGGCGAGCCGCGCGATCGCGGCGGCGGCGTCGCTGGCGAGCGCGCCTTCGCGCGCGCGATCCTCGGCGATGCGGTCACGGGCGGCGGTCAGTTCCGCAATGCGGCGTTCGGCGGCGGTGCGTTCGGTCCGGAGCGTGGTCAGGCGATAGGCGGCGTCGGCCGCGGCATCGCGCGCGGCGAGCGCGGCGGCGCGGGCGGCGCTGACCGTGCTGGCGGCGTCCATCTGCGCGGCGGCGGCGGTGCGTTCGGCATCGGTGGCGGCGCGGACGCGGGCTTCGGCGTCCGCGGCTTCGGCCTTGGCGGCGTCGGCCGCGGCGGCGGCTTCGCGCCAGTGCGCGAAGATCAGCCGGGCCTCGGCGACGCGGATCTGGTCGGAAAGCTGGCGATAGCGGTCGGCGGCGCGTGCCTGGCGGCGGAGTGCTGCGACGCGGGCGTCCTGGTCGGCGATCAGTTCGTCCAGCTTGGCGAGGTTGGCTTCGGTCGCTCGGAGTTTACTCTCGGCGTCCTTCCGCCGGACGTGGAGCCCCGAGATGCCGGCCGCGTCTTCGAGCATCGCGCGACGGTCGGCCGGCTTGGCGGCGATCACTGCGCCGATCCGGCCCTGGCTGACGAGCGCGGGGCTGTGTGCGCCAGTGGCGGCGTCGGCGAACAGCAGGCCGACGTCCTTGGCGCGGACGTCGCGGCCGTCGATCCGGTAGGCGGAGCCGGCGCCGCGTTCGATGCGGCGGACGATCTCGGTTTCCTCACCCGCGATCTCGGCGAGGATCGAGACTTCGGCGAAGTCGCGCGGCGGGCGGGTGGTGGTGCCGGCGAAGATCACGTCGTCCATGCCGGCGCCGCGCAACGACTTCGCGCTGGCCTCGCCCATCGTCCAGCGCAGCGCTTCGAGCAGGTTGGACTTGCCGCAGCCATTCGGGCCGACGACGCCGGTCAGGCCCGGTTCGATGCGCAGGTCCGCGGGTTCGACGAAGCTCTTGAACCCGGCGATGCGGAGGCGTTTGATCTGCATGTGTGCCCCCCTCCGTCACCCCGGACACGATCCCGGGGCCCGCTATCCACGGTCGAAGAAGCGGGACCCCGGGTCAAGCCCGGGGTGACGGTGTGGGATGTGTTACGCCCCGGCGGCCTTCAGCGCCTTTTCCATCTGCTCCCAGGTCACCACGCCCTCGGCAACCTTGCCGTTGATGAAGAAGGTCGGGGTGCCGGTGACCGATCCGTCCTGCATCGCCTTTTCGGTCGGCTTGGCCATGATCTCGAGCTGCTTCTGGTCGGCGAGGCAGGCGCGCGCCTTGGCCTCGGGGATGCCGCGCTGCTTGACGAAGTCGATCGCACCCATCTGTTCGGCGAGCGCGGTCGCGACCGCGGTCGGCGACTTGCCCTGCAATGCGGCCTGTGCCGGCTGCGGCATCGCCTGCAGCTTGTCGAGGAATGCGATCTGGTTCTGATAGGTCTGTTCGAGCAGCGGGAAGAAGCTCTCGACGCTGCCGCACTGGCCGAGCAGGGTCAGCGCGACGTCGGAGGCGCCGTGGACCAGGAAGTCGCGGAATTCGAAGCTGACCTTGCCGGTCGAGACATAATTGTCGGTCAGCGGCTTGTACGCCTCGCGGCCGAACGCGCCGCAGGTCGGGCACGAACGCGCGCCATATTCGACGAGCTTGATCGGCGCGTCGGGGTTGCCCATCCGGTAGCCCTCTTCGGTCTTCACGACCGTCTCGGACCAATTCTTGCCGGCGGGAGCGGGCGTTGCGGCGACGGGGGCCGCGGCGGTCACGCTGTTGCTCGATTCGTCCTTCGAACAACCGGCGAGCGCGATGGGAAGAAGGGCGAGTGCGTAGGCGAACTTCATGCGAGTACTCCGCTTGGGATTATCTGGCGCCGGCGGCGCGCAGGGCTGGCTCGAGCTGTGCCCAGGCCGCGTGCGCGACGCGCTTGCCGTTGACGTAGAAAGTCGGCGTCGAGTCGATTTCCGACGGCGCGTTGCTGGTCAGCGCAACGATCCGGTCGATCTCGGCCTGGTCGGCGAAGCAGGCGCCGATCGCGGCGTCGGACAGGCCGCGTGCCTTGACGAGCGCGGTAAGGCCCGAGCCGTCGGCGTTCGCGCGAAGCTGGGCCTGGGTCGGGTAGAGATTGATCCGTGCGCCGTTCGCCTCCTGGAAGTCGATGCCGCGTTGCAGCCAGGTCGGCTGTGCGGCGAAGATCGCGGCGGTGGTCGCGGCGAAGCCCCTGGGGCCGGTGCAGCGCGCGAGGATCGCGGCGGCGAGGTCGAGCTTGTCGCGGATGAAGTGGCGCAGTTCGAGGCTGGTTGAGCCCGACGCGATCATCTGGCGACGCAACACCGGTTCCGACGCGCCCGAAAAGGCGGCGCAGTGCGAGCAGGTGTAGCTCGCATATTCGACCAGCTTCACGCGGGCCTGCGGGTTGCCGATGACATAGGCGCCGGCGGGCGTCTTGGTCGCGACCGCGTTCCAGTCGCGCCTGGGCGTCGCCGCGGTGAGCAGGACGACGGAAAATAGGGTAAGCAACACGCGCATTCAGCTAATCCTGGGTGGGCCGTTGGTCGAGGCGACGCCGGCGGCAAGCGATTCGAGGACGGCGCGCAGTTCAGGGTCGGCGATGCCCTTCAGGCTGTCGCCAAGATCCAGCGGAACGGTACGGATCGACGGCGGCGCCTTGCGCGGCGGGGGGGCGGCGACCTCGCCCTGGCGGATCGCGACCTTGGCGACCGCGGCATAGCCGAAAAAGCGATTCACGCGCTCCATGATCTCGGGCGTGATGTGCTGCATCATCGGCGCGTGCGCGCCGCGGACGGTGAGCGTGAGGACGCCGTCCTGCTTCTTGCCGACCGGGAAGCGGATCGATTCGGGGGTGCTGGCGCCGGCCAGCTTCTCGCCGACGATCTCGGGCCAGCGGCTGACGATCGAGCTCTGCACGAAGCCGAAGCGCCGGAACGCCGCGCCGCCGATCGACGGCAGCAGTTCCGATACGGCGCGTGCGCGGTTCTCGCGCGGGGCGTCGGGATCGGTGCGGCCTTTCGTCTTGGGGCGGGTGCTGGGCGGCTTGCTCATTCGCTTACCCATGCCATAGCGCGGGCATGAACGCCAAGCGCTCTTCGGTGTCGGACGCCCTGCTCGACTGGTACGATACGCACCGCCGCGACCTGCCGTGGCGGGCGAAACCGGGCGAGGCCATAGATCCGTACCGCGTCTGGCTGTCCGAGGTGATGCTGCAGCAGACGACGGTCGCCGCGGTAACGCCGCGCTTCCTGGCCTGGACCGCGCGCTGGCCCGATTTCGCGAGTCTGGCGGCTGCCGAAGAGGCGGACGTGATGGCCGCCTGGGCGGGGCTCGGATACTATGCGCGGGCGCGCAATCTGGTCGCGGCGGCGAAGGCGGTGGTCGCCGAGCATGGCGGCGTGTTCCCGGGGACCGAGGCCGAGTTGCGCGCGCTGCCGGGGCTGGGCGCGTACACCGCCGCGGCGGTGGCGGCGATCGCGTTCGGGCAGCGCTCGGTGGTGGTCGATGCCAATGTCGAGCGCGTCGTCGCGCGGCTGTTCGCGATTGCAACGCCCTTGCCCGCGGCACGGCCCGCGATCCGCGCGGCGGCGGACACGATCACCCCCGACCTTCGTGCCGGCGATTTCGCGCAGGCGATGATGGATCTGGGCTCGGGGATCTGCACCACCCGTGCGCCGAAATGCCTGCTGTGCCCGCTACGCGAATGGTGCGACGGGTTTGCAGGCGGAGCGCCGGAGACCCTGCCGGTCAAGGCGAAGAAGGCCGCCAAGCCCGCGCGCAAGGGCACGATCTTCTGGCTGGAGCGCGACGGACGGGTGCTGCTGGTGCGGCGACCCGACAAGGGGCTGCTCGGCGGGATGCGCGCGCTGCCGACCGGGCCGTGGGTCGATCAGGCACCGGGGTTCGAGGATGCACCGGCGCAGGCGGACTGGCGGATGCTGGATGTTCGAGTTACGCACGGCTTCACGCATTTCGACCTCGATCTGGCGCTTGCGGTGGCGCAGGTCGAGGCGCATCAACCCGGCGACGAATCGCACGAATGGTGGCCGGTCGATCGGCTGGATACCGCCGGGCTTCCGACCGTTTTCGCCAAGGCTGCCCTCGCGATCGCGGGGGCCATCAGGAGGGCTGCATGACGCGTACGCACTGGATGATCGGCGGCCTCGCCGCGCTCGCAGCAACCGGCGCCTTCGGGCAGGCGCAGCGCCAGCCGGCGCCGATGCCGGCGCCGCGCATGCCGGTACCCGTCAGCGCGCTGCTGCCCACCGTTCAAGGTGTCTTCGACGGCTATGTCCGCGACGGCAAGATGCCGGGGATCGTCGGCGCGTTCGGCGTGGGCGATGGGCGCACGCTGTTTCCGTCGGCCGGCAAAATCGCCGATGGCGGTGCGACTGCGAACGCCGATTCGCTGTGGCGGGTCTATTCGATGACCAAGCCGATCACCGGCATGGCGGCGATGATGCTGGTCGAGGACGGCAGGCTGAAGCTCGACGATCCGGTCAGCAAGTACATCCCCGCGTTCGCGACGATGACGGTGGCGACCAGCCCTGAAACCTCGCTCGCCAGCCGTCCGGCGCGTAACGCCATCACGATCCGGATGTTGCTGACGCATACGTCGGGGCTCGGCTACAGCATCAACGTGAAGGGGCCGCTGCTCAAGGAGTATGAGCGGCTCGGCGTTATCCCTGCGTCGGTCAACGCGCAGATGGAGATGCAGATGCGGCGCGTCCGCCCGACATCGCTGGCGGAGTTCGCCAACCGCGCCGCGGCGCTGCCGCTGATCGCCGAGCCGGGGACGACGTGGAGCTATTCGATGGGGCTCGACGTGATGGGCCGGGTGATCGAGGTCGCATCCGGCATGAGCTTCGAGCGCTTCCTCCAGACGCGGATGTTCGCGCCGTTGAAGATGAATTCGACCTATTGGTCGGTGCCCAAGAGCGAGATCGGGCGACTGGCCACCAACTACGCGTTCGTCGGCGAGAACCGCACGCCGCTGGATCCGGCCGCCACGTCGGCGTTCCTGACGCCGCCCAGCTTCCCGTACGGTGGCGCAGGCCTGGTGATGTCGGCGCGCGATTATGACCGGTTCCTGCACATGCTGCAGGACGGCGGTACGCTGGACGGCGTGCGTGTGATGAAGCCGGAAACGGTCGCGCTCGGCATGTCGAACCTGCTCCCCGCGGGCGTCAGCTTCGGCGGGATCGGCAACGGCAACGGCGGTACCACCCGGACGTCGAACATGGGATTCGGCGCGGGCGGGTCGGTCGTGCTGGCCGCCATGCCAGGCGGCGCATCGAAGGGCACGTTCGGCTGGGGCGGTGCTGCGGGGACGATCGCCTGGGTCGATCCCGTCCGGCGTATGCGCGGCACGGTGATGGTGAATTATTTCCCCGGTGAGAGATGGCCGGTGCGCGCCGAGGTGGCGGCGGCGATCGCCAAGGATGTCGCGCGGTTGGCGCGATGAGCGGGCTTGGCAGGATCGGTTTCACCGGCGGCATGCTCGATCGTGCCGATACGCTGCGGCACGATGTCGACGGACTGGCGGCGGCGCGCCGTGATCCGCGTGCGCGGCTGCTTATGCTCGACGGGCTGATGCCTGCGGTGATCGATGAGGGGCTACTCGGCTGGGCGCCGATCGCCGACCTGCCGGACGATGCAGACCCGATCCTGCTCGGGCTCGACGGCGACGGGCGCCCGCATTTCGCCGCGCTGCTGGCCGGAATGCGAGTCGATACCGCGCCGGCGATGCGCTCGCCCGAACTCATGGCGGTGCTCCACGCGCTCGCACCGGGCGAGGCGGCAACCTATGCTGCGGCGCGCAGCGTGATCGACTGGCATGTGCGGCACGGATTCTGCGCGAAGTGTGGGACGCCGACCGCGCTGTTCCGCGCCGGCTGGGGGCGCAAATGCCCGAACTGCGCCGCCGAACATTTCCCGCGCGTCGACCCTGTCGTGATCATGATCGCCGAGCATGACGGCCGCGCGCTGCTCGGGCGCGGGCGCAACTGGCCGCCGGGGCGCTATTCGGCGCTCGCCGGGTTCATGGAGCCGGGCGAATCGATCGAGGAGGCGGTAGCGCGCGAGATCGTCGAAGAATCGGGCGTGCGGGTCGGCAAGGTGCGCTACGTCGCCAGCCAGCCCTGGCCGTTCCCGTCGTCGTTGATGATGGCCTGCGTCGCCGAGGCGGAGGACGACGCGATCACGATCGACCCGAACGAGCTCGAGGACGCAATGTGGGTGCCGCGCGAGATGGTCCGCGCGGTGTTGCGCGGTGAGGAGGGGCCGTTCATCGCCCCGCCGCCCTATGCGATCGCGTTCACGCTGCTGACCGCGTGGGCGGAGGGCTGAGGATCAGCCCCGCGTTCTGGCCTGCGGATAGGTCCCGAGCACGCGCAGCCATTTCGAATGAAACCCCAGTTCCGCCAGCGCGCGGTCGAAATTCGCGTCGCCGGGCTTGCCGACCACGTCGGCATAGAATTCCGTCGCGGCGAAGCTGCCGCCCCGCTGGTAGCTCTCCAGCTTGGTCATGTTGACCCCGTTGGTCGCAAAGCCGCCCATCGCCTTGTAGAGCGCGGCAGGAACGTTGTTTACCTCGAAGATCAGCGTCGTCATCCAGTCGCCATCCCCGACAGGCGGCTTGCTGCCGCGCGCGAGCGTGACGAACCGCGTGGTGTTGTGATCCGCATCGGCGATGTCGTTGTCGAGCAGGTCGAGCCCGTACAGCGCGGCGGCACCGGGCGGCGCGAGCGCGGCGATCGTGGGGTCGGCGCGCTCGGCGACCACCGCGGCGGCGCCGGCGGTATCGGGATAGCTGACCGGTGCAATGCCATGCGCCTTCAGCCAGTGGCGGCACTGGCCGAGCGCCTGCGGATGGCTCATCGCCTCGCGCACGCCGTCGCGCGGGCCGGTGCCCATCAGCGCATAGCGGATCGGCAGGAAATGTTCGCCGGTCACCACCAGCCCCGATTCGGGCAGCAGGAAATGGATGTCGGCTACGCGGCCGTGCAGCGAATTCTCGATCGGGATGATCGCGCAGTCGGCGCGACCGTCCTTCACCGCGTCGATCGCATCGGCGAAGTCGAAGCACGGCAGCGGCAGACCGTCGGGGAACGCCTCGAGGGCGGCGACATGGCTGTTTGCGCCGGGCGCACCCTGAAATGCGACTGTCCGCGCGGGGTCGGCGGCGGCGGCAGCCGTCATCCGGGCAACGATCGGGCGGGCGGGACCTGCGAAATTTTCCATCGAGCGGCCGCGTAAAGCGCGCGGCGGGTGCGAGCAAGCGCGGCTTGCGGTGCGGCGCCGGCTTTCCTATGGGGTCTGGCAATAACAGGGGCAGAGGCGCAAAAATGGACAATCGGACCAACACGATCGCCGGCTGGGTGCTTGCGGGCTGCGGTGCAGCGCTGGGCCTGTCGATCGTCGGTGGCATGGTGTTCCACGGCGAGCGTCCCGAGAAGATGGGCTATGCGATCGAGGGCGTGGTCGAGGACGGCGCCGCGGGCGCCGCACCCGAAGTCGCGATCGCATCGCTGCTGCCGACCGCCGACCCCGCCAAGGGCGCCGAGGTCTTCAAGAAGTGCGCCGCCTGTCACAGCGTCAACCAGGGCGGCGCGAACGGCATCGGCCCGAACCTCTACGCGACGCTGGGCGAGGGGATCGCGCAGGGCAAGGCGGGTTATCCCTTCTCCGACGCGCTGAAGGCGGTCGGCGGCAACTGGGACTTCGACAAGATGAACGCGTGGCTGACCAGCCCGCGCAAGTTCGCGCCGGGCACCAAGATGACCTTCGCCGGCCTCGGCAATGCGCAGGATCGCGCGAACGTGATCGCCTATCTGAATGCGCAAGGGTCGAACCTGCCGCTTCCCGCCGCCGGAGCAGCACCGGCCGCGGCCGCGCAGCCTGCGACCGCGGATGCGGCAGAGGCGGCGGCGACCAACGGGTCGGATACGGCGGATCTCGCCAACACCGGCACGGCCGCGTCCGGCGCGCCCTCGGTGGATCCGGAAGCCGCACGTCGCGGCGCGCGGACGGAGAAATAGGTTCGGCCCGCCGTTCGTCGGCGGGCTGTTCTGTCCCCATCCGATCCCGTCGCTCCACCCGATCCCGTCACCCCGCCATATTCCGTCACCCCAGCGCAGGCTGGGGTCTCCCGGTTCGGGGTATGCCGACTGCCATAAGAGGAAGATGCCAGCCTACGCTGGCATGACGGGTTGGGGATGAAGGCTGCTGGAAGTGATCTTTGGATCGCCGGCGCTTACCCCTCCGCCGAGTCCATCTCCGCCCGCTCGCGGTAGAAGCTCTGCACCGCGTCCCATGCTTCGTCGGCGGTTTCGACATATTTGAAGATGCCGAGGTCCTTCTCGCTGACCACGCCCTCTTCGACCAGCGCGTCGAAATTGATCACGCGCTGCCAGAACGAGCGGCCGAACAGAAGCACCGGGATCGGCTGAATCTTGCCGGTCTGGATCAACGTCAGCAGCTCGAACAGCTCGTCGAACGTCCCGAACCCGCCCGGGAACGCAGCGAGCGCGCGGGCGTGGAGCAGAAAGTGCATCTTGCGCAGCGCAAAATAGTGAAACTGCACCGACAGCGACGGCGTCACATAGGGATTGGGCGCCTGCTCGTGTGGCAGGACGATGTTGAGCCCGATCGATTCGGCGCCGACATCGCTGGCACCGCGATTGGCGGCCTCCATGATCGACGGGCCGCCGCCCGAACACACGACGAACTGCCGCCAGCCGTTCGAATCGCGCGGAAGGACGCTGACTTTAGCCGCGAGCTCGCGCGCGACGTCGTAATATTTTGATTTGTCGACGAGGCTCTGCGCGATCTTTCGCGACGCGTCATCGGTCGCCAGTTCGAGCAGCGCCTGCGCTTTGGCGGGCTCGGGAATGCGCGCCGAGCCGTAGAACACGAAGGTCGAGGCGATCTTGGCTTCGTCGAGTACCAGCTCGGTCTTGAGCAGCTCGAGCTGGAATCGCACCGGGCGAAGGTCTTCGCGCAGCAGGAAGTCCATGTCCTGGAAGGCGAGCCGGTAGGCCGGATGCTGGGTCTGAGGGGTGGAGACGGAGTCCTTGGCGGTCTCGGCGTCCTGCTTTGCGCGCGGGAACACCCGCGTCGGTACTCGTGTATCGGTCATTTAGGCGGCGTTAGAACAAATGGGCAGCGGAGGCTAGCGGCAGAAGCCGGCGTGGTCGTCCTCGAGGTGGAGGTGGTTGCGGTGCGCGGCGTTGTAGTCGGGGCTGAGCACCGTGCCGAAGCGCTTGCACGCCGAGGCACGGATGGTCTGCAGGAACTGCCGAACCTGCGGATCGGCAGAATTCCAGTCGTTGAGGATCGTGACCCGCCGCCCATCCTTCAGGACGAAACCGCCGATGTCGATCGCATTGGCGATCGCATGCCCCGATCGGCGGGTGCTGTTACGCGCCGAGCCGACGATGTTGCGGCAGGCGTAGCTCCCCATCGAATCGATCCGCGCGAGTTCGCTGCCGAGCAGTTGATAGGCGGCGGGGGCAACCGCGTTGCGGGTCCAGTTCACGAAGGCCCGCGCTTCGCCGCAGCGGATCGCGGTGAGGTTGTTCACCGGGACACCGATTTCGAGAAGCTGGACGGTGCCGGAAAGCCCGCACCCGGGGCCGGTCTCCTTGTCGGGCAGGGGGCGGAAGGTGACGCCGGCGGCGCGCAGGTCGGCGTAACACTGCGCGGTTTCGTGCGTGGGCACGCGCGAGATGTCGGGGCGGGTCTGCGCGGGGCGCTGGGGCTTGCTGCCACAGGCGGCGAGAAGGAGCGCCAACCCCACGCTTGCCGTCATGCCGGACTTGTTCCGGCATCCATCTGTCCACGTACCCCACACCGGGTTGCTCGTGCGGCACCATGGACCCCGGAACAAGTCCGGGGTGACGGGGGGAGTTCCGAACGCGGCAGTCCGAGTCGGTCCGGACGTGGCCGACTGGCGGTCAACCGCCATAACCCGACTCTATTCCGGGGTTGCCGCAGATCAACACGACGGCTAGGGCGGCAACGGGCCACGCGGTCCCAACGCCGCGCGTGCTCTCTGTGAGGAGAGACTAAATGACGGACACGACCTACGCCCCCGCCACGGGTGCGCCTACGCTGCCGACGACAAAACCGGCACGCCCCTATTTCTCCAGCGGTCCTTGCGCCAAGCCTCCGGGCTGGGATGCGGCCAAGCTGGCAACCGCGAGCCTTGGGCGCTCGCATCGCTCCAAGATCGGCAAGCAGCGGCTGCAATACAGCATCGACCTGATGCGCGAGCTGCTGAAGCTCCCCGACACGCACCGCATCGGTATCGTCCCCGGCTCCGATACCGGCGCGTACGAAATGGCGATGTGGACGATGCTGGGCGCCCGACCGGTCACCGCGCTGGCGTGGGAAAGTTTCGGCGAGGGCTGGGTCACCGACGCGGTCAAGCAGCTCAAGATCGATCCCAATGTGGTGCGCGCCGACTACGGCCAGCTGCCTGATCTGGGTGCGGTCGACTGGTCGCACGATGTGCTGTTTACCTGGAACGGCACGACCAGCGGCGTGCGCGTGCCGAACGCGGACTGGATCCCCGACGATCGCGAAGGGCTGAGCTTCGCCGACGCGACCAGCGGCGTATTCGCCTATGACATCGACTGGGCGAAGATCGATGTCGCGACGTTCAGCTGGCAGAAGGTGCTCGGCGGCGAGGGCGCGCACGGCGTGCTGATCCTCGGGCCCCGCGCGGTCGAGCGGCTGGAGAGCTACACGCCGTCCTGGCCGCTGCCGAAGGTGTTCCGCCTGGTGTCGAAGGGCAAGCTGACCGAGGGCGTGTTCAAGGGCGAGACGATCAACACGCCGTCGATGCTCGCGGTCGAGGATGCGATCTGGAGCCTCGAATGGGCCAAGTCGCTTGGACCCGACGGGCTGATCGCGCGGTCGGATGCGAATGCCGCCGCGCTCGACACGATCGTCGAGGAGCGCGACTGGCTCGGGCATCTCGCCGCCGATCCGGCCTCGCGGTCGAAGACCAGCGTGTGCCTGACCGTCGAGGGCGCGGACGAGGCGTTCATCAAGACCTTCGCCGGTCTGCTCGAGAAGGAAGGCGCGGCGTTCGACGTCGCCGGCTACCGCGATGCCCCGCCGGGTCTGCGGATCTGGTGCGGTGCGACCGTCGACACCGCCGATATCGTCGCGCTCGGGCCTTGGCTCGACTGGGCCTATGCCAAGGCGAAAACGGCCTGACCTTCGCGGGTGAACACTCTTTGTCCTGTTCCACAGAAAGGCATCATGATGCCCAAAGTCCTTATCTCCGACAAAATGGATCCCAAAGCCGCGCAGATTTTCCGCGAGCGCGGCGTCGAGGTTGACGAGATCACCGGCAAGACCCCCGAAGAACTCGCCGCGATCATCGGCGAGTATGACGGCCTCGCGATCCGCAGCGCGACCAAGGTCACCAAGGCGATCCTCGCCGCCGCCACCAACCTGAAGGTCGTCGGCCGCGCCGGCATCGGCGTCGACAATGTCGATATCCCCGCGGCGTCCGCGCAGGGCGTGGTCGTGATGAACACGCCGTTCGGCAACTCGATCACCACCGCGGAGCACGCGATCGCGCTGATGTTCGCGCTCGCACGCCAGTTACCCGAGGCCGATGCCTCGACGCAGGCTGGCAAGTGGGAAAAGAACCGCTTCATGGGCGTCGAGCTGACGGCCAAGACGTTGGGCCTCATCGGCGCGGGCAATATCGGCGGGATCGTCGCCGACCGTGCGCGCGGCCTCAAGATGAAGGTCGTCGCCTATGATCCGTTCCTGACGCCCGAAAAGGCGATCGAAATGGGCGTCGAGAAAGTCACGCTCGACGAACTGCTGGCCCGCGCCGACTTCATCACGCTGCACACGCCGCTGACCGACCAGACGCGCAACATCCTGTCGGCCGAGGCAATCGCCAAGACCAAGAAGGGCGTCCGCATCATCAACTGCGCGCGCGGCGGCCTGATCGACGAGGTCGCGCTGAAGGCGGCGCTCGATTCGGGGCAGGTCGGCGGCGCGGCGCTCGACGTGTTCGTCGAGGAGCCGGCCAAGGCGTCGCCGCTGTTCGGCACGCCCAACTTCGTCAGCACGCCGCATCTCGGCGCGTCGACCAGCGAGGCGCAGGTCAACGTCGCGATCCAGGTCGCCGAGCAGATGGCCGATTTCCTGATGTCGGGCGGCGTCACCAACGCGCTCAACATGCCGAGCCTGTCGGCCGAGGAAGCACCGCGGCTGAAGCCGTACATGGCATTGGCCGAGAAGCTGGGTTCGCTGGTGGGCCAACTCGCGCACGGCTCGATCGACCGTATCTCGGTGCACAGCGAAGGCGCCGCCGCCGAGCTCAATCCCAAGCCGATCACGAGCGCTGTCCTGTCCGGTTTCCTCAAGACGCAGACCGCGACGGTCAACATGGTCAACGCGCCGCTGATCGCGCGCGACCGCGGCGTCGAGGTGCGCGAAGTGCGGACCGAGCGCGAAGGCGATTACCACACGCTGCTGCGTGTGTCGGTGCGCACCGGCGACGGCGAGCGGTCGGTCGCAGGCACGCTCTTCGGCGACCAGGCTCCGCGTCTGGTCGAGCTGTTCGGGGTGAAGATCGAGGCCGATCTGGCCGGCCCGATGCTGTACGTCGTCAACGAGGATGCGCCGGGCTTCATCGGTCGCCTGGGCACGACGCTGGGCGAGGCCGGCGTCAACATCGGCACCTTCCACCTCGGGCGTCGCTCGGCGGGCGGCGAGGCGGTGCTGCTGCTCTCGGTCGACGAACCGGTGACCGCCGACCTGCTGACCAAGGTCCGCGCCCTGCCCGGCGTGAAGACCGCGATGGGCTTGAACTTCTAGCGTCTTCGGCACCCCGGACTTGGTCCGGGGTCCATGGTGCCGCGAAATCCGAACGCATCGGACTTGCGGCACCATGGATGCCGGAACAAGTCCGGCATGACGAAGGGGAGTTGCTTGCTCCGACGCGCGCGGTGGCGCAGGAGCGCGGGGAAACAGAAGAAGAGATTATGACCGCACTCCTCCCTGAAGGCTATCGCGACCGCCTTCCGCCGTTCGCCGATTCCGCCGCCGCGCTCGAAGCGCTCGTGCTGGAGGCCGCGCGGCTGCATGGCTATGAGCGCGTCGATCCGCCGCTCGTCGAATTTGCCGACGGGCTCGCGATGCGGCTCAAGGCCGGCGGGCTGCACGATGCGGTGCGGTTCGTCGATCCGGTGTCGCAGCGCACGCTCGCAATCCGGCCAGACATTACCGCGCAGGTCGGGCGGATCGCTGCGACGCGGATGGGGCATCATCCGCGGCCGGTGCGGCTCAGCTATGCGGGGTCGGTGCTTAAGTTGCGCGCGTCGCAGCTTGCACCGGCGCGCGAGTGGCGGCAGATCGGTTGCGAGCTGATCGGGCTCGATTCGGTGGCGGCAGCGCAGGAAATGGTCTCGGTTGCCATCGACGCGCTCGAGGCCGCCGGCGCCACCGGGCTGTCGATCGACTTCACGCTGCCCGATCTGGTGCAGACGCTCGCCGACGGGCCGTTGCCCATTGCGGCCGAGCGGATCGCGGAACTGCGCGATCGGCTCGACGCCAAGGATGCCGGCAGCGTCGCGGCGATCGCGCCGGGCTATCTGCCGCTGATCGAAGCCGCAGGGCCGTTCGGGACCGCGCTCGCCCGATTGCGCGCGTTCGACACGAGCGGCGTGCTGGGCTCGCGGCTCGACGGGCTCGCGCGCATCGCCGCCGCGGTCGACGGACGTGTGACGCTGACGCTCGACCCGACCGAACGCCACGGGTTCGAGTATCAGAGCTGGCTGGGCTTCTCGCTGTTCGCCGCGGGTCTTTCGCAGGAAGCGGGCCGGGGCGGCACCTATACCGTGGTCCATGAGGATGGCGCGGAGGAGGCTGCGACCGGCTTCTCGCTCTACGCAGACGCGCTGGTCGCCAACGGCAATGGCGTCGACCGGCGGCGGCTGTTCCTCCCGTTCGGCACCGCGCCGGCCGACGGCGCCGCGATGCGCGCGCAGGGCTGGGTCACGGTCTCCGCGTTGGAAGCGGGCGATACGCCAGAGGCGCAGCTCTGCACGCATCTATGGGTAGCGGGCGAGGCGCGCGCGCTGTAGGCGCCACGGGTAATATTCGGAGACGGACATGGGCAACGTAGCAGTCATCGGCGCGCAATGGGGCGATGAGGGCAAGGGCAAGATCGTCGACTGGCTCGCCGAGCGCGCCGACATGGTCGTGCGCTTTCAGGGCGGCCATAACGCCGGCCATACGCTGGTGGTGGGCGAGAATGTCTACAAGCTGTCGCTGCTGCCGTCGGGCATCGTGCGGGGCACGCCGTCGTTCATCGGCAATGGCGTGGTGCTCGATCCTTGGGCCCTCAAGGACGAGATCGCGCGGCTCGGCGCGCAGGGCGTCGTCGCGACGCCGGAAACGCTGCGGATCGCAGACACCTGCGCACTGATCCTGCCATTCCACCGCGACCTCGACGGCCTGCGCGAGGATGCCAGCGGCGCGGGCAAGATCGGGACCACCCGCCGCGGCATTGGTCCCGCCTATGAGGACAAGGTCGGTCGCCGCGCGATCCGGGTGTGCGACCTGGCGCATCTCGACGCGCTCGGCCCGCAGCTCGACCGCCTGACCGCGCACCACGACGCGCTGCGCGCCGGCTTCGGCGAGCCGCCGATCGACCGCGCGCAGCTGATCGCGGACCTGCGCGAGATCGCCGGCTTCGTCCTGCCCTTCGCGAAGCCGGTGTGGCGCGATCTGAACGCCGCGCGCGCCGCGGGCAAGCGGATCCTGTTCGAGGGCGCACAGGGCGTGCTGCTCGACGTCGATCACGGCACCTATCCGTTCGTCACCTCGTCCAACACCATCGCCGGCGCCGCGGCCGGCGGATCGGGCCTCGGGCCATCAGCGGTCGGCTTCGTGCTCGGCATCGCCAAGGCCTATACGACGCGCGTCGGCTCGGGACCGTTCCCCACCGAACTCGAGAACGAGACCGGCGAGCGGCTGGGTCAGCGCGGGCACGAGTTTGGCACGGTGACCGGGCGCAAGCGGCGCTGCGGCTGGTTCGATGCGGTACTGGTGCGCCAATCGGCGGCGGTCGGCGGCATCACCGGCATCGCGCTGACCAAGATCGACGTGCTCGACGGGTTCGACACCGTGTCGATCTGCACCGGTTATAAGCTGCGTGGCGAGACGCTAGACTATTTCCCGGCGCATGCGGCCGATCAGGCGCTGGTCGAGCCGATCTACGAGACGATGGAAGGGTGGCAGGATAGCACCGCCGGCGCACGCAGCTGGGCTGACCTGCCCGCGCAGGCGATCAAGTATATCCGGCGGATCGAGGAGTTGATCCGCTGCCCGGTGGCGCTGGTCTCGACCAGCCCGCAGCGGGCCGACACGATCCTCGTGCGCGATCCGTTTTCCGACTGATTACTTGCGCGGAGCGTCGGGACTGGCCGCGGGGTCGCCAAGCGCTGGTGTCGCCTGCGCAGTGTTGTTGGTAGGTTCGGCGACCAGGTTCGCGGTGACGTTGGCGAGCGCGCCGGTTTCGTTGGCGGCCTCGCCCTTTTGTTCGACCGGCGCCGACGCGACCTGAGCGATCGCTGCGGTCGAAATGCTCAGGATCGCGACGCTGGCGATGGTGGTCATGCGCATGGACGGTTTCCAATCGGGTCGGAACATACGAATACCAGGCGAACGCGTCGCCCGGTATCTCGCTTCGGTTTATCGTTCAGCGCGGCGTAGTGCCGCCCGTGGTCGTCCCACCCGTGGAGGTGCCACCCGTGGTCGAACCCGACATGCCGCCCATCGGCGTGGTCGTTGATCCGCCCATCGTGCCGCCCATCGTGCCGCCGGTCGCCCCGTCGGTCGACGTCGAGCCGGTCGACGATCCTGTCGTCGAATCGGTCGTGCCCGTGGGGCTGGTGGTCGACGGGCTGGCGGTCGAACCAGCAGTTCCGGTTGCGCTGCCCGAGCGGCGATTGGTCCGGGTCGATTTGCGCGCACCGGTCGTTCCGGTCGTCGTGTCGGTCTGCGGCATGGTCGCGCCGGTCGTGCCGCCGCTCTGGCCCGACATCGTCCCGCTCTGCGTGCCGGTCTGGCCGGACATGGAACCGCCCGCGCTACCGGTGGAACCCGTGGTCTGGGCAAAAGCGGCGGCGGGAATGATCAGGGCAGCGACGCCCAAAGTCTTGATAAGACGCATCGTTTCTCTCCATATCGTGTGAAGAGTCAACGTCCTGCTTCGTCAAAGCGTTCCTAAGATTATCCGCACTGACCCCGGTGAAGCAACGCTTGGTCGGCAAGCACAAGCGCGACCATTGCTTCTACGACCGGGACTCCGCGGATGCCGACACAGGGATCGTGCCGGCCTTTGGTCGCGATCGTCGTTGCGTGTCCGTCGGGGCCGATCGTCTCGACGGGGGTCAGGATCGAGCTGGTCGGCTTGAACGCGACGCGAAGACGGATCGGCTGGCCGGTCGCGATCCCGCCGGCAATCCCCCCGGCATGGTTGGCGAGGAACTCGGGACCGTCTTCCCCGGGGCGCATCGGATCGGCATTGGCCTCGCCCGAGAGCGCGGCGGCGGCGAATCCGTCACCGATCTCGATCCCCTTGACGGCATTGATGCTCATGCATGCCGATGCGAGTTCGGAATCCATCTTGGCATAGAGCGGGGCGCCCCAACCGGCGGGGACGCCGATCGCCTCGCACGCGATCACCGCGCCCAGCGACGAGCCGGACTTGCGCGCCTCGTCGACCAGTTGCTCCCAGCGCGACGCCGCGGCGGCGTCCGGGCAGAAGAACGGGTTCAGGTCGATCTGCGCGTCGTCGAAATTCGCGCGGTCGATCGCGTCGCCGCCGATCGCCTCGACCCAGGCGCGGACGCGGACCTGCGGCACCACCAGCCGTGCGACCGCGCCGGCGGCGACCCGCGCCGCGGTCTCGCGCGCCGACGAACGGCCACCGCCGCGGAAATCCCGGAAACCGTATTTGGCGTCATAGGCATAGTCGGCATGGCCGGGCCGATAGGCCTTGGCGACGTCCGAATAGTCCTTCGATCGCTGGTCGACATTCTCGATCATCAGGCTGATCGGCGTGCCCGTGGTACGCCCGTCGAACACACCCGACAGGATGCGGACCTCATCGGGCTCGCGCCGCTGCGTCGTGAAGCGCGAGGTGCCCGGACGGCGCTTGTCGAGCCAGGGCTGGATATCGGCCTCGCTCAGCGCGATGCCCGGCGGGCAGCCGTCGACGACCGCGCCGAGCGCAGGACCGTGGCTTTCGCCCCAGGTGGTGAAGCGGAACAGGCGCCCGAAGGTGTTGAAGCTCATAGTCCCCTTTCCCCATTGGGGAGAGGGAGGGGAACATGCGCAGCATGGGAGGGTGAGGGCACGCTGCTGAGCGCGGACAGGATCGCGGCAAGCACGTCATCCATCCGCTGCATCACGTCGTTGTTCCAGACACGGATCATACAGTATCCCTTGTTCGCGAGGTACGCGGTTCTGTCGGCATCATAGGCGACGTCACCGATATGCTGGCTGCCGTCTACCTCGACTACGAGCATGGGGTCCATGCACAGCAAGTCGGCGATGAAGGGAACGATCCAGACCTGGCGGCGGAATTTATGGTTCCCAAGGCGGCGGCCGCGGAGGCTCTGCCACAGCAGCCGGGCGTCGGCCTCCGTCGCGTCTCGGCGGAGTTGGCGTGCGCGATCCAGTGCTTCGGTGCCGTCGTGTTTTCGCACGTGCCCTCACCCTCCCTCTCCCCGCAGGGGAGAGGGGATTTAGGCCAGCGCGATGTCGGGTGCGTCCTCCGCCTTCATGCCGATCACGTTGTAGCCGGCGTCGACATGGTGCGTCTCGCCGGTCACGCCGCTGGCAAGGTCGCTCAGCAGGTACAGCCCGGCGCCGCCGACATCGTCGATCGTGACGTTGCGCTTGAGCGGCGCGTTCAGTTCGTTCCACTTCAGGATCAGGCGGAAATCGCCGATGCCGCTGGCGGCGAGCGTCTTGATCGGGCCGGCCGAGATCGCGTTGACGCGGATGTTGTCGCGGCCGAGGTCGACGGCGAGATACTGGACGCTGGTCTCGAGCGCCGCCTTGGCGACGCCCATCACGTTGTAATGCGGGATCACCTTCTCGGCGCCGTAATAGCTGAGCGTTAGCATCGCGCCGCCGCCCGTCCCGGTCTCGGGATCGAACGGCGCCATCATCTTGGCCGCACGCTTGGCGACGGCGACGAACGAGTAGACGCTGACGTTCATCGTCGTCAGGAAATTGTCGAGGCTGGTGTCGACAAACCGCCCGCGCAGTTCGTTCTTGTCCGAGAAACCGATCGCATGGACGACGAAGTCGATTGTCGGCCATTCCTTCGCCAAATCCACAAACGCCGCGTCCAGCGCGGCCATGTCAGAGACATCACAGTCGAACAGTCGCGCCGTGCCCAGCTGCTCGGCAAGCGGGCGGACGCGCTTTTCCATCGTCGCACCCTGATAGCTGAAGGCGAGTTCCGCACCCGCTTCGGACAGCTTCTTGGCGATCCCCCAGGCGAGCGACTTGTCGTTGGCGAGCCCCATGATCAGCCCGCGCTTGCCTGCCATCAAACCATTCACGCCGTTGCCGTCCCTGTCTCTTCGATCTCAATGGGCTGCTCTAGCGCTGTTTCGGGCGGTTCCGCCAGTGCCGCATTCAGATGCGCGCCGAATACGAGGCCCAGGCCGATCACATAGAAGAACAACAACATGACAACCACACCTGCCAGACTGCCATAGGTCAGGTCGTAGCCACCGAGTTGAGCGAGGATCACGGGCAAGAGGGCGGTCGCCGAAATCCACCAGGCGGTGGTGAACAGCGCGCCGGGCCAGATCGGGTTCTTGGTATAGCGATAGCGCGACGGCGTTACCGAATAGAACAGCAGGTACAGCGCGCCGAACATGATCAGGCCGGGGATCGCCCGCGACAGACCCACCCAACCCGCGGCGTCCTCGGCGAACGGCAGCAGCTGGTAGATGAACTGTTCGACCGCGGTTAGAATGCCTTGCACCAGAAAGGCGAGCAGCGCGATCACCACCGAGCAGATGATCACGAACGAAGAGCCAAGCCGCGATTTCCAGAACGGGGCGGTCGCTTTGATCCCGTACGCGCGGTGGAAGATGTCGCGGATCGTCTCGACGAACCCGCCGACCGTCCACAAGCCGACCAGCCCGCCCAGCCACAGCAGCGATCCGGTCCGCGCGGCGAGCACGTCGGCGATCGGCTTGCGCAGCAGATCGGCGACGTTGGGCGGCAACACGTGCAGGAAGGATTCGACCGCACGGACCGTCTCGGCGCTCTGTCCGAACAGCGAGGCGATCGCGGCCGCCGTGATGAAGAACGGAAACAGCGTCATCAGCGCGAGATAGGCCAGATTGCCGGCGTGGATGAATCCGTCGGTGAACACACCGACCACCGAGCGCTTGGCGACCTCGAACGCAAAGCTACCGGGGCGGACTTTGGCGAAACCGCGGTCGATGCGGCGACGGGTGGCGCCATGCTGGTGCGCCCGGGCCTCGGGCGAAAGGGCGCTGATATCGTTCACTACTGCGTCAGACGCCCATATCGGCTCGCGGGTTCCCTGCGTCGCGCGCGTCCCAGCTTTCGACGAAACTTGTCAGTGCGGGATCATGCGCCGGAATCTGCACCATCAGCGTGATCAACTGGTCGCCGCGGCCGCCCGCCTTTTTGTGGAACCCCTTGCCCTTCAGCCGGAGCGTGCGGCCCGAGCTCGTGCTCTTGGGGATCGTCAGCATGACCGGCTTGTCGACCGTCGGCGCCTTCACGGTCGCGCCGAGCACCGCCTCGGCCAAGCTGATCGGCAGGTCGAGCCGGACGTCGTCGCCGTCTCGCGTGAAGTATTTGTGCGGCGCGACATCGATCGTCAGGATCGCGTCGCCGGCGCCGCCGGGGCCGGGTTCGCCCTTGCCCGCCAGCTTCATCTGCGTGCCGCTGTCGACGCCGGCGGGCAGTTTCAGGTCTAGCGTCTTGCCGTCGGCCAGCGTCACGCGCTGCGGCTCGAGTGTCGCCGCCTCGACGAACGGGACGAGCAGGCGATAGGCGGCGTTGGCGCCCTTGGGCTGCGCACGTCGGCCAAATCCGCTGGAAAATCCGCCGCCGCGCTGGCCGCCGAACAGCCCTTCGAAGATGTCGCCGACGTCCGGGCCGCCGCCGAATTCTTCGCTGCGAAAACCGCCCGGCTGTGGGCGACCACCGCCTCCGCCGCCGAAGCCGAACGGCGCGGCGGGGTTACCGTCGCCGTCGATCTCGCCGCGGTCGAACCGTGCCCGCTTGTCCTTGTCGTTCAGCAGGTCGTACGCGTTGGTGACCTGGCTGAACTTCTCCGACGCCTTGGGATTGTCCTTGTTGCGGTCGGGATGCAGTTCCTTGGCAAGCTTGCGATACGCCTTCTTGATATCGGCTTCGCTGGCGCTGCGCTCTACGCCCAAGATCTTGTACGGATCGGCCACTGAGGTCCCCATTGGTGTATTAGTCGCCTATGTGGGGCAGCACGCCGCGAAGCGCAATTCCCGCATGCGGGCGCTCAGTCTTGCGTGACCGGCGCGACGTCGACGCTGACCTGCATGTCCTGCGCGCCCGATCCCAGCACGACCCCGTCGACCGGCGCGATCTCGGCATAATCGCGACCGACCGCCATGACGATATGGTCGCTCGCCATCCAGATCCCGTTGGTCGGATCGACGCCGACCCAGCCGTGTACGGGACCGCACCATAGCAACACCCAGGCGTGCGTCGCGTCGGCGCCAACCAGCCGCGGCTGGCCCACCGGCGGAATGGTGCGGATATAGCCCGACGCATAGGCGGCCGGCAGTCCGGCGGCGCGCAGGCCGGTGATCATGATCTGCGCGAAATCCTGGCACACGCCGCGGCGTTTCAGGAACGCCTCGTGCGGCGGCGTGTCGACGAAGGTTGCGCTGCTGTCGAACTCGAACGCGTTCTGGATCCGCCGTGCAAGCGCGATCCCTGCTTCCAGACTGCCGCGCTCGGGCGCGAGGTCGGGTGCACACCAGTCGGCGATCGCGTGGTCCAGCGGGATCAGCGGGGAGGGATAGAGATAATTGGCGGGGCTCGCCGCGGACAGGTCGGTGCTGGCACGCGCCATCGCCGCGATCTCGCCCAGCGTCGGATCGTCGTCGGCGGGGACGGGCACGAGCCGGTCGACAATCATCCGCGATGTGCTTTCGATCGTCAGGTGGCGGACGGGGCTGTCGACCACAAGCCTTGTGACGTTGGCCAGCCCCGCCTCGGCGCGTGCGGCGCTGATACGGCCGGCGGGGTGAACCGACAGGGCGTAGGATTCGAGCCGCTGGCCGGGCCAGTCGATCGGCTTCAACCGCAGGTTGCACCGCGCGAACTTGACGCTGGCCCCGTAATCGAACGTGGTGACGTGACGGATGTCGTAGATCATCGAACCGATCATGCCAGCGTCAGTTCGGCGGCGCGCAGCGGTTCGGCACCCTGCAGGAAATAGCGCCGCGCGAGCGCATCGGACACGCCCGCCAGCCGGCGCTCGATGTCGCCGAGCGTTTGCGCATCCAGGTCCGCCGCGGTCGCGGTCATGATGATCGCCTGCAGCGCGGTCGCTTGCGCTTGTTGCGGCTCAGCCATCTCGTCGTCGCTGAGAACGGGAAGTTCCGACAAGCGACACGCAATCCGCTCGGCGGAAAACGCGAGGCTTCGGGGGTTGCCGGGGTCGAGCGCGACAAGGTCCATCACCGGCACGCGCGCGACCCCGGTCGGGTAGCGTTGGCGATAGCTTATCTGGCTGTCCGCCAGATCGAGCACCACCGACAGGTCGTCAGGCGACGCGCCGGGCATGCCGAACAGTCGGATCGCGCGCGCCATCGCCATGGCGCGCTCGATCCTGCGACCCAGATCGTGGAACCGCCACGCTGCGGTGCGGCCCATATGTTCAGCCGACAACCCGGCGATCGCGGCATAGCGGCGTTGCAGCGAGCCCGCCCGGTCGAGCATCCCGCGATGCGTGGGGAAAGGCGCTTCGAGCAGCCGGACCATGTCGGCCGACAGCCGGTCGCGCGATCCTTCGCCGAGTTCGCGCGCGTTGCGGTTGATCGCAGCGATCGACTGCCAGCCATCGTCCTCCATCGCCGTCCGCGCGAGCGCGGTCAGGTCGGCGCGGCGCAGCGACGGTGGGTGCGGCCCTGCGCCCGCGCCGACGATCAGCCCGACCAACCGCCCGACCGTCGCCGACGACAAGACGGCGCCGCCATCGACGTCGATCGAGTTGCCGAGCATCACGCGGATCGCGCCGAGCAACGCTTCGCCGCGCTCGAGATAGCGTCCGAGCCAGTAGAAATTGTCGGCGACGCGGCTCGGCAGCGTGCCGGGGTTGCGGCGGACGTGCAGCGAATCCGACGCGGTCAGCAATGAATCGTGCGCGACGGGTTCGGGGCCATGGACGCAGACATCCGCCGACCACACGCCTTCGCCCATCACGCTCGCCTGCGGATCGGGATGCTCGCCGATCCGCGCGAACCCGCCCGGCAGCACGGTCCAGCCGCCATCGGCACCGCGCGCCGCGAAGACGCGCAGCGTGAACGGACGTGGGACGAGCGTGTCGCCGACCACCACCGGCATCGTCGACAGGCGAACCATCTCCTGACCGACATAATCCTGCGGCCGTCGCGCGAGATCGGCCATGAGCGCTGCGCGCGCGTCGGCGGTGATGTTGGCGCCGGCGACCGGACCGCCGGTCATCCCCAGCGGGGTGGCGCGGAAGGCGGGACCGATCAGCATCCGATCGAACTGCGCGACCACCGCCTCACATGCGCGTGGCTGTCCGCACCACCAGGTCGCGATGTTGGGCAGAAGCAGGTCCTCGCCCAGCAGCTTGCGCGACAGCCCGGCCATGAATCCGGCAAAGGCGGGGGCCTCCAACAGGCCCGCGCCCGGTGCATTGGACAGCACAACATTGCCCGCCGCATAGGCGTCGATCAGTCCGGGCACGCCGATCTGCGAATGCGTGTCGAACGCCAGCGGATCCAGCAGCCGCGGATCGACCCGGCGCCACAGCGCGTCGATCCGCTTCAATCCGGCGATCGTCCGGACATAGACCTTGTCCTCCAGCGCGGCGAGATCGGCGCCCTCGACCAGCAGCAGCCCCAGATAGCGGGCGAGATGCGCCTGTTCGGGATAGCTCGCGTTGAACCGACCCGGGGTCAGCAGCCCGATGCGTGGGTCGGTGCGCTTGCACATCGCTGCGAGTCCGGCGCGGAACGCCGCGAAGAACGGCGCGTGACGCTGGACGTTCAATTTGGCCTGTAGGCCGCCAAGCGTCCGGCCGAGCGCCAGGCGGTTCTCGAGCGCATAGCCGGCGCCCGCCGGCGCGCGCAGATGATCGGCGAGGACGCGCCATTCGCCGGTCGGGCCGCGACCCAGATCGACCGCTATGAACTGCAGATGGTGCCCGCCGGGCGGCGCCAGCCCGACCATCTGGCGCAGGAAGAACGGACTGCCGGTGACGACGGCGGCGGGAATATGGCCTTCGGTGACGAGCGTCGCGTCGGCGTACAGATCGGCGACGATCGCTTCGAGCAGGCCGGCACGCTGGATCACGCCGCGTTCGATACCCGCCCATTCCTGCGACTGGATCAGCAGCGGGACCGGCGATACCGGCCAGGGGCGCTCATCGGGTTCGTCGGCGATGCGGAAGCCCGTGCCGATATCGGCGGCGTGACGCTGCACCCGGTCGCGCGCATACCCCAGATTGTCCGAAGCGACCGCCGCCAGCTCCTCGAACATCGCGCCCCAGGCGGGATCGTCGACCTCGCACAGCACGTCGTCGGGCCTCGACCGCGCGCAATAGTCGGTGATCCACCGGCGGGCGTGGAGCGCTGCGTCGAACAGGGGGGCGGTATGCGTCGCCATCGTTACGGTGTGTTTCCAAAAGCGCGTCGGGCTTGGTCGACGTTTCGGGGGCGGGGCGCAAGGTGTTTCCGTTCTTCCGCGCAGGCGGAGTCCACGGTTACGGGCGTTGCGTCCGTGGCTTACAGATCCGGCAACACCTGATCCGCTACCCCCCACCCATCGAGCGCCGCCGACCCGACTCGGGCGATCAGTTCCTCAGCGTCGCGCACGGTGAACTTCGCCGCGGTGTCGATATCGCGCAGTTCGGTCCACGATACCGGTGCCGACACCGGCGCATTCGCCCGCGCACGCGCTGAATAGGGCATGATCGCGGTCGCGCCGCGCTGGTTGCGCAGGTAGTCGATGAAGATCTTGCCCACGCGCTTCGCCTTGGTCATCACCGCGACGAACCGGTCGGGCTCGGCCGACGCCAGCGCGCGGGCGAAGCGGTCGGCGAAATCCTTGACCGCGGGCCATTCCGCGTGCGGGGTCAGCGGCACGACGACGTGGACGCCCTTGCCCCCGGACAATAACGGGAAGCTGACCAGCCCAAGTTCGGCGAGCTGGTTCTTCAAATGCTCGGCCGCCTTTTTGGTGTCCTCGAAATCCAGCCCCTCGTCGGGGTCGAGATCGAACACCAGCCGGTCGGGTTTTTCGAGCGCGTCGATCTTCGATCCCCAGCCGTGGAATTCGATCGTCCCCATCTGCACGCACGCGATCAATCCATCGGCGCTGTCGACATAGAGGTAGTTCTCGGTCGAGCCGTCCTTCTCGCGAATCGGCACCTGATGGACGGTGTCGCCGAAGCTGCCGGCGTCGTGCTTCTGGAAGAAGCAGGCACGCGCCCGGCCCTGCGGGCAGCGGACGAGGCTAATCGGGCGGTTGCCTGCCCAGGGCAGCATGATCCCTGACACCGCGGCGTAGTAATCGGCGAGTTCGCCCTTGGTGACGTTCGATTCGGGGAAGATCACGCGGTCGCGGCTGCTGACCTTGACCGTGATCTCGGGGATCGAAGCCGCGGCGTCGGGCAGCGGGGCAGGGGTCTCCGCGACGACGTCCTTCGCCGCCTTGTCTTCGCGCAGGCCGATGAAGCTCGAATGGCGCAGCACGCCGTCTGGGGTGACTTCGGCGAACGCGATCTCGGCGACGAGCTTCGGCGTCACCCAGCGCGCGCCGCGAACCGCCGCCTTCGGCGCCTGGACGGTCGGCGTCTTGGCGTCGAGTGCGTCAAGCTTCTCGCGCAGCTCGTCCATCAGCGCCTGGTCGAACCCAGTGCCGACCTTGCCCGCATAGACATAGCCGTCGGGGCCGTTGACCCCGAGCAGCAGCGACTTGAACCCGCGTTTTTTGTCCGACGGCAGCCAGCCGACGATGACGAATTCCTGGCGGCGGATGCACTTCACCTTGAGCCACGCCTTGGTGCGCTTGCCCAAATAGGGCGCGTCTGCGCGTTTCGAGACGATGCCTTCGAGACCCTCGCGGCACATTGTCTCGAACAGTTGCTCGCCTGCACCGATGACATGGTCGGAGTACTGAAGGTGCGTGTCCTTACCGATCAGCGGTTGCAGCCGCGCCTTGCGGTCGAGGTTGGACAGGCTGGTGAGGTCCTCGCCATTCAGTTCGAGCAGGTCGAACGCGAACAGCGTCATCTCGCCATTGGCTGAGATCGCGTCCTTGAGCGTCGAGAAATCGGGCCGGCCATCCTTGAACGCGACGATCTCGCCGTCGATCAGCGCGGATGTGACGGGAAGCGCAGCGGCCGCGGCGGCGACGCCGGGGAATTTGTCGGTCCAGTCGAGCCCGGAGCGGGTGAAGACCTTCGCCTTGCCGCCCGCGACCGAGACGAGCGCGCGGTAGCCGTCATACTTCACCTCGTGCAGCCACGCGGTGCCGGTGGGGACCGCATCGACGAGGGTGCAGAGCTGTAAGTCTCTGAAATCCTCCCCGGCACGGGGAGGGGGACCGCCGCGCGCTTGCGCGGTGGTGGAGGGGGGCTTGCCACGGGCGGTGCGCTTGCGGCCAGCCCCCTCCACCAGCTTCGCTGGTCCCCCGTGCGAGGTCGATTGTGCCCCCGGCACAATCTTGGATCGCTGGGAGCGATCCACCCTCGCACGCCGTGCCGGGGAGGATTTGGGTTTCTTTCCCTCCTCGATCTCGACCATCGTCCGGCCGGTCGCGACGCTCGTCAATGCTTCCTCGACCAGCGTATCCGTCCCGCCGGCTTCCGCATCGCCGATTTTCCGGAGCAGCCAGTTCTCGCGCTTTTCCTTCGCGCGCGGCTTCAGGCGGATCAGCAGCCATTCGCCCTTCATCCGCTCGCCTTCGAGGACGAAATGGAGGTGCCCTTTGTCGAGGTCCTTGGCCGACTTGCCCTTGATCGGCGACCAGGTGCCGCGGTCCCACAGCATCACCGTGCCGCCGCCATATTCGCCCTTGGGGATCGTGCCCTCGAACGTGGCGTAGGACAGCGGGTGGTCCTCGGTGCGCACCGCGAGGCGTTTCTCGTTCGGGTCGATGCTCGGGCCCCGCGTCACTGCCCAGCTCTTCAGGACGCCGTCGATTTCGAGACGGAAATCCCAGTGCAGCCGCGTCGCGTCGTGCTTCTGGACCATGAAGCTGTTGCCGTTGCCCGGCGCGAGCGTGCCCGCGGGTTCGGCGGTCTTCGCGAAGTCGCGCTTAGCGTTGTAGAGTTCGAGGGGATCAACGGTCATCTCTCCCCTCCCGCCTGCGGGAGGGGCTGGGGGTGGGCTCGCGCTATCGACCACGGCCTACGCCGATGGCGCGAGCCCACCCCCGACACCTCCCGCAGGCGGGAGGGGAGAAGCTTTGTCTCAAGCACGCTTCTTCGCCGCGGCCGGCTTCTTCGCCGCCGCCTTCTTCGCCGGCGCCTTTTCTTCCGCCGCCTTGGCCGGCTCCTTCGCCGCCATCGACTTCTTCAACGCTGCCATCAGGTCGACCACATTCGACCCGGAACGTTCCTCGCCACCCTTGTCCTCGATGATCTTCTTCCCGTTCGCCTTGCGCTTGCGCTCGATCAGGTCCTTCAGCGCATCGACATAGCGGTCGTGAAATTCGTCCGGGTGAAACGCCGCGGTGCGCTTGTCGATCAGCGCCTCGGCCAGGTCGAGCAGCTCGTCGTCGGGCTTGTCGTCGGGGATTTCGCGGAAATAGCCCTGCGCCTTGTGCACCTCATCGGCGTAGCGCAGCGTCTCCAGCACCATGCCGCGCCCGCACGGTTTCAGGCTCACGACATATTCGCGACCGCGCATCGCGAGCTGCCCGAGCCCGACCTTCTTGGTCCGCCGCAGCGCCTCGCGCAGCACGATGAACGCCTCTTCGGCCAGGTCGTCAGCGGGGACGACGAAATAGGGCTTCTCGTAATAGAGTACGTCGATCTCGCTGGCGTCAACGAACTGCGTCAGCTCCAGCGTCTTCTTCGATTCGAGCTTCACCGCGTCGATCTCGTCCTGTTCGAGCAGGACGTACTCGCCCTTCGAGATTTCATAGCCCTTCATGATCTCGTCGGCGTCGACCGGGCCGACGCCGGTGACGACCTTGTCGTAATGGATCGGCTGGCCGGAGGGCTCGTGGATCTGCTTGAAGCTGACCTGCGCGCCACTCTTGGTCGCCGAATAGATTTCGACGGGAATCGAGACGAGGGCGAGGCGGATCTGTCCCTGCCAATATGCGCGTGCGGCCAAAGCGATGTTCCTCGTTGCGATGGCGATTCAATCGTTGGCGAGGAGAGTCGTTCCGCGTCTTCTTCACCCCTCCCGGGAAGGGAGGGGCCGGGGTGGGTTGGCCAGTTGTCTGGCGGGGCACCGGTCCGGAGAGCGACCCACCCCCAACCCCTTCCTTTCAGGGAGGGGAGCACGGTTTCGCTTGCCGCGGAGTTTCGCTATGGAGCCGGCATGTCCGACGATCCCTTCGCGCTGTTCGAGTCCTGGTACGCCGAGGCCCAGACCAGCGAAGTCAATGATCCCAATGCGGTGGCGCTCGCCACGGCCGATGCGCACGGTCAGCCGTCGGTCCGCATGGTGCTGCTCAAGGGGCACGGCCCGGACGGTTTCGTCATCTATACCAATCGCGAGAGCCGCAAGGCCGGCGACCTTGCCGCCAACCCCCACGCCGCGCTGCTGTTCCACTGGAAGTCGCTGCGCCGGCAGGTCCGCATCGAAGGGGCGGTCGAACTCGCGACCGATGCCGAATCCGACGCCTATTTCGCCTCGCGCGGGCGCGATTCGCAGCTTGGCGCTTGGGCGTCCGACCAGTCGCGTCCGCTCGACGATCGCGCGACCTTCGAGGCGCGCTTCGCCGAGATGACCACGCGGTTCGACGGGCAGGACGTGCCGCGGCCGCCGCATTGGGGCGGGTACCGGATCGTGCCGACGACCATCGAATTCTGGCAGGACCGCGCGCACCGGCTGCACGAACGCCGGGTATTCACGCGCGACGGTGGCGGCTGGACCGAAGGATTGCTGTTCCCATGACCAACGACGAACGGCGCCGGATCATCCCGCTGGCGACGCGCGCGGCGCTCGCCAGCGTCGCGATGGCGTGTTTCCTGTTGCTGCTCAAAGGCTTCGCGGCCTGGTCGACCGGATCGGTCGCGATGCTGGGGTCGCTCGCCGACACCGCGCTCGACCTGCTCGCCAGCATCGTCACGCTGTACGGCGTCCGGCTCGCGGCGACGCCGGCCGATCACGATCACCGCTTCGGTCACGGCAAGGCGGAGGCGCTGGCGGCGCTGTTCCAGGTCATGCTGATCACCGCGTCGGCGGGCGCGATCGCATGGCGGGCGATCGTCGCGCTGGGTAACCCGGCCCCGACCGCCGGCGCCGAGTTCGGCATCGGCGTGTCGGTGATCGCGATCGTCGCGACGCTGTTCCTGCTCGCCTATCAGCGCCGGATCATCCGCCAGACCGGATCGGTCGCGATCCTGGCGGACAACGTCCACTACCAGTCCGACGTACTGCTCAACGGATCGGTGATCGTGGCGCTGGTACTCGACCAGTATCTCGGCTGGAGCGGTGCGGATCCGATCTTCGGGATCATCATCGCGCTGTGGCTGGCCTGGGGCGCATTCTCGGCATCGTCGAACGCGATCGACCAGTTGATGGACAAGGAATGGCCCGAGGATCTGCGCCAGCAGTTCCTCGACGTCGCCGCGCGCCAGCCGGGACTCAAGGGAATCCATGATTTCCGCACGCGGCGCTCGGGCAGCCATGATTTCGCGCAGTTCCACATGGAGGTCGCGCGCGACCTGAGCGTCGCCCAGGCGCATGACATCGTCGAGGGCGTCGAGCGCAACCTGCGCGCGATGTTCCCCAAGGTCGAGGTGCTGATCCACCTCGATCCCGAAGGCCATGTCGACACCGACAATCCGCTCGTCGAAGCCGACGTCACCCCCCACTGGTTCGGGAAGCGCCTGTGAGAATACCGTTCGCGCAGATCGATGCATTCGCCGATGCGCCGTTCACCGGCAATCCGGCGGCGGTGATGCCGTTGTCGGCATGGCTCGACGACGATGTGTTGCTGGCGATCGCCGCGGAAAACAACATCAGCGAGACCGCGTTCATCGTGCCGTCGGAGGCGGACGGCGTCGATTTCGACCTGCGCTGGTTCACGCCCGCGGCGGAAGTCGCGCTGTGCGGTCACGCGACGCTGGCGAGCGGGCATTTCGTGCTGTCGTCGGATACCGCGCGCGACCGCGTGCGGTTCTCAACCCGGCAGGCCGGTATATTGGAGGTGGCCCGCGCCGATTCCGGGTATCGCCTGGCGCTACCGGCGTGGATGCCAAGTGCCAAGCCGCTGCCCGAGATCGTCGCAGCCCTCGGCATCGACGCGCCGATCGAGACCTTGTGGTACGACACGGGCTATGCGCTGATCGTCGTCGAGAACGAGGGTGTGGTGCGCGACCTCGCGCCTGACATGGCAGCGCTCGGCAAGATGCCGATCGTCGCGATCGTCGCCGCGCGGGGCCAAACCGCCGACATCGTCAGCCGTGTGTTCACGCCCTATTATGCCATTCCCGAGGATCCGGTGACCGGATCGGCGCATGCGGTGATGGTGCCCTATTGGGCCCGGACACTCGGCGACCGTTTTACCGCCTATCAGGCCAGCGACCGCGGTGGGCGCCTGACCTGCCGGCTCGAAGGCGACCGGGTCATCCTTGGCGGGACGTGCGTCAGCGTGATCGAGGGAACGTTCCTGCTCCCCTGATCCGCCGCGCACGTCCGCGCCGCAGACCTGGCTTTACTTGCCGCGGAGCGTGTTCAGCACCGCGAGACCGACGACGCCCAGCAGCGCGGCAGTCGCATAGGGGCGGCTCTTGGCGAAGGTCGTTGCCTTCTCGGTCAGCGGGCCGACCGCTTCGCGCGCTGCGCCGACCGCCTTGGTGGCGTTGCCGGTCAGTTGGTCGACGACGCCTTCGCCCTGCAGCGAGGAATTGCCGGTCGCATCGCCGACGGTTTCCTTGATCTGGCCGCCGATGGCCTGGCCGTCGCCCTTGAGTGTGGTGGTGTTCATGATCGTTCCCTTCCGAATTGCATCGGAAGCGTAACGGCCGAACGCGCAGTTGGTGCCAGTGGGGTGACGACGGCGCGCGATTTTGGCGCCGATCGCCGACTCAAACCCTGTAGCGAGCCTCGGCGAGGTCGATCTCGCGGATCAGCTTCTTGGCGGTCTCGCTGCCGATCCCGCGGTCGCGCGCGATCCGGAAGATTTCGTCGCGCTCGGCCTGAAGTGCGGCAAGCCGTAGGTCGCGTTCGATGCGGCCGTGGCGGCGCGCCTGTGCGGCCGCCTCGCCGCGCTTGGTGCGGCGTTCGATCCGCTCGCGATAGGTGTCCATGATCCGCGTCCCCGCGCTCGCATAGACATCCGCGTCGCGGCGCCCGTCGGCGAGCGCATGCTGGACGCGTTCGACCGCGCAGATCGCGGCCTTGGCGGCGGCGACGCGCGCGCGATCCTCCTCGACCTGCTTCGACGGCTCGGGCGGCATGGTCAGCCCGCGCAGCAGCAGCGGCAGCCCGATGCTCGCCGCCAGCAGCGAGACGATGATCACGCCGGCGGCGAGGAAGATCGCGAGATCACGCGCAGGGAAGGGCGTGCCGTCGTTCATCGTCAGCGGCAGAGTCAGCACACCCGCCAGCGTGATCGCGCCGCGCACGCCCGCGAACGACATCGCCGCGAGCAGGCGCTTTGCGACCTTGGGCGAGGGCGTGCCATCGTTGCGGCGGCGGAACAGCGTCAGCTTGAACGATGCCCATACCCACAGGAACCGCAGCAGCGCGAGCGCCAGCGTGATCGCGACGACATAGACACCGAGCCACCACGGCGCGCGGTGGCCGGTAAGCTGCACCGTCTCGACCGCGTTCGCCAGGATGTCGGGCAGCTGTTCGCCGAGCAGCACGAAGATGATGCCGTTGGCGGCGAACTGGATCGTATCCCACACCGAATTGCGGCGCATCCGCGTCGTTGCGAGCGCCTGGCGCGAGATTTCCGCGAAGCTCATCGTCACGCCGGCCGCCACTGCGGCGAGGATGCCGGAACAGTGAAGGTGCTCGGCGAGCAGATAGGAGCCGAACGGGATCAGCAGGCTGATCAGGATCTGCGACCCGGTCTCTTCGCCGAAGCGATTGGAGACCCAGGCCTTCGCGCGCGTGACCGCCAGCGTGACCGCGACGCCGACCGCAATGCCGCCGGCTGCGACCCAGAGAAAGTCGAGTGCGGCCGCCGACGGCGAGAAGGTGCCGGTCAGCGCCGCGGCGATCGCGAACCGCAGGCAGACCAGCCCCGAGGCGTCGTTGAGCAGCGATTCGCCCTCCAGGATGTGCATCATCCGCTTGGGGATCGAGACGCGCGACGCGATCGCCGACACCGCGATCGGATCGGTTGGCGACACCACCGCGGCGAGCGCGAACGCCACCGCCAGCGGCATTGCCGGAATCATCCAGTGAATGAAGAAGCCGACACCGACGACGGTCAGCAGCACCAGCCCCAGCGCGAGCTCGGCGACCGTCGACAGGTCCTTCAGCAACTCGTCCTTGGGAATCCGCCAGCCATCGAGGAACAACAAGGGCGGCAGGAACAGCAACAGGAACAGTTCGGGGTCTAGTTCGACCTTCAGGTGCACGCCCAGGCCGATGACCGCGCCGAGCGCGATCTGGACCAGCGGCGCCGGCACGGCGATGGGCAGCATACGCGCGACCGCGCCGCTGACGACGACCGCCAGCAACAGGATCAGGATGATCGAAACGGTTTCCAGGGGGCTGCTCCCGGTTCTGGAGAGGGGGCCACCGGGTGGGCGCGGACAGCCCCTACCGGCGATCCGCTATGGACGGAAGAGAGGCAGGCGCGGGATCACCCGCGCCTGCCCCGGGGTCATGCGCCGAAGGTGCGCTGCCACCAGCCGCGGCGCGGTGCACCGTCGGGATCGTCGCTCGACGACGGATCGGCTGCCGTCGGCTCGGCCTTGGGCTGGACCTCGGCTTTGACCGGTGCGGCCTCGATCGGCGCGGACAGCGACTCGTCGACCGGAGTCGCATCGCCGGCTTCGACCATCACATCGGCCGCCTTCTTGCGCGGACGGCGCTTGGGCTTGGCGGGCGCCTCCTCGGCAACGACCGGCGCTTCCTCGACGACCGGCGTCGCGGCCTTACGGCGCGGCTTGCGCGCCTTGGGGGCCGCAGCTTCGGGAACGGTCTCGGCGATCGGCTCGGGGATGCTCTCGGCGATCGGCTCGACCGGCGTCAGTTCGTCCATCGTCGCGTCGGCGACCGCATCGGCGATCTCCACCGCTGCCTTGGGCGAACGCGCGCGCGGGCGACGTCGCGTTTTCGGCGCCGCTTCGACCGGTGCCGGGGCGGCTTCGACCTCGAAAACGGGCTCGGCCTCCGGCTCGTCGGCAATCACCAGATCGTCCGCAGAGACCGTATCGACCGTATCGACCGTATCGAGCGTCTGCTCCTGCGTCGCCTCGGTGCGGCGACCGCCACGACGACCGCGACGACCACGCCGGCGCCGACCTTCGCCGCCGATTTCGGCCGCAGCATCGCCGGCAGTTTCGCCGTCGAGCAGGGCTTCGGTGCGATCGGACTCGACCTCCTCGACGGTGTCGTCGCTGACGATCTCCTCGACCTCGGCGTAATCGCCGGTGTCTTCGGTCTCGTCGCCGGCGAGTGCTTCGCTCCCCTCGACGCCTTCGCTGCCCTCTTCACCCGGACGCGCACGACCGCGACGGCCGCGACGGCGGCGACGCTTGCGCCCGCCTTCGCCCTCGGCCGCGGCTTCGCGCTCGCGCGGCTGGTCGCGGCGACGCGGCTGCTCCTCGACCTCGGTCTCGTCGACTTCCTCCTCGTCGATCTCGTCCTCGATCTCCTCGGGCAGATCGTCCTCGTCGTCCTCGATGATCTGGACGAACTTCGGCGGATGCGCGGGCGGCGGGCCGCTGGCCTCGACCGTCATGTGCGCGCCTTCCTCGTCCTGGCCGGGGATGATCTCGACGATCACGCCGTAGCGGTCCTCGATCTCGGCGATGTCGGCGCGCTTGCGGTTGAGCACGTACACCGCCGCTTCCTGGCTCGCGCGCAGCGTCAGCACCGATCCGCGACCGCGCGCGGCCTCGTCCTCGATCATGCGCAGCGCAGAGATGCCCGACGACGATGCGGTGCGGACCAGCCCGGTGCCTTCGCAATGCGGGCACTGACGGGTGGAGGCTTCGAGCACGCCGGTGCGCAGGCGCTGGCGGCTCATCTCCATCAGGCCGAACGACGAGATGCGGCCGATCTGGATGCGGGCGCGATCGTTCTTCAGCGCCTCCTTCATCGCCTTCTCGACCTTCCGGACGTTGGAATTGTTATCCATGTCGATGAAGTCGATGACGACGAGCCCGGCCATGTCGCGCAGGCGGAGCTGACGGCCGATTTCCTGTGCGGCCTCGAGGTTGGTCGCGGTCGCGGTCTGCTCGATCGAATGCTCACGCGTCGAACGGCCGGAGTTGATGTCGATCGAAACCAGCGCCTCGGTCGGGTTGATGACCAGATAGCCGCCCGACTTCAACTGCACGACGGGGTGGTACATCGCGGACAGCTGTTCTTCGACCCCCGCACGCTGGAACAGCGGCACCGCGTCGGCATAATGTTTGATGCGGCGCGCATGCGTCGGCATCAGCAGGCGCATGAACTCCTTGGCCTGGCGATAACCGTCCTCGCCCTCGACGATGACCTCGTCGATCTCCTTGTTGTAGATGTCGCGGATCGCCCGCTTGATCAGGTCGCTGTCGCCATAGACCAGCGCCGGCGCCGACGCCTTCAGCGTCGTTTCGCGGATGCCGTCCCAGAGGCGGGCGAGGTAATCGAAGTCGCGCTTGATCTCGACCTTTGTACGCTGCAGCCCGGCGGTGCGGACGATGCAGCCCATCGAGGGCGGTAGCTGCATGTCGGCCATGATCGACTTCAGGCGCTTGCGGTCGCCCGCGTTGCTGATCTTCCGCGAGATGCCGCCGCCGTGGCTCGTGTTGGGCATCAGCACGCAGTAACGCCCTGCCAGCGACAGATACGTCGTCAGCGCCGCGCCCTTGTTGCCGCGCTCTTCCTTGACGACCTGGACCAGCAGCACCTGGCGGCGATGGATCACGTCCTGGATCTTGTATCGGCGGCGCAGGTTCATGCGGCGCTCGCGCAGGTCCTCGACCGCCGCGTCGTCGCCGTTCGACTTGCGTTTCCGGCGCGGGGTCTCGCCCTCGGCCTCGTCTGCGACGTCGGTGTCGTCCTCGAACGTCTCGTCCTCGCCCGCTTCTTCGTCCTCGAACTCGTCGTCATCGAGGTCGTGCTCGGCGCGCAACGCGGCTTCCTCGGCGGCGTGTTCGGCCTCTTCGCGCAACAGCGCGTCGCGGTCTTCCTTGGGAATCTGGTAGTAATCGGGGTGGATCTCGCTGAACGCGAGGAAGCCGTGGCGATTGCCGCCGTAATCGATGAACGCCGCCTGCAGCGACGGCTCGACCCGCGTGACCTTGGCGAGATAGATATTACCCTTGAGCTGCTTGCGTTCGGCAGACTCGAAGTCGAACTCCTCGATCCGGTTACCCTTGACGACGGCTACGCGGGTTTCTTCCCGGTGGCGCGCGTCGATCAGCATGCGTGTTGTCATTATGAAGTCTCCGCGCGCGCGCCGGGCCGATGGGCTGCCGTCGCGCGCTTGATGGTGGGGCGCCCGGGCCAAATGCCCTGGGCGAGTAGCTATGCGAATGTGCCTCTGCTTGCGACGCACGCCGCGGGACTTGGCCCTGCGGCTCCCAGGCGACCGCGCTCCCACCGGCGAAGGCCGGTCGGTCAGCGGGGCAGGGGAAATGCGTCATGAAGCGTCAACCTGAATTGCCGCGCCCGGGACCGGGCGGGCGTGTGCCCGGCGATGACCGATGTCGGATCACGCACGGGTGCACCGCAGGCGTAGCACTGCGGTTCGGGGTTCGCAACTGGCAGCCCCTTGCCGCGAAAGGCCGCGCATTGCCGGCAAATTCATGCCGAACGCCGCATTAACCGCATGCCGAAAGCCCGTGTTGGGGAGCAAGGCTTACCTGTCCCTCGAGCGAAGGCGTTATCAGAGGGATTTCCAATGGCTTTTCGCTGGACCGGCGAGGCGAGTGCGCGGCAAGTACGCCGCGTGTTCGCGCTTCTTGCCCTGTTGGCCGGCTGGGTCACGGCGCTGCCCGCCTGGGCGGCGACCGTGCAGAGCGTCGCGGTGCGTGGTGCGCGGATCATCATCCGCTTCGACCAACCGGTCCGCGACGCGAAGAGCCAGGTGCTGGCGGACGACGGCAGCATCGCGGTCGACGTCTCGGGCGTAACGCCGGGCATGACATCGGGCGCGCCGTTCGCGGCGCACGGGCTGGTGACTCGGATGACTCAGCAGGCGCACGGCCGATCCGCGACTCGACTCGTGTTCGATCTGGCGGGCCCCGCGATCGTTGAGGACGGCGGGTTCGATTCCGCCGGGCGCGAACTGACGCTGTTGCTGCGCACCGTCGACGAGACCGCGTTCACCCAGGCGAGCATCGCCGGGCCGCTCGATTTCTTCCCGTTCAATATCGGCGCCAGTCCACGACCGCGGTACAAGGTGTCGATCCCGGTGCCACCGCCCGCGCGCGCCGCCAGGCTTCCGCGCGTGCAGGGCGATGATTCGCGGCCGCTGGTGGTGATCGACGCCGGGCATGGCGGAGTCGATCCCGGTGCGATCGGCCCCGACGGGCTGCGCGAGAAGGACGTGACGTTGAAGGTCGCAAAAGCGATCCGCGACGCGCTGCTCGCGAGCGGCCGGGTGCGCGTGGCGCTGACGCGCGAGGATGATCGCTATCTCATCCTGCGCGAACGCTATGGCATCGCGCGACGTCTGAAGGGCGACCTGTTCATCTCGGTCCACTGCGACAGCACAGGCACGGCGGACGCCTCGGGCGCGACCGCCTACACGCTGTCGGAAGTCGCGTCGGACAAGGAGGCCGCGCGGCTGGCGGCACGCGAGAACAAGGCGGACGTGATATCGGGCGTCAACCTCGGCGATGCCGGCGCGGATGTCTCGTCGATCCTGATCGACTTGACGCAGCGCGAGACGATGAACGCCTCGGCCACGTTCGCGCGGCTGCTGGGACGAGAGGCCAAGCCGTTCATGCCACTCAAGGCCAATTTCCACCGGATGGCGTCGCTGATGGTGCTGAAGGCGCCCGACATGCCCTCGATCCTGTTCGAGACCGGCTATATCTCGAACCCGCAGGATGCCGCGTTCCTTGCCAGCGGCGATGGGCGACAGCGGATCGCGGCGAGCGTCACGCGTGCGGTCGAGGTGCATTTCGCGCGGCGGATGGCGGCGCGCTGACTTCTGTTCTCCCAAACGCAGGAGTCCAGAAGTCACGAGCGATGGCGCCTGCGACTTCTGGACCCCCGCTTTCGCGGGGGAGCGGAAGCTACCAGCTATAGCCGATCGTGGCTTGGACCGTCCGGCGGTTGCCGTACCAGCACCAGCCGTAATTGGTGTAGCAGGAAGTCAGGTACTTCTTGTCGAACAGGTTGGTCGCGTTGACGCCCAGCTTCACGTTGGTGAAGCGCGGGCTGAGCTTGCCCAGATCGTAGCGGGCGAGCGCATCGAACAGCGTGTAGGTGGGCGTGCTGCGCGCGACGCCGTCGAGATAGATGCCGCCATAGACATGATCGAGATAGCGCACCGCGCCGCCGATCGCGAACCCCTCGGCGGGACCCGACTTGGGTGCCCATTCGAGGTTCGCCGAGATGTTGCCGCGGCCGGCACCCACCAGCGGCTGTCCGACATTGGCGGCGGTGACGTCCTCGAGCACCTTCACCTTCTGGCGGCTGAGCGCGAACTTGGCATTGAAGCCGTAGGGAAGCGACCCGCTCGCCTCGATCTCGACGCCGCGCGAGCGTACCTTGCCCACCTGCGTGCCGGCGAAGCTGATGGGGTCGAAGACCACCACGCCGGTCTGCTCAATATTGAACCACGCGCCGGTGACGAGGAAATCGGTCCCGGGCACCTGATATTTCGCGCCCGCCTCGAACTGCTTGCCGAGTGAGGGCTTGGCGAAGCTGCCATCGACGAGCAGCGACGCCTGCGGCTCGAACGAGGTCGAATAGCTGGCATAGGGCGCCAGACCGAAAGAGGTCAGATAGAGGCCGCCGACGCGGTAGGTGAACTTCCTGTCGTGCTGCACGGCCGCGCCCTGGGCCTGGCGGGCCCAGTCCTGCCGGCCGCTGAGCGTGACGCGCAGTCCGCCGACTGAGATCTGGTCCTGCGCATAAAGGCCCTGCTGGCGCTGCTGGACGTTCTGGTAGGTGGGAGTCCCGAAACCGACGCCCGAATAGTTGAGCACCTGAGACGGGTTGGCGGGGGTCGCCATCGTGCCATAGACCGGATTGAACACGTCGATCGGCGTGGCGCCGCCGAAGGTGTAGAGTTCGGCCGAGTGCGCGACCTGCCGGTCGACGCCGAACAGCAGGTTATGCTTGATCGGGCCGGTCTCGACGACGCCCTTCAGCTGGTTGTCAAAGGTCCAGGCGTTGACCTGCTCGTTGGTCGCATAGGAATAGCGCGCGTACAGCGTCGACGCGGACGCGGTGAGATCGGTCGGGTAGCCACCGGTATAGACGATGCCAAGCTTGCTCTTGACGTACTGATAGCGGCCCGACGACCGGAACGACCAGCCGCCGCCGAAATCATGGTTGGCGATATAGGTGAGAGAGGCCTGGTCGCGGCTGAAGAAATCGTTCGGCTCGCCGCCGTAGAATTTGGTCGAGATCGTCCCCGCCGGGTTGTCGATCAGCGTGCCGAGCGTGGGATAGACCCCGTAATTGCCGTTGCGCGGGTCGTGCGAATAGTTGCCGAGCAGCGTGAAGCTGGTCGAGGACCCGGCGCCGAGCGTGACCGCGGCGGAGACGGTCTGGCGGCGGCGCGTGCCATAGGTCTGCTGCGAATCCGCGCCGTTGGCGCTGGCATAGACGCGCCACAGCGCATCGGAGCCGATCTTGCCGCCGACATCGGCGTCGACGCGGTACAGATCATAGGTGCCGTAGCTGCCCGCGACCGCGCCGTAGAAGTCGCGGTCGATAGGCAGCTTGCTTGCTTCGGCGACGAGGCCGCCCGGGCTCGACTGACCGTAGAGCACCGAGGCGGGGCCCTTGACGATCTCGATACGGTCGAGCCGCGACACGTCGACCTGCGGCACCGCATAGCCGACGGCGCTGCCGAACATCTTCAGACCGTCGAGATAGACCGGGGCGTCGAAGCCGCGCAGCTTGAACTGGTCATAGACTTCGGCGGAGGCGCCGCGCTGTTCCGGGGTGACGCCGGCGACGAAGCGCAGCGCCTGGTTGAGATTCTGCAGCCCCAGGCCGGCAATGTCGGCGGCGCTGATGACGCTGATCGACTGCGGCGTTTCGGCGATCGGGGTCGCGCTCTTGGTGGCGGACGAGGCCTCTTGGGCTGGGACGGTGCCCTCGACCACGATGACCGAGGAATCTTCGGATTTCGCGCTGGTCTGCGCTTGGGCAGGGACGGCCGCAATTGCGGTTCCGACGGACAGTGCGAGCAGGAATTTACGGTTTGGCATGAGGGCCCCTTTCGGGGAGCGCCGCTACTGGTATCGCGAATGATTTGCAATAGCGGAATACCGTTCCGCTACGCGAGCGAGGCACCCGTCATACCAGCCGACGCTGGGGTTGCCCGAGGTTGGCGCGGTACATAACCCCGGCGGCCGCTGGGGTGGCGGAATTGGGGCGAGGTGACGAGTTGATGTGATGGCTAATGAGAATCCGAAAAGGTCGGCGTGCGGGCGAACGACGGGCTAGGTCTGCCGAGGCGAGACTTCCGCCGAACGCGCTGCTAGCGTCGCGTCAGACAAGGGGACCAGAATGACCGACGCCGCCCGCAGCACGCCCGCGCCCCGCATGCGCGAACTGACGTTTCGCGGGATCGTGCTCGGCGGGATCATCACGTTGCTGTTCACTGCGGCGAACGTCTATCTTGGGCTCAAGATCGGGCTGACTTTCGCGACGTCGATCCCCGCTGCGGTGATCTCGATGGCGATCCTGCGCGGCTTCAAGGATTCGACGATCCTCGAAAACAACATCGTCCAGACGATCGCAAGCGCGGCGGGGACGCTGGCGGCGATCATCTTCGTGCTGCCGGGGCTGGTGATGATCGGCTGGTGGCAGGGCTTTCCGTTCTTCACCACCGCGGCGATCACGATGTTCGGCGGCGTGCTCGGCGTGCTGTTCTCGGTGCCTTTACGGCGCGCGCTCGTGGTCGATACCGTGCTGCCGTACCCCGAAGGCCGCGCCGCCGCAGAAGTGCTCAAGGTCGGCGCGGGCAGTCGAGAGGGCGGTGCTGAAAGCGCGGTGGGCTTGCGCATCATCGTCGTCAACGCGCTGGTCTCGGCCGGCTTCGCGATCCTGACCCAGACCAAGCTCGCCGCGGCTGAGGCGGCGACCTGGTTCCGTTTCGGCGCGGGCGCCACCGGCATCTCGGGCGGGCTGTCGTTCGCGCTGCTCGGCGCGGGGCATCTGGTTGGGATTTCGGTCGGAATGGCGATGTTCGCGGGCGTGGTGATCGGTTGGTGGATCCTGCTGCCGATCCTGACCTCCGCGGGCAGCGTCACGGGGACCGCGGAAGTGATTGCGAACACCGTGTTCCGCTCCGACGTGCGCTTCTTCGGCGCGGGCGTGATCGGCGTCGCGGCGATCTGGACTCTGCTCAAAATCGCCGGGCCCGTCGTGGGCGGCGTGCGGTCGGCGTTGGCGGCATCGGCGGCGAAGCGTGGCGGCGCGGTGCTGGCGCTCGAGGAGCGCGACATCCCGATCGGGATCGTCGGTTTGGGCTCGCTGGCGATGCTGGTGCCGATCGGGATCCTTTTGTGGACGGTGCTTGCGGGCGGTCCGCTCGAGGCGTCGGCAGTCGGTCTGATCGCGGCCAGCCTAATCTTCATCCTCGTCATCGGGCTCGTGATCGCGGCGGTCTGCGGTTACATGGCCGGGCTTATCGGGGCCTCCAATTCGCCGGTTTCGGGGATCGGCATTCTCGCTATCCTTGCCGCGTCGGTGATGCTGGTGGCGTGGTTCGGCCGTGCGGTCGATCCAGGTACGACGCAGGCGCTGGTCGCCTACGGCCTGATCGTCACCGGCGTCGTGTTCGGGATCGCGACGATTTCCAACGACAACCTCCAGGATCTCAAGACCGGGCAGCTGGTCGGCGCGACGCCGTGGAAACAGCAGGTCGCGTTGCTGATCGGCGTGGTTTTTGGCTCGATCGTCGTCCCGCCGGTCCTCAACCTGCTCGGCAGCACGCTGGGTTTCGCCGGCGCGCCGGGTGCGGGGCCCAACGCGCTGGCGGCCCCGCAGGCGGCGTTGATCTCCGCGCTCGCTAAGGGCGTGCTGGGCGGCAATCTCAACTGGGCGATGATCGGCTATGGCGCGCTGACCGGGGCGGCGGTAATCCTCGTCGATGAAGCGCTGGGCCGTGCGGGCAAGCTCCGCCTGCCGCCGCTAGGCGTCGGGCTCGGGGTGTACCTACCGATGGCCGTGACCCTGCCGGTCGCGATCGGATCGGTCGTCGGCTATGCCTATGACCGCTGGGCGGACCGCACCGCCGATCCCGAACGCGCGCGCCGGATGGGTGTTCTTACCGCGACGGGCATGATCGTGGGTGAGAGCCTGTGGGGCGTCGGCTTTGCCGGGATCGTCTACCTGACCAACCAGGAAACGCCGTTGGCGCTGGTCGGCGAGGGGTTCGCGCCGGTGGCGCTGATCGGCGGCACGCTGCTGTTCGCGGTGCTGACCTGGCTGCTCTACCGGCGGACGATGGCGGCTGGGCGGTAGACCTGTCACCCCGGGCTTGACCCGGGGCCCCGCTTCTTCTTCGCCAGGAAAGCGGGACCCCGGATCAAGTCCGGGGTGACGGAGCTACTTCGCCATTGCGCCGAGCAATTCCTTGATCTTCACGAACGCGAAACCGACCGAGCTGTCGGCGATGCCGTACGGCATGAAGATCGTGTCGCCATGCCGCAGCGCGCCGCAGCTATAGACGACGTTGGGCACATACCCCTCGCGGTCCTGGTCCTTCGCAGCCAAAATAGGTTGTGTCGTGCGCCCCAGCACCTTCGACGGATCGTCCTTGTCGAGCAGCACCGCGCCGATCGAATATTTGCGCATCGCGCCGACGCCGTGCGTCAGCAGCAGCCAGCCCTCGTCGAGCTCGATCGGCGGACCACAATTGCCGATCTGGACGAGCTCCCAGGGATAGGTCGGCTCAAGGATTTTCTCGCCGTCGTCCCAGTCGGTCAGCGTATCGGATTTCAGCAGGAACAGGTTCTCGCCGTCCTGCCGGCCGATCATCATATACTGGCCGTTCACCTTGCGCGGGAACAGCGCCATGCCCTTATTGCGCGCGGCGCGGCCGGTCATCGGCACCAGATCGAACGCACGGAAGTCGCGCGTGCGCATCAGCTCGGACTGGATCACTGACCCGTTGTATGCAGTGTAGGTGCCGATCCATTCGAGCGAGCCGTCCTCATGAGTAAATTGGACGATCCGCAGATCCTCCAGCCCCTTCGACTGCGCCTGGGTGATCGGGAAGATCACGGTGCCGCTAAGCGTGCTGTCGCGGTGGCGATAGACGGTGACCGGGCCGACCGGCATCTCGTCTTCGCCGCTGTTGACCGCGTCGGTCGCGGTCGCGAACGGCGGCTCGGGCGCGAGCTTCATCTGGTCCTGATCGGTGATGATCCCCTCACGGAACGCGACCGACGAGATATGCCCTTCGCCTACAGCGCGCATCGACATCAGCACGCGCAAGCTGCCCGGCGGCATCCCCGACTGGTCGAAATGCGGCACCGCGCTGGGGTTCATCAATGCGGCAGCGGCATAGGAATATTCGTGACAGAAATAGGCACCGATAAGCTGGCGCTTCTCGTCGCCGATCTCGCTGCCGTCGAGCCCCAGCATGTCCTCGATCTGGTCGTAGCGAGTCATGAAAACCCGCCGCGTCTGCCAGTGCCGCGCTTCGAAATCCTTGAGCACGACTTCGAGCTGGGTCCGCGCCTCGGCGCTCGTCATCTCGAGCACCTCGCCGACCAGCCGCTCGGTGCGGCTCGGCGGGCCGCCGTTACCGCCCCATGCGATATGGAACGGACGGACAACGACACGCGACGGATCGGCGTGCAGCCTCAACTGGTGGTTGAACAGAAACATCGCTTCGCCCCCGGATCGGCCCATGCACGAAGCCGCACGTATAAGCTATGCGACGACGCGCGTGGCTCCTGCCATGCTTTGCGCTGCCTTTGAAACCCCAGAAATCGTGCAATTGGCAAGTTGCAGGGCCAGAATCGACTCCGCGCCCTGGTTGCGATTGAGCCCCGTCGGCATCAATCCGTCGAAACAGCCACCGTCGGCGACGCTCGCCAGCGGCAGGTCGAGGTCGTTGGCACCGAGGAACCAGCCATAGGCACGCTCGGCTTCCTGTGCCCAGCGCCGGTCACCGGTCGCCTCGAACGCCGCTGCACAGGCATCGACGGTCGCCTGTGCCTCCAGCGGTTGCTGGTCGAACTGCAGAGGCTCGGCATAGGGCCGACCGAAGCTCTCACTGCCGACCGCGCGGAAACGACCCTCGGGCGACGTCTGTTTGCCGACGATCCAGTCGAGCGTTGCCAGCCCGCAGTCAATGAGGTCCTGACGGCCAAGCGTCCGACCCGCACGGATCAATGCCTGCGGCAACCGCGCGTTGTCGTATGCTAGTACGATCTCGAACCACTGCCATTCGGGGCGTCGGGCCTTGTCGAGCAGCGCCAGATGGATGTCTGGAAATTTGTTCAAAATCTCTAGCGACAACCGGTGGCCTGGTTTCGCCTCCAGCATCGCCGCGGCGCCGAGCATCGCGAACGCCTGTGCACGCAGGCTGCCGAGGTCGAGCGCCAGGCTGGCGGTCGAATCGAACATCGCGGTCGCCCAGTCGCGATGCTTGGCCATCGGCGCGTCGCGCACGGTGATGCCAAGCGCCCAGATCGTCCGGCCGTTCGAATCCTCCGAACCGATATCCTCGCACCAGCTGCGGTCGAAGCGCATGAAGTTGCGGAAACGGCGTGCTTCCGGGTTCCACGCATATTGGACGAAGGACGCGTAGATCGTCGCCCATTTGTCGCGCGTGACGTCATCGAGATCGGGCATCGCGCTCATCAGGATCAGCGCGCGCGCATTGTCGTCGATGCAATAGCCGTGACGTCGGTCGGGAATCGAATAGATCGAATGTTGAAGCATACCCGTCGAGTCGCTCATCCGCTCGACCGCTGCGAAATCGGGATCGAGCGGCTTGAGCGGCGGTTGCGGCTTGGCCAGGCGAAACGGGCGCGCCGCGACGATCGCCCGAATCTCGGTCACCGTGGCTTCGGCGAGACGCGGCCAGATCATTGTCCGACCACGTGCATAGGCACGCTCGGACAGGCGGGTGCGGTCGCGGTCGTTGGACAGCAACGCATCGATCTCACGCGCGAAGGCGGCGACGTCACCGAACGGCACCAGCACGCCATGGCCGTCGGCCAAGATTTCGGTCGCGTGCACATAGGGAGTCGAGATGACGGGGCGACCGACGCCGATCGCATAGCTGAGCGTGCCTGAGGTGATCTGCGCCGGGTTGGTATAGGGCGTGAGATAGACGTCGGCGGCCTGGAGATAGTTGATCAGTTCGCCATGCTCAAGAAACGCGTCGATGAACGCGATATTGTCGGCGACGCCGCGTTCGGCGGCCAATGCCTTCAGCTTGTCGCGATACTTCTCGCCCTCGTGCGCGACGAGGTTGGGGTGGGTCGCGCCGAGCACGACGTAGAGCATGTCGGGGTGATGCGCGATGACCGCAGGCAGCGCCTCGATGACGGTCTCGATCCCCTTGTTGGGGGCGAGTAGGCCGAAGGTCAGCACGACCTTGCGGCCTTCCCAGCCGAACTTTGCCTTGTTCACCGCGGTATCGAGCAGGTCGCGATCGGGGACGCCGTGCGGGATCATGACGATCTGGCGTGGGCTCGCGCCATAGACGCGCTGCAGGATGTCGCGCCCGCGCTCGGCCATCACGATCACGCGCGACGCGCGGTGCAACAACCCTTCGAGCACGCGGCGCTGATCGGCGTTGGGCTTTTCGAGCACGGTGTGCAGCGTGACGATGACCGGCAGCGTGGTACGGTCGAGCAGCGCCAGGATATGTTCGCCGGCGGGGCCGCCGAAAATGCCATATTCATGCTGGACCCAGATCGCCTGCGCGCCGCTCGTCTCGATCGCGCGTGCGGTCTCGATATAGGCAGACAGCTCGGCCTCGGGGATCGTGCCGGTGACTTCGGCCGGATAGGTGTAGCGGCCGGGGTGGTCGTCCATCGCATACACATCGACGACGATCTCGGGAAAGCTGGCGCGCAGCGCCGTGTAGACGTCGGTCGTGAACGTGGCGATGCCGCAGAGCCGTGGCAGAAAATTGCCGATCAGCGCCAATCGCGCGATATTGGTCCCGTCCGCCGGCTTCACCATCAACTATCCTTCGAATGAGTACGCGACTGTCGGGTAACCTGAACCGCGTATGTCTCGAACGATCACCCTAGCACAAAGTTTCAGTTTCGTTGCACCGCAGCACGAGAATCTCGCGTCGAAGCAACGCGCTGCGTCAACCGCGACCGCGGTACGGACTGACGCCCTGATCGGGCAACCACAGGTCCGCAGGCGGCGCCGCGGACTGCCAGAACACGTCGATCGGAATGCCGCCGCGCGGATACCAATAGCCGCCGATGCGCAGCCAGGCAGGCTTCATCTCGTCGAACAGCCGCATGCCGATGCCGACGGTGCAGTCCTCGTGGAAGGCTGCATGGTTGCGGAACGAGCCGAGGAAGAGCTTTAGCGACTTGGATTCGACGATCGTCTCGCCGGGGACATAGTCGATGACCAGATGCGCGAAATCGGGCTGGCCGGTGACCGGGCAGAGCGAGGTGAATTCGGGCACCGCGAACCGCACTAGATAGGTCTGGCCATGCCGCGGGTTTGGAACATAATCGAGGACGGCCGCTTCAGGAGAGGCGGGGAGGGTGCTGGTTTGGCCAAGATGGGTAGGTGTCATGTGAGCGCATGTAGCGCGCGCGGGGCTCGCCGCAAAGAGTGCGGTATCCGCGATCGGCGTGGCGATGTCGGGCGTGTTCCGGCATGACCACCCTTGCCGTCGTCCTCGGCGATCAACTCACCATCGACATCGCCCCGCTCCGCGACGCCGACCCCGCGACCACCGTCGTGCTGATGATGGAGGTCGCCGACGAGACGACCTATGTCCGCCACCACAAGCGCAAGATCGCCTATATCCTCTCCGCGATGCGCCACCATGCGGAGGCGTTGCGCGCCGCTGGGTGGACCGTCGACTATGTGAGGCTCGACGATCCCGAGGCGAGCGACAGCTTCACCGGCGAAGTCGCGCGCGCGATTGGCCGACACGACCCGGAACGGATCCTCGTCACCGAAGGCGGCGAGTGGCGCGTGATGGCGATGCTCGAAAGCTGGGAGACGCTGTTCGGCATTCCCGTCGAGATTCGCACCGACGACCGGTTCCTCGCCAGCCATGCCGAGTTCGCGACCTGGGCGGAGGCGCGCAAGTCGCTGACGATGGAATGGTTCTACCGCGAGATGCGCGTGAAGACCGGGCTGTTGCTGACCGACGGCAAGCCCGAAGGCGGAAAGTGGAATTTCGACAAGGAGAATCGCAAGCCGGCCAAGGCGGATCTGCTCATGCCGCGCCCGATCGCGTTCAAGCCGGACGCGATCACGCAGGACGTGCTGGCGCTGGTGGCAGACCGCTTCGCCGATCATCCCGGCAGCCTCGCTGATTTCGACTATGCGGTGACCGCCGAGGACGCCGAGCGGCAGGCGACATACTTTTTCAAGCAGGCGCTGCCGCAGTTCGGCGATTACGAGGACGCGATGCTTAGCGGCGAGCGCTATCTGTGGCACTCGATCCTGTCGCCCTACATCAATTCGGGGCTGCTCGATCCGCTCGATTTGTGCCGCCGCGCCGAGACCGAGTATCGCGCCGGTCGCGCGCCGCTCAACGCGGTGGAGGGCTATATCCGGCAGATCATCGGCTGGCGCGAATACATGCGCGGCATCTACTGGCGCGAGGGGCCGGACTACGTCGAGCGCAACTTCCTGGGCCACACGCGGGAATTGCCGGGCTGGTACTGGACTGGCGAGACCGACATGCATTGCCTGTCGCAGGCGATCAACCAGACGCTGGAGACCGCGCATGCGCACCATATCCAGCGGCTGATGGTGACGGGCAACTTCGCGCTGCTGATCGGCGCGGACCCCGCCAAGGTCCATCTCTGGTACCTCGAAGTCTATGTCGACGCCTATGAATGGGTCGAGCTGCCCAATACGCTCGGTATGAGCCAGTTCGGCGATGGCGGGCTGCTGGGGTCGAAGCCGTACATATCGTCGGGCGCCTACATCAACCGGATGTCGGATTATTGCGGCCGGTGCCGCTACGACGTGAAGCAGCGGATCGGCCCGGATGCCTGCCCGTTCAACGCGCTCTACTGGGATTTCCTGGCGCGGCACGAGGACAAGCTCGGGCGTAACCCGCGGCTGAGCATGCCCTACCGCAACTGGGCGAAGCAGACCGAAGAGGATCGCGTCGCGACGCGGGAACAGGCGGCGGGCTACCTCGCCTCCCTCGACGCCAGCGGGCCTGCCGGGTACTGATCGCCGACACACGGGAGATCGGCATGGACGCGTTGGTGAGCACCGAATGGCTGGCGAGCGAACTGGGCGCAGGCGACCTGCGGATCGTCGACGCGACCTATGTCGACGCGGCGACCGGTCGCGATCCCGCCGCCGAGTTCGCCGCGGCGCATATCCCCGGCGCGGTGTTCTTGGCCCTCGCCACGCTCCGCGATGTCGAGGCCGACCTGCCCAACACGGTGCCGAGCGCGGCGTCCTTCGCCGCGCATATGCAGGCACTGGGGATCGGCGACGGGGACCGCGTTGTGCTGTACGACAGCTCGCCCTGGCGGACCTCCGCGCGCGCGTGGTTTCTGCTGCGGCTGTTCGGCCTGCGCGACGTCGCGATCCTCGACGGCGGGATCGCCAAGTGGCGCGCCGAGGGGCGCCCGACCGAAGCGGGTGAGACGGCCCCCGCGCCCGCCTCGCTGGCGGTGCGCCCTGCCGGCACCTCGGTGCGCGATCTTGCGCAGATGAAGGCCAATCTGGACAGCGGCGCCGAGCAGGTCGTCGATGCCCGGTCGACCGCGCGCTTCACCGGTGAAGAGAGCGATCCGCGCGCCGGGGTGGCGCCGGGGCACATGCCGGGCGCGAAGAGCCTGCCCTATGGCGCGCTGCTGAACGCCATAGGCACGTGGAAGCGCGGCGACGCACTGCGGGCGGCGTTCGAGGATGCCGGTGTCGACCTCGCCAGGCCGATCGTCACGACCTGCGGCTCGGGGATCACCGCCGCCGTGCTCGCGTTCGGCGCGCACCTGCTCGGCAACGATGCCGCGCTGTACGACGGCAGCTGGTCCGAATGGGGCGCCGACCCAGCGACTCCGAAGGTGACCGGCGCGTGAGCAGCGGCGACCGGCCGATCAAGGACGCGACGCGGCTGGTCTCGGCGGGGCGGCGGCCGGAATGGACGCACAGCGCGGAGGGTGGCGGGATCGTCAATCCGCCGGTGTGGCGCGCGTCGACCATCCTGTATGATTCGGTCCAGCATCTGCGCGACGCGGCGGGGCGCGATACGCATCACCGGCTGTTCTATGGCCGCAAGGGCACGCCGACGCAGTGGAGCCTGGCCGATGCGCTGACCAGTCTGGAGCCCGGCGCGGAGGGGACCTTCCTCTACGGATCGGGCGTGGCGGCGATCGCCGCTGCGTTGCTGTCGGTGTTGTCGCCGGGTGACGAGCTGCTGCTGCCCGACAGCGCCTATGACCCGACGCGCGGCATGGCGATGGGGCTGCTCAAGCGGTTCGGGATCGCCACGCGATTCTACGATCCGCTGGTGGGGGCGGGAATCGCCGACCTGATCCACAGCACGACGCGCGCGATTCTCATGGAAAGTCCAGGTTCGCTGAGCTTCGAGGTGCAGGACGTGCCGGCGATCGTCGCGGCGGCGAAGGCGCGGGGGGTGACGACGCTGCTCGACAACACCTGGGCGACGCCGCTGTTCTTCCCGGCGATCGAACGCGGGGTCGATCTGACGATCCTCGCCTGCACCAAATATGTCGTCGGCCATTCGGACGCGATGCTCGGATCGGTCACCGCGGGCCCCGGCCATTTCAAGGCGCTGCGCGATACGAGCTTCCAACTCGGGCAGGTCGCGAGCCCCGACGATTGCTGGCTCGGCAGCCGCGGCCTGCGGACGATGGGCGTGCGGTTGAAGCACCACCAGGCGAGTGCGCTGACGATCGCGCACTGGCTCAAGAGCCGACCCGAGGTCGCGCAGGTGCTCCACCCCGCGCTGCCAGACTGCCCCGGCCACGAGCTGTTCGTCCGCGACTTCAAGGGATCGAGCGGACTGTTCTCGTTCGTGCTCGACGGTGGCGACGACGCGGCTCGTGCGGCGCTGATCGATACGCTTGAGCTGTTCGGGATCGGCTATAGCTGGGGCGGCTATGAGAGCCTGGCACTGCCGGTCGATCCGCAACGCCATCGCAGCGTCACGCGCCGCGCCGCGGCCGGACCGATGGTACGGTTGCAGATCGGGCTGGAGGACCCCGACGATCTGATCGCCGATCTCGACCGCGGGCTCGCCGCGTATCGGTCGCAAAGATAACGCCACCCGACTGTTGCGCCCGCGCAACATAGGCAGCGTCAATCCCGCGTACCGCGCAAGAAAAATCTTGTGCGCCGCAATAGTCGCTGGCATTCCATGAACACCGTCGGAAAGACCGCGCTCGGGCTCACGCCTAAAAGACGCGGCGTCCGCGGATGCAGGGCGGACATCGACTTCCGGTTTCGAAAGGGAAACGATGCGCTTCTCCACTCTATTGCTCGGCGGCATCGCGCTTGCTGCCGCCACCCCAGCGTTTGCGCAGGACTCCGCGCCGCCCAAGGCCGTGACCGTCACGGGCTCGGTCGGACTCGTCAGCGACTACCGGTTCCGCGGCGTGTCGCAGTCGGACGAGAATCTCGCCGTGCAGGGCGGCATCACGATCACGCACGAAAGCGGCCTGTACATCGGCACCTGGGGGTCGAACCTCGCCGGCTGGGGCACCTTTGGCGGCGCCAACATGGAGCTCGACCTGATCGCGGGGTACAAGCTCCCCGTCGGCGGCGGTACGCTCGACGTCGGCGCGACCTGGTACATGTACCCGGGCGGCTTCGACAACACCGATTTCATCGAGCCCTACGCCAAGCTGTCGGGCACCGCCGGCCCGGTCAACCTGACCGCCGGCGTCGCCTATGCGCCCAAGCAGGAGGCACTGGGGCCGTGGTATTCGAACGGCACCTCGGCCGCGAACGGCGTCTATGACCGCCCCGGCGCCAAGGACAGCAACCTGTATCTGTGGGGCGACATCAGCAGCGGCGTGCCCAACACCGGGCTGACGCTGAAGGGGCATCTGGGCTATTCGAACGGCAACAAGGGGCTCGGGCCGTTCGCGACCAGCGTCGCGCCGACCGGGGAATATTGGGATTGGCTGGTCGGTGCAGACTACACCATCCCGAGTACGCCGCTGACCTTGGGTATCGCCTATGTCGACACCGACATCGGTCGTGGCGAATCGGCCTATCTGCAGCCGAGCTTCAGCCGCGGCCAGGACGGCGTCGGGTCGATCGCCAACGGCAAGGTCGTGTTCGCGCTGACCGCGGCGTTCTGATCTTGCGGCCCTCCGTGAAAAGCGGGGGGCGGCACGATAAGGGCGGTTCGCAAGGACCGCCCTTTTTCTTGGCTGACGAAGACTCAGTTCGCGGTGGCGCGTGCGTCCTGGCCGTCACCCTCGGGTGCGGCGACGATGTCGCGGGTCGTCGATCCCTTGTCGACGACCGTCGTGCCGGGATCGCCCACGCTGGAACGGATGCCGGGATCGTCCGAATCGGCGCCCGCGGCATCGACGGTCGAGCGCTCGCTCGCGCTGCGCGGCGCGGCACCACCGAACAGCGCGTCGAGCGTCTGCGCGTTGGCCGCGGTATCCTGCGGGCGCGCGGCGCCGGGCTGCGGCGGCACCAGGCTGAAGTCGGGCGGGATCACCAGCGGCGCCTGGCGCGCGACGGCGAACTCGTCGGGCCCCGCACGATCGAGGCTGCGGCCCGCGCCACAGCCGGACAGCAGCGCGACGCAGGTCAGGCCAGCGGCCAGGGGCAGGACGTTACGCATGAGAATTCTCCACAGGGGGCTTCTCGCGCACGAGAAACGCCCGGACAAGCAGGACGAGCACACCAACCGTAATCGCTGCGTCGGCGACATTGAAGACCAAAAACGGTCGCCACGCGCCGATATGCAGGTCGCAGAAGTCGACGACGTACCCAAGCCGCGCGCGATCGACGATATTGCCAAGCGCGCCGCCCAGCACGAAGCCAAGCGCGATCTGGTCCGCGCGGTTCTTTTCGCGCGTCATCCAGATCGCGACGCCGACCGAGATCGCGCCGGTCAGCGCGATCAGCGCCCAGCGCGTGAGGTGTCCGTCGGCGGGGAGCAGCCCCAGCGAGATGCCGATGTTCGGCACGAAGCGCAGGTCGAAGAACGACGTGATCGTCGTTGCGTCGCCGAGCGAATCGATCCCGAGGGTTTGGGTGACGACGAACTTACTGAGCTGATCAGCGACGAACAACAAAGCGGCCGTCGCGATCCCGGCGCGGGGGACGTTACGCATCGACGACGCTTTCGCAGCGGTCGCAGAGATCACCGTCTGCGGTCACCTCGGGCAGGTGGCGCCAGCAGCGGCCGCATTTAAGGAACGTAGTCTTGTGGACCGTGATCACTGCCGTTCTGTTGTTAGTGTCCTGCGTATAAGTTGCTTCATCCCAAGCGGCCCGCCCGTACGGTTCAACCGTGGCACGACTTGATATGAAGAGCTCGGCCAAATCAATTGATTCGAGATTGGCTATGAGCGCCGCGTCTGATGTCTGAACGTGAACCTCCGCTTCGAGGCTAGAGCGAATAGTCTTCTCCCGTCGCTTTGGTTCGATGCTCGCGTTCACCGCTTCGCGAATGCCCCGGAGGTCGGTCCATTTGTGGCCAAGCAAGTCGCTACCAACGGTCGGCAAGACCGGCCATTCGAGATAATGCACCGATCCCTCGTCGGTCGGGAAGCGCGCCTGCCAGACCTCTTCGGCAGTGAAGCACAGCACCGGCGCGGCATAGCGGACCAGCGCGTGGAACAGCACGTCGAGCACGGTGCGGTACGAGCGGCGCTTGATGTCGCCGGGGGCGTCGCAATAGAGCGAATCCTTGCGGATATCGAAGAAGAATGCCGACAAATCCTCGTTCGCGAAGTCGGTCAGCAGGCGCGTGTAGCGGTTGAACTCATAGGCTTCCGCCGCCTGCCGCAATTCGGTGTCGATCATGCCGAGGCGGTGGAGCACGTAGCGTTCGAGCTCGGGCATGTCGGCGACCGCGACGCGCTCCGACTCGTCGAACCCGTCGAGCGCGCCGAGCATGTAGCGGAAGGTGTTGCGCAGTTTGCGGTACGCGTCGGAGGCGGTGGCGAGCACCTCCTTGCCGATCTTGACGTCGTCGAAATAGTCGGTCGAGGCGACCCACATCCGGAGAATGTCCGCGCCGCTCTCGCCGATGATCTTCAGCGGATCGACGACGTTGCCGAGCGATTTCGACATCTTCCGCCCTTGGCCGTCGAGCGCGAAGCCGTGCGTCAGCACCGCATCGTACGGCGCGCGGCCGCGCGTGCCGCAGGATTCGAGCAGCGACGACTGGAACCAGCCGCGATGCTGATCGGAGCCTTCGAGATATAGGTTCGCGCGCGTGCCCTCGCCGTAGCGCGCCTCGACGGTGAAGACGTGCGTGCAGCCCGAATCGAACCAGACGTCGAGGATGTCCTTCACGACCTCGTAATCGGCGAGATCGTAGTCGGTGCCGAGCAGCGCCTGGTGCCCATCGGCATACCACGCATCCGCGCCGCTCTCGCGGAAGGCGTCGACGATCCGCGCGTTGACCGCGGGGTCGTTGAGATACTGGCCGGTCGCGCGGTTGACGAACAGCGCGATCGGCACACCCCAGGCGCGCTGGCGCGAGATCACCCAGTCGGGGCGGCCCTGCACCATCGACGTGATCCGGTTTTCCGCGCGAGCGGGGATCCATGTGGTGGCCGCGATCGCGTCGAGCGCGATTTCGCGCAGCGTGGCGCCGTTCGAACCACCATCCGTCACCCCAGCGAAGGCTAAGGTCTCGTGAGGCTCCTGACCCGCGCCATCGCCAGAGGCCCCAGCCTGCGCTGGGGTGACGGATTGGTCTTGCGACCGGTCCATCGGGATGAACCATTGCGGGGTGGCGCGGAAGATGACCTTGGCCTTGGACCGCCACGAATGCGGATAGCTGTGCTTGAAGTCGTCGCTCGCGGCGAGCAGCGCGCCAACGTCTGAAAGGTCACGGCAAATGGGACCTTCGGCACCCACGAACTTCTTGTTGATGACGCTGCCCTGGCCGCCGAGCCACGCCCAGTCCGCGCGGTACATCCCCGCGCCGTCGACCGCGAAGACGGGGTCGATGCCGTACTGCTTGCAGAGCTCGAAATCGTCCTCGCCGTGGTCCGGCGCCATGTGGACGAGCCCGGTGCCCGCATCGGTCGTGACGAAGCTGCCGGGCAGGAACGGGCGGGGCCTTGCGAAGAAGCCGCCGAGCGCGTGCATCGGGTGGCGCACGGTGGCGCCTTCGAGGGCAGCGCCGAGAACCTGTAGCTGACCGATCTCTTGCAGATTGCCGGAATCCAGCTTTATGTCCGTGCGGCGTTCGAACTCTTCCTTCAGATCAAACGCGATCAGGAATCGACGGCCGTCTTCGGCGTGGAAGGCGTGATAATGAATGTCAGGCCCATAGCTCAGCGCCTGGTTCACCGGGATCGTCCACGGCGTCGTCGTCCAGATCACCGCATGTGCGCCGACCAGTTCGGGCGCGTTCGGCGCCTCCACGATCTCGAACGCGACGTCGATCTGCGTCGAGACGATGTCCTCATATTCGACCTCGGCCTCGGCGAGCGCGGTCTTCTCGACCGGCGACCACATCACCGGCTTCGCACCGCGGTACAGCTGGCCGGACTCCGCGAACTTCAGCAACTCGCCGACGATCGCGGCCTCGGCCTCGTACTTCATCGTCAGATACGGATCGGCCCAGTCGCCCATCACGCCCAGCCGCGCGAACTCGTCCTTCTGCACCGCGACCCATTTCTCGGCATAGGCGCGGCATTCGGCGCGGAACTGGTCGACGGGGACGTCGTCCTTGTTGAGCTTCTTGGCGCGGTAGGCTTCCTCGACCTTCCACTCGATCGGCAGGCCGTGGCAGTCCCAGCCGGGCACGTACGGCGCGTCCTTGCCCATCAGCGACTGGCTGCGGACGATGATGTCCTTCAGCACCTTGTTCATGGCGTGACCCATATGGATGTCGCCGTTCGCGTAGGGCGGGCCATCGTGCAGGATGAACCGCTCGCGCCCCGCGCGCTGCTCGCGCAGCCGGTCGTAGATGCCGAGCTTCGCCCAGCGCTCTAGGATCGCCGGCTCCTTGGCGGCGAGGCCGGCCTTCATCGGGAAGTCGGTCTTCGGCAGGAAGACAGTGTCGCGGTAATCGCGCGCGGCGGGGGCGGGGGCGTCGGTCATGAAGGCGGGGCTTTACCCGCGCTGTCGGTCTTACACAAATAGCTTAGATTTGGTTCGCGCAGAGGCGCAGAGACGCAGAGGTGTCGGCATTGCCGCGGAGCGGCCTTCAGACCGCGACGCTGGAACAGAGCTGCCGCAAGCCCTGACGAGGCGTCAGGCATAACCTCTCTGCGTCTCCGCGCCTCTGCGCGAACCAAATCTACTTGAGGATCTCTCTCGCGCGCGCGCAGTCGGCGTCCATCTGGGTCGTCAGGGCTTCGAGGGTGTCGAACTTCGCTTCGGGGCGGAGGTACTCGACCAGCGCGACCTCGACCGTCCGGCCGTACAGGTCGCCGGAGAAATCAAAGAAAAAGGGTTCGAGCAGTTCCTTCGGCGGATCGAAGCTCGGCCGGATGCCGAGGTTCGCGGCGCCCTTCAGGATGCGGCCGTCTTCCAGCCGTCCGGTCACCGCGTAGATGCCGTAGGCGGGGCGGAGATAGTTGCCCATGTCGAGATTAGCGGTCGGATAGCCGATCGTGCGCCCGAGTTTGTCGCCGTGCTGGACGCGGCCTTCGATCGCGAAGGGCCGCGTCAACAGCCTCTTAGCGGTGGCCACGTCGCCGGCGCGGAGCGCGTCGCGGATGCGGGTCGAGGACACGGTTTCGCCGTCGAGCGCGACCGGGCCGACGGTTTCGGCGCGGAAGCCGTGTGCGGGGCCGCGGGCGGCGAGGGTGGCGACGGTGCCGCGCTTTGCCTTGCCGAAGGTGAAGTCTTCGCCGGTGACCACGCCGGCGATCTCGAGCGCGCGTTCCAAGCGTTGCGCGATGAAATCTTCGGCGGTCAGCGCGGCGAGGTCGCCGTCGAACCGGAACACGATCATCGCGTCCGCGCCGGCCTGCGCGAACAACCGCTCGCGCTGGTCGAGCGTGGTCAGACGGAACGGCGCGGTGTCGGGGCGGAAGTGGCGCACTGGGTGCGGATCGAAGGTCGCGACCAGCGCCGGGCGCCCCTCAGCCTTCGCCCACGCAATCGCGCGCGCGACCACCGCCTGGTGGCCGAGATGGAATCCGTCGAAATTGCCGAGCGCGACGATGCCGCCTGCAAGCTGCGGGGGGATCGAAGCGCCCCCGTCGAGCCGCTGCATGGCCGCGGGCTATAGGGGGGGCGGGAGGGGGACGCTATACTGTTCTCTGTCCCGTTCTCCCGCGAAGGCGGGAGCCCAGGATCCCAGGCGTCGGCGTTCGTGGCTCCTCGACTCCCGCTTTCGCGGGAGAACGAATGTTTATCGGGTTAGCGTTACGAAACTATAGGCAGGTCGCTCGCCTTCGGCCGCATGGTCCTCCCGCGCGATTTCGGTCCAGCCCGTGAACGCAGGCACGGTCGCATCGCCCTCGGGCTCGAGATGGACTTCGGTCAGCTCGATGCGGTCGGCGTGGGGCAGGCACAGGGCAAAGATTTCCGCGCCGCCGATCACCGCGACGTCGTCGCCCGCCAGCGCCAGCGCCTCGTCGACCGAATGCGCCACCTCGGCACCCGGCGCGGTCCAACTGCCGCGCGTCAGCACGATGTGACGGCGGCCGGGGAGTGGGCTCGGGAAGCTCTCGAAGGTTTTCCGCCCCATGATCATCGGCTTGCCCATCGTTAGCGCCTTGAAGCGCTTGAGATCGGCGGGAAGGCGCCAGGGGAGTTGGCCGTCGCGGCCGATGACGCCGTTGCTGGCGCGGGCGAGATGGAACGAGATCATGGTCCGGGTCATGCCGGATGCGGCAAGGAGCGCCAAGCCGCTAAAAACATCCGTCACCCCAGCGAAGGCTGGGGTCTCGTGAGACACGGGACTCGGCAGCAGCCTCTAGAGATCCCAGCGTGCGCTGGGATGACGGAGGTAGGTGGGATGACCGTAGGTTGGCGTCACCCCGCCGCGTGTTCTTTGACGTAGGCTTCGGGATCCTTGTCGACGACCTTCACGCCGTTCAGGTGATTCGCCTCGAATGCCGCGAACTTGACGCCCAGGTCGTGCCGCTCCTGCAGAGTCGCGTGCTTGCGGAAATCGGTCAGGCCCTGGCGTTCTTCCTCGGCGAGGTGATCGCTGTTCGCCTTGTTGCACGCGCCGACCGCCTCGAACCACGCGTCCGAACCGACGGGGTGCGTGTCGACCGCCTCGCCGGTGTCGCGGATGTCGTTGTGGTCGTCGATCGCGTCTTCGGTTTCCTCGGCGGCGGACTCGGCGTCGTTGCCGCCGGTGCCGATCTTCATGAGCCGCGGGTAGAAGAAGCGCTCCTCCGCTTCTGCGTGCGAGTCGAGGAAGTTCTTGAGGCGGGTCCAGAGCGCCGACAGCGCCTCAGTATCCTTGGGATCGATCTGGTCGATCTGGGCGAAGAGGTTCCGCTGCTGCGCGTGTTCGTCGAGGATGAGCTGTGTAATGTCCATCCGCGCCCAACCGCGGACGCCCACGACCGGTTCCTATTGCGATTCGATCGCTTCAGACCGCGACCGGCGCCTTGATGTGTGGTTGCGCGACGTAATCGTGCAGCACGAAATCCTCGTAGTCGTACGCGCCGATCGACGGTGGCGTCCGGAGGATTTCGAGCCGCGGCAACGGGCCCGGCGTGCGTGCCAACTGCAGGCGGGCCTGCTCGACATGATTCGAATAGAGGTGACAGTCGCCGCCCGTCCAGATGAACTCGCCGACTTCGAGCCCGCATTGCTGTGCGAGCAGATGCGTCAGCAGCGCGTAGCTGGCGATGTTGAACGGCACGCCGAGGAAGATGTCGGCGGAGCGCTGGTACAGCTGCAGCGACAGCTTGCCGTTTGCAACGTGCGTCTGGAACAGGCAGTGGCACGGGGCGAGCGCCATCGCGTGCAGATCACCGGGGTTCCACGCGCTGACGATCTGGCGGCGGCTGGCGGGATTGGTCTTGATCTGGTCGATCAGCTCGGCGATCTGGTCGATATGGCGGCCGTCGGCGGTGGCCCAGTCGCGCCATTGCTTGCCATAGACCGGGCCGAGATCGCCGTTCTCGTCCGCCCATTCGTCCCAGATCGCGACCTTGCGCTCCTGCAGCCACCGGACATTGGTGTCGCCGCGCAGGAACCACAGCAGTTCGACGATGATCGAGCGCAGATGCAGCTTCTTGGTCGTCAGCACCGGGAAGCCCTGCGCCAGATCGAAGCGCATCTGGGCGCCGAAGACGCTCAGCGTGCCGGTGCCGGTGCGGTCCATCGTCTCGACGCCGGTCGAAAGGATGCGGTCCATGAGATCGAGATATTGACGCATCGCGGTTGCTTACGCGGACGGATGCGAAGCGCCAAGATGGAGACAGCTGTTCGTGCGCCGACGCGCGCCGTGCGTCATGCCGGTTCGTGCCGGACCTGCCGCCAATCGATGATCTTGCGACCGCGCATGCGCTGTTCCGCGCGATCGGTCATGCGCGGCAGGAGATATTGGGACTGGGATATCTTGATCCGAAACGGAGGCTTCTGGGGTTGCGCCACGTTGCCGGACGTAGGGGGCACGTCGTCTGTTCGGTGCGCAACGTCGTGGCGGATACGCTGATGCTCGGCGCGGTCGGGGTGGTGATGGCGCACAATCATCCGAGCGGCGACGTCCGACCCAGCGAGCGCGACCTGGCGTTCACACGGGCACTGGCGCGCGGGTTGGCAGCAGTTGACGTCGAACTGCTAGACCACCTCGTTCTCGCAGGAGACGCGGTCACCAGCATCCGATCGGTGACACCGTGATCAGGTCAGGGACCAGGTCAGGAGGTCGGCGTATCCATCCGGCACGGCACGATCCCAGCCGGCTGGGGACGCTTCCCGGTCGCGCGGAATGTCGCCATGTAACCGCCCGCCGACGGCATTTCCGCCATCGCCACCTGCGTATAACCGACCGCCGCCAGCTCGCATTTGAGCAGCCGCGGCGGCGTGCCGTGGTTACGCGTCGGGCGGTTCGCGTCGACGATCACGACGAGGCCGTCGGGCTTGAGCGCGGGCCGAAGCCGCCACAGGAACTCATAGGGCTGCGCGATCTCGTGATACATGTGCACCATCAGCACGCGGTCGAAGCTCGCCGGCGGCAGCTTCGGGTCGTTGGGTTCACCCAGCCTCACGCTGACATTGTCGAGGCGCTCGCGCGCGACGCGTTCGGCGAGCTGATCACGGACGCCGGCGACGATGTCCTCGGCGAGCACACGACCGTCCTTGCCGACGCGCGCGGCGAGGCGGATCGTGTAATAGCCCTCACCCGCGCCGATATCGGCGACCGTCATGCCGATGCGGATATCGGCCTTGTTCATCACCTCACCGGCCTCGTTCAGCCGGTCGCGTGCTTCCTCGTTCGACCAGCGCGCCGAGACGATCGACGCGACCGGACGGTCGGCGGCGGGGAAGGGGCCAGGCCCCTTCGCCTCACGCTTGATGAGCGGCTTGCTGCCGTCGCACGCGGCCAGGGTCAGTGGCAGGGCCGCGATCAGTGCCAGTCCGACGGCCGGTCTCAATCGACGTCCTCCACCTCGATCGCCTCGCCGGTCACGCGCTGCGACAGGGCCGCCGCCATGAACAGCTCGAGATCGCCGTCGAGCACGTCGGACGGGCTGGTCGAGACCACGCCGGTGCGCAGGTCCTTCACCATCTGGTACGGTTGCAGAACGTAGGAGCGGATCTGGTGGCCCCAGCCGATGTCGGTCTTGCCCGCGTTCTCGGCGTTGGCGGCGGCTTCGCGGATCGCGAGTTCGCGCTCGTACAACCGTGCGCGGAGCTGATTGTACGCCTCGGCCTTGTTCTTGTGCTGCGATCGCTGGTTCTGGCACTGCACGACGATGCCGGTCGGGATGTGCGTGATGCGCACCGCCGAATCGGTCGTGTTGATGTGCTGCCCGCCCGCGCCTGAGGCACGGTAGGTGTCGATGCGCAGGTCGCTCTCGTTATACTCGACGTCGATATTGTCGTCGACGACCGGATAGACCCAGACGCTGGCAAACGAGGTGTGGCGGCGTGCGGCGCTGTCGTACGGGCTGATGCGGACGAGGCGGTGGACGCCGCTCTCGGTCTTGGCATAGCCATAGGCGTTCTCGCCCTTCAGCAGCAGGGTCGCCGACTTGATCCCGGCCTGCTCGCCCGAATGCTGATCGATCAGCTCGACCTTCAGCCCGTGGCGCTCGCCCCAGCGCGAATACATCCGGCTGAGCATCCCCGCCCAGTCCTGGCTCTCGGTACCGCCCGCGCCGGCGTTGACCTCGATATAGGTGTCGTTGCCGTCGGCTTCGCCCGCGAGCAGCGCCTTGATCTTGTCCTTGTCGGCACGCGCGGCGAGTTCGGCGAGCGCGGCGACGCCGTCCGCCTCCATCGCGGTGTCGCCTTCGGCTTCGGCCATCACGATCAGCTCGGACGTGTCGCTGAGCTCGCTCTCGATCGCGCGCGTCGCGCTGATCGCTTCGTCGAGGCGGCGACGCTCGCGCATCACGTCCTGCGCGGCCTTCGGATCGGACCAGAGCGCCTGGTCTTCGACGCGCGCGTTCAGCTCGTCGAGGCGACGCAGCGCGCGGTCCCAGTCGAGGAAGCGGCGCAGCAGCGCCAGCGCGTCGTTGATGGTGTCGACATGAGCCTGCGCTTCGGCGCGCATGGGTATTCTCCAAAAACCGTCACCCCAGCGGAGGCTGGGGTCTCGGGCGGCAAGCGCGCGCCCTGTAGTCAAACGATCCCGGCCTGCGCCGGGATGACGTGGGTATATAGGTCAGGGCCTAGTAGATGCCGCCCTGTCTTTGCAAGAAATCGCTGTCGCGCGGGGTCTCGCGGCGAGGTGCCACGGTCTTGGCCGCAACCGGGGCGAGCGGCGCGGTGCGACGCGCGGCACGCCGTGGTTCGCTCTCCGGCTTGAACGCTTCCCAGATCACCGCGGGCTTGGGATCGGCGGTGTTGGGCCAGGTGCCATAGACCGGGCGACCGCTGCCGCGATCGATCCGGACCATGCGGATTCCGGCAGGCGCGCGGAACGGGAGCTTCTCCAGCCCCTCATACGCCTTGGCCGCGAACTGCTTGAAGATCGGCGCGGCCAGCGTGCCGCCCTGCGCGGCGCCGCCCAGGTTCCGCGGCGTGTCGTAGCCGATGTACAGCCCGCCGACGAACTGCGGGGTGCCGCCGACGAACCACACATCGGTGGGGCCGTTGTTGGTGCCGGTCTTGCCGAACATCGGCCGGTCGAGATCGCGCAGCGTCACCGCGGTGCCTCGTTGGACCACGCCTTCGGTGATGTGCACCATCTGATACGCGGTCAGCGCGTCGAGCACCTGGCGCTGGCGCGTGACCGGCCGCGGCATCGCCTTGCCGTCCCAGTCGGGCGCGTTGCAGCGCTCGCAAGCGCGCCAGTTTTCGGGCCAGATCACCTTGCCGTGGCGGTCCTGCACGAAGTCGATCAGGGACGGCGGGCCGCCCTTGCCGTTGTTCGCGAGGATCGAATAGGCGTTGACCATGCGGCCGACGGTGGTCTCGCCGGCGCCGAGCGCGAACGAGAGATATGGCGGGTAATCGCCGATCCCCATCTTCTTGATCGTCGCGACGACCTTGACCATGCCGGTCTGCGCGGCGGTGCGCACCGTCATCAGGTTGCGCGACTGTTCGATTCCCCAGCGCATCGTGTGCGGGCCCGCGCCACGCGAATTGCCGAAGTTGCGGAAGCATTTGTTGCCCAGCCTAGCGCCCTGATAAACGCAGAACGGGCCGTCGACGATGATCGACGCGGGGGTCATCCCGTTATCGAGCGCGGCCGAATAGACGATAGGCTTGATGGTGGAGCCGGGCTGCCGCATCGCCTGCGTCGCACGGTTGAACGCCTGGATGCGGTCGTCGAAGCCGCCCTGCATTGCCAGCACGCGGCCGCTCGCGGGTTCCTCGACGACGAAGCCGCCCGAAACCTTGGGGATGGCGCGCAGCCCGAAGCCGCCGCCCTCCGGTGCGACAGCGACGATGTCACCCGCCTTCAGCGCGGCAAACGCGGTGCCGCCCTTGCCGCGCACCGGAATCTGCGCGCCCGAACGCGGCAGCGTGCCAGTGGCGCCGTTGGCAAAGCCGAGTTCCGCCGACCCGCCGGTCCGGGCGATCACGATCGCTGCGACCCAGTCGTTATAGTCGAGCGCGATGTTGGTATTGAGCAGCGACTGCAGCCAGTTGGCCTGGCCCGCATCGTCGGTGATCAGGTCGACGTGACGGATCGGCCCGCTCCAGCCACGCCCACGGTCGAAGCGGATCAGGCCATCGCGCAATGCCTTCTGCGCCAGATCCTGCAGCTGCGTGTCGAGCGAGGTGCGCACCCACAGCCCGCCAGAATAGACGCTGTACGGCCCGTCCTTGGCGTTCTCGCCGAACTTTGCGAGCAGCTGGCGACGGACTTCCTCGACGAAATAGCCGCCGACGCTTTCGAATTTGGGCGTGCGGCGCAACACCGCGACCAGAGGTTCGGCGCGCGCCTGATCGTGCTGGCCGCGCGTGATGAACCCGTTTTCGAGCATCCGGTCGAGCACATAGTTGCGCCGGATCGTCGCGCGCTCGCGTGATCGCACCGGATCGTAATTGGACGGACCCTTGGGCAGGATCGCCAGATAGGCCATCTGCGCGAGATCGAGCTGGTCGAGCTCCTTGTCGAAATAGGCGTGGCTTGCGGCCTCGACGCCGAACGCGTTGCGACCGAGCGCGATCTGGTTGAGGTAGAGCTCCAGGATCTGCTGCTTGGTCAGCGTATCCTCGATCTTGTACGCCAGCACCGCCTCGCGCAATTTGCGCGTCGGCGAATATTCGTTGCCGATCAGCAGGTTCTTGGCGACCTGCTGCGTAATCGTCGAGCCGCCCTTGGCGCGGCGGCCGGTGCCAATCTTCGACGCGTAATCGATCACCGCGCCTGCCAGGCCCGGAAAGTCGACGCCGTGGTGTTCGAAGAACGTCTTGTCCTCGGCGGCCAGGAACGCGCGGATCAGCAGCGGCGGATATTCACCGTAGCTGAGCTCGACGCGGCGTTCGCGGGCATAGGAATGGATCGGGGCGCCATCGATGCCGCGGACGTTGGTGGGCAACGGCGGCTCGTAGGTGCGCAGCGCATCGACCGACGGCAGGTCGCGGACGACCAGCAGCCAGAAGCCGAAGATCGCGATCAGGCCGAGGACGAACAGCGCGACCGCCGCCTTGACCAGCTTGCGGGCCCAGGCGCGGGCAAGCCACCCACGGGCGCCCTCGGCTGAACGGAGGGTCTTGCTGGTTGAGCTGGGGGAAGGGTCGGATGCCATAAACTGGGCCGAGCGTTTAGCAGGTTCGGGGGCGCTTGCCAGCGGCGTTCGGTAAAGCGCGTGTTGCGCTTCGACGAAGGTATGGTGGTAGATGGGGCGCTATCCGATCCACGGTTCTCCCGCCTTCGCGGGAGAACCGTGTGTGTTCTGAGCGTCCGAGTTGTGGCAGCAGACGGCGATGACCCCCGCGCTGCCGATCCTTGCCGTCCTGCCCGAGCTCCTCGCGACACTGCGCGACCGCACGTCCGCGGTCCTCGTCGCGCCGCCGGGTGCGGGCAAGACGACCGCGGTCGCGCCGGCGCTGCTCGGCGAGCCGTGGTGCCCCGGTGAGATCCTGCTCCTCTCCCCCCGCCGTCTCGCCGCGCGCGCAGCCGCCGAGCGGATGGCGGCGACCGCGGGCGAACCGGTCGGTGTGACGTTCGGCTATGCGACGCGGATGGACAGCAAGCGCTCCGCCGCGACGCGCGTGACCGTGATCACGGAAGGCATTTTCGTCGCGCGGATCCAGGCCGACCCCGAACTCGCGGGCGTCTCGGCGGTTCTGTTCGACGAGGTCCACGAGCGCAGCCTCGACGGCGATTTCGGGCTGGCGCTCGCGCTCGACGTGCAGACGGGGTTCCGCCCCGATCTGCGCATCGTCGCGATGTCGGCGACGCTCGACGGCGCGCGGTTCTCGGCGCTGATGGATGACGCGCGGGTGATCGAGAGCGAAGGGCGCAGCTATCCGCTGGCGCTGCGCCATATCGGCCGTAACGCCGAACTGCGGATCGAGGATTCGGTTGCCGCCGCGGTTCGGCAGGCGCTGTCCGAAAGCGAAGGCGGGGTGCTCGCCTTCCTGCCCGGCGTTGCCGAGATCGAGCGCACCGCCGAACGGCTGGCGGGCTTGCCCGACGATATTGCGCTGCACGAACTCCACGGCAGCCTCGACCCCGCCGCGCAACGCGCCGCGATCGCGCTGCAGCGCGACGGGCGCCGCAAGGTCGTGCTCGCGACGAGCATCGCCGAGACCAGCCTGACCCTCGACGGCATCCGTATCGTGGTCGATTCGGGGCTCGCGCGGCGCCCGCGCTATGATCGCGCGGCGGGGATGACGCGGCTGGTGACCGAACGCGCGAGCCAGGCTGCGGTGACGCAACGCGCGGGGCGCGCGGCGCGGCAGGGGCCGGGGGTGGCGTATCGGCTGTGGGAGGCGGCAGCGACCGCGGGGCTGCCGCGGTACGATCCGCCCGAGATATTGGAGGCGGATTTGTCCGCGCTGGTGCTGGCGTGCGCCTTGTGGGGCGTGGCCCCGCGCGACCTGCGCTGGATCGATCCGCCGCCTGCGGCCGCGACCGACGAGGCGCAGGCGCGGCTCGCGACGCTGGAGGCGATCGACGCGGATGGCCGCCCGACCGCGCACGGGCGTCGGATCGCAGCGCTGCCGATGCCGCCGCGGCTGGCGCATATGCTGATCCGGGCGGGCGAGCGCGGGCTGGGAACGGTGGCGGCGGAAGTCGCGGTGCTGCTGGGCGAGCGCGGGATCGGCGGGCCGGACGTCGACGTGGAGGCGCGGTTGCGACGGTGGAAAGGCGAGCGCGGGGCCAAGGCGCAGGCGGCGCGGGGGATGGCGGAGCGATGGGCCAAGCTCGCTCCCGCTCGCGGGAGGGGGCTGGGGGGTGGGCTCCCGGCATCCACGTCGCGCAACGTCGATAGCGCGAGCCCACCCCCCAACCCCAGTGTCGGGTCGGCTGGGCTCGCAGCACAGTCTGAACAGCGCGGGGCGCTGTTCACCCAACACTCGCCTGCGGGAGGGGGGGTGTCTGTTGCCCTTGCTCTAGGCTTCCCCGACCGCATCGCGCGGCGGCGCGATATTTCGGGAGAGACCTGGGCGTCGGTCGGGGGCCGGGGGTTCCGGCTCGATCCGACCTTGCCACTCGCGCGGTCGGAATGGCTGGCGGTCGCCGATACGCAAGGTGCGGCCTGGGGCGCGCGCATCCTGTCCGCGGCCGCGATCGATCTGGCGACCGTCGAATCGCTGTTCGCCGATCGTATCGAGACGCGCCGGACGGCGACCTTCGACCCCGCGACGGGCGGGGTGCAGCCGATCCGCGAGCGCCGCCTGGGCGCGATCCGGTTGTCGAGCGGGCCCGACAGCGCCGCCGATCCGGCGACGGTCGCCGCCGCATTGCTCGACGGTGTGCGAGTGCACGGTCTCGCACGACTGCCCTGGGGCGAGGGCGCGCAGGCTTTGCGCGACCGCGCGGCGTTCGCAGGCGTGCCGCTCGACGACGAAACACTGCTGGAGCGCGCCGACGAATGGCTCACGCCGTTGATCGCGGGCAAGCGGCGGCTCGACCAGATCGCGCCCGGCGCGCTGGCCGACTCGCTGCGAAACCTGCTCGGCTGGGATGCGATGCGGACGATCGACCGGCTTGCGCCCGCGGACTTCACCAGCCCCGCGGGCAGCACCCACGCGATCGACTATGCCGCGGAGGGCGGGCCGCGCGTCGACCTGCGCGTGCAGACCTTGTTCGGGCTGGCGGTGCATCCGGTGGTCGGTGAGGCGCGCGTGCCGCTGGTCCTCAGTCTGACCTCGCCCGCCGGTCGACCGATACAGACGACGCGCGACTTGCCCGGCTTCTGGGCGGGCAGCTGGACCGCGGTCGCCAAGGAAATGCGCGGCCGTTATCCCAAACATCCTTGGCCCGACGATCCCGCATCGGCATCGGCGACGCTGCGCACGAAAAAGGCGGATGCAAGGGCCGCCGGATCGCGGTAGGGGAGAGCTATGCCTACCGCCCGTATCTTTCAGCGCCCCAAGAACGCCATGCAGTCCGGCAAATTCCGGACCGACGCCTGGCAATTGGAATTCGAGCCGTCCGAGCCCAAGCGGCCCGACCCGCTGACCGGCTGGGCCGGCAGCGGCGACACGCGCGATCAGGTGCGGTTGTTCTTCTCGACGCTGGAGGCGGCAATTGCCTATTGCGCGCGCGAAGGGTTGGACCACACGGTCGTGCCGTCGCCGGAAAAGACTCTGAAGCTGCAGAGTTACGCGGACAATTTCCGCTAAACCGCGCTCGTCCCGGCGTTCGTCCGGGTTAGCCGCGCACTAACAGATAGTTCATCCGCGCCGCCGCGATCGGGGCGTCGGGTGAGTCCTGCCACGCGGTCGCCTCGACATTGGCCACCCGCGTCCCCAGCCGCGTGACCACGCCCGCCGCGCGCGTCGGCTTGTCGCGCCCACCGCGCATGAAATCGACGGTGACGTTGACCGGCTTGATCCGTCCGCCGCCCTCCGCCGCCAGCGCATACTGGAGCGCGGCGATCGCCGCCATTTCCAGCAGTCCCGAGATCGCGCCACCGTGCAGGAAGCCCGGTCGCCCGAGCACCGCGTCGCCGAACGGCATCACCAGCACCGGCGGTGCGTCGTCGCGCGTTTCGATCGTCACGCCGAGCAGATCGGCATAGGGCGGCAACGTCATCCCGGGGGTCATGCGGGGGCCTTCAAGAACATATAGGTGCCGGCGATGTGCGCGAGCGGATCGGCCGGGTCGCCGTCATGCGCCTGGCCGCGCACGAACGCGATCGAGGGCGTCAGGCGATAGCATTCGCCGTGCCCTATGACGGTCTTGCCGGGGGTCGCGGGGCGCAGATAGTCGACGCGCAGATCGAGAGTCGCGATCGGCTTGAAACGGCCGATCTTCGCCCAGATGCCCAGACTCGCGGCCATGTCCATCAGTGCGACGATCGGCCCCGAGGCGATCACCCCGCTGGTCGGATCGCCGATCAGCGACTCGGCATAGGGCAGCGCGAGTTCGGCCCAGTCGTCGCCATGCGCATGATAGGCATAGCCGAGCGCCGCGCCATGCCCCCAGATCCAGTTGCTGAACTGGCGTACGTCGAAGTCCGTCATGAATGCAGCCTCTACACGGGCCGGGTTGCGACGCAATTGCTGCGCGCGTAGCTGGATCGGGAAGAGGAGAGGCCATGAACGACCGGGTCACGATCAGCTGCGAAGGCCATGTCGCAGACGTCCGGCTCAACCGCGCGGACAAGATGAACGCGATCGATCCGGCGATGTTCGACGGCATCGCCGCGGCGATCGACCGGCTCGCGACGATGGACGCCATCCGCGTCGTCGTGCTGTCGGGCGAGGGGCGCGCGTTCTGCGCCGGGTTCGACATGGCGTCGATGGCGGATGGCGGGTCGGGGCTCGACATCGATGCGCGCACCCACGGCCTGGCGAACGGGCCGCAGCAGGTCGCCTGGGGCTGGCGGACGCTGCCGATGCCGGTGATCGCGGCGGTGCACGGCGTCGCGTTCGGCGGTGGTTTCCAGATCATGTCGGGGGCGGACATCCGGATCGCGCGCGCCGATACGCGGTTTGCGATCCGCGAGGCGCATTGGGGGCTGGTGCCCGACATGGCCGGCATCGCGCTGTGGCGGACGCTGGCGCGAGACGACGTGCTGCGCGAACTGACCTATACCGCGCGCGAGTTCGACGGTGTCGAGGCGCAGGCGATGGGGTTCGTAACGCGGCTGGCCGACGATCCGCACGCCGCGGCGATGGCGCTCGCGCATGAGATTGCCGCGAAGAACCCCCACGCGATCCGCGGGGCAAAGCGGCTCTACAATCTCGCCGCCGATGCCGATGCCGCGACCGTGCTGCGCGCCGAGAGCGCAGAGCAGGGCAAGGTGATCCGCAGCGCCAATCAGATCGAACAGGTCCGCGCGAATATCGAACGCCGCGCGGCGGTGTTCACCGACTAGGCGTCGCCCGGTCATAGGGGACGAACGCGCGGAACCGGCAGACTCCCGACGGGATCGAGATGCCTGGCGAGATCGTGCGGAACCGGTCGTTGCGGCACAATCGGCCGCCGTATATCTCGACGATCAGCGTGTCGCGGGGCCGGAGCGACGGACAGTCCCCCACCGGCCCGGTGACCCAGATCCGCTTGCCCGACTGCCGATAGAGGATGGTGTTCGCGTCGACGATGTCGGGCCCGTTCAGCCGCGATGGATCGACGCAATCGACCGGCGCGCCGGCGATCCGGCCGGCCAGCGGGTCGGAGCGGCCCGCCGCCAGCGTCAGCGCCAGCGCGCCAAGGGTGGCGAGCCGCCTCATGGCTTGCGGTACGGAACGAAGTCGCCGAGGCTGCACCCGCCGGTCGGGAAGCGCGAGGCGCGATCGAAGGTTTGCCCGATATCGCCGCGGCACAACTGCCCGGTCGGCGAGCGCGTGACGAGGATGTCGTCGCGGCCGGCGCGTTCGCACCCGCCTGCGGTGTCGTTGCGATACACCAGGCTGCGACTGACACGATACAGTAGCGTCGGACCGTACGCCTCGAGGTTGGACGATTGGAGCTGGTTCATGCAGCTCATCGGCTTGCCCGGCGTGAGCCCGGATAGCGCCTTGGCGAGCTTGGCCTGCGTGGCGTCGGCTTCGACCACGGCGCGCGCGGCCTGTTGCGGCGTGGGCGTGCAGGCGGCCAGCATCGCGAGCACCATCGGGGGCAGGATCATACGCATCGGCATCTCTCCTTCATCCCCAACGCATTCAGCCCCGGAAAGAATCCTTCGCCTGGCGCCGCGCGCTCAATTCTTCTGCGGACGCTGCGCGCAGGAACGGGTTGGTCTGGCGTTCCAGGCCGATCGTCGTCGGTATCGTCGCTTCGCCACGCGCGCGCAAGGCGTCGACCTCGACCATCCGCGCTGCGACGGCGGCGTTGTCGGGCTCGGCGACCAGCGCGTAGCGGCCGTTGCTCTGCGTATATTCGTGCCCGCAATAGACGCGGGTGTCGTCGGGCAGCGTGGCGTAGCGCTGCATGTTCGCGAACATCTCGGCAGGTGTGCCCTCGAACAGCCGGCCGCAGCCCATCGCGAACAGCGTGTCGCCGGTGAAGATGGCGCCGTCCTCGGCGAAATGGAACGCGATATGGCCCGCGGTGTGGCCGGGAACGGTCATCACCTGCGCGACATGATCGCCGATCCGGACCGTGTCGCCTTCACCGACCCCGGTGTCCAGAGTCGGGATCCGTTCGGCCTCCGCCGCGGGGCCGGTGACGGTCGCGCCATAGGCCTTCATGGCATCGTTCCCGCCGGTATGGTCGCCGTGCCAGTGCGTGGTCCAGACCTGCGCGATTCGCCAGCCGCGCGCCTCGGCCGCGGCGATCACCGGCGCCGCCTCGCCCGGATCCACCGCGACCGTCTCGCCGCCGGCATCGTCATGGACGAGCCAGGCGTAATTGTCGGCGAGCACGGGGACCCGGACGATCTCCAGCATTACCAGTGGCCCGTGTTCGGCATCGACGCCCATGGCTCGGCCGGCTCGAGCACGCCGTCCTGCAGCAGCTCGATCGAGATGTTGTCGGGGGTGCGCACGAACGCCATGTGGCCGTCGCGCGGGGGGCGGTTGATTGTGACGCCGGCGTCCATCAGCCGCTGACAGGTCTCGTAGATATTGTCGACGCGGTAGGCGAGATGGCCGAAATTGCGGCCCTCGCCATACTCTTCCGGATCCCAGTTGTAGGTCAGCTCGACCTCGGCATTGGCGCGTTCGCCGGGCGCGTTGAGGTCTTCCGGGGTGGCGAGGAAGATCAGCGTGAAGCGGCCCTTCTCGTTTTCGAGCCGGCGAACCTCCTTCAGGCCGAGCAGCTCGAAGAAGCGGATGGTGGCGTCGGGGTCGGTGACGCGGATCATCGTGTGGAGGTATTTCATGCGAGACTCCGAATAACGTGCGCGACAGATAGGGTTCGCTGCGCGGTAATCCATGCCTGCTCCCCTCCCTGGAAGGGAGGGGCTGGGGGTGGGTTTGTTGGGGGCGTGGCGTTTCCTCGACGTCCACCCACCCCCGACCCCTCCCTTCCAGGGAGGGGCGTTACTTCGCGTCGAACTGCTTCAGCGCGGCGACCGCGTTCTTCCCCGCGTCGCTCGTCGGCGCAAGCCGCGCCGCCGTGCCCCAGGCCGCCTGCGCGCCCGCCTCGTCGCCGCCGAGCGCGGCGATGTTGCCGGCCTCCAGCTGCACCGCGGCATCGTCCGCGGAGCGTTTCAGCGCCTCGCCGATATCGGTCTTCGCGCGGCGCAGGTCGCCCGTCCGCCGCGCCAGCGTCGCCGACAGCAGCCAGGCGAGCGGATCGTCGCTCGCCGTCGCCAGCGCGAGGTCGATGTCGGTCCGCGCGGCATCGAGTTGGCCCTCCGCCACCAGCGCGCGGGCGTGATCGAGCTGCGCTTCGCCGAGCGCCAGGCCGTTGAGCGTCCCCGTCGTCAGCGCCGAATCGAGCGCGGTCCGTGCCTTTTGCGCGTCGCCGGCGGCGAGCCAGGCATTGCCCGCCTGTGCCCAATAACTTGCGCCGCGATCGCTCCGCGCCGTCTGTGCAGCGCGCGCCGCCGCCTCGAATTCCGCCGCCGCCGCGGCCCAGCCCTTTTCGGCAGCGAAGGCGAGACCCGCACAGGCGCGCCCGTAGTGACCGCCGCCCGAGGCCTGCCACCGACCCGCCTCGGTCCGCGCCGCGGCGGGATCGCGTTCGGCAAGCGCTGCGCAGCGTTCGAACCGTGCGATTCGGGTATCGGCGGGGCCAGCCTGCGCGGCGGCGGCGGTGGCGAGAAGAAGCAGGATCATAGGGCGGCGATCACATCCTCGACCGCGCGGATGATCAGCGCGATGTCGGGATCGCGCGACAGGCGGTGGTCGCCGTCCTTGACCAGCCATGTCTGCACATCGGCTGAACGCAACAGCTCGGCGAGCCGCGCGGTGCGCGCCCAGGGCACGTCGGGATCGCGCTGGCCCTGCACCAGCCGCACCGGGCAGGTCACCGCGATCTCGCCGAACATCAGCCGGTTCGCCTCGCCCGACGACCAGAAGGCGCGGGTGTAGACGACCGGCTTCGGCCCATATTTGCTGACGCGCTCGAGCCGCCCCGCGCTCAGCAACGTCATCTTCTCGTCGGTGGTGAAGCCCCAGTCGGTGAAGTCGGGCGCGGGCGCGATGCCGACCAGCCCGGCGACCTTGTCCGGACGCGCCCTGGCGATCAGCAGCATCAGCCAGCCGCCCATCGACGATCCGACCAGCAACGCCGGTCCCTCGACCAGCGCGTCAATCATCGTCAGCGCGTCGTCGCGCCAGTCGGCCAGCGTCTGGTCCTCGAACGCGCCCTCGCTCTGGCCACAGCCGCCATAGTCGAAGCGCAGGAATGCGCGGCCCTGCGCCTTGGCCCAGGCTTCCAGTGCGACCGCCTTGGTCCCGGTCATGTCGGAGCCATAGCCCGACAGGAATACGATGGCGGGGCCGGCGCCCGGGGTGTGGTGATAGGCGAGGCGGGGGCGGGGATCGGTCATGCCCCGCCCTATCGCACTTCGCCGTCGATCGGGAAGGGCGCTCGACCGTTGCGGCGGGGGCCGCGCGACCCTAGACGGGGCCGATGACCCGTCCCGCGCTGTCCGTCGTCGTCCCGTGTTACAACGAGGCCGCCTGCCTCGACCTGCTCCACGCCCGCATTTCCGGCGCGGCGAAGGCGGCGGTGGGCGAGGATTACGAGATCGTGCTGATCAACGACGGATCGCGCGACGACAGCTGGGGGACGATGCAGCGCCTCGCCGCGGCCGATCCGCGGCTGGTCGCGATCAACCTGTCGCGCAACCACGGCCATCAGCTGGCGCTGACCGCGGGGCTCGATCTGTGCGCGGGCGAGCAGATCCTGATCATCGACGCCGACCTGCAGGACCCGCCCGAATTGCTGAGCGACATGCGCGCGGCGATGGCGGCGCAGGAGGCTGACGTGGTCTATGCGGTGCGCCGCCAGCGCGCGGGCGAGACCTTGTTCAAAAAGGCGACCGCGGCGGCGTTCTATCGCCTGCTGACGCGGATGACCGAGACGCCGATCCCGCTCGACACCGGCGATTTCCGGCTGATGAGCCGGCGCGCGCTCGACGCGTTCCTGTCCTTGCCCGAACAGGCGCGCTTCATCCGCGGAATGGTCGCGTGGATCGGGTTTCGGCAGGTGCCGTTCGCCTATGACCGCGCCGAGCGGCATGCGGGGGAAACGAATTACCCGCTCGCCAAGATGATCCGGCTGGCGTTCGACGCTGTCACCGGCTTCTCGACCGCGCCCTTGCGGTTCGCGAGCCATGTCGGCCTCGCGCTGACCGCGGCGTCGCTGCTGCTGCTGGTCTATATCGCGGTCGGCTTCCTGACCGGCAGCGCGGTGCAAGGCTGGACCTCGACGATGCTCGTCGTCGTGCTGCTGGGCGCGGTGCAAATGTTCGTGCTGGGGATGATCGGCGAGTATCTCGGGCGGCTATACGTCGAATCGAAGCGGCGCCCGCTGTATATCGTCGCGGATGTCGCCGGGCCGATCCAGGGCAAGGCGACGCTGGGGTTTCGTGCCGAGCCGGTCGAAGTCGTGCGACTGTCCGACTGATGTGCTCCCCTCCCTGGAAGGGAGGGGCTGGGGATGGGTGGGTGTCGAGGGAACGCCATGCCCCAAGCCGACCCACCTCCGACCCCTCCCTTTCAGGGAGGGGAGCAGCTTATGCCGGCACCGCCAGCGTCACGATCGAAACCCCCGGCGTCATCGGCACGCGGCCGACCAGGTGTCGCTCGAGCCGGAAGATTTTCTCGAACAGCGCGTTCACCGGGCCCGGTGGTGGTGAATCGTCGCTGTCGTCGCGGCCGCTCATCCGGCCGGCGATCCGCGCGGCGGCGGCGAGCGGGAACAGCAACGAGTTGAAATAGCCGAGCTTCTGCGGCTTCAGCCCGGCGCGTTCGATCGCCGACTGCAGCGTCGCCTTGGAATAGCGGCGGTGGTGGTGGTTGACGGTGTCGTGCGCGCTCCACATCCATTGGTGCGCAGGCACTGCGATCAGGATCTTGCCGCCCGGCGCCAGGCACGCGCGCATCGCCGCCAGCGCCGCGACGTCGTCCTCGATATGCTCGACGACATCGAGCACCGCGATCAGGTCGTAATGGCCGCGCGGTACGCCCGGCAGTTCGGGCAGCGGTGCCGCGTCGACCGGCTTGCCGAGCCGTTCGCTCGCAATCTCGCGCGCGGCGGGGTCGATCTCGATCGCGTCCACCTCGCCGAATTTAGCCAGCATCGGCAGATTGTGCCCGGTGCCGCAGCCGATCTCCAGGATTCGCGCCTGCGCAGGGAGCGCGCCGTAGCGGGTCAGGTAATCCGCCAGGATGTCGCGGCGCGCGCGGTACCACCAGTGCGTCGAATCATGTGCGGCCATGCGGTCGTAGACGATGCGGTCCATCAGATCTTGGCCATCAATTAAAAACCCAGAAACGGTTGAGCACGAAGGTGACGATCGCGGCGAGGAATACCGCCGGAATCAGCGGCACCCAGGGGTGGAGGTGCAGCAACGCGGTGCCGATCCAGGTGACCAACGCGTTGATCGCCAGGCCGGTGCCCTGCACCGCGACGAACTTGACGTGTTTGGCAGCGCCCGGCTCGGCGGCATGGCCTTTGAAGCTCCACCGGCTGTGCATGAAATAGCCCGCGACCACGGCGACCGCGAACGCGAACGGCACCGCCGCCACCGCCTGCCGCGGCGGGAAGACGAACTGCGTCAGCGGTAGGTAGACGAGCGAGTAGATTACGCTCGAAACCCCGCCTGCGATCCCGAAGCGCACCAGCTGGCCCAGCAGGCCGCTGGCCCGCATCTGCCCCATCTGTCGCCGAATCGCCTGCATGCCCGCCTTGTTCTTTAACCGCGCGTCGATACAGCGGCGCACATCGGAAGCCCGGCGCATTAGTCTGCGCCGGGACAGGAGGAAAGCATTTTGGATCAGTCCCCCCCGCCGGTGCCGCCGGCCACGCGGTCTTTGCCGGAAGAGCTGGACCGCCACTGGGTCGCGCTCACGCTGGTCGCATGGCTCGCGGTCGCGGCATGGCTGATGGTCGATCGCTGGGGTCAGATTCGCTGGCTGTCGCTGGGCGACACCGACGACAATATGCGCCTGATGCAGGTCCGTGCGTTGCTGGACGGGCAGGGATGGTACGATCTGCGCAACTATCGGCTCAACCCGCCGGCGGGGTTCGACATCCACTGGAGCCGGCTGGTCGACCTGCCGATCGCCGGGCTGATCCTGTTCTTTCGGCTGTTCACCACCAACAGCTGGGCCGAGCGGCTGGCGTGCGGGATCGCGCCGATCCTGCCGCTGTCGGTGACGATGCTGGGCACCGCGGCGACCGCGCGGCGGCTGGTCAGCCCCTATGCCTGGCCGCTCGCGATCGTGTTCCTGATCGGCGCGACCGCGACGATGCTGATGTTCACCCCCGAACGCATCGATCATCATGGCTGGCAGCTGGCGATGCTCAGCCTGACGGTCGCCGGACTGTGCGATCCGCGCGGCGTGCGGGGCGGCGCGGTGGTCGGGATCGCGAGCGCGGTGTCGCTGACGATCGGGCTCGAACTGTTGCCCTATGCGGCGATGGCGGGAGCGATCCTGGCGCTGCGCTGGGTCTGGGACCGCGGCGAGGCGGACCGGCTGTCGGTCTATGCGCTGAGCATGGGCGGTGGCAGTGCGCTCGGCTTTGCGCTGTTCGCGTCGAACGCCAACCAGGCGATGCGCTGTGACGCGCTGACGCCGGTGTGGTTGAGCGTGATGATCGCGGCAGGGCTGCTGCTGTTTTTGCTCGCGCGGTTCGGACCGGAGTCGCGTGGCCTCCGTCTCGCCCTGGCAATTGCCGCAGGCGTGGCGATCGCGGCCGGGTTCGCGCTGATGTTTCCGCAATGCCTGGGGCGTCCCGAACAGGTCTCGCCCGAGCTGGCGCGCAACTGGCTCGACAATGTCCGCGAAGCCAAACCGATCTACAAGCACAGCTTCCGTACCGGCTTCGCGATGGCGACTCTGCCGATCCTGGGGCTGATCGGCGCCATCGTCGCGAGCTGGCGCGCGCGACACGACGCCCGTGGGCTCGGCTGGGTCTGCGTCGCGCTGTTCACCGCCTTCGCGGTGGCGATGCTGTTGTGGCAGGTGCGTGCGGGTCCCGCGGCGCAGTTGCTGGCGGTGTCGGGCGCGACCGCGTTCGGCTGGCTGCTGTTGCCCCGGTTGATCCATCATCGCTCGATGCCAGTGCGCGTGTTCGGCACGGTCGGCGGCTTCCTGATCATCTCCGGGCTCTTTGTCGGGCTGCTATTGCAATATGTGCCGATCGCGCGGCCCAAGCCGTATGAGAACCGCGTCAACGCGGCGACGGGCAACTGCCTGCGCACCACGGTGCTGGCGGCGCTCAACCGCTATCCGGCGCAGACCGTCTTCACCTTCGTCGACATGGGGCCGCGGCTGATCACGATCACGCATCACGATGCGATCGCCGGGCCCTATCATCGCAACGGCGACGCGATCCTCGACGTGCAGCACGCCTTCACCAACGGCACCGATGCTGCGCATGCGATCATCAAGCGGCACGGCGCGACGATGCTTCTGCTGTGTCCCAACGCCGCCGAATCGACCAACTACAAGTCGCGCGGGCCGAACGGCTTCTATGCGCAGATGGCGCGCAACCGAGTGCCGGCGTGGCTGACCCCACTGCCGCTGCCGGCGAAGTCGCCGCTGCGGTTGTTCAAGGTGGATTGACGGACGCGGGGCCTAGCCCCGTTTCGAAGCGTCGATAGCCGGGATTGGCGTCAGGCCGGATCGCCCGATACGAATCCGACCTGCGCGCCCTGGGGATCGACCGCGACGAGGGCCCGCTGGCCGCCGGGCACATCCATCGGGCCCATGATGATCTGTCCGCCGGCATCGGTGATCCAGGTGGCCGCCGCGTCGACGTCGGGGATGGTGAAATAGAAGCCCCACCGCACCGGCTGGTCCGGCCCCGACCGATTCATCATCGCGCCGATCTGGATGTCGCCACATTCGATGAAGCTATAGTCACCCATCTCGCCCATCGGCATGGCGCCCGAGGAGGTCCAGCCGAACAATTCGGCGTAGAAGGGCAGGGCGGCGGTCTGGTCGCTGGTGACCAACTCGTTCCATGCGCAGCGCTGCGGCAGCACCGGCGAGAAGCTCGTGCTGGTCCCCGTTTCCGTCGCGGGCGGGGTCATCACATAGAACGGCACGCCCTGCGGGTCCGCGACCATCGCGAACCGCCCGGCGCCGGGCACGTCCTGCGCCGGCAGGTGGACGGTGCCGCCCGAGTGTTCGACGGTCTCCACCGCGGCGTCGACGTCAGCGACATGGAAATAGGCGAACCAGGCGGGACCGCCCTGCATGCCGGGGGGCATCGGCAGCATGCCGCCGACCGCGGCCTCATCGCTCGCCTTCCACAACGTGTAGTCTCCCGGGCCGTCGAACGCCCCGGTCTTCCATCCGACGATGTCGCCATAGAAGCGCGCCGCGCCTGCCGGGTCGGAGGTCATCAGTTCGTACCAGATCGGCATGCCGTAACGGGTCGTCATGATCGTCCCTTTCTGCATCAACCCTCGACGACGCGCAGCGCGCCGTATTCTTTCAGGATCGGCGCGGCTTTCTCGGCGAGCGCGACATAGGCTTCGCAAGTCGTGCCTGCGTTCACCGGCGCGATGAAACCGCCGATATAGATCATCGTCGTGCCTCCCTGGGTGGCTACGCCGGCTCGGTCTTGCCCATCGTCTCCATGGCCACCGCCATGTCCATGAAGAACGGCCCGAAGCCGTGGCCATCGAGGTCCTCGAACGCGCGCGAATACATGAAGCCCTGATCCTCGGGATCGTGCGCCTCGCGGCCGCCGGCGGCGATCGCGGCGTCGGTGATCCGGTCGACCTCCTCTCGGCTGTCCAGCGACAGCGCGAGCAGGACCGCGCTGGTGGTCTCCGTGTCGGCAATCGGCTTGGGTGTGAATGTCGAATAGAAATCGCGGGACAGCAGCATGACGCTGATCGTGTCGGACCAGATCATCGCCGAGGCGACGTCATTGGAAAAGCGCGGGTCCTTGGTCATCCCGATCGCCTGATAAAAGGCGGTCGAGGCCGCGACGTCGCCCACCGGCAAATTCACGAATATCGCTTTCGTCATGACATCCCCCCCCCCACGACTCGCTGTTTGTCTTGAATACCCATTTCGGTTAGTAAAAGCAACCATGAAGTTAGAAGAAGTAACCAAGCGCTGGTATGGCGACGCCTGCGGTACTGCGCTGGCGATGGAACTGGTGGGCGAGCGCTGGGCGCTGCTGATCGTGCGCGAACTGATGTTCGGACCGCGGCGGTTCGGCGAGCTGCGCGCCGGCTTGCCCGGCGTCAGCGCGAACGTGTTGACGCAGCGCCTGACCGGTCTCGAACGCGCGGGGATCGTGGCGCGCCGCCAGCTGCCGCCGCCGGCTTCGGTCCAGGCCTATGCGCTGACGCCGTGGGGACTGGAGAGCGAAGCTGCGATCCGCGCGCTCGGGCGTTGGGCAGCGCGCTCGCCGCAGCATGATCCGACCTTGCCGCTCAGCGGCGCCTCGCTGATGCTGTCGTTCCGGACGATGTTCAGCCGCGAGCGTGCGGACGGGTTCGTGGCGACGATCGGCTTTCGGTTCGGCGCGGACGGGTTCGTCGGGACCATCGATGGCGACTGGATCCACATCCGGCGCGACGATCCCGTCAGCGCAGAGGTGGTGTTCGATAGCGATCCGATGACGATGGCGTCGATCATCTATGGCGGGCGGCCCTTCGCCGATGCGGAAGCCGCGGGCCAATTGCGGATTGCCGGGAACCGCGCGCTGGCCGAACGGTTCGTCACACTCTTCCTGCTACCGTCGAAGGTCGTGGTTGAGTAACCGCCCGTGCTTGGCCTAGAGCAGTCGGGAACACGAGGCACAGATGACCGATATTCCGAACACCCAGCCCGACAGCCGTGAGACGACGATTCTCGACGCCCCCGACCGCATGGTCAAGGTGCGCGACATGTTCGGGATCGACACCGACATGGAGGTGCCGGCGTTCTCCGAAGCCGACGAACGCGTGCCCGATCTTGATCCGGCCTATGTGTTCGACGCCGACACCACGCTCGCGGTGCTGGCCGGCTTCGCGCACAATCGCCGCGTGATGGTCCAGGGCTTTCACGGCACCGGCAAGTCGACGCATATCGAACAGGTCGCGGCGCGGTTGAAATGGCCGTCGATCCGGATCAACCTCGACGCGCATATCAGCCGCATCGACCTGATCGGCCGTGACGCCATCGTGCTGAAGGACGGCCAGCAGATCACCGAGTTCCGCGAAGGCCTGCTGCCCTGGGCGCTGCAGACCCCGACCGCGTTGGTGTTCGACGAATATGATGCGGGCCGGCCGGACGTGATGTTCGTGATCCAGCGCGTGCTGGAAGCCGAGGGCAAGCTGACCTTGCTCGATCAGAACCGTGTGATCCGCCCGAACCCGTGGTTTCGGCTTTTCGCGACCGCGAACACGGTCGGCCTGGGCGACACCAGCGGGCTGTATCATGGCACGCAGCAGATCAACCAAGGCCAGATGGACCGCTGGAATATCGTTGTCACGCTCAACTATCTGCCCGCCGCGGTCGAGGCGCAGATCGTGCTCGCCAAGTCGGGCGAATATGACAAGCCCGAGGGCAAGAAGACCGTCGAGAACATGGTCCGCGTCGCCGACATGACCCGCAAGGGCTTCGTTAACGGTGACATTTCGACCGTGATGAGCCCGCGCACGGTGATCACCTGGGCGCAGAACGCGCTGATCTTCGGCGATGTCGGCTTCGCGTTCCGGTTAAGCTTCCTCAACAAGTGCGATGAGGCGGAGCGCTCGCTGGTGGCGGAATATTACCAGCGCGTGTTCGGCAAGGATCTGCCGGAGAGCGTCGTCGGGAAGGCATAGGCTTGGCCAACGAGACGCCCCTCGACCGCTTCAAGGCCGTGTTGGCCGGGACCGCGCGCGCGATTTCCGAAGAGGCGGAGGTCGAGCTCGCCTATACGGCGGACGCGCCGGTGCAGTCGGGCAAGCATATCAAGGTGCCAATGCCCGGGCGTACGCTGCCGGCGGACCAAGTTGCCGAGGCGCGCGGATTCGCGGATGGGTTTGCGCTGCGGCTGAAGCATCACGACGTCGCGCTGCATACGCGTGCAGCACCGGCGGAGGCGGTGGCGCGCGCAGTGTTCGATGCCGTCGAGACCGCGCGGATCGAGGCATTGGGCGCACGCGGCTATGCCGGGATCACCGACAATCTGGCGATGGCGCTCGACGTCCGGCTGCGGGCGGATCCGATCACGCGCGCGCGCAACCAATCTGAAGTGCCGCTGTCGACCGCGCTCGGCCTGCTGGTCCGCGAGAAGCTGACCGGGCAGGAATCGCCGGCGATCGCGGCGCCCGGCCTCGCGCTGGTCCGCGAGTGGGTCGAACAGAAGACAGACCTCGAAGCACTCGCGTTCGCGCTCGACGACCAGAAGGCGTTCCAGGGCCTAGCGCAGAAAATGCTGCAGGAACTGGAGCTCGTCGAGGGCGACCAGGTTCCCGAGGAGTCGGACGAAGGCGGCTCGGACGACGAGGGCACCGACGAGCAGCAGCAGGACGAAGGCGAAGAGGGCGACGAGCAGGGCGATCAGGGCCAGGGCGAAGTCGAGGCGCGCGGCGAACAGTCCGAACAGCAGCAGGACGAGGGCGAGAGCCAGGAGACCAGCGAGGACTCCACCAACGATATGGACGGCGAGCCCGGTGACGATGGCGAGGAGGGCATGCAGCCCGTCCGGCCCAATCGTCCCGCCGCCGACATGTCGACCGCGTTCGACTATAAGCCGTGGACGACGCAGTTCGACGAGGTGATCGCCGCGACCGAATTGTGCGACGCCGACGAGCTGGCGCGCCTGCGCGGGTATCTCGACCAGCAGCTCGTGCATTTGCAGAGCGCGGTGTCGAAGCTCGCGAACCGCCTGCAGCGCCGGCTGATGGCGCAGCAGTCGCGGTCTTGGGATTTCGACCAGGAGGAAGGCATCCTCGACGCGGCGCGGCTGGCGCGGATCGTGGTCAATCCGACGCTGTCGCTCAGCTACAAGATCGAACGCGAGACCGAATTTCGCGACACCGTCGTGACTCTGTTGATCGACAATTCCGGGTCGATGCGGGGACGTCCGATTTCGATCGCGGCGATCAGTGCCGACATCCTCGCACGCACGCTCGAGCGGTGCGGCGTCAAGACCGAGATCCTCGGCTTCACGACTCGCGCCTGGAAGGGCGGGCAGAGTCGCGAGACGTGGCTCGCTGCGGGCCGGCCACCGCAACCCGGGCGGCTCAACGACATCCGCCACATCGTCTACAAGCGCGCCGACGAGCCTTGGCGCCGGGCGCGCAACTCGCTCGGGCTGATGATGCGCGAAGGGTTGCTCAAGGAGAATATCGACGGCGAAGCGCTGATGTGGGCGCATAGCCGCCTGATGGCGCGTCCCGAGGAACGCCGGATCCTGATGGTGATCAGCGATGGCGCGCCGGTCGACGATTCGACGCTGAGCGTCAATTCAGGCAGCTATCTGGAACGGCATCTTCGCCAGGTGATCGGCTGGATCGAGACCAAGTCGCCGGTCGAGCTGTCCGCGATCGGCATCGGACACGATGTGACGCGCTATTATGCGCGCGCGGTGACGATCATGGATGTCGAGCAATTGGGCGGGACGCTGATCGAGCAACTCGCGGCGCTGTTCGACACCGAATGATCGCGGCGCCCGGTGGGGGCTTCCAGGGTCCGGTCAAGCGATCGGTGACGATCGCGGGCCACCAGACATCGATCAGCCTCGAACCGGTCTTCTGGCAGGCGCTCGAAACGGCGGCGACCGCGCGCGGCTTGCCGCTCAGCGCGCTCGTCGCGGAGATCGACGCTTTGCGGATCGTTGCACCGAACCCGCCGAACCTTGCGAGCGCGCTTCGCACATGGCTGTTCGACGGCGCTTAGTGCGAATCGCTATCATTAGCATTGACTGTGAGAACGCTTCGCAATAGCGGTCCTCCCATAACCGGGGGAAAAGTTGATGCCGAAGCCGTCCATGTCGTTCATCGCGCTGTCGTGCGTCGGTTTTATCGCCAGCGCGCCTGCCTATGCTGCCGACCGCAAGCCAGAGGCGCCGTCGAGCGACTTGAACGAAGAGGATAAGCGGCTCGGGCGTGACGAGATCATCGTCAATGGCAAGACGCTACCCGCCGCCACGCTCGAAAGCCCCAAGGCGACTCGCGATCTTCTCGATACGACGCAGACGGTGACGGTTATCGGCGACCAGACGATCCGCAAACAGAATTTGCTGACGCTACGCGACGTGCTGCAGACCATCCCCGGCATTACCTTCGGCGCGGGCGAGGGCGGGGGCGGTTATGGCGACAGCATCAATTTGCGTGGCTATTCTGCGAATAACGACATCACGATCGACGGGGTGCGCGACAGCGCGCAATATAGCCGCAGCGAGACGTTCAACCTGCAGCAGGTCGAAGTTTATAACGGCGCCAACAGCGTGTTCGGCGGCGGCGGATCGGTTGGCGGCACGATCAACCTGGTGACCAAGCGACCGCAGGCGGAAACGCTGACGGTGGTCTCGGGCGGGATCGGCAGCGACGGTTATTATCGCAGCACGCTCGACTCGAACGTTCGCGTCAGCGATCTGGTCGCGGTGCGATTGAATGCGGTCGGCCACAAGAATGATGTCCCCGGACGCGATGTCGAGCGCAACAAGCGCTGGGCGGTGGCGCCGTCGCTGACCGTGGGCGTCGAAGGCCCGACAAGCCTGACGCTGCAATATCTGCATCAGGAGGACGATAACACACCGGTGTATGGCGTGCCCTATTTCCGCAACGCGGTGAACAGTGGCGCGCTGCCCGGTGCGGACGCTTCCGCCTATTTCGGCATCGCCAATCTCGACCGGCAGGACATCAAGGTCGACCAGGCAACCGCGACGATCAGCCATCGCTTCTCCGACACGGTGTCGATCCGCAACCTGAGCCGCTGGCAGCGCGTCGGTCAGGATTCGACGACCAGCGCGCCGCAAGCGCCGAACCCCAACGGGTTCTGCTTGTCGAGCGGGTTCCAGCCGATCGCGACCTCCAACGTGTCCACGACTCCACTGGCCTGCGCACCGGGCCAGCAGCTCGGAACCTATATCCCCAGCGGCCCGCGCGGGTTCGTGCGGAACCAGGAAAATCAGATCCTCTACAACCAGACGGACCTGCGCGCGGTCTTCGACACCGCAGGGCTCGAACATACGCTGGTCGTCGGCGCATCGTTCGCGCAGGAGGATTATACGATCGTCACCGGCAACCTGCTGCGCAATGCGGACGGTACGACGGCCGCGCAGCCGCCGATCAGCCTTGCCGATCCGGATACGCGCTATACCGGCCCGATCAACTTCATCCCGGCGGGTCGCTCGCAGGGCAGCACCACCAACGCCGCGGCCTATCTGTTCGACACCGTCAAGATCGTGCCGCAACTCGAGGTCAATGTCGGCCTGCGCTACGAGCATGCCAAGGGTCGCTTTCGCGCCGACACCTTCTCGGTCGTTCCGGGCGCGACATTGGGGGACTATACCCGCGGGCTGGACCAGACCAACGACGAGACGCTGTTCTCGTATCGCGGCGGCATCAATTTCAAGCCGGTCGAGACCGTCAGCCTCTATGCTTCGTACGGCAATTCCACCACGCCGACCTCGGCAACGGTACGGCTCGGTTGCGGAACGCTGATTGCGGCGCCGGGCGGGTCGCTCGATCCCTGCGACGTGAAGCCAGAAAAGGCGGTGAATTACGAGATCGGTGCGAAGGCCGACCTGTTCGGGCGCAAGCTGCAGCTGACCGCCGCGTTGTTCCGCAACGAGCGCACCAATTACCGCGTCGCGACCAACGACCCGATCGTGACAACGCTGGCGGTGACCGACGGTCGCTCGCGCGTCGACGGGATCGCGTTGGGTGCCAGCGGCAACGTGACCAAGGCGTGGGCGATCTTCGCCAACTACACTTACCTCGACGCCACGGTGCTGCAGAGCGTGTCGAACTACTGTCTGGCCAATCCCGGACCACGGAGCGCGACGACGGGCACCGTCACGACGATCACCAATCCGTGCGGCAACTCGGCGGCGGTGCTCGATCCGCAGGCCGACGAGCAGCTGACCAATACGCCGAAACATTCGGGCAGCCTGTTCACCACCTACACGCTGCCGTTCGGGCTGCAGCTGGGGTACGGCCTGACCTATCAGGGCGCGTTCGCGCTCAACAACAGCGCGCTGGCGATTCCGCTGGCGCCGACGGCGGTGCTGACCCCGGTGTTCCATTCGGAGGATTACCTGACGCACCGCGCCTTCCTGTCGTACACCATCGGCAACGGCCTGACCGCGCAGCTCAACGTGCAGAATTTCACCAACAAGAAATATTATACGGGCATCCGCAACAACGGGTGGGCGACGCCGGGCGAGGCGCGGTCGGTGCGCTTCACGCTGTTCTACAGCCTGTAAGCGTCTAGGGTCGCTGCATGCTGATCGCGATCCCCGATGTCCTCGACGCCGCCGGCGTGGCGCATGTCCGCGCGCTGATCGATGCCGCGGACTGGGTCGACGGCAACGCCACCTCGGGACCGCAGAGCGCGCTCGCCAAGCGCAACCTGCAGCTGCCCGAGGACAGCGACGCGGCGCGCGAAGCGGGCGGCCTGGTGCTCGATGCGCTCGGCCGCGCGCCGCTGTTCGTCGCCGCTGCGCTACCGCTGAAGGTGTTTCCGCCGCTGTTCAACCGCTATGCCGGCGGGCAGGATTTCGGGCTGCACGTCGACAACGCGATCCGTATCCGCCGCGGTACCGATTTTCGCCTCCGCAGCGACCTGTCGGCGACGCTCTTCCTGGAGGATCCCGCCGACTATGACGGCGGCGCGCTGGTGATCGAGGACCAGTTCGGCCCGCAGACGGTCAAGCTGCCCGCCGGCCACATGGTGCTGTACCCCGCATCGAGCCTGCACCGCGTGACCCCGGTGACTCGTGGCGTGCGCACGGCGTCGTTCTTCTGGATCCAGTCGATGGTCCGCGACGACGGCGCCCGGCGGATCCTGTTCGATCTCGACCAGGGCGTCCAGGCGGTCGCCGCGGCGCAGGGGCAGGGCGATGCGGCGACGATCCAGCTGACCGGGGTCTATCACAATCTGCTGCGCCGCTGGGCCGATGCCTGACGCGGGGTCGGTTCGGCGCGGCGCGCCTTGGGGCATTAGGGGGAATGGAATGAGCAAAATCGCGATGCGGAGGGCCTGGTTCCAGGTCCATAAATGGATCGGGCTGATCCTGGCGATCCTGATCATCCCGCTGTCGATCAGCGGCGCGGCGCTGGTCTGGCACGACGGACTCGACCGGATCGTCAACCCGGCGCGCTATGCTGTGTCGGGGACGACGACCCGCGACCCCGCGACCTATCTCGCCGCAGCGAAGGCCGTGCTCGGTCCCGCGCAGCGGATCGCGCAGATCGCCATGCCGGAGGAGGGCGGCCCGGTGGTCGTCTCTGCGACCCCCGCCACCGCGACGGGTCCGGCGCGCGGCGGACCACCGACGCGGACGATGGTCTATCTCGATCCGCCGAGCGCGCGCGTGCTGCAGGTCGCACCCAGCAACGCCGGGCTCGTCCGCTTCCTCCACGTCCTGCACGGCAGCCTGCAGCTGCCCGGTGTCGGGCGCCAGATCGTCGGCTGGATCGGCGTCTTCATGATGGTCTCGTGCTTCACCGGGCTGTGGCTGTGGTGGCCGACCGTCGGCAAATGGGCGCGGGGCCTGCGCTATCGGCGCCACCGCAACACCGACACCAACCTCCACTATCTGTTCGGCTTCTGGGTCGCGTTGCCGTTGTTCGTGCTCTCGCTGACCGGGGCGTGGATATCCTTCCCGCAATTCTTTGGCCGGATCGCGGGGGAAAACCGTCCGCGCAGCGGCATGCCCGATCGGGCCGCGATGGCGCGTGCCAAGCCGCTGGCGAGCCCGGCGCAACCGCTGAACGTCGTGATCGCCCGCGCCGCAACGCTTGCGGCTGGCGTGCCGCTGAAAAGCGTCGCATGGCCCACCGACCGTACGCCCGACTGGACCGTGACGTTCGCCGGAAAGGGCCGGCCGGTGGCGATCAAGGTCGCCGACGACACCGGCAGCGCCAGCGCAGCGCCGGCGCGACCGCAAGGCGGCGTTGCCCGCTGGATGCGGCGCATCCACGACGGCACCGATATGGGGATCGTCTGGCAGGTGATCATCTTCGTCGGCGGCATCCTGCCGGCGGTGCTCGCCGTGACCGGTGTGATCATGTGGTGGCGTGCGCGCGGCTGGAAGGCTGAACTGAAGCGCAAGATGCAGGCGAAGCGGGCGGCGAGCGCCGTCTGATCGAGCGCGACTCCCCCGCTTTCGCCGGGGAGTCGCTAAGGCGGTCCTGAGGGCCGAACGTCCTCTCCCGACGGGAGAGGACGTGTAAGTCAGCGTCCGAGCAGTACCCGCGCCTGGCTGGCGATCTGTGCGAGCATTGCCGCGTTGGGGATTGCGGCGTGCCGCGCGCGGTCGATGACCGCCTTGAACTGCGCGACGCGGGGGGCGTTGGCGAGCAGCCAGGTCTCGACCGCGCCTTGCGGATCGGTCGCGCCGCAGCGAGCGAGGAATTCCAACCGCAATTGCTGGAAGTCGCGCGCGAGGCCGGCGATCAACAGCCGCTCCCACGGGTCGGTCGGGGTGATCCGCGCCGCGTTCGCCTGCGCCCAATCGAGCCCCAGCGCCTGGCCGAGATGCGTGAACGCGCGGGTCAGCACCGCCTCGTCGAGCGACAGCCGCTGACCGAGATCGGCCAGCCCCACCGCACCGTCGAGTTCGAACAGCCGGACGACCTTGCGCGCAAGCGCGGTCGGCGCGCCGACGGCTTCGAGTTGCGCGGCGATGCGCGCGCTCTGGGTGCTCGCCTCTTCGAGCAGAAGCGCCTCGGTCTGGCTGTCCAGCTGGCGGATGCCCGTGGCGAGCCGCGTCAGCACGTCACCCGGCCCCGCGCCGGGGATGGTGACGCGCAGCAGGTCGGCGATCTGCGAGCGCGTCGCGACCGCGACCTCGTCGAAGAGCGCGATCCGCGCCGCCTCGGGCATCGCGGTCGTCTCGATCTCGGTCCACAAGGCGGGCAGGTCGAACAGCCGTTCGGCGACGACGAACATTGCGGCGATATCGCCCATCGCCGCGCCTTCCTCCTCGGCGAGCTCGAACGGGTAGAGCACGCCCAGCCGGTTGACGATGCGGTTGGCAAGCTTGGTCGCGACGATCTCGCCGCGCAGCCGATGTGCATCGATCGCCGCACCGAAGCGCTTGCGCATCGCCGCGGGGAAGGCGGCGTGGAGGTCGGGCTTCAGTTCATCGTCGGCGGCGATGTCGCTCTGCTCGATCGCGTCCTGCAGCGCGAGCTTGGCGGTCGCGAACAACACGGCGAGTTCGGGACGGGTGAGCCCCTGGCCATCGAGACCGCGGCGCAGCAGGATGTCGTTCGACGCCAGCCCCTCGACCACGCGGTCTAGCCGCCCGCTGCCTTCGAAGATCTCGATGACGCGGACATAGCTCGGCACTGCGACCGCGCCGTCGGCTTCCGCGATCGACAAGGCCAGCGTCTGCAAGCGGTTGTCCTCGAGCACCAAATGCGCGACGTCGTCGGTCATCGACGCGAGCAGCGTGTTGCGGTCCTCGTACGCCAAGCGCCCTTCGATCATCTCGCGGTTGAGCGCGATCTTGATGTTCACCTCGTTGTCCGAACAATCGACGCCTGCCGAATTGTCGATGAAGTCGGTGTTGATCCGGCCACCGCGCGCCGAAAACGCGATGCGTGCGGCCTGGGTCACGCCCAGATTGGCGCCTTCGCCGATCGCGGTGACGCGCAGATCCTCGGCGTTGACGCGCAGCCGGTCGTTGGCGGGGTCGCCGACCGCAACATTGGCTTCCGACGCCGCCTTCACATAGGTGCCGATGCCGCCGAACCAGAGCAGGTCGGCAGGCGCCTTGAGGATCGCGGTGATCAGCGCGCCGGGTTCGAGCTCGGTCGCGGTGATGCCGAGCGCGGCCTGGACCTGCGGCGAGAGCTTCACGACCTTGTCGGTGCGCGCGAACACGCCGCCGCCTTCGGAGATCAGCGCCTTGTCATAGTCGGCCCAGCTCGAGCGGGGCAGCGCGAACATGCGGTTGCGTTCGTCCCAGCTGGCGGCCGGATCGGGGTCGGGATCGAGGAAGATATGGCGATGGTCGAACGCCGCGACGATCTTGAGCGTTTTCGACAGCAGCATGCCGTTGCCGAACACGTCGCCCGACATGTCGCCGCAGCCGACCACCGTGATCGGTTGCGTCTGCACGTCGATGCCGCGCTCGGCGAAGTGGCGCTGGACGCTGACCCACGCGCCCTTGGCGGTGATGCCCATCGCCTTGTGGTCGTAGCCGACGCTGCCGCCGCTCGCGAACGCGTCGCCAAGCCAGAAGCCGCGGTCGAGCGCGAGCGCGTTGGCGACATCGCTGAACGTCGCGGTGCCCTTGTCGGCGGCGACGACGAAATAGGGGTCGTCGCCGTCGAGGATCGTCACGCCCTCCGGGTGCACTACCGCGCCCTCGACGATGTTGTCGGTGATCGACAGCAGCGACCGGATGAAGATGCGGTAGCTTTCAGTGCCCTCGGCGAGCCACGCATCGCGGTTGGCGGGGGAGGGGGAGGGGAGCTGCTTGGGATAAAAGCCGCCCTTGGCGCCGGTCGGCACGATGACCGCGTTCTTGACGCGCTGCGCCTTCATCAGGCCGAGGATCTCGACGCGGAAGTCGTCGCGGCGGTCGGACCAGCGCAGGCCGCCGCGCGCGACCGGGCCGGCGCGCAGATGGATGCCCTCGACTCGGGGGCTGTACACCCACACTTCGCGCCATGGCACGGGTGCTGGCAGCCCCGGGATCAGATGGCTGTCGAGCTTGAACGCCAGCGCTTCGGCACCCGCATCGGTGAACGCATTGGTCCGCAGCGTCGCGGCGATCAGGCTGCGATAGGCGCGCAGGATGCGGTCGTCGTCGATCGCGGCGACGGCGTCGAGCCCTGCTTCGATCGCCTGGTCGGCCTCGATCGCGTCGCCGGGATGGTCGGGATCATGCACCGCGTCGAAGCGCGCGACCAGCGCGGCGGCGACTTTCGGGGCACGGCGCAGCGCGTCGACGACGGTGCCCAGCCCGTACGGCAGACCCGCCTGGCGCAGATAGCGGAACCAGGCGCGGAACAGCACGACCGCGCGTGGCGCCATGCCCAGTTCGACGATCAGCCTGTTGAACGCATCGTTCTCGGCGGCACCCTCCAACACCGCGGCGATCGCGCCCTCCAGCGTCGCCGGGTCGGTGTCGAGTGCGGCATCATTGGCTTCGAGCAGAAAGTCGTGGACGAACGCATCGACGCCGTCGTCGAGCCGCGTCGGCAGCTCGCCGACGACGCGGAAGCCGAAATTCTCGAGCACCGGCACCGCGTCGGACAGCGCCAGTGCGCCACCGAGCTTGTAGATCTTCAGCCGCCGGTCCTCGCCGGCTGCACTGGCGACCAGCCGCACGCCGCGTGCCTCCGGGCTGTCGAGCGCGGCGAACCGCTGGATGTCGGCGGCCGCCTCCGCCGCGCTGCTGATGTTGCGGTAATTCTGCGGGAAGGCGGCCGCCCAGCGCAGCGCCAGCCGCGCCGCACGCGCGGGCGCCAGCGTCGCGGCGAGCGCCTCTTCGACATCGGGGACCCAGCCGCGCACCATATGCTGCAGCCGCGCGGCGAGCGGCGCGACGTCGGGCATCGGGCCCGCCACCCGCGGCACCTCCGACGGGGCGCCGCCCTGTGGCAGGCCACGCAGGTCGAGCGTGTAGCGGATCAGCGCGACGCCGCCGTCGCCCAGGCTGATCGACCAGTTGAGAATGCTCGCATTCGCGGCCTCGGCCAGCATCGTGCCGATCGCGATTCGCCGCCCCGTCGTCAGATCGTCGCGCGACAGCCACGCGAACGCGAACAAATGCCGACGCAGCGCCGACTGGACGAGCACGAGTGCGGGGCGCGGCCGATCGGCCAGGCTCATCGCGGTCAGCGCGAGCTCCTCGAGCCCGGCATCGTCGAACGCGATCGCCAGATCGTGCGGCAACTGCGTCAGCGCATGCGTCAGCGACTTGCCCGCATGGCCGCGCGGGTCGAACCCGAACTTGCGTTCCAGCGACTCCAGCGCGGCGCGCAGCACCGGTACCTCGCGCGGCGGGGCGGCCAGCGCGGCGCTGGTCCAAAGACCCGCGTGGATGGACAGCCCGGCGACGGTCGTGCCCGCCATCACCGGCACCACGACCAGGTCGAGCGGTACCGCGCGGTGGACGGTCGAGATCAGGTTCGATTTCAGCAACAGCGGCACCCGCCCGCCATTCTCGAACCACGCGATCGCGAGCGCGCGCGACGCCTCGGCGAGGATCGGCACGCGGTGGTCCTGTCGCGCGATGCCCAGCGCGTCGCCGCCGCTGCCGTCGCGGTGCCAGATCTGGTGCCCGAGCAGCGTCAGATTGCCGTCGAGGAACCAGCGCAGCAGCGCCGCACCTTCGCCCGCGGGAATCGCCGCGATATCGGCGGCCATCCGCGCCTGCAGCGCGGGCCAGTCGGTCACCGCCGCGCGCACGTCGACCAGCACCGCGGTCAGATCGTCGACCAGCCCGCGCCGGTCACGCGCGTCGGCGCGCTCCATCTCCAGATAGACCATCGATTCGGGCGTGCCGGTCTCGCCGATCGCAGTCAGCGTGCCGTCGGCATCGCGCGTCGTGCCGACTACGGGGTGGATGATCCGGTCGACCGCGATGCAATGCGATTCGATCGTCGCGGCGATCGAATCGACCAGGAACGGCATGTCGTCGTTGACGATCGCCACGCGCATGCGGCGGTGCGCATCGTCCGACGTGATCGGCTCGATCGCGATTCCGGGCGCGTGGCCATCGCGGTGCAACGCCGCCGCGGCAACGAAGGCGGCGGCGTTGGCGACCTCCTCCGTGCCGAAGTCCTTGAGTTCGCCCGGAAGCGCGCGTTCGGTAAGCCGGGCCGCAAGGGCGTCGGTCAGCATCTGCATGTGGTTCGCCATAGCGCGCGGCTATGCGCCGCCCGCCCAGTCAGCTCAAGGCTTGTGGCAGGTGCGAAGGGTTATGCTGCACCGCATACACGCTCGGCCGGTGGCGTCTGCGTTCGGTGCGCGCTGTTCAGTTAGCAAGTGCGGCGCGCTTGCGGCGCGGCTTGGCGGGGGCGCTCGCCAAGCGTTCGGCACCGACGACGGCCTTGATCCCGCCCGGGATGCTGCCAAGGAACGCCGCGAGCCCGCCTGCAACGATCCCCTGGCGCCGCGCATGCCGCAGCACCGTCGCGAAATCGGCCAGCCGTGCTTCGGGATATTCGCCGCCGAACAACAGCGCGACGGCGGGCGTCATCGCATCGTCCGCCTGCGCGGGAATGCCGGCCTCCGCCAGCAGGCGCGCATAGCCGGCGTGGTCGCAGTCCGTGGCGAGGACGAAATCATGCGCACGGCCGAGCGCGCGGTACAAGGCGGCCCGTCGCTGCGCGTCGGCGGCGCGGACGTCGCCGTTGCTCGCGCGTACCGCGGCGAGCTGCGCGTCGAGCGGTCCCGACGCCAGCGCACGGTCGGCGGTGTCGTCGGGGGCCAGCTCGGTCAGCAGCAATTCCGCTGGCGCCGGTTGTGCCGCGGCCGCGTACGCCTCCGCGAACCCGCCGCTGGGGCCGTCCGCCCAGATCGGCGTGTCGGTTCCGGCCCGCGGCGTCGCGCGCACCGCGGCGTCGAGTTCGGCATCGAGCGTCGCCTGGAGCCTGTCGTCGACCAGCTCCTTCCAGTTGATCACGCCGTAGAGGAAATCGATATTCGCGCCACTCGACGAAAACGGCATCAGGATCCCGCGGTACAGCGTGGTCCGACCGCGGCTGCCGACGAACTCGGCTTCGAAGCCGATCGGCGCGCGGTTGGCGATGATCTGCAGATAATGGTCGGTGAGGCGCGACAGCAGTGATCGACTGGGCACGTCGGCGATCGACGTGATCGGCCCTTCGAGCGCGCACTCCTCGCGGAGTGCCTGGCCGAGATACGCGATGCCGGGGTTTTCGACGCCCGCGCTGAAATCGAGCAACACGCTGTGCGGACCGAAATCGGTGATGCCGGCGGGGTCGAGGTCCGCGATCGGCGGATAGGGGCGTCCCTTCAGCAACGAGACCCAGTGGTTATAGGCGCGCACATGCATGCGCCGTTCGTCGCCGCCGAGATCGAACATCGCATCGTTGACGCCTGCGTCGATGGTATCGGCGCCGGTGTCGGCATCGCGCTCGATCCGCCCGTCGTTCTGGCCGCGTGCCGTCTTCATGCGCTAGTCCCCATTGCATCCGATCCGCTTGTGCACCGCGTTTGGTAAACGAGCCGTAAAACGGCCTGCGAAACGTGTCCGCGGCGGGTGCGCAATGACGCTTGTCAGCGATTTCCCGACCTGTTAGTGGCACGGCCTCGACAGGCCAAGCGCCCGTCGCGCCGCTTTAGCTCAGCTGGTAGAGCATCGCATTCGTAATGCGGGGGTCAGAGGTTCAAGTCCTCTAAGCGGCACCAGCTACTTTATGGCACTTCCACAAGGGAACGCCCGCGGCTACAGCGGAACGGCCTTTCCGGTGGGTAGCCGTCTAGGTCCTGCCTGGGGCACTTTGGGTAGGGAAACGGGCTTGGCCCTCGCCAAACGGTCGGGGCTTGGCCCGGTTTCGATAACAGCAGCGTAGCAACAGACCTTACTCGCCCGCCAGCAACCCGATCCGGCGGAAAAGTGCGGCGACGCGGGCCTGCGTCGCTTTGCGAGTGTAACGCCGGGCAGTGGAGATACCCTGGTCAATCATGTCACGCGCTTTCGCTGGCTGATCATCGAGTAATGTCCAGGCTTCGGCAACGCCTTGTACGACACGTTCGGGATCATCGATCTCTCGCCAAAGACCGTTGTACGGCGAGGCGAATTCCCGGCCTCCGCCGCCCAGTGTTCCGGTCACGAGGCATCCCGACGCCATCGCTTCCAAGGGCGGCAGACCGAGCCCTTCATGATGGCTCAGCGACAAGAACACCGCGGATGACGACAGCACCGACATGACCTGCTCGAATGGCATCCCGTCGATAGCAACCCAGGGTACGTCCGCCAGTTTCGGATACATGAGCGGCAGCGCGCCGCGCACGGTGCTCGCGAGACGGGGCAGCTTACGGGGCATGTACGCGATCTGGCGTAGCTTTGCGGTTTCGGGCGACGTGCCTTCGATGAAACAGGGGATGAGGGTTAGCGGGATATTCGGGTGAGACGCGCGGAGGAAAGAGCGGATTGCGCGGGAGCTGCACAGCACCCGTTCGATGCCCAGCTCCGCCCAATGCGGAGTCTCATCGATCTGATTGAACAGATAAAAATGGTTTTGGGCGAAGATCCACTTTCGCACGTCTGCTGGATATTCGGAGATCGGCCGCAAGTCCGTCTCGGGGAAGATGACGATATCGCCCGAACGAACCTCCTCGGGGTCCGCTGTCAGTAAGGACCGATCGCCAAGCGCGAAAAACAATCGGGATTCTGTTGAGAGGATCACCGTCGCGTCGATCCCTAGATCGCGCATGACTTCGGTGAGCTGGAATATGACGCGCAGCCCCCCAGACGGCTTGGGGCGCCGGATCCGGCCTAAATGAAAGAAAAGTCTCGGGCTTGCCACCACGTCAGCAGGTACTGTGGCGATCCCTTGCTTGTCAATTTGATGTAGGGTCGCGGGGCGGTCGCTACCAGACGTGTCAGCAAGCGGACGCGACTGGATCGCCGTCTGTAAGGACGTCCGAAGTCTGTGCGGCCGGGATACGACGCAATTCGATGGTGTTTCACGTTCGCGTGCCAGTGGGGGCACAAAGGGGAGCAGTCCGGACGATCTCATACGCCTCTCAGAGCGCCGCGTCGGGCAACGCCGGCGGGCGGGACTGCGCCAGCGCGGATTCCACCCTTGCCAACAGGTCGTCGGGCACGAACGGTTTGGTGAGATAGTCGGTCGCGCCGCCACGGCGCGCGGCGTCGATGTCATCCTGGCTGCGCCGCGCCGTCAGCATGATGATCGGCACGATCGCGGTCGCGGGCGCCGCGCGCAGCCGCGCCAGCACCTCGAAGCCCGTCAGCCCGGGCATCATCGCGTCCAGCAGGACGAGATCCGGCGGCTCGCGTGTCGCGGCGTCCAGTGCGGCCGGACCGTCTTCGGTGACGACGACACGGTGCCCCGCGGCTTCGAGCTTATACTGTACCAGCGCGGCGACGAGTTCGTCGTCGTCGGCAATCAGGATCAGGGACATCGGGAACGGCTCATGCTTGAGGGTACCTATGGGAGGGGGACGGCAGGGTCGGCAGTGGAACGGCCGAGCGCCTCGGCCAGGCTGCGGGTCCGGTCCGCCAGCGGCGCGGCCGCCGCGCCGCCCAACGCGTCCTCTTCGAGCGTACGCGCCAGCGTGCCGAGCGCGGCGTCGCCGAACATGCCCGCCGACCCGCAGAACTTGTGACAGATACTAGCGATAGCGGCGCGCGCTTCGGGTTGCGCCGCGTCGTCGGCGTCGCGCAGCGTGGCTTCCAGCCGCTGCAACTCCGCTGAATAGGTCCGCTTGCTGGCGTCGTAGCGCGCGCGCAGCGCGGTCACCGCGGGGTCCTCGACCGGTCGAGGTTGCGGCGCCGGAGGAGGATCCGCAATCAGCCGCGCGATCGTGGTGATGAGCGCATCGACGTCGATCGGCTTCGACAGATGGGCATTCATCCCGGCGGCCAGACAGACTTCGGCGTCGGACGCGAAAGCGTTGGCGGTCAGCGCCACGATCGGGATCGTCGCCCCAGTGCCGCCGAGCGCGCGGATCCGGCGTGTCGCCTCGATGCCGTCGACCTCGGGCATCTGCATGTCCATCAGGATCAGCTCATAACCGTCCGGATCGGCGACGAACGCGGCGACCGCCTGCGCGCCGTCGGCGACGATCGTCACCCTATGGCCGTGGCGTTGCAGCAGCGCCTCGATCAGCAGCTGGTTGATCTCGACATCCTCCGCCACCAGGATCCGCGCTGCCGATACCGGCTTGGCTGGCCGCCTGGTGGACGCCTCGCGCCGCGGCACCACGCCGGTGGGTACCGTGCGTATCGGGAGGCTCAGCTGCATCCGGGTGCCCGTCGCGTCCGATTTGGCAAGGCGGAGATCGCCGCCCATCAACCGCGCCAGACGCTGGCTGATCGCAAGCCCGAGACCGGTCCCGCCATAGCGCCGCGCGATCGACGCATCCCCCTGGACGAACTGGTCGAAGATCTTTGGTTGGCGATCGATCGGGATGCCGCGACCGGAATCCTCGACCACCAGTTCGAGCGCACCGTGCGCCGTCCCCGCGCCGACCCGGATGACGCCCGCATCGGTGAACTTGATCGCATTCGACAGCAGGTTGAGCAAAATCTGGCGGATCCGTTGGGCGTCGCCGATCGCATAGCGGGGCAGGGCGTCGTCGAGCGCCAGCTCGATCGACAGGTCCTTGGCGGTCGCGCCGGCGGAGATCATGCGGACGGTGCCGGCGATCGCATGCAACATGTCGAAGGGCTCGTCGGCAATCTCGATCTGATCCGCGTCGATCTTCGACAGGTCGAGAATGTCGTTCAGCAGCGCCATCATCGTGCGGCCGCAATCGCGGATGAGGCTGGCGTAGCGGCGCTGGTCCGCGTCGAGATCGCCCGCGAGCAGCAGGTCGGTGAAACCGATCACCCCGTTCATCGGCGTGCGGATCTCATGGCTCATGTTCGCCAGGAACGCGGCCTTCAGGCGCGCGCCCTGCTCGGCCTGGATGCGCGCCGCGTGCAGGTCTTCCTCGAGTTGCTTGCGCGCGCCGAAGTCGCGGACGCTGGCGATGAACTCCAGCGGTTCGCCGGTCGCCTCGTCGCGCACCACGCTATAATTGGCTTCCACCCAGACATAATGGCCATCGCGGTGCCGCTGCCGATAGATCGAATGCGCCGGTCTGTCCGACGCGATTGCCTCGCGGCACCGGGCGTCGACGGCGGCTACGTCGTCCGGATGGATGCCGTGGAACGGCGCCTGATTTACGATTTCCTCGGGCGCATAGCCGAGCAGAGTCAGGCTGCGCGGCGAGGCGTAGCGGCGGATCCCGTCGGTCCCGGTGCGGACGATCATGTCGGCCGAATGCGTCGTCACCAGCCGCAGCTCGCGCTCGCGGCTCGCCAGCGCGAGCGCCTGTTCATGGCGTTCGGTAACGTCGCGAAGGCTGCCGATGGTATCCAGCCCGTCGCCCGCCGCGTTCTCCTGGCGGCGAATCGTCGCCTCGATCCAGCGGAGATGGCCATCGCTATGCCGGATCTGCGTCCGAACTTGCACTTCGGCGCGTTCGCCGCGGACCAGCTCGATCCACTGCACGCGCATCCGATCGACGTCTGTCGCCGGGACCAGGTCGATCATCGACCGCCCGATGCTGTCGGCGACGCGGTAACCCGTCAAAGCTTGCCATGCCGGGTTGAGAAACGACCACCGACCCTGGCCATCGGTGCGGAACACCACCTCGTGGATGTTGTCGGTGATCGACGTCAGACGTTTGTCGCTGGCGCGCAACGCCGCGGCGAGCCGCGCGCGCTGGCTGAGCGACGCGGCGACCGGCAATGCGGACATGAAGCTCGTCGCGACGAACAGCTGCAGGATCGTCAGCTTCGTCCCCACCCCTTCGACCAACGCGATCGGGCCGGTGTGGAGAAAGGTCGCAAGACCGGCCGCGCTCGCGACGATGATCACGGCACACGCCGCACCGAACGCACCCAGGCGAAAGGCGGCGAGCAGAACGAACGGCGTGACCAGGAACAGCACCGGGTATCGGTCCTGCGTGAACACCGCGCAGCAGACCAGGATCACGCTGCCGAGCACGACACATGCTTCGGTGACGGTTCGAACGGTCGCGCGCCCGGGCGCCAGCCGTGCTTGCGCGAGGATGAGCAGGATCGGCACGAAGACGAGCTGCCCCAGCGCGTGGGCCTTGGCGTAGGTCAGCCACGCGGAAAAACCGACCGGCTCGCCGCCGAGCCGGAAGACCGCGAACGCGAGACACGCGACCGCGGCCGGGACCATAATCCCCGCCAAGGCGGTGAAGAGCAGAAGCGGCTTCAGTTCGGTCAGATCCGCGCCCGCCGGAACCATCCGACGCATGCCGAACAGGATCGTCACGACCTCCAGGATGTTGCATCCGGCCAGTCCCAAGCCGATTATCCAGCCATAGCCCACGATCAGGTTGACGGCCACGCTGGCACCGAAACAGGCGGCAAGCTCCGCGCTGCGCCGTTCGCTGCTTCGGATTGTCGCCGCGAGTAATACGGCATTTGGCAGCCACAGCGCGGCCACCGGCCCCCGATCGCGCGTCAGAATGATTCCCAGCAGCGCGAGCGCGAAGAACAGCGCCGCCACCGCCGTGACCCGCACCCATGGCAACGCGCTACGCATGGCGCAGCGCCGTTCGCCGGATCGTCACGGCGCATTCGCGGATCTGGTCGGCGCGTTCGTCAGGGTGCCAATGGTCGAGGCCGGCATCGAGCTCGGCGGCGGCGTCGCCCAGTTCGGGTTCGCCGAACATGCCGGCTGTCCCGGCCAGATTGTGCGCCAGGACGGCAAGCGCGCCGATTTCGGTGTCGGTGAACAGCCCGGCGCGGATCATCGCGTCGAGCGCCGACAGCATTTCGGCTTTACGCGCCGCGTATCGCTCCTGCAGCGATCCGGTCGCCGCGCGCCGTGGAAGCTCCTGATCCGGTATCGGATCGGCAACGGAGTCAGCAATGGGGTCGGGGACCCGAGCGCTCACCGTCACGTCGTCGCGCGGCGGGTCGCACAGCGCGACGGGCGGGTAGGCGCTGGGACGGTCGAGCGCAGCTTTGCCGGACACGCTGTCGCTGCCGCTCAGATATCGGCTGAGTACCGATTCGAGCGCGCCCGGATCGAGCGGCTTGGTCAGATGCTCGTCCATGCCCGCCTCCTGACACCGCGCGCGGTGTTCGGGTTGGGCGCTGGCGGTCAACGCGATGATCGGCATGGTGGCGGCCGAGCCGCCGCGCGTGCGGATCGCCCGCGTCGCCGCGAAGCCGTCCATCACCGGCATCTGGCAGTCCATCAGGATGAGATCGAACGGCGTCCGATCGAGCGCGGCGAGCGCCTGGAGGCCATCCTCCGCGAGTTCGACCGCACAGCTGTATTTCGACAGCATCGCGAGCATCAGCTCGCGATTGAGATCGACGTCATCGACCACCAGGATGCGCTTGCCCGGCAGCGACAGAACTCCGGACGCCAGTGCGTGATGTTCGACGCACTCGACGTCGTCGCTGATCGGCAAGGCAAGTTCGACCCAGAAGGTCGATCCCAGTCCCGGTTCGCTGACCACCCCGATTTCGCCGCCCATCAACGTCAGCAACTGCCGCGAAATCGCAAGGCCCAGGCCGGTGCCGCCATATTGAACCGCGGTCGCGGCGCTGGCCTGGATGAACCGGTTGAACAGCGTCGGGATCCTGTCCTTCGGGATGCCGCCGCCGGTATCGATGACTTCGATCCGCAACCGCGCGTCGCAGTCCTCCTCGCCGATCAACACGACCCTGGTCGTCACCGAGCCGTCCTGCGTGAACTTCACGGCGTTCGACAGCAGGTTGAGCAGGACCTGGCGCAGCCGTCCGACGTCGCCGACTAGCCGGGCGGGGACGTCGGCGGCGATGTCGGTCAACAGGGTCACGTCGCGGGTCGCCGCCTGCGGTTCCAGCAGCGCGACCGTGCCGGCAAAGAAGCCGGCAACGTCAAACGGACTGCAGTGCAGCACCAGCCGGTCGGCCTGAAGTTTCGAGAAATCGAGCACGTTGTCGACCACGGCGTGCAGCGCGAGTCCGGCATTGTGGACCAGGCGGACGCGGCGCTGGTCTTCGGCGCCAAGCCCGTTGCGCTCGTTGAGCAGACGCGAAAATCCGATGATGCTGTTGAGCGGGGTGCGGAGCTCATGGCTCATATTGGCCAGGAAGCGCTCCTTCGAATGGATCGCCCGTTCCGCCTCGAGCCGCGCCGCGGCGAGCGCATCCTCCTGCTCCTTTTGCGCGGTGACGTCGCGGATGACGTCAAGATAGCCGGTCGCCAGTTGCGTCGCCGGATCGCGCAGCATCGCTGGGCTGGATTCGAGCCAGACCCAGCGATCTTCGGTCTTGTGCCGCGCCCGCCAGCGGACGTGCTTGCCGACGGCCCCGTCGCGCAGGGCGTGGAAGGTCGCACGCAGATCGGCGATATCGTCGGGGTGGACGATCTCGTCGGCACGTCCGCCCATGCGATCTTCGATCGTGTGCCCCGTGATCGATACCGATGCGGGCGAGACGAACGTCGTGCGGCCTTCAAGGTCGCTGGTGACGATCACGTCGGTCGAATTCTCGGCCATCAACCGGTAGCGCTGATCGCTTTCGCGCGCCTTTTCCTCAGCGCGTTTCAAGTTCGAAATATCGACGATGACGGTCAGCACGCTGACCGCGACGCCGTTCACGCGCCGGATCGTGCCGCGGCTCATAACGTATCGGATCTCGCCACTGGGCAGGACCAGGCGATAATTGTTATCGTACTCCGTCAATCCGTCGGCGATCGCCGTCTCCAGCGCCCCCAGGCCGCGGGCGCGATCATCGGGGTGACAGCGCTCCAGGATCGTTTTGATCGACGCGGTTTTGCTAGCGGGATCGACGTCGAGAATCGCCCAGATTTCCGGCGACCACGACATGATCTGGGTGGTCAGATCGATCACCACATATCCCATATGCGCGATCTTCTCCGCCGAACGCATCAGCGCGTTGGCTTGCAGCGCGGCCTCCTCGGCGCCTTTGAGAATGCTGATGTCGCGCTTGCTGACGAAGATGCGAACCACCCGGCCGGTATCATCACGGAGCGGGACCAGCCCGACATCGTAGGTCGTGTCGTTTCCTGCCGTCCGATCCTGTTCGATCAGCCGGCGGACCTCGCCCGATGCCACGGCGATCGCCATTTCGCGTCGCGTCGAGTCTGCCACGCCGGGTACGAACAGCGCGGCAAGATCCGCGCCGCGTGCCTCGGCAACCGTCGTCCCCAAGGCGCGTTCGGCGGCCGCATTCATGAAGCTCATCGGGAACGCGCCGTCGACGACGTCGTGAACGAAATTCAGATCAGGCGAGTTCTCGAAGATGCCTTCGAACAGCGCCTGCGCCTGCCGTGCGGTCGCGGCCAGCGTCTCGGCCGCCTCGTGTGCGCGGACCAAGTCCTTCGAGCGGTCCTCGAGTGCGTTTTGCGCCTCGATCCGCATCGTGACGTCGCGACACGCCGCGACGATACGCCAACCCTCGTCATCGCTCGCGACCAGCCGCGCGACGAACTCGATGTGGAGAAAGTCGCCGGCGCTGTTTCGCAACCGCGTCAGATGGGTCACCGTGGCATCGGGCGGCGCATCGTGCAGGCGCCGGGTCGCTTTCAACAGCGCGAACCGTTCGCCGGCCGGGACGAACTCCAGCACCGACTGGCCGACCAACGCGTGCGGCGCATAGCCCAGGATCCGCTGGCTCGACGGCGACATGTAGATGCAGCGCCCGTCGACCGTGTAGAGCCCGACCATGTCGTTGGCGCTATCCGCCAGCAGGCGATAGCGATCTTCCGATTCGCGTTCGGCCGACAGATCCTGGAACTGCGCGATATAGTGCCGCGGCGTACCGTCCTCGGCCAGGACCATCGAGACCGAGAGCCGAATCCACACGATGCGGCCACTCTTGCGGACGTAGCGCTGCTCCAACTGATAGCGCGGAATCTCGCCGGCACGCAGCCGCGCGGTCAGATCCATGTCGCGCTCGCGATCGTCGGGATGGGTGATCGCCGCGAAATCCAGCGTCTCGGCTTCCGCGGGGTCATACCCCATCAGGTCGCAGAACGCGGCGTTGAGCTTGAGCAGCCGCCCGTCGAGCGCGACCAGCGCCATCCCGATCGGCGCATGATCGAAGGCGTTCTCGAACAACGCGGTCTGCGCACGCCGTTCGGAGATGTCTTGGATCAGCGCAGTGAATTGCCAATCCTCGCCGACGTTGGTCGCGCTCAGGGCCAACTCGACCGGGAACAGCGCGCCATTGCGGCGCAGCGCCTGCACTTCGACGCGGCTGCCGATCAAACGCGCGGTCTTGCTCGCCATGAAGCGGGCGAGCCCGGCGTCGTGCGCGGCGCGCGCCTCGGGCGGGACGATGACTTCCGACATCAGGCGGCCCACCACGTCCTGCGCGGGCCATCCGAACGTGAGTTCGGCGTGCCGGTTCCACTGGGTGATGAGGCCATGCCGGTCGATCGTGACGATCGACTGATGCGCGGTCGCCAGGATGCTCGCGAGCCGTTGCTCGTTGGCGCGTACAGCCTCTTCGAGCAGACGACGTTCGGCCAGACCGTCCATCGCCACGCTGTGCGCGAGCGCCGCGCTCGCCTGTTCGGCAGCCGTTCGCAGTACGATCTCACGGCGAAGCTCGCGCGAACGCCGGACCAGCAGGACACCCGCGGCGACGCCCGAGGCCAGCAGGAGCACGATCACTTCGTCCAGTTGCCACGCTTCGTAGGTGGTGACGAACGAGACCAAAAGTTCGAACGTATCGCTCGCCACGCACACGCCGGTGATGGTCAAGGTCGCCGCAATCGCCAACACGAACTCGGTTCGGGTTCTGCGGTCTCGCGATGTCTGACTCAGGTCCAGCGTCCGTCTCCCATGGCCCCAGTTAGGACAGGACTGCATAAGTGTTCGTTAATCAGCGGCGCTCGTGGCGCGGTTCCGCCCGCGGATCGGTGGGCGCGATGCAACGACCGCGCCCGCCCGGTCGTTCGCCCCGTATCCCGTTACAAAACCGAAGGATTACCATGTTCGGACTCACCAAGAAGGTGCGCTACGCCGTCGTCGGCGGCGGCCAGATTTCGCAACAGGCGTTCATGCCGGGCATCGGCCGGACCAGCAATTCGGCGCTCGCCGCGCTGGTCACCGGCGACCCGGTCAAGGCCGACAAGCTTGCCAAGCTGTACGGCATCAAGGCGTGGACCTACGAGCAATATGGCGAGTTGTTGGCGTCGGACGAGATCGACGCCGTCTATGTCGCGACCCCCAATTTCGTGCACATGCAATACGCCGTTCCGGCGCTGGAAGCCGGCATTCACGTGCTGCTCGAAAAGCCGATGGCGTCGAGCGTCGCGGAGGCCGAAATGATCCTGGCGGCGCAGGCAAAAGGCGGCGCCAAACTTATGGTCGCCTATCGGCTCCATCATGAGCCCGGGACGGTCGAGATGATCACCCGCGCGCGCGCCAACGAATTCGGCGACCTGCGCAGCTTCGTCTCGGTGTTCGCGCAGAACGTCGCCGAGGCCAATTCGCGCGGCCACAATGGCTATTGGGGTGGCCCCGTCCCCGACATGGGCACCTATCCGCTGAACGCGGTGCGCAACCTGTTCGGGCAGGAGCCGATCTCGGTGCACGCCGTCGGCACCAAGACGCCCGATCGCGGGTTCAATTTCGACGATACCGTCGCGGTGACGTTGCGGTTCCCGGACGAGCGGCTGGCGCAGTTCACCGTCAGCTACGCTACGGCTTCGTCGGAGTTCTTCGAGCTGGTCGGGACCAAGGCAAGCATCCGCGCATCACCGTCGTTCATGTTCGGGCCGACCACCGGCATCAGCTATGTCGAGACGACGAGCGCGGGCAGCAAGGAACACAGCTTCAGCCCGGTCGAGCAATTCGGGAACGAGACGCAATACTTCTCGGACTGCATCCTCAACGACCTTCACCCCGAGGCCGATGGCGAGGAAGGGCTGCTCGACATGCGCGTGCTCGCGGCGATCGAGCAGTCGCTCGAGACCCGCAAAACCGTGACGTTGGACCCCGCCGGTCGCACCCGCCAAGTGCAACCCGATCAGGCGCTCAAGCTGAAGCCCGCAAAGGAACCTAGCGAAGATCAGATGATCAGCATCACTCCCCAGTCGGCATGAGGCATTGGCGACCGGCGGCACCCGCCAGCCAATGGTCGCCGAACATGCGGTCGAGCCGCGGCGGATCGATCGGGTCGAGGCCGGAGCCGGGCGGTCGGGGCAGGTCGACCCGATCGGCGTCGTTGCCCGCGCCGACGGCACGCCGTCGACCGCGGAGTCGCGCATTATCGGCCCCTTCGTCACGGCGCAACGCGCGTGATGGTTTCGTCGAGGCTGGCGATTGCGATCCCGAATTTGCGGATCACCATCCGGTTGCGCGCGATCTGGCCGCCCGGCTGAAGGTACAGCCACTGATCTGCGCGCAGTCCGCCGCGCGTCGCGAAGCGCAGGTGCAGGCGATTGCCCGATACTTCGCCGGTCACCGGACCCGTCGCGTCGGTGAGGGTTCCGGCGTACCGATCGGGCGCCACGCGGCGCAAATGCCAGATGCGGTGGGTTGGCGCAGCGCCGTCCCGCCGGACATCCTGATCGAGCACGATTCCGCCGTCCGGGGTGACGACGCCTTGCCCCCTGACCATGACCGGCTGGCGATGCTTGGTCAAAATTTTGAGGCTTCCGCGCCCCTCGGTAGCGCCAGCGAAGAAGGTGACCGGATCGAACGCCGGCACAGCCGCCTGGTGCTGCGCCAACTGCCCGGAAGGGACGCAGGCGCCGACCGACGTCGAAAGGGCGATAATGCCAAACCATCGGCGTGCACCGATGCGGAGGATGCGCCGTGACCCCGGAAGAACAGGAAACTGGGGATGCATGGCGTAGCCTTTGCGATGGCGATCTTGCAGCCGGGCCCGGTGCCGGAACGAACAAGAGGCCGGCTTCCCTGAAGGAAGCCGGCCTCCGCCCTCGATACGCTACGCGAGGGAACTGGGGAACTGGGGAGCGACCGGCTTAGCGGCGGCAGTAGCGCGGGTTGTCCGACTTATCGATCGCACGACCGGCAAGTGCACCACCGGCTGCGCCGAGCACCGCACCGAGCGTGCCGTCACCGCGACCCGCCACCGTGTGACCGAGCAGGCCACCGGCGAGTGCGCCGACCAGCGTGCCGCCGGTGTTGTCGCAACCCTCGCCACGGCGGCGGTTCGAATAGCGGCGGTCGTTGCCGCGATAGTCGCGGTAGCCATTGCCGTTGTAGCCGCGATTGTCGTGGCCACGATCATAGCCCCGCTCATAGCCACCGCGGTAGCGCTGCGCGTCGGCGGCGACGGGAACCAGTGCGGTTGCGGTCATCGCCAGAGCGCTGGCAGCGAGGGTAAAGGTCTTGAACATCTGGTTTCTCCCGTTGGGGATATCGGAGCCGCTTGGGCGGCCCCTCCATCCTCGATGACCCCTTTTGGCCGATTCGCATTGAGCGAAGCCTGAATGCGCTCGTTATCCGCGGTTCAGGCTTCCGCTCGTGCGCGCACCCCCTATGAGGCGACGATGCGCCGTCCGCTGACCCTGTTGCTCGTCGTCGGAACCGTGCTGGCGATCGCGCCCGGCTGGACCGGCGAGGTGCGGCTGCCGTTGCTCGGCACGCACGCCAATCTGGTCGCGACGCGCGTTGCGCTCGACTCCGACGATCCCGTGCGCACCACAGTGGGGGTGCTGACCTATGAAGGCGGCGTCCACCTGACCAGCCGCGACCCCGCGTTCGGCGGCTATTCGTCGCTCGGCGTCGTCGGCGACTGCGTCACGCTGCTCAGCGACGGCGGCAATGTCGTGCGGTTTCGCATGGGCCCGGACTGGAAGCCCGCCGACATCAGCTTCCTGAACCTGCCGGGCGGTCCGGACGAGGGCTGGAAAAAGGCCGACCGCGACAGCGAATCGATGGCGATCGATCCGCGCTCGGGCCGGATCTGGGTGGGGTTCGAGGGTGCGAACGCGATCTGGCGCTATGCGCCCGGGTTTGCGCGGGTCGAGGGGCGGGACGCGCCTAAGGCGATGAAACACTGGCCCGACAATGGTGGCGCCGAATCCATGGTGCGGCTGCGCGACGGGCGGTTCCTGGTGATCGCAGAGACCGCGCGGGGGCCACGTGTGCCCGTGCCCCTGCGGCGCGGGCGGCAGGCCTTGGTGTTCGCGGGCGATCCGCTAACGCAGAGTCGGCCCTCGGTGCGTTTCACCTACATGCCGCCGCAGGGCTATGATCCCGCCGATGCCACCGAACTGCCCGACGGGCGGCTGCTGGTGCTCAACCGCGCGTTCAGCCTACCGTTCGTGTTCACCAACGTGCTGGTGCTGATCGACCCGCGCGAGATACGCGAAGGTGCGACCGTGACCGGGCGGGCGATCGCCACGCTGGCACCACCGCTGATCCACGACAATTTCGAGGGCGTCGCGGCGACCCGCGAGGGCGGTGCGACGATGCTGTGGCTGGTGTCCGACGACAACGACACAGCGCTTCTACAACGCACGCTGTTGCTGAAGTTCCGCCTGAACCGCTGAGCCGCCCAAACGAGAACGGCCCGCCCCGCGGTGGTGCGGGGCGGGCCGTCGATCTCAGCGCGCGTCGCTTATGCGGCGACGGCGAGCTTCTTGACGATTTCGCGCTTCAGGCGGCGCACGCGCAGCGAGAGCTTGTCGTCCGAGGTCTTGACCAGCCAGTTGTCCAGCCCGCCATTATGCTCGACCGAACGCAGGCCGTGCGTCGAGACGCGCAGGCGAACGCCCTTTTCGAGCGAATCGGAAAGCAGCGTGACGTTCTGCAGATTGGGCAGGAACGTACGCTTGGTCTTGTTGTTGGCGTGGGACACGTTGTTCCCGACCATCCGGCCCTTGCCGGTCAGTTCGCAAATGCGCGACATCTGTTTACCTATCAGTTTCGGGATGACCCCCGGAAAGGCGCGCCGATACCCCGCGAGGGGGGGCGCGTCAACCGATTCAGATGGGCTCGCCGTGCAACCTGCACTGCGCTATCGTCCGATCGAGGTCATCGAACCGGTACAGGGGACTATTCATGCGTACACTTCTCTCGCTCGTCGCGATCGTCATTCTGGGTGTCGTCGTGCTGATGTATTTCGGCATTATCAACATCGACCAGACGCAGCAGGGCGTGGTGCAGGCCCCCAAATTCCAGGCTGACGTCGCCAAGGTGACGCTGGGGACGGAGAACAAGACGGTGGCGGTGCCGACGATCTCGGTCGAGAAGCCGGGTGCGCAGACCAACGCGCAGGCACCGAACTGATCTTTACCGCGTGAGCGGGTCGGGGCAGGGGGCGCCGATGTTCCCGGTTCCCGATCCCATGCGCCGCGCGATCGACGCGGCGCGCGCGGCGGCGCTGGCCGGCGAGGTGCCGGTCGGCGCGGTCGTGATGCTGAAGGGCGAGGTCATCGCGGTCGCGGCCAATGCGCCGCGTGCGCTGAGCGATCCCACCGCGCATGCGGAGATGCTGGCGATCCGCGCGGCCGCGCAGACGCTCGGACGCGATCGGCTGGAGGATTGCGACCTTTGGGTGACGCTGGAGCCGTGCGCGATGTGCGCGGGCGCGATCGCGCATGCGCGGATCGCCCGGCTCTATTATGCGGCGCCGGATGCGAAGGGTGGGGCGGTCGAACATGGGCCGCGATTCTTCGGTCAGCCGACGTGCCATCATCGGCCCGAGGTTTATGCGGGGATCGCCGAAGGCGAGGCGGCGGGCTTGCTGCGCGAATTTTTCGCGGGGCGGCGGTAACCTAACCGACCGTCCTCCGCACTCGTCATGCCAGCGAAGGCTGGCATCTCCCGTAACGCGCGCAGCACCCGCCCCAGGGAGATCCCAGCTTTCGCTGGGATGACGTGATGGGGCGGGGACAACACCGAACCGGGCGCTGCCCCAATTGCCGATTAGCGCATGTCGTTCTGCGTGATCGGCACGATCTTCACTTCGACGCGGCGATTGGCGGCGCGGCCCTCGTCGGTGTCGTTCGACGCGATCGGCTGGGTCTCGCCATAGCCGCGGGTGCCGATTCGCGCCGACTGGACGCCGTGGCCTGCCAGATAATCCGCCACCGATCCCGCGCGGCGCTCCGACAGCGTCTGGTTGTACGCGTCGCTGCCGGTCGAATCGGTGTGGCCGTACACGTCGATATAGGTCTGGTTGTACTGGCCGAGCGTCTGCGCGACCTGGTCGAGCGTGCGCTGGAACTGCGGCTGCACGTCGGCGCTGTCATAGGCGAAGGTGATCCCTGACGGGATGTTGAGCACCAGATCGTCGCCCTGGCGGATCACCTGCACGTCGGTGCCCGCGGTGCGCGCGCGCAGGTCGCGCTCCTGTTTGTCCATGTACGCGCCGACGCCCGCACCCGCGAGCCCACCGATCCCGGCGCCGAGCAGCTTCGCCGTGCGATCGTTGCGGCCGCCGACGATGTCACCGAGCAGATAGCCGCCAAGCGCGCCGCCGATGCCGCCGAGCGCGGTCTTCGAGATCGTCTGCCGCCCGGTTTCGGGGTCGGTGACGCAGCCGCTGGTGAGCGCGAGCGTGGACAGCGCGGCGGCGGCGAGGATCGTCTTCATCGGTATCATCCCTTTTGGTCTTGGCTCTGAAAACTTCGTGTTGCCGGCGATTGTTCCGCCTGCGGTCTGAATGCGCGCTGTCCGGACGGTTGTGAAGTGCCGCGTTGTACGCCAATAGGGGCCGAGCCGATGGCACCGCTTCCCCCCTTCCCCTGGATCGACGTCGCGATCATCCTCGCACTCGTCGCGCTGAACGGCGTGTTCGCGATGAGCGAACTCGCGATCGTCTCCGCGCGCAAGGCGCGGTTGGAGGCCATGGCGCGCAGCGGCAAGCGTGGTGCGCGCGCGGCGATCCTGCTGGCGTCGGATCCGGGGAAGTTCCTGTCGACGGTGCAGATCGGCATCACGCTGATCGGCGTGCTGGCCGGCGCCTATTCGGGTGCCAGCCTGGGCACGCCGACCGCAGCGCGACTCGAACTGCTGGGGCTGAGCCATGAGACCGCCGAGACGGCGGGGTTCGCGATCGTCATCGGGCTGACCACCTTCGCCTCGCTGATCATCGGCGAGCTGGTCCCTAAGCAGTTCGCACTACGCTCGCCCGAGCCGATCGCGGCGTTCATGGCGCCGATCATGCGCTGGATCGCGGTCGCGACCGCACCGCTCGGCTGGCTGCTCGATGCGACCAGCGCGCTGATCTTCAAGCTGCTGCGGCTCGATCGCGAATCGGAGGAGCATGTCACCGCCGAAGAGCTGCACATGATCGTCGCCGAAGCATCGAAGTCGGGCGTGATCGAGGAGCATGAGCGCTCGATCATCTCGGGCGTGGTGCGGCTTGCCGACCGTCCGGTGCGCGAGGTGATGACGCCCAGGACCGATATCGACTGGCTCGACTGCAATGCAACCGCGGAGGAGATTCGCGACACGCTGCTGGCAAGCGCGCACACGCGGCTGCCGGTCGGCGACGGATCGATCGACAATGTCGCCGGCGTGGTGCAGGCGCGCGACATCGCCGCCGCGCTGTTCCGCGGCCTGCCGCTCGACCTGCGCCAGCTGATGCGCAAGGCGCCGGTGGTGATCGACCAGATCGACGCGATGGACGCGCTGATGGCGTTGCGCGAGGCCGAGGTGCCGATGGCGCTGATCCACGACGAATATGGGCATTTCGAGGGGATCGTGACGCCCGCCGACCTGCTCGCAGCGATCGCCGGCGAGTTCAAGTCGGACGCCGATCCTTCGGATGCGCCGTCGGTGGTGGTGCGCGACGACGGCTCGCTGCTGGTCGCGGGGACGATGGCGGCGGATGCGCTGGCCGATCGGCTCGGCATCGACCTGCCCGAGGACCGCGACTACGCGACGGTCGCAGGGCTCGCGCTGGCGGCGTTCCGCCATCTGCCGGGCGAGGGCGAGAGCTTCGTCGAGCAGGGCTGGCGGTTCGAGGTAGTCGATCTCGACGGGCGGCGGATCGACAAGATGCTGGTGAGCGAGGTCTAATGCTTCGCACAGTTGAGTGTGAAGCCTGAGTTTTGCATCGAGAATGGGGTAATCTAACTGGCGGGGTTCAATTAGGGTGGCTCTTCTCGGAAATGCGGTTACTGTACGTCGATGTTTCCTATTCTTCCTGAAGACGTAATAGATGCTGCACGAGCGGCGTTCTCCGATGCGAACGATCGTGTGTCTCATTTGCTGACGCGGCAACCGGCCATGCATGAGGAAGGATTGGACTTCCACCTTGTTTCCAAGCTTGATGAGTTTGGCGCGCAAATCCTGAAATCTGGAACGGCTTTGGCGATCGAAACGCATTGGCTCGGTGGGCGGAGGCATTGGGGCCGATGGGAAATCTCAGATATTGCCGTTGTGATAGCGGTGCGGGTACAAGGAGGTCTTGTCGCCCGCAAGGTGGCCCTTCTTCAGACAAAGCGACTCTACTCAAAAGAAATTTCGGTCGAGCATATCGATAGAAGTGATTACGAAATCGGCGTTGCTCGATTGATTGACCGAACTGACAAGATGATGCCGCTATTTAAGCAGCGGAAATTCTCGTTTACCGATAAGTGCGTCTACGGCGCGATGTCATCAGGTAGCGAGCAGGTGCAGCGGATCGACGACTATGTCGATGAGCGAGGCATCCCGGTTTACTATGCTCTCTATAACCCCGCATGTGTGCCGAGCAGCGGGCTTCATCCCGAGATAGGTGGGATCAAACCGCTTGAGGATAATGAGGTCGGTTGTCGCGTTCTAAAGCGCGAGGAAGTGAACGACATTTTAGGTGGAATGTCCGTAGGCAGCACTCCATCATTCGCGGCGATGAAGAACCCAGAACGGAAATCGAGTTTCGATCCGTTCGCAGTTCATGGCTGGCGGCTTGAAACCTTTGTAGCAGATGAAGTTATGCGGTGCCGAGAAGGGCGTTTGTTCGAGGATGCTCAAGACGAAATTCTTGCTAGCCTGCTTTATCGGCGATCGGCGCCAATCACGGCTGCGATTGTTATGACCGTCGATCTCCCTGAAAGTGAAGTGGTTTACGAGTAGGCTGAGATAAAACGAGGGGCCAAAGAAAATTGGGCAATCCCCGTCATTTACCGTTCTTGGTGCAAAAAAGCAGGTTGCGAATCACCAAAGAAGCATTGCGAAGTCAAAGGCATCGATGATGATTAAATCTGATGCGTTTTTTTGTTCGCTCAAAATTTCCCGAACACCGCCTCGAAACCCGCCCGGTCGCCCGCGGCCAGGAAGCGCGCCTGTTCGATCCAGCGATCGCGGCCCATGCGGCCGGTAAAGGCGCCGAGCTGCGCGTCGATCGATTCGGCTTGTCCGTCCGACAGCGCCGCCATCTGGCCGATCGTCGTCACGCCGAGTTCGGCGAGGCGGCCTGCGACCTTGGGGCCGAGGCCCTTCAGCTGGGTGACCGGCTCGCTGGCGTAGTCGACGGCGGGCACGGGGGCCGGCGTTGGGGCGGGCGGGGCGAGTTCGGTGGCCGGGCTTGCCTCGAAGCTAGCGGCGACGGGTTCGTCGGCGATCGGTTCGGGGGCGGGAAGAACCGGCGTTTCTGCGATGGGTGCGACAGGCGACTGCGTGATCGATGTCGGTGCGACCGGAGGGCCAATCGGAGTGGGGGCAGGGGCGACGGGTGGTACCGAGACCTGGACCTGCGATTGCACCGGGGCCGGCGGCGCGGCCGGCGTCGGAGTCGGTGCGGGCGCCGCATCGGGTGCCGCTGGTGGTACGCCGGCCTCGTGCGCATGCTCGACCAGTTCGCGTTCGGCCTCGACGCGCGCGCGCTTCTTGCGGACGCCCCACAGGATTCCGAGGATCACGAGCACCGCCAGCGCCGCGATGATCGCGAGGTGGAGAGTCGTGATCGTCGCGGTGCCCTCGGGCAGCAGGCTGAGGCCGGAAGCGGATGTCTGCGTGTTGGTCATCCACCGACCGTAGCGGGACGATGCGCCCCTTTCGAGCGCTAATCCGCGCGCGCGACCTCGCGCCAGCCGATGTCGCGGCGGTAGAAGCCGGTTGGGAAGTCGATCGCCGACACCGCGCGATACGCCGCCGCCTGCGCCTCGCGGACGTCGTCGCCGGTCGCGGACACCGCCAGCACGCGGCCGCCGGCGGCGACGAGGCCGCCATCGACATAGCGCGTACCGGCCTGGAACACCGTGCCGCCCGCCGCGCGTGCGGCGTCGATCCCGGCGATCGATCCCCCCGCCTGCGGCGTGCCGGGATAGCCGTTCGCGGCCATCACCACGGTCAGCGCGGTCTCGTCGGAGAAGGCGGCGGGGGGCATCGTCGCGAGTCGGCCCTCGGCGACCGCGAGCATCGTCGCGAGCAGGTCGCCCTTGAACCGCAGCATGAGCACCTGCGCCTCGGGATCGCCGAACCGCGCGTTGTATTCAATAAGCTTGGGACCGTTCCGCGTCAGCATCAGCCCGGCATAGAGCACGCCGCTGAACTGCATGCCTTCGTCGGCCATCGTCTTCACGGTGGGTGCGATGATCTCCGCGATCGCGCGCGCCTCGAGTTCGGGGGTCAGGACGCGCGCGGGGCTGTAGGCGCCCATCCCGCCGGTGTTGGGGCCGGTATCGCCGTCGCCGACGCGCTTGTGGTCCTGCGCCGAACCGAACGGCATGATCGTCTTGCCGTCGGTGAGGACGAACAGGCTCGCCTCCTCGCCGTCGAGGAACTCCTCGATCACGACGTCGGCGGCGGGATCGTCGCCATAGAGCGCGTCGAGCGCGGCGGTGACTTCGGCCTGCGACAGCGCGATCACGACGCCCTTGCCCGCGGCGAGACCATCGGCCTTGATGACCACGGGCAGCGCGAAGACGTTGGCGATCGTCGTCTCGGCCTCGACGCGGCTGCGCACGCGGGCATAGCCGGCGGTCGGGATGCCGGCACGGGTGCAGAGTTCCTTGGTGAAGCCTTTCGAGCCCTCCAGCTGCGCGGCGGCGCGGGTTGGGCCGAATACGGGAATGTCGGCGGCGATCAGCGTGTCGGCGAGGCCGTCGACCAGCGGCGCCTCGGGCCCGATCACGACCAGCCCGATCGCGTGGTCGTGCGCGAACTGCACCACCGCGGCGTGATCCGTCGCGTCCAGCGCCACGCAGGTCGCAAGCGTCGCGATCCCGGGGTTGCCCGGCGCGGCATAGAGCGTATCGAGACCGCTCGATTGCACCAGCTTCCACGCGAGCGCATGTTCGCGCCCACCCGAGCCCAGCAGCAGGACGTTCATGCCCGATCCCCTATTCGATGACGCGCGGCTGGTAGCCGAGCCGGTGCCGGGCGACAACGCCCTGACCGTCTCGGTCGGCGAACTCGCGTTCAAGCTGAAGCGCATGGTCGAGGGCGAATTCGGCCATGTCCGCCTGCGCGGCGAGATTTCGGGCTGGAAGCGTGTGGCGTCGGGCCATTGCTATATGAGCCTGAAGGACGACCAGGCGGTGATCGACGGCGTGATCTGGAAGGGCAATGCCGCTAGCCTCGCCTTCGTGCCGCAGGACGGCATCGAGGTGATCGCGACCGGCAAGCTGACCACCTATCCGGGCCGCTCGAAATACCAGATCGTGATCGAGCGGATGGAGCTGGCGGGCGCCGGCGCGCTGATGGCGCTGCTCGAAAAGCTGAAGGCCAAGCTGGCGGGCGAGGGGCTGTTCGACCCGGCGCGCAAGAAGCCGTTGCCGTTCATGCCGCAGGTGATCGGCGTGGTGACGTCGGGCACTGGTGCCGTGATCCGCGACATCCTCCACCGGCTCGAGGATCGCTGCCCGACGCATGTGATTGTGTGGCCGGTCAAGGTGCAGGGCGACGGCTCAGCGAACGAGATCGCCGCAGCTGTGCGCGGGTTCGACGCGATCCTGCCCGGTGGGCCGGTGCCGCGGCCCGATCTGGTCATCGTCGCGCGCGGCGGCGGGTCGGTCGAGGATCTTTGGTCATTCAACGAAGAGGTCGTGGTCCGCGCGGTCGCGGGCTGTTCGATCCCGATCATCTCGGCGGTCGGGCACGAGACCGACACGACTTTGTGCGACTTCGCCGCCGACCTGCGCGCGCCGACGCCCACCGCAGCCGCCGAGATTGCGGTGCCTGTGCTGGCCGACCTGCGGCTCACGATCGATAGTTTCGCCAACCGGACAGAGCGGTGCGCGCGACGGTATGTCGAGCGCGGGCGCGAACGGCTGGCGGCGCTCGCGCGGCATTTGCCTAAGCGCGATCAGTTGCTCGGGCCGCAGCGCCAGCGCGCCGACGATTTCGGGCAACGTCTCGACCGCGGGCTGGAGCGGCGGCTGACGGTGGCGCGCGGTACGCTTGATCGGGCGGCGGGCGCGCTGAGGCCGGCGACGTTGCAGCACAGGCTCGACGCCAAGCGCGCGCAGCTCGATGCGACGTGGCGGCTGGTCCAGTCGCTCAACCCCGACACCATCCTAGACCGCGGCTATGCGCGCATCACCGCGCGGCCGGGCGGCGAGACGCTCGCCTCCGCCAAGGCCGTGCGCGGTGCGGGCGCGATCACCCTGCTGTTCCGGGACGGCGCGGTGGACGCGCGGGTTGAGCGGCCGACGCCCAAAACCTATGATAAGACCGTTCCCGAGCAGCACTCGCTGCTCTGACCCGAGAGACCCGCAATGCTGATGTCCAACACCGACCGCCAGGCGCGGCTCCACTATATGGCGAACGGGTTCCGCGTGCTCAGCCCCGGCGACCATGTCGTCTGCGCCGGCTCCGGGGTGCGGATCACCCTCGACGACCTGCGCTACTGGAGCGTGGCGAAGCAGGAGGCCTATGCCACCGCGCAGCTCGCCAGCGAGGCGCTGGCGCCGCGATGAAAATCCTTGCCGCAGCGATGCTCGTCGGACTGGCGGGCGTCGCGCTCGCGGCACCGCAGCAGACGACATCCGTCGCGCCCTCGGCGTTCCGCTGGACCGGGACGGCGGTGCAGGGCGGGCTGATCCTCGGCACCGCCCCGGCGGGCACGCGCGCGCTCGCGCTCGATGGCACGCCGGTGGCCATCGCGCCGGACGGTCGGTTTGTTGCAGGGTTCGACCGCGACGCCAAACCCCAGGCGGTCCTGGCCGCGACACTGGGTGACGGCCGCGTCGTCAGCGAGACGCTCACGATATCACCCCGCGCCTGGTCGATCTCGCGGCTGCCGACCTTGCCCAAGATTCCGGTGCCCGACGCCGAGTTCGCGCGGATCCGCCCGCCCGAGCTCGCGCAGATCGTCGCGGCACGCGCGGCCGGCGCGGTATCGGACGGCTGGCGGCAACGCTTCATCTGGCCGGTGACCGGCCGCATCTCCACGCTGTTCGGCTCGCAACGGATCTACGCGAACGGCGAGGCCGGCTCTTATCATTCAGGAGTCGACGTCGCGCGCGAGACCGGCACCGTGGTGTCGGCGCCGGCCGACGGCGTGGTGATCCTCGCGGCGGATCACCCGTTCACGCTGGAGGGCAATCTGCTGATGATCGATCACGGCATGGGGCTGAACAGCGCGTTCCTTCATCTGTCGCGGATCGACGTGAAGGTCGGCGACCATATCCGTCAGGGGCAGCCGGTCGGCGCGGTCGGCCGCACCGGCCGCGCGACCGGCCCGCACCTGCACTGGTCGCTCCGGTGGCAGGGAGCAAAGCTCGATCCGACGCTGATCGCCGGCGCAATGTGAACGCACCGATGCCTAATTATCGTGCGCTGCAGTGCACCATTGCCTTTCGAATATGCATTTTTGGCCTCGACTAGAAAACACTTGTGTCATTTTCGCTACAGGCGGTTGCGAAAATGGGGTCCGGTCGGGAACCATTCTTTACAGAATGCGACAGCACCTCCATCCCATCCTCATGTCCTTCGGGGTCGCGCTTCGGTGCGATGAAAGGGGGACGAAGCATTACCCGGCGTACCGCGACGCGGACGACCGGGTGCCAGCGAGGGATCATAATGACCAGCATTTCACTCACCAAGAAGGCGCTCCTGCTCGCCGCAGCAACCCCGTTCGCGTTCGCCATGGCGACGCCGGCGTTCGCGCAGCAGGCGACGCCCCCCGAGCAGAACGGTGTCGCATCGGGCGATATCGCCGAGCAGAACCAGCCCACCGGCGAAGAGATCGTCGTCACCGGGTCGATCATCCGCGGCACCGACACCGGCATCTCGCCGGTCACGACGCTGACCACCGAAAACCTCGATTCGCGCGGCATCAACACGGTTCAGGCCGGTATCCAGGCGCTGTCTTCGAACAACGGCCCGGCGCTGACCAACTCGTTCACCGCCAACGGCGCCTTCGCCGCGGGTGCATCGTCGGTGTCGCTGCGCGGCCTGTCGACCAACTCGACCCTCGTGCTGTTCGACGGCCTGCGCGCCGCCTATTATCCGCTGTCGGATGACGGTTCGCGCAACTTCGTCGATCTGAACACGATCCCCGACGACGTCGTCGAGCGCATCGACGTGCTGCGCGACGGCGCATCGTCGAGCTACGGCGCCGACGCCATCGCCGGCGTGGTCAACGTGATCACCAAGCGCAAGTTCAACGGCATCTCCGGCCGCGCCGAAGCGGGCATTTCCGAGGACGGCGTCAACGCCAACCAGCGCCTGACGCTGACCGCAGGCACCGGCGATCTCGATGAGAAGGGCTACAACGCCTATGTCAGCGGTTTCTATTACCGCAGCGAAGGCACGTACCAGCGCGACCTGCCGGCGCCGTTCAACTCGGATAACGAGACTGGCATCTGTTCGAACCGTACCGGCACCACGCAGTGCGGCCCGAACAACATCTCGAACGGCCTCGATTCGGCGGGCAACCTCAACGGCTTCATCATCGGCACGGGCAACTATTATGTCCGTCCGGCAGATGCCACGAACACTGTGGCCTCGGGTCGTTATCAGCTGCTGAACCAGGCCGCCGGCTGCCTCAACGGCACCGCCTACAACCCGACCGCAGCGCAGCTTGCGACGGCGGCAAACGTGACGACGCCGACCACGGTCTGCCAGGTCGACAACACCAACAAGTATGACATGGTGACCCCGAACCTCGAGCGGTTCGGTGGAACGGCGCGCTTCACCGCCAAGGTCGGCGACAATTCCGAAGCGTACCTGATGGTCAACTTCTCGCAGTCGGCGACCAACTATACGGGCCGTCCGGCGGCCATCCGTGGCAACGCGCCGGCGGGCATCCTCTTCCCGCAGTTCTCTACCTCGCAGAACCAGACGCCAGCGCTGGCTGCGGGCTCGGCCATTCTCGCGCTGCCGGTCTACGTCTGCGCGGCGCGTGTGAACTGCACCGCGGCGAACGGCACGCTGAACCCGAACAACCCGTTCGCGGCGCAGGGCCAGGTTGCTCGCCTCGTCGGCGCGCTGCCCGACACGGTAACGTCGAACTCGACCCGCAGCCGCGTGTATCGTGCCGCCTTCGGCCTCAAGGGTACCGTGCTCGACGACGTCGACTACGACTTCAACGCGACCGCGATGCACACCGATCTGCGTCTCAAGACGACCGGGTATGTGTACATCCAGCACCTGCTCGACGTGATCGCCGACGGCAGCTACAATTTCGTCAACCCGGGCCTTAACACCCAGGCGGTGCGCGATTACCTGTCGCCCGAGAACATCACCGACACGACGTCGGATCTGTATCAGGCACAGCTGACGGTGCAGAAGTCGCTCGCGACGCTGCCCGGTGGTGACCTGCGCCTCGCGGTCGGTGGCTCGATCTTCTACGAAGCGGTCGATGCCCCCAGCGCCAACGACGACTATAACGGTCCGACGCAGCGTTACTTCACGCTCAACGCATTCGGCACCAAGGGCAACCGCACGGTCACCTCGGCCTTCGCCGAGCTCAACGCGCCGATCCTCGACGTTCTGACGCTTAACGGTTCGGGCCGCTACGATCACTATTCGACCGGCCAGAGCAACTTCTCGCCGAAGGTCGGTGCGATCTTTACCCCGGTCAAGCAGGTCACGGTGCGCGGCACCTATTCGCGCGGCTTCCGTATCCCCAGCTTCGGCGAAGCGAACGCGCTGCCCACCACGGGCTATGTGACGCAGCAGATTTCGGGCATTCCCAACGCGTTCCTCGCCCAGTATGGCGCGGGCTGTTCGCAGGCCACGCCGACCGGTTGCCCGACCTACCTCACGTCCTATTCGATCGGGCAGACCACGCTGGCCTCGCCTGACCTGAAGCCTGAGAAGTCGCGCAGCTTCACCGGCGGGATCAAGTTCGACCCGATCCGCAGCGTGTCGCTGACGGTCGATTACTACAACATCAAGAAGACCGGTGCGATTACGACGCCCGACAACTCGCCGGCGATCGCGGCCTATTATGCCGGCGCGGCGATCCCCGCCGGGTTCGAGGTCATCGCCGACGCGGTGGACACCAACAACCCGAACGCCCGTCCGAAGATCGCCTTCGTCCGCTCGCAGCTGATCAATGCCGACACGATCAAGTCGTCGGGCATCGATTTCGGCATCAACGGCGCGTACGACTTCGGTCCGGTCAAGTGGACGTCCAACCTGAACGCCAGCTACATCCTCGAGCTGAGCACGACGATCGACGGCGTGAAGCAGCGCTACGAGGGCACGCTCGGCAACTTCAACCTGACCGCAGGGTCGGGGACGTTCGAGTGGAAGGGCAACTGGCTCAACACGTTCGACTTCGGCGACTTCGCGGTCAGCAGCACGGTCAACTACACGTCGGGCTATGATCTCTCGGCAACCGACCAGGGCGACGAGTACAAGGATTGCGGCCAGGCCGCGGTGTACAACAACTGCCACGTGAAGAGCTACATCACGGTCGATGCGAACGTGAACTTCAAGGTCAACGACCAGTTCAGCTTCTACGTCAACGCGCTGAACCTGTTCGATCGCCTGCCGCCGGTCGATACCGTTACCTACGGCGCGTATCTGTACAACGCGGTGCAGGGTGGCGACGGCATCTTCGGCCGCCAGTATCGGGCGGGCGCCAAGTTCAGCTTCTAAGCCGAACCATCCGCTACCATTGCAGGGCGGGTCCTTCGGGACCCGCCCCTTTTTTGTCTGGCGAAGACTGCCGCACCCGTCACCCCGGCCTTGAGCCGGGGTCCCGCTTCTTGTGCTGTCGAGAAGCGGGACCCCGGGTCTAGCCCGGGGTGACGAGAAAGGGTCTGGCTCAGGCGACGCTCAACGCCAGCTTCCCATCCCCCTCGTCGACCCGCACCGTAGCGCCGTCCTTCACCTCACCGCGCAGGATCAGATCCGCGAGCGGGTCCTGCAGGTACCGCTGCACCGCGCGCTTCAGCGGTCGCGCGCCGTATACCGGGTCGTACCCCACGCGCCCAAGCCAGGCGCGCGCCGCATCGGTCAGTTCCAGCACGATCTTCCGGTCGGCCAGCAGTCTGTCGACACGGCTCACCTGGATGTCGACGATCGGAGCCATCTGCGCCATGCCCAGGCGGTGGAAGAGGATGATCTCGTCCAGCCGGTTGAGGAATTCCGGGCGGAAATGGCCGCGGACGATCTCCATCACCTGCGGCTCGACCGCCGACACGTCCTCACCCTCCATGTTGGCGAGATACTGGCTGCCCAGGTTAGACGTCAGGATGATCAGCGTGTTGCTGAAATCCACCGTGCGGCCCTGGCCGTCGGTCAGCCGCCCGTCGTCCAGCACCTGCAACAGCACGTTGAAGACGTCCGAATGCGCCTTTTCGACCTCGTCGAACAGGATCACCTGATAGGGCCGCCGCCGCACCGCCTCGGTCAGCACGCCGCCTTCCTCATAGCCGACATAGCCCGGAGGGGCGCCGATCAGCCGCGCAACCGCGTGCTTCTCCATGAACTCGCTCATGTCGATTCGCACCATCGCGGCGGGATCGTCGAACAGGAATTCGGCGAGCGCCTTGGTCAACTCGGTCTTGCCGACACCCGTCGGCCCGAGGAACAGGAACGAGCCCAGCGGCCGGTTCGGATCCTGTAGCCCCGCGCGCGCGCGCCGCACCGCGGTGGATACCGCGCGTACGGCGTCGGCCTGGCCGATCACGCGCTTGCCGATCGTAGCTTCCATCGCGAGCAATTTCTCGCGCTCGCCCGACAGCATCCGGTCGACCGGAATCCCGGTCCAGCGGCTGACGACGCCGGCGATGTCGTCGGCGGTGACTTCCTCGCGCAGCATCGCGCCCTGGGTCTGCTGTTCGGCCTCGTCGAGTTGCCGCTGCAATTGCGGGATCGTGCCGTAGGACAGCTCCCCGGCACGCGCGAGGTCGCCAGAGCGCTGTGCCTGTTCGAGCTCGAGCCGCGCGGCGTCGAGCTTTTCCTTGAGCTTGGCACCGCCGGCGATCTTGTCCTTCTCCGCCTGCCAGCGCATCGTCAGCGACGCCGACTGTTCCTCGAGATTGGCGAGTTCGCCCTCGATATTCGCCAGCCGGTCCTGCGAAGCCTCGTCCGTCTCGCGCTTCAGCCCCTCGCGCTCGATCTTGAGGCGCAGGATGCGGCGGTCGAGCGTCTCGATCTCCTCGGGCTTGCTCTCCACCTCCATGCGGATCCGCGACGCGGCCTCGTCCATCAGGTCGATCGCCTTGTCGGGCAGGAAGCGGTCGGTGATGTAGCGGTTGCTGAGCGTCGAGGCGGCGACGATGGCACCGTCGGTGATCCGCACGCCGTGATGGAGCTCATACTTCTCCTTCAGCCCGCGCAGGATGCTGATCGTGTCCTCGACGGTTGGTTCGCCGACGAACACCGGCTGGAACCGGCGCTGCAGGGCAGGGTCCTTCTCGACATGCTTGCGATATTCGTCGAGCGTGGTCGCGCCGACGCAGTGCAGCTCGCCGCGCGCGAGCGCAGGCTTGAGTAGATTGCCGGCGTCCATAGCGCCTTCGGATTTTCCCGCGCCGATCAGCTGGTGCATCTCGTCGATGAACAGGACGATGTCGCCCTCCGCGGCTTTCACCTCGTCGAGCACGCCCTTCAGCCGCTCCTCGAACTCGCCGCGATATTTCGCGCCCGCGATCAGCGCGCCGAGGTCGAGCGACATCAGCCGCCGGCCCTTCAGCGTGTCTGGCACGTCGCCATTGGCGATGCGCAGCGCGAGCCCTTCCGCGATCGCGGTCTTGCCGACGCCGGGTTCGCCGATCAGCGCGGGGTTGTTCTTGGTGCGGCGCGCGAGGATCTGGATGGTGCGACGGATCTCCTCGTCGCGGCCGATCACCGGGTCGAGTTTGCCGTCGCGCGCCGCCTGGGTCAGGTCGCGCGCGAATTTCTTCAGCGCATCATAGCGATCCTCGGCGCCCGCACTATCGGCGGTGCGGCCTTGGCGCAGGCTGTTGATCGCGGTGTTGAGGGCCTCGGGCGTGGCGCCGCTCGCCTTGATCGCCTTGCCCGCGGCGGTGTTGAGCGACAATGCGAGTGCGACCAGCAGCCGCTCCACGGTGACGAAGCTGTCGCCCGCCTTGGTCGCGATCTGCTCGGCCTGGTCGAGGATGCGAACCGCGTCGTTGTCGATTCCCGGCGTGGTCTGCGCGCCCGATCCCGACACCGCGGGAATTTTCGCGAGCGCGAGATCGGTTTCTGACGCGGCGCGCTTGGCGTCACCGCCCGCGGCGGCGATCAGCCCTGACGCCATGCCCTGATCGTCCTCGAGCAGGGCCTTCAGCAGATGCTCAGGCGCGATCCGCTGGTGGTTCATCCGGATCGCGACGGTCTGCGCGGATTGCAGGAAGCCCTTCGCGCGGTCGGTGAATTTGTCGATGTTCATGCCGGTTTCCTGTCAGCCAATGGCACAAAAATAGTGTTGTATTTGGGCAACACAAGGGTCCGTGCCGACAATCGTTTCGGTCGCGATCTCTAGCATCGTCAGCGGAGCGAACAGCTTAGGGCCATTGCTGTTACCCGCAAACGTCGTCGCGTCGGAACGGAGCGGGGTGTTCCGCGGTTGCACGCATCATGCTGCACCTGCGAAGGCCCACTGATGACCGTTAAGACCATGCCCGCCGTCAATCCGCGTTATGCGCTTCTCGCGCTTGCGGTCGGGGGATTCGCGATCGGCACCACCGAATTCGCGGCGATGAGCCTGTTGCCGCAATTTTCGCGGGGACTCGGCATCGACGAGCCGACCGCGGGGCACGTGATCAGCGCCTATGCGCTGGGCGTCGTGGTCGGCGCGCCGACGATCGCTGTGCTGGCGGCGCGGATGGAGCGGCGGACTCTGCTGATCGCGCTGATGGCGATGTTCGGGATCGCCAATGGCCTGTCGGCGATGGCGCCGACCTATCACTGGATGCTCGCTTTCCGCTTCTTGAGCGGGTTGCCGCACGGGGCGTTCTTCGGTGTCGGCGCGCTCGTCGCCGCCTCGCTCGTCCCGCACGAGGAACGGTCGCGCGCGGTGTCACGGATGATGCTGGGGCTGACCAGCGCGACGATCCTGGGCGTGCCGCTGGCGAACGGGATCGGCCAATGGGTCGGCTGGCGCTGGGGGTTCGGGCTGGTCGCCCTTCTCGCCGCGGCGACGATCGGCATGTTGTTTCGGTTCGCGCCGATCCTGCAGCCGGCGAAGAATGCGAGTCCGCTCGGTGAACTGGCGGCGCTGCGTAAGGGGCAGGTGTGGCTGACCTTGCTGGTCGGCGCGATCGGCTTTGGCGGGATTTTCTGCGTCTACACCTATCTGGCGTCGACGCTGACCGACGTCACCGGCATGTCGACCGCGTACACGCCGGTCGCGTTCGCGCTGTTCGGCGTCGGCATGACGATCGGCACGTTGGTCTGCGCGAAGGCGGCGGATTATGCGTTGATGCCAGCCGCGGGCGCGACGTTGCTGTTTGGTGCGGTTGCGTTGTCGCTCTACGCGTGGGCCGCGCCGCAGCTTTCGACGATGCTGCCGGTGATCGTGCTGATCGGGTGCGGCGGGGGCCTCGGCACCATCCTGCAGACCAGGCTGATGGATGTCGCGGGCGAGGCGCAGACGCTGGCCGCGGCGCTCAACCATTCGGCGTTCAACACCGCCAATGCGCTGGGGCCGTGGCTCGGCGGGTTGGCGATCGCCGCGGGCTATGGCTGGACGTCGACCGGGTGGGTCGGGATGGCGCTGGCGCTCGGTGGCCTGGCGGTTTGGGCGGTGTCTTGGGGGATCGAGCGCCGCGGTGCGCCGGCTGTGGCAGGACCACTGCCCTGCGAAGCGTAGCGCAAGCAACTACGCCCTAGTCCGTCACCCCAGTATGCAGGGGTGACGGGGTCAGTGGTGTCACCGTACGATGTTACGCTTTGCCAGTTCCTTGTTGAGCCCCAAGGCGATCAGCGTGAACACCGCGCCCGAGAACAGATAGGCGCCGCTCGCGGCCAGTCCGAACTTGCTCGACAGCAGCAACGCGGCGAGCGGCGCGAAGCCCGCGCCGAACAGCCAGGCCAGATCGGTGGTCAGCGCGGACCCCGAATAGCGATGCTTGGGCGACAGGCTGGACGCGACCGCGCCCGAGGACTGGCCGAATGACAGGCCGAACAGCACGAAGCCGATCCCCATGAACACGCGTTCGCCCAGATCGCCACCCGACAGCAGCATCGGCGCGGCGATCGCGAAGATCGCGATCAGCACCGCGATGCTGCCGAGCATCGTGCGCCGGCCGAACCGGTCGGCGAGCAGCCCCGAGACCAGCGTCGCGCCGAGGCCGATCACGGCGCCGATCATCTCGATCACCAGGAAACGCCCTGCCGATTCGCGGGTGAACAGCAGGATCCATGACAGCGGGAACACCGTGACCATGTGGAACAGCGCGAAGCTGGCGAGCGGCACGAACGAGCCGAGCCAGATCGTCCGCCATTCGGCGCGCACCGTCTCGCCGACCGGGCCGGGCTGAAGCTCGCCGTGCAGATACAGCTCCTCGAATTCCGGCGTCACGACCAGGCGCAGCCGCGCGAACAGCGCGACGACGTTGATCGCGAAGGCGACGAAGAACGGATAGCGCCAGCCCCAGGCGAAGAAATCGACTGTCGGCAGCGTCGAGACGAAGAAAGCGAACAGCCCGCTCGCCACGAGCAGCCCGAACGGCGCGCCGAGCTGCGGCAGCATCGCGTACCAGCCGCGATATTTCTCGGGCGCGTTGAGCGACAGCAGCGAGGCGAGCCCGTCCCAGGCGCCGCCGAGCGCGATACCCTGGCCGATTCGCAGCAGCGCGAGCAGCCCGATCGCCCAATAGCCGACCGAGTCGTAGCTGGGCAGGAAGCCCATCGCGACGGTCGAGGTGCCGAGCAGGAACAGCGCGATCGTCAGCTTGGCGCTGCGGCCATAGATGCGGTCGACCGCGATGAAGATCAGCGACCCGATCGGGCGGGCGATGAACGCCAGCGCGAACACCGCAAAGGAGTAGATCGTACCCTGCAACCGGTCGACGAACGGAAAGATCAGCGTCGGGAACACGAGCACCGACGCGATCGCATAGACGAAGAAGTCGAAGAACTCCGACGTCCTGCCGATCACGACGCCGATCGCGATCTCGCCCGGCGACACCGCCTTGCCGTGCGCATGGATATCGCGCGCGTCGTCCTCGAACGTCTGGGTTACCGTTTGTGCGCTCATGCTTCAACTCACTGCCAGGGTGGCGAACCCGCTGATACGCCTTTCCGGTGGATCGTGGCAGGCCCATTCGCACGGGCCATGCGTTAATCCATATGATCTTCGGGTCATGCCCATGTTGCACTGCAGCGCCCATTGGACAAATTGTCCACTATGGCAGCGTGCTGGACAGGCGTAGGGGACCCGCATGACCGTTGCCGCACCGACTCAAAGACTGACAGGGGCCAAGACCTGGCTGCCGCGTCTGACCGCGTTACCGCTCGCCCTGGCCGTTAGCGGCTGTGACTGGGTCGTGATGTCGCCATCGGGCGACATCGCGGTCCAGCAGCGGGACCTGATCCTGATCTCGACCGGGCTGATGCTGTTGATCATCATCCCGGTGATCGTGCTGACCCTCTTCTTCGCGTTCCGCTACCGCGCGACCAACGAGGCTGCGAAGTACGAGCCCAAATGGGACCATTCGGTCAGTCTGGAACTGCTGATCTGGGGCGTGCCGCTGTTGATCATCATCGCGCTCGGCGCGATCACCTGGACCAGCACGCATCTGCTCGATCCGTACCGCCCGCTGGCTCGGATCAAGCCCGAGGCGCAGACCACGGGCACCAACGTTCCCGTCGGCGCGCTGGGCGGTACCCCGCAGCAGATCAACGGCGGCGCGAACAACCCGCTCGAGGTCGATGTCGTGGCGCTCGATTGGAAGTGGCTGTTCATCTACCCCGAATACGGCATCGCGACGGTCAATGAACTCGCGGCACCGGTTGATCGGCCGATCAAGTTCAAGCTGACCTCGTCCTCGGTGATGAACGCGTTCTACATCCCCGCGCTGGCCGGCATGATCTACACCATGCCCGGCATGGAGACGACGCTGCACGCGGTGATCAACAAGCCCGGCAATTTTGAGGGTTTCTCGTCCAACTATAGCGGCGCCGGATTCTCGGGCATGCGCTTCCGCTTCCACGGCGTGTCCGACGCCGACTTCGCCGGCTGGGTCTCGCGGATCAAGAACGGCGGCGGCGGACTCAACCGCACCAACTATCTGCGGCTCGAAAAGCCGTCCGAGAAGGTTCCGATCATGCGCTTCGGCGCGGTCGATTCCGGCTTGTTCAAGGCGATCGTCGAGCAATGCGTCACGCCGGGTAAGCCGTGCATGTCCGACCTGATGAAGCATGACGAACAGGGCGGGATGACGATGCCCGGCGTCAACGGCGGCAAGGGGCCGCAGCATTCGGGCCCGCGTCCCGAAGGTGCGCTGATGAAGGACGCCGACGAGAAGGGCAGCGCGCCGCACTGGAGCGCGCCGGCAGAAATTCAGAAGGATGGTGGCAACGCCAAGCCGGGTTCGCTCGACAACCGCAACCACACCATGACCACACCCCTCACCCAGCCGGGCACGCGCCCCGTCGCGAACGGCTAGAGAACCGATATGTCCGATACACTGTTGAAGACCATCTTCGGCCGCCTGACCCTGGAATCGCTGCCGCTGCACGAACCGATCGTGATGGCCACGTTCGCCATGGTTGCGATTGGCGGCGTCGGGTTGCTGGCCGCACTCACCTATTTCAAGCTCTGGGGCTATCTGTGGAACCAGTGGTTCACCAGCGTCGACCACAAGAAGATCGGGATCATGTACATGATCCTCGCCGTCGTCATGCTCCTGCGGGGTTTCTCCGACGCGATCATGATGCGTATCCAGCAGGCGATCGCGTTCAACGGTAACGAAGGCTATCTGACGGCCCATCACTACGACCAGGTCTTCACCGCGCACGGCGTGATCATGATCTTCTTCGTCGCGATGCCGTTCGTCACGGGTCTGATGAACTATGTCGTGCCGCTGCAGATCGGCGCGCGCGACGTGTCGTTCCCGTTCCTGAACAATTTCAGCTTCTGGATGACCGCTTCGGGGGCGGTCATCGTGATGATGTCGCTGTTCATCGGCGAGTTCGCGCGCACTGGCTGGCTGGCGATGCCGCCGCTGTCGGGTCTGGCCTACAGTCCTGACGTCGGAGTCGATTATTACATCTGGGCACTGCAGATCGCGGGCGTCGGGACGTTGCTGTCCGGCGTCAACCTGATCGCGACGATCGTCAAGATGCGCGCACCGGGGATGGGCTTCATGAAGATGCCGATCTTCTGCTGGACCGCGCTGTGCACCAACATCCTGATCGTCGCCGCCTTCCCGGTGCTGACCGCGGTGCTCGCGCTGCTCAGCCTCGACCGCTACGTCGGTACCGCGTTCTTCACGAACGAAGCGGGCGGCAACCCGATGATGTACGTCAACCTGATCTGGATCTGGGGCCACCCGGAGGTCTACATCCTGATCCTGCCGTGCTTCGGGATCTTCTCGGAAGTCACCTCGACCTTCTCGGGCAAGCGCCTCTTCGGCTACAGCTCGATGGTCTATGCGACGCTCGTCATCACCATCCTCGCCTATCTGGTCTGGCTGCACCATTTCTTCACGATGGGGTCGGGCGCGAGCGTGAACTCGTTCTTCGGCATCACCACGATGATCATCTCGATCCCGACGGGGGCCAAGATCTTCAACTGGCTGTTCACGATGTACAAGGGGCGGATCCGGTTCGAGCTGCCGATGATGTGGACGATCGCCTTCATGGTGACCTTCACGATCGGCGGCATGACCGGCGTTCTGCTCGCGGTGCCGCCTGCCGATTTCGTGCTGCACAACTCGCTGTTCCTCGTCGCGCATTTCCATAACGTGATCATCGGCGGGGTGATCTTTGGGGTGTTCGCCGGGATCAATTACTGGTTCCCGAAGGCGTTCGGCTTCAAGCTCAACCAGTTCTGGGGCAAGGTCAGCTTCTGGTCGTGGGTCGTCGGCTTCTACGTCGCGTTCATGCCGCTCTACATCCTCGGGCTGATGGGCGTGACCCGCCGGATGCGCTATTTCGACGATCCGAACCTGCAGGTCTGGTTCGTCATCGCCGGGATCGGCGTTGCGCTGATCGCGGTCGGCATCGGTGCGTTCCTGCTGCAGATCTTCGTCAGCATCCGCAACCGCGAGGCGCTCACCGATCACACCGGCGATCCCTGGGGTGGACGTACGCTCGAATGGTCGACCTCGTCGCCGCCGCCGGAGTACAACTTCGCGTTCACGCCCGTCATCCACGATCTGGATGCCTGGTACGACATGAAGGACCGCAAGTTCGCGCGTCCCGTCACCGGGTTCAAGGCGATCCACATGCCCAGCGGCACGGGGACCGGCGTGATCTTGGCGGGCCTGAGCGTGGCGTTCGGCTTCGCGATGATCTGGTACATCTGGTGGCTGGCGGCGCTGTCGCTGATCGCGATCTTTGCGACCACGATCGTCCACACCTTCAACTACAAGCGGGATTTCCACATTCCGGTGGAAGAGGTGATCGCGACCGAGAACGCGCGCACCCGTCAACTCGCCGCACAGGGAGTCTGAGCCGATGTCCGCACAGACCATTACGCAGGGCGAGGGCGAGCCCGTGAGCTTCTACGTCGTCGACGAACACGACCATCCCGAGGGCGGCAGCACGATGCTGGGCTTCTGGATGTACCTGATGAGCGACTGCCTCATTTTCGCGGTGTTGTTCGCGACCTACGGCGTGCTCGGCAACAGCTATGCGGGCGGCCCTGGCCCCCGTGAGCTGTTCGAGCTGCCGCTGGTCGCGGTGAACACCGCGATGCTGTTGTTCTCGTCGATCACCTACGGCTTTGCCATGCTGGCGATGGACGAGGGCAAGGTCCGCAACATGCAGGCCTGGCTGGTGCTGACCGGGCTGTTCGGCTTGGCGTTCCTGTCGATCGAACTCTACGAATTCTCGAACCTGATCCACGAAGGCGCGGGACCGACGCGTAGCGCGTTCCTGTCCTCCTTCTTCGTGCTGGTCGGCACGCACGGGCTGCACGTCACGATGGGCCTGATCTGGCTCGTCACGCTGATGACCCAGGTTGGGCGCCACGGCCTGATCGCCGCGAACAAGCGCCGGCTGCTGTGCCTCAGCATGTTCTGGCATTTCCTCGACGTCATCTGGATCGGCGTCTTCACCTTCGTCTACCTGATGGGCATGCTGCGATGAGCGACATTTCGAACCCGCATACGTCCGCTCCGGCGCACGGCGACGGCAGCGCGCATGGCGAGGATCACGCGCACGGCGACACCGCGTCGCACGGCTCGCGCGCCAGCTATCTCAAGGGGTTTTTTCTCTCGGTCTTCCTGACCGCGATCCCGTTCTGGGCGGTGATGACCGGCGCGTTCAAGGATCCGTCGACCGCGGTGGTGGTCGTCATGCTGTTCGCGGTCGTCCAGATCGTCGTGCACATGATCTACTTCCTGCACATGACCACCAAGTCCGAGGGCGGCTGGACGATGATGGCGTTGATCTTCACGATCATCCTGGTCGTCATCACGCTGGCGGGGTCGATCTGGGTGATGTTCCACCTCAACGCCAACATGATGCCCGCGCAGGCGATGGCGGATATGTGATGCGGACGCGGCCGGCGACGATCGTAGCGGGCGTTGCCGCGCTGCTGATTTTCACCGGCTTCATCGCGCTCGGCGTGTGGCAGATGCACCGCCGGACGTGGAAGCTCGCGCTGATCGAACAGGTCGACGCGCGGGCGCACGCGCTGCCGGTAGCGCCGCCCGCGGCGGGCGTGCCGGTCACCGCCGACCGCGACGCCTACCGCCGCGTCGTGGCTCGCGGAATCTTCCTCAATTCCTCCGAGACTTTGGTGCGCGCGGCAACGGCGCTCGGCACCGGCTATTGGGTCATGACCCCGTTGCGGACGCGCGACGGGGTGATCCTGGTCAACCGCGGTTTCGTTGCCCCCGAACAGCGGACCGCGCACGGCAAGCCGCAGGGCGAACAGACCGTCACCGGCTATCTGCGGATCACCGAACCCGGCGGCGGCTTCCTGCGCCGCAACGATCCCGCGCAGGGCGCGTGGTATTCGCGCGATGTCGCCGCGATCGCCCGCGCGCGGGGATTGCACGCCGCGCCCTATTTCATCGACGCGGACCGCGTCGGCGACGCCGCACCGGTCGGCGGGCTGACCGTGATCGCGTTCCCCAACAACCATCTGGTCTACATGCTCACCTGGTTCGCGCTGGCGGGGCTGACGCTGGTTTGCTTCGGCATCGTGGTCCGCCAGGATCGACGAAAGGCGGGCGCGTGACGCGGGTCCATCTGGTTCACTGTCTACCCCCCCGGCGAAGGCCGGGGTCCAAATGGGAAGGCCTGCGTGATAGCAGTCTGACTTACCTGACTTGGGCCGCCCAATTGGGCCCCGGCCTTCGCCGGGGGGGTGGAGGGAACCCGGTAGTTCCAGTGCGTGGTCGGGCACGGTCGCTGCAGCGGCGTTGTCCCGCGAAGGCGGGAGTTCAGGAGTCGCAGGCGGTAGCGTCTGTAGCCCTGGACTCCCGCCTTCGCGGGAGAACCGCATGAGCGAAGCGCGCCAGGTCCGCCAAGGCTGGCAGGGCTGGCTCGGTCGCGCCGCCACGCTGACCGACGCGACCGGCAGCGCGAACATGCGCCAGCTGGTCACGCTACGCTGGCTCGCGGTCGTGGGGCAGTTGCTGACGATCCTGTTCGCGCGGTTCGTACTGCATTTCGATTTGCCGCTGATCCCGATGGCGCTGGCGATGGCCGCCGCGGTCGTGCTCAACCTGGCCAGCATGCCGCTCTATGGCTGGCAAAAGGGAGCCAACGCGCAGCTGTTTTGCGCGATGCTGTTCGATGTCGGGCTGTTGACCGCGCAGCTCTATCTCAGCGGTGGCGCGACCAATCCGTTCATTGCGCTGTACCTGTTGCAGGTCGTGCTGGGCGCTGTTCTGCTCGATCGCTGGTCGAGCTGGACGGTCGTCGGCGTCACCGCCTGCTGCTTCGCGGTGCTGACGGTGCGCTATCGCCCCTTGATCCTGCCTGCGGGCTATGACGGCAATTATTTCGAACTCTATACGCTCGGCTCGTTGCTTTGCTTCGTGCTGATCGCGACCCTGTTGGTGTTGTTCATGACCCGCATCACCGCCAATCTGCGCGGCCGCGACACCCACCTCGCCGATCTGCGCCAGCAAGCGGCGGAGGAGGATCATATCGTGCGGATGGGACTGCTCGCGTCCGGCGCCGCGCATGAACTGGGGACGCCGCTCGCGTCGATCGCGGTGATCCTCGCGGATTGGCGGCGCATGCCGGTGATGGCGCGCGACCCCGAATTGCTGGAGGAGATCGGCGAGATGCAGGCCGAAGTGCAGCGCTGCAAGGCGATCGTCACCGGAATCCTGCTCGCGGCGGGCGAGGCGCGCGGCGAGGCGCCCGAGATCGTTTCGCTGCACCGGTTCCTCGACGGCATCGTCGACGACTGGCGCGCGCTGCATGCCGGCGTCGAGGTCGACTATGTCGCCCGCGTCGGCGACAACCCGCAGATCGTCTCCGATCCCGCCCTCAAACAGGTGATCGCCAACATCCTAGACAACGCGTCCGAGGCGTCGCCCGACTGGATCGGCTTTCGCGGCGAACGCAGCGGTGATCAACTGGTCCTCATCGTCCGCGATCGCGGTCCGGGCTTTTCCGCCGAACGGCTGGCGGGCTTTGGCAAACCCTATCAGTCGAGCAAGCTCGAACCGGGACACGGCCTCGGCCTGTTCCTAGCGGTCAACGTGGTGCGCAAGCTCGGCGGCACCGCGTCGGTCGCCAACCGCGACGGCGGGGGCGCCGAGGTGACGCTGGCGCTGCCGCTCGCCGCGATCGCGTTGGACGTGCCGGCATGAGCACGCCCGGACTGCTCGTCATCGTTGAGGACGACGAAGTCTTCGCGCGGACGCTGCGCCGTTCGTTCGAGCGCCGCGGGTACGAGGTGATGCAGGCGGCGAGCCACGAGGAGCTGCTCGTGCTGCTGGCGAGCGCGACGCCGCGCTATGCCGTCGTCGACCTCAAGCTCGGCGGCGCGTCGGGGCTGGTGTGCGTCCAGACCCTCCACGCGCATGATCCCGCGACGCTGGTCGTCGTCCTGACCGGCTTTGCGAGCATCGCCACCGCGGTCGAGGCGATCAAGCTCGGCGCGTCGCACTATCTCGTCAAGCCGTCGAACACCGACGATATCGAGGCGGCGTTCGACCGCACCGAGGGCAGCGTCGACGCGCAGGTCTCCGAACGACCGACCTCGATCAAGACGCTCGAATGGGAACGGATCCACACCACACTGGCCGAAACCGGATTCAACATCTCTGAAACTGCGCGACGGTTAGGGATGCATCGCCGCACGCTGGCGCGAAAGCTCGAGAAGCGTCCGGTCAAGTAGCGGCGTCTCGTGTCGTACCCGGATCCGACCCCGCGCCCGCCGTCTAGGGAGCGCGGCGGACCGGCGGCATCGCGTTGCAAATGTCCGCGCCGCCCGCGGGCACCGTGAAGAACGGCGGCGCCCGGTTCTCACGCGACGCGATCCACGCGGTGAAGCGGGCGTTGGTCGTCGCACGATATTGGAAATGCGGACGCGTGGCGGCGGACAGGTCGCTCGCCAGCCGCGCCGAGACGATCGGGCTGTATTCCGCCGGCGTCTTGTAGAAGCCGAGCTCGCCGGTACCGCGCGGCAACGACGACAGCCACTCGATCCCGTCGATCACGCGCCCGACGACCGCGATGTTGCGGTCGAGCGCGCGGGGACCGTGGCCGATCACCGCGTACAGCTCGGCACCGCTCCCGGTGCTCGGCGCCATGTCGCGTCCGACGCCGACCATGCCGTAGCAATGCGGCAGCCACTCGCTGGCGCCGTTGCCCGCGAGCGGCCAGCCATCGCGGCTATACCCCGCCCATTCGGCATAGGGATCGCGTCGCCCGAGCCGCGCCACCGCGGTCGGCCCGGCATGCTCATATTCGGACGGCGGGTTGGCGACGACTCCGTTCGCCAGCGGCTTCTTCTCGGTCGCATCGCCCCATTGCGCGACATAATTGTCCTGCAATCGATAGACGCTGGTCCCCGCATCCCACCAACGCGCCGCCGCCAGCGCGCGGATGTTGGCAACGTGCACCGGCGCATAGGCAGGCGCGAGGCGCACCGTGACCGTCTTGCCGCTCGCCAAGGTGAAGACGAGCAGCTGGTCGTCGGGGATGGCGACCCAGTCGGCCGGCGCCGGATCGGACGGGAGGGTGGGGGCGGGCCCCGCCTGGGGTGCGGCGAGCGCGAGAAGCAGGATGTGGATCATCCCTGCGAGACTGCCCCAGGGTCACGCGACACGCAATCGCTTGCGTCGCGCGCGCTGTCACTCTAGGTCGACGGCTTCCAGAGCAATGCGGAGCGGTGGCCGAGTGGTCGAAGGCGCTCGCCTGGAAAGTGAGTATACGTCAAAAGCGTATCGAGGGTTCGAATCCCTCCCGCTCCGCCATTTCAGTGTTCCTGAACGACCCTCAGGGGTTACTTTTCTACCACTTTTTAAGCACTTAGCTGCCGCGACCGTTCGCGGGCGTTCACTGGATTTCCCCCGCGTTCATGGTGTCGCATGGTTCAGTCCATGGTAGCTGACAGCGAAAACCATGGTATCGTGTTGGGCTGATGCTGACCGACGCCAAAATCAAAGCCGCCAAGCCGCGCGAGCGGCAGTACAAGCTGACCGACGGAGGCCAGCTCTATCTGCTCGTGAGTCCCGCGGGTGGTCGGCACTGGCGCATGAACTACGCGTTCGGAATAAACGCAGCTGGCAAACCGAAGCAGCTGACACTGTCGCTCGGTTCATACCCTGCAATGACGTTGACCGAGGCACGAAAGCGTCGCGACGAAGCAAAAGCACAGCTTCGAGATGGCCTCGACCCTGGCATGCAGCGCCGCATCGCGCTACGCGCCGTCCGAGCGGAGGGCGAGAACACGTTCGAACGGCTAGCCCGCAAGTGGCACGAGCAGCGCCAGTCGACGTGGTCGAAGGTCCATGCTCAGGACGTGCTGCATAGCCTAGCGCGCGATATCTTTCCCGCTATTGGCACATGGTCCATGAGCGCTATCACAGCGCCGGTGCTACTGGACGTGCTCGCGGCGATCGAGAAACGCGGCGCTATCGAGACGGCGCATCGGCTCCGTCAGCGTATTTCAGACGTCTTCGTTTACGCCATCGTGACCGGGGTTGCCGAGGCCAATCCTGCAGCCAGCCTGTCGAAGGCACTCAAGCGTAAACCGAAGGCCAAGCCGCAACCTGCATTGATCGATCTAGCTGAAGTCCGCGAAATGCTGTCGGCATGCGAGGCGCAGCGATGCCGCGCGACGACCAAGTTCGCGCTTCGGTTCAGCGCGCTTACTGCTGCTCGGCCCAACGAGATCCGATTCGCGCGCTGGCATGAGATCGAGGATTTGGACGGGGACGCGCCGCTATGGCGTATTCCGGCCGCACGGATGAAAGGCGACCAAGATCGCAAGGCTGAGGTGGACGGGGATCACATCGTTCCGTTGTCGCGGCAAGCGGTAGACGTACTGCAGACCATTGCCCCGCTTACTGGCGAACTTCCAGTGATCTTCCCGAGCGACCGACACCTGCACAAGCCGATCTCGGAAAACACGCTGCGCGCGTTGCTGATTCGTGCCGGGTACTACCAGCGGCACGTACCGCACGGCTTTCGGGCCGCGTTCTCGACGATAATGAACTCTCGTGCCGAAACGCTTAACCGACCGAACGACCGGGCGATCATCGATCTGATGCTTGCCCACATCCCGCCCAACAAGGTCGAGAGTGCCTACAATCGGGCGGCCTTCATGGAGCGTCGTCGGGAGATTGCGCAGGAATGGGCCGACCTTGTTATGGATGGCATCCCGCCGGCCGCTAGCCTGCTCGGCCGGCCGATGCGCTGATCGTCAAGGCCGTCGAGGCGGTTGGGGCTGGTAACGCTTCGCTGCCATTGCTGCCTGCCAGTCGATTAACTCACGCTCGCTCCAGCGTGACGCATGGCCGCCGGGTTTATACGCTGCAGGAAAATTGCCCTCGCGCATCATCCGGTAGATCATCGTTTTGCCGAGGCCTGCGAACTCCATCACCGACTGAAGCGGTAGGAGCCGATCGTGCAACGGAGCACGGCTGACCGTGACGGGCAAATCGTCGGCGTCGGACGAAGCGGGGCGGGGGGGCGTTAGGCGAGATTTGGGGTTGGTGGTTCTGTTCTTCATGACGAGCATTGTGCGCCACGTGGTTCCCGTTTGTCGAAATTCACGTGGATTTGCGAGTTCATCAACATCGGCAGACATCGTCCTGCCCCGGCTCAGTCGTCGTCGCCGTACGGATCGAAATGCGCCATCATTCGCCGAAGCGGATCGAGTGGCCGCTTCGTGCCGGTTCGCGCATTGAGTCGGATATGGTGCTGCCGCAGATAGGCTTCAGCTTCTTGGCGAAACCCGGAACCGAACGCGCCGTTCCGGTGACCGTACAGGCGCTCAAGCTCCCATCCGCCTTCGCTTGCGATCAGATGAACTACGGCTTCCTGGTCGCCATGTCGAAACAGCGCAAAGCTCGACCGGCGTTCGAGGACGTTGACTACGTACATCCGCATGCAGTTGCGGTACCGAAGGGCCGTGCGGCGCAGCTCTTCACCGGTACTGATCGGACGATAGGTACTGCTGGCTGGGACGGGATGATCGGGCAGTCTAGCCTTGAGCGTCCAGCGTCGTGCAACGTGAGTGATAGCATCCCGACTGGGAGCAGAGCCGATCGCATCGATCAGCGCGTCGCGGTCGACGTCATGTTCTGCTAGTAGCGAAACGTAGGCGCGGAGGTCGCGCGCGTCCGAAACGCTGGTGATGTGAGAGATGATGTTATCACGCAGCAGATCGGTTGGCAGCACTCGCGCGATCCGCAACCGGTCGAGGTCGATGGCCGGCATTCGGCCGAGGATCTTATTGAAAGCCTGCTGCCCGGGTGATGACAGCAGAGCGTAGAGGTACAGGTAGAAGCGACGAGGGTGTGGCGTCGGCCCCGCACGCCCCAACGCCCGTCGCAGACCGGAAGGCACCGCACCATATGCCGCGCGGAGAATGGCGTCGTGGGTAGCGTGGATCAGAAACGAGCCCCGTTCGTCATCGCACGAAATCTGGACGTGAGGCCGTGAGACCGACAGAAATGCGGCAACGACCTGACGGCGTTCCGCCGATGCTCGCAACACGTGGCCGGCGATGCCAGGATGATGTTCATCCATTTCAACGATACGGTTCAGCGCCCAGCCAGCGATGGGGGTGATACTCATCGATCGTGCTCCTGCTTGTTGAAGTAAGAGCAAGCGATCCTTTCTCTGCTGCCCTGAATGCCTCAAAGTATATAACAGAACACGGCGTAAGGTGGTGGAAAAAGTTCCGCTCCTAACGGTCATGTGATATTGGGGAGACGAACGCGCAATCTGAAGAACAGTCAGGGGACGTCAGTGATCAGACGCGATATGACCATTTCCGTACGCGCCGCTCCAGCTATCGTAGCTTGGCACATACCAGAGTTACGGGAAGGCAGTGCTTCAGCGGACGTCGGCGTCAACCGCTCTGAGTTTCGTCTGCCACACACCTGTGACAACGAAGGGCTGCCAACTCCCGAACTCCGACAGTGGATTGTTGAGGCAGTTAGGAGTGCGATTGCCCGTGACAAGCTCAAACGATGGATTACATGGCCGGACCTCACCGTGACTTCGTTCGTCGGTGTCGACCTGGTACCGTATCATCGTCCCGCTTCACCAAGCGCGCTGACGTAACCGGCCTGATGAACGCAGTATAATCTGATTATCGGAAGGATACTGAAGTCTGCCCGGGTTTGCTCGGCTGCGTTCAGATCGTATCGTGCGGACAATAATCGATTTTGCCTACGTACTGGCGGATATCCAGTGCCTGAGCAGGAACAGATCCGCTGCAAACGCTTCACGCCGGGAACGTAAAAGACCCACTTCCGGACGTTCATGGCGTCCACGCGGCTTCCCAAAACCAGCCGCTCGTTCATGTTGCGTCTGCTCGATGTGAGCACGGCATCCAGGCAGCTGAAAGGCAATAGTTGGTAGAGCCGTCGTTCAGAACCCCGATGTCGAAGTCGCCTGCTGCACCACCAGCTGCCAGCGACCGTCTCGCTTCACCAACACGTCCGTGAATCGCAGATACATCTCGCCATAGCGCCCAAAGGCAGTACCGCCGAGATGGTCTACGCCCGTGACGACAGCCATATTGCCATAGGTCGCAATTTCGAGCGGGCCATGATTGATGAACTTGGGTTTGATCTTGCCGGTAGCGAACAGCGCGATATCGGCGGTGCGGGACTGCACCTTGCCATCCATGCCCTGGATGCGCCCCTCCGCAGCATAGAAGCGCTCTAGGAATGCGGTGTCACCTGCAATCCTTGCTTTTCTCCAGGCATCCTCGGCTTTCGTGATCGCCTGTCGGGCAGCGTCCGTCGTTTGGGCCAAGGCTGAAATGCTGCTCGTCAGGCCCGCCAATGCCAAGCAAATCACGTATAGAACGCGCATGGAAAAAGCACCTCCTGAGCAACGTTACAGGTCGAGCCGGATGTCGGCTAGTGGGCGAAAAGCGGGGCGGCACATTGAAGGCAGGCGCAGAATGCTACGGTGCCCGAACGGCCATCCAGTTGAACAGAAAGTTACGGTTCTCAGCCCAAGTCTGACCTTCAGCTCGATCACCGTGGAGGCAAACAGACGTGTGATATGGTCCGTTCGCATCTGAGGTCCGGAAGCTGGCACAGGTCCGTCCGCGGTCAGTCTTCCAACGACCTTTCTCAATTGTGCTCTGGTAAAATACACCACTTACCGTCCCGTCCGGGTTCAGCGTCAACTGCATGGGCCTGGTGTAAAGTTGTCCAGGTTGCGTTGACAGATCAACGGTCCAATTTCCGGCCAGGCTTGGCGGGCTAATGACCGTCGAGGTTGCTTGAAGCGCCATAGCTAAGAAGGCAGCCATCATAGCCCGATTCACCCTGCGCGGCGGCATACCGCTGGCAGCATGGTGTCTGCTTTAGATAGGCCTGGCAAGCCGCATGTATGTCTACAGTTGGGAGGCAGCCGACTAGCAGCTAATAGGTCACGAATGACGCCAATCTGGACATCCAAGCAGGCCCGGTCCTGTTCCGTGATCGGACGCTTATTCAGGTTCAAACCTACCGCTCGATGACCGGTGCCTCGTGGGTTGCGCTAATGCAGCAGTGGCTGTCAACGTCGCGAGAGTGGCGGCCGCCCTGCGCGTATGCACTTACAAGTTCGAGGGCAATTTGCGAACTGCCCCCGCAAGACGCTACTCGATCAAGGAGCGGGCCGTGTTACGCGCGAAGTCTCTGATCGCCGGCCAACCGGGTAAAATGTTACCTCGTCAATCGGTTCTGGTAGATGCAACGCATACCCTTGCGCGTAATCTAGGCCTAGGGATTTGAGACGCGGAATCAACTCTTCATACTCCACAGATTCGGCGATCGTGCGAATGTTCATTGCACGTCCGAGTCTCGCGACCGCGTCCACGATAATTTCGGCAGAGGGCTGATCCCGCATCGCCCTTATAAAATCACCATCAATTTTCACGAACTGGACGGGTAGTTGGCTAAGATAAGCGAACGACGCCATTCCGCTTCCGAAATCATCGAGCGCAAAGGTAAATCCGATCTCGACAAGCCGTCGCATTGCCTCGGCCGTCCTCTGAACATTCGACAATGCTGCCGTTTCGGTCACTTCAAAACATATCTGGGACGGCCCCACCGCCGGACATCGCTTTAGGGCTTCATCAATAAAGGCAACGAACCCGTGGGCACTCAACGTCAGACCTGAGATATTGACGAAGTATCGTATGTCGTCATTCCGTTCGCCGACCTTCCCTTGCAGATGCGCGAAGGTCTTGCAAACGATGTGGCGGTCTAGCTCCTCGATCATGCCGTAACGCTCTGCCGCGGGTATGAAGCCGCTGGGAGCGACGATCGTACCGTCAGGTTCGCACAATCGGGCAAGCACCTCGTAAGACACGTCTCGCGTCTCGTCGTCTGTCCGAAGGCCGACGATTTGCTGCGCGTAAAGGATGACGCGATCTTCGCGCAAGGCTTCCTTGAGACGGGTGACGTTGTCCATTTCCTGGCGTTGAAGGGCGACATCCTCGTCGGACGCGGAGCTCATCTGTACGCGGTTGCGCCCCTTCTCCTTGGCGAGAAAACAGGCGGCATCGGCCATGCCCAGGGTGGTCTCGAAGGACGGCCGTTCGGCCTCTCCGAACATGGCGACGCCTACGCTCAGCGTTACGCCGTAACGCTTGCCCCGTTCAATGAAACTTATATCCTTCACCGCGGCGCACAAACGGGTAGCAAGCGCGAGCGCGGCCTCCGCGCTGCAATTTCGCCGCACGAGGGCGAACTCGTCGCCTCCAAGACGGGCAAGAAGATCGTGTTCGTCGTCGCATTGCGAACGTAGCGCATCTGCAACCTGGAGAAGCAAGGTGTCACCAGCCGCATGGCCACACCGGTCGTTGACAATTTTCAGGTGGTCGATGTCCATGTACAGTAGGGCATGGGAACCCGGTTCATCGATGTCCGGAATCTGACGACAAAACTCGCGTCGGTTGCACAGCCCGGTCAGAAAATCATGGGACGCCTGGTATGCAACGTCCTGAGCCAGTTTGTGAGCATCCGTTACGTCATTCCCTTGAGCGAATATTCCAGTGACTTTGCCATGGTTGTCCACAATGGGTTGATAGATTAAGTCGATATAGCATTGCTCTAACTCACCGCCGGCGGAGCGCTGGATCTCCAGCGGCAAGGCACGCGCGTTGAACGGCACCCCCGTTAGAAATACTCTATCGAGTTTTTCAATGAAACCTTGCGCAACGATTTCAGGAAGGACGTCGGCAACGCGATGGCCGATGATTTCCCGATGCCCGACCAACTGGTAATAGGCGTCGTTAGCCAATTCGAACACATGGTGCGGGCCTTGTAGCACGGCGATGAAACTTGGCGTGCTTTGAAACAGCTGGCGAAGCCGCTCCTTTTCGGATTCGAGAACATTGTGCACGGTCCGCGTCCAGCGCTGTAGGCGCTCCTGCGCCCCGGGCTCGACCTCCGCATCTTCGTCATAAAGGGCGCCCTGACGCAGCCGAACCAACTCGGTGATGTCGGCTGGGCAAGACAGAATTCCGCAGAGCGTGCCGTCGGTTTGAATGATCGGACTGTTTGAAATCGTCCAATACCGCTCGTGAAGTCCGGGACTTTCTGGGAGCGCCGTGGCGAATTGCAGATGCGCGATGTCATCCGGCTTTCGGCTTTTCAATACCCGGTCGTACGATTCACGGAGGCGATTTGCCTGCTGAACGTCCGAGCCTGGAAACACGTCGAACACCGGGCGCCCTACCATGGTTGCCCGATCCACATGCGCGACACGTTCATACGCGGCGTTGCACGCCAGAATCGTCAGGTCGCAATCGAGCATCAACGCCGGAGCCGGCGATGACTCGAAAAAGACGCTAAAGTCACTCCCCCCGGTCGTTAACGCCATCAAACTCTCCACACCCGGCGTCTCCGCGCCGCCCCTGAGTATACGGGAAATATTAACGACGGCTAAGTGCCGCGTCCGGCGGGAACGGGCTTTTTACAGCGGCTTATCACCGCTCCCAAGGCGCACCATTTGTGATCCCAGGCGCTGGACATTGAGGTCCGCCGACTTCTGTAACTGTCTCCATTGCGGCAAGCTCAGTCGTCTTGGACCCGCTGCCACACATCCGGGTCCGCCGGCGCCCTCCCCGCCTTCGGACGTTCATTCAGCCTGAAGACGGAACGTTGTTGCCTTCCCGTTCAGGGAAAGCGTGTACCATGGGTGTTCACAAAGAGGCTGCGGTTGGACGGTACGATATTCATCGCTGTTGGGCGTCGCGCTGCTCGCGGTTGCGACCACCCGAGCGGGCGCGGACGTAACTGCGACTGACCGGCGCCCGAATGCGGTAGCCACAGCAGGCAAGCTCGCAGTTTCACCGTAGACGGCCTCCCACGCCTGACGAATATCAGGGGTAACTCCAGTTCGTAAGATTTCTTCGAATGTGTCGATTAATACTGTTCCGACCACCACGCCAGTTGGCCTCTTCGTCCGCGGCCTTCGCCGTCCACACCAACGCATGCTCGGCGATTGGGGCTGCAGGAACGCCGTGGGGGCGGAAACTCTCGTTACCAACTGGTGCATTTGGCCTGACACTGCCCTGTGCACCAAGGAACCAGTTGGCGCTCTCAAGTACGAATTCAAGGACGTAGCCCGACCGGCAAGCCGTTCCGATGCCGGAACGAGATAGGTTCGTAGGTGTTGTGCCGAGGTAAGGGAGACCGCATGAACGCCAGCTCGCGCCTGACAGCCTTGACCCGGATCGGCTTCGCCACACGCGGGCTGCTCTACATCGTCATTGCCCTGCTCATCCTTCGAACCGGCAGAGCGGAAGATCCCAGTGGAGCGATTGAATATCTCGGCCGGGGCGGCGGTCAGTTGCTGCTAGGGGTAATCGCTGCCGGATTAACGGCTTATGGCATATGGCGCCTAGCCGATGCGGCTCTCGACATCGAACGTCACGGCTCCGATCGCAAAGGTATGATGGAGCGGGCAGGCGCGGGCGTCAGTGGCGCCATCCATCTCCTGCTCGCGTGGCAGTCGGTACAGCTGATGCGCGGAGCGGCTCTGTCCGGGGACAGCACTCGACAAGGAGCGCGGACGGCCATGCAGCTGCCTGGCGGTTGGGCATTGGTCCTGGTCGGCGCATCGGTGCTGGTCGTGCTCGGTGCGGTCCAGCTCGCGAAAGCAGCGAAAGGCTCGTTCCTGCGTTACCTTGAGCCGTCGGTAGCGAAACAAGCCTTGGTGCAGTGGAGCGGGCGCGCAGGCTATGCGGCACGCGGTCTCGTGTTCCTCATCAGCGGCTACCTTCTCGCAAGGGCTGGAATCGAAGAGCAAGCGAGCGAGGCAGGCGGCATGGCACATGTACTATCCTGGTTGACCAGCCCTTTCGATGTCATCATTGGGGCAGGACTCCTGGCATTCGGCCTCTTCAGCCTAGTAGAGGCCCGGTATCGGCAATTGCATGATGTGCCTGTCGAAGGAGTCATTCGACGCGCGACCAGCTGGCGCTAGCGAGCCGAGAGGCCTGCCCTGACGCGTTGACCGAGTTGTGGACAGTCACAGACCGTTTCTGCCTCCCCGACTTCAGCCGTCCCTTCATCTGAGGCCACCCGGACACTCAGAGCACTGGAGGAGCGGCTTGAAGCAGACGCCCGTTCATGTCCGCGAAGTGATTCCTAGACCAGTCACCGCTACTCAAGCTCTATGGTAGATTATCCGCTTGCCTCAGGCCCGTTGATCGATGGCGGTCATCGCTACGATGATCGAGCATTGGCGAACAATTAGTTATTGACGTCATGTGTCATCGGCCGATGATGCGGTGTGATCATCGCGCAGCGTCTTGCGACAGCGGAGCTGAGAAGCGTCGTCATGTCATTTGCCGAACGGCTGGCCATACTCGGCACTGACGTCGTTACAGCACCGCTGCCTGCGCGGCCCGATCAGTTTATCGAGTTCTACTTGCGCGATCGCTACGCCGTGTCTCACGATGACGGCCCGGCCTCTCTGACGCCGCAAACAGTAATCGTCGGTCCGCAGAGTTATCGCCGTACACGCCTGTTCATGTCGGGCAGCCTTCATGTTTTCACCATGCGCTTCCAACCTGGCGGGTTTCATGCGCTGTTCGGGATCCCAATGGGCGCGCTGGTCAACGAAGGGGTGCCGGCTGGCGACGTGATCGGCAAGGCAGCCAGCGCGCTGCGGGACGGTGTCATGTCGGCGCATGACTTCGACGCGCGCGTCGCCGCGGCGCAATTCTGGATCGCCCAGCGGCTTACCGTCGTGCCGCCCGTCGATCCCGTGGCGCGGATGGCGGCGGCCCTGCTCCGATCCGGCGGCCGACTGCGCATTCAGCCGCTTGCCCAACGTGCTGGGTTAAGTGATCGACAATTCACCCGGCGCTTCGAAACACAGGTTGGTCTGACGCCAAAGCTGTTTGCGCGGACCGTGCGGCTGAACGCTGTCCTTGATGCCAAGGCACGCTCGCCCGGTACCGGCTGGACCGACCTGGTGTACCGCGCCGGATATGCCGATCAGGCACATTTCGTGCGCGATTGCCGCGCACTTGCCGGCACTGCGCCGCGCGCGTTTCTCACGGAGTGGATCTCGGGTCGATGACGCTTTCATTCAATTCCCACTACGTCGTCCCTGCTAACGACGCCCGTGAACGGAGGGACGTCGAATGGACAGACGACAGGCAATCACGGGTATCCTGGCAGCGGGAACGCTCATGACCGGCAAGGCGAGCGCCGCTGCTGCTGTCCCGGACGCCAGGGTCCGGGATCTTGTCGATCGCTACGCAGGCGCATGGAACGCTGCGGACATGGATGCGATGGGCGCGCTCTATGCCGACGACGTCCATTGGATGAACATCGTCGGGATGCACTGGCAGGGGAAGGCGCAGGTCGATCGCGCCCACCGTGTCTACTTCGAGGTCATGTTCAAGGGCGTGCCGCTGCTACTTGAGGAGATCGAGTCGGTGCAGCCCATCGCGGGCGGGGCGTTCGTGATCGTGGTACGTTGGTCGGTAGGCGCCTTCAGAACGCCTGCCGGTGAGCAACGGCCGCCAAGCCGCGATCGCATGTCGTTGGTACTGGTGCCCAACGGTTCAGGCCTGCGTATCGCGCACGGTGCCAACATTCAAATCGACGAATTGGCGCAGCGCTTCGATCCGGTGAAAATGCCTAAGCGGTGAACATTGACCCAATATCGGCCATTCGCCGGCCGCTTTCGACTTCCCAGCTTCAGACATTTGTTCATCGAGACATTATAGCAAATATCAGGTAACCACCCGGGAGCTGATCATCGAGGCTTGGCGGGCACCGGTATGGCGGGTGCTTGATTGCTTTAGCTGGATAGCCGTCATTCTTCCGATAAAAAGTTTGCTTTCGGAGAAATGCCGAAGGCGCGCCGGAACGCGTGCCCGAACGCGCTCTGTGAGGTGTAGCCGACCCTGTTCGCTATGCTGGCCACGGTCGCATCGCCGCGCATCAGCGCTGCGCGGGCAAGAGTAAGACGCCACGTGCGGACATAGGTGAGCGGCGGTTGCCCTACGAGGCAAGTGAACTCGGCGGAAAACGCGGCACGCGACATACCTGCCAAGCCGGCAAGCCCCGATACTGTCCAGGGTCGCGCAACATCATCGTGGATGGCACGAAGCGCCCGGCCAAGGCGAATGTCCGAAAGCGCGGCAAGCGACCCGATCCGAGGTACATCGGCACGGCCCGCATAAGCACGGATCGCTTCCACCATCAGCACGTCGGCGAGCCTGGCGCTGACAATGTCGCTACCCATCCTACCCCGATCTAGTTCGCCGCTCATCAGGGTGAGGATCGTCGCGACCGCATCGGCCGACGGCGAGGATCGAGGGACGATCATGAATGCCGGAAGCATGTCGAGCAGGAATTCGGCGCTTCCGGCGCCGAACGTCACGCTCCCTCCGATCCCAATCGTATCGTTGCCCCCAACTTGGGCAACATCGCATTCGGCATAGAGCGGCTGCCCATCGATCGGTAGCTCGGCGGGGTGGCTTGCTACGGCATAGGCGGTACGCCCGACCAAGCACACATCCCCCGCGTTCATCAATTGAGGCGCGCATCCCGAAAGCAGCATCCACTGACTGCCGCGAAGCACGGCCACGAATTTCAGGCGATCGACGGCCGGAAAGGCGAACGCCCATCGTCCCGATGCCTCCAGCCGGGTTTGCCGCGCGACCCGCGCGCCGAGAACGGTCAGCACGTCGGACAAAGGGTCGATGGAGAATTTGGACGATTGCGACAAATCCATAGACGACGTGCCATAGTCCATCTCCAATGCACTGCCCATCTCCATGACGAGGAGATTGACGATGGGTATCAAAGGCAAGGTTGTCGCCATCACAGGCGCGAGTAGCGGAATCGGCCAAGCGACGGCTAAACTGCTGGCTGAACACGGCGCCTTCGTCGTGCTTGGCGCGCGCCGCGCGGATGTGCTCGAAGAGTTGGTAGCGGCGATCACTGCCACTGGCGGAACCGCGGTGGCAAAGGCGACCGACGTGCGCCGGCGAGAAGATCTCGAAGCGCTCGTCGCGTTCGCGGTGGAACGCGCCGATCGCCTTGATGTCCTCATCAACTGCGCGGGGATTGCACCCATTTCCCGTTTCGACGCGCTGGATGTCGACAACTGGGACGCCATGATCGACGTGAATCTGCGTGGCACGCTGTACGGCATCGCCGCCGCCCTTCCCGTGTTCGCGTGTCAGGAGAGAGGGCATATAATCAACGTCGTTTCCACTGCCGGCATCAAAATGCTGCCAACGATGGGCGTCTATGCCGCCACCAAGAATGCCGTTCGCACGGTGACAGAGATACTGCGACAGGAGGCAGGACCACGCCTGCGAGTGACCGAGGTGTCTCCGGGGATGATCGCCACAAACTTCGGTGACAGCATCACCGACCGGCCGACCAAGGCGTTATTCGAAGGGCAAATCGCTGCGATCGGAATCCCGCCAGACGCGATCGCCCGCGGGATCCTCTATGCAATCGAGCAGCCGCCCGAAGTAGAAGTCAGTAGCATCGTTATCCGCCCAACCGCGCAAGGCTGAAAGGCCGCAATGACAAATCGCTTAGTCACATGAACGTTCCGCTGTCCGATGCCGATAACCGAGGTGCGGCGGCAAGGACCCACAAGTCGACATTCAACCGATCATTTCTGCTTCCCGGAACTTGACACTCATTCAGGTTCAGATTCCATCTCTCTCGCCGTGTCCGGGCTGTCGGCTTTCCGCTAAGCAAACCGGCATACATCATCACTACCAGTCGGATCACCTGAGGCGACGAGTTGAAGTAGCGGAACGGACTAGCGGGCTAGCACGGGCGGGGCATCCACGAGCCCACCACCAGGAACTGACAAGGCAACGATGTCGGCGTCAGCTACCAGTCACCGATCCTCTACGCGGATGACGAGCAGAAGGCCGTCGCCGAGGACACGATCGCCGATGTCGAGGCGTCGGGGCTGTGGCCGAGCAAGGTTGTCGCCGAGCTGGCGCCGTTCGAGGTGTTCTGGAAAGCCGAGCCCGAGCATAACGATTATCTCGAGCGGATCCCGAATAGCTAAACGTACCACTTCGTGCGGCCGGGCTGGAAGCTACCGCGCCGGCGCCGCAGAGCGGGGTGCGTGGGCATCAATGATCCTGGGAGTCATCGCCGCCGTCATCGCTGACGGCGGCGAGCAGCGTACGATAGGATGACGGCTCCGTGAACGTCAGCGAAAACGTATTGCTGAAGGTGCTGACCGTCTTGCTCCAGTATTTCGCCGCTAGCGTCAGGTAGTGGACGTCCGGGTCCCTTGCCTCGCTGATGGGCCGACGGTGATAGCGGTGTAGTGCATTGCAGCACTCGACCAGGTCGTAGCGCGCGACGTGGTGCCACATGGAGTGTGCGCAGGCGCTGAACGGCGTGTACACATAATTGTAGAAGTCGAGGCAACCGGCCTCCTCGGCCATCCGACGAACCGATAGGCTCGACCAATTGCCGATGTCGACGTCGAGCAGCCACTCGACGCGCTGGCTGTCGATCCATTGCTGTCCGGACCCGAGCATGGCCGCCTCCTGCGCCGTCGGCTCGCGCGCTCCGATCTGCGCGCGGCGATGCTCAAGCTCGAGCTTCGCCTGCCCCAGCCCGAACATCACGAACCGGCGGCAGCGCTCGACGGGGTCGAGCAACAGCCATGCAATGTTGATGTAGACGTCCGCCATCGCGCGCAGGAGGATCGGCGCGCTGCTTCCTGTCCACAGTGCGGGCGCATGCGCCACGTCCTTGGCGAGCGTCGCTTGCCGCGCGAGCATGCCGCCGATCACCTCGTGCACGTGGATGTGTGCGAAGTCCGGCGGCCAGGCGTTAAGGCGCTCGGCGAGTTCGCGGTCTACGTCCGCGCAATAGTCGCGGATGAGCGGCCACAGCTCGATGCCATCGTCTTCCTCGCCGTCCGTTGGCAGCGCATCCGTCACATCAGTCCTCGCATGGTTCAAGTTCGAGACCGCGGTTCCAGAACGCGACCGGCCAGTCGCTTCCCGACGCCATCGCGTCGACGTCGCCAAACATCTGGTTCATCGTCGCCCTGATCGACGCCGCGATGCGGATCGACTGCTCGGTACTGGGGTAATCCTCGATCCGCGGGAAGTCCGCGAGCGCCAGGCCCTCGTTCACTTTCAAGCGATCGCTGTCGAAGGCAAGCCATGTCGCCGTAGCCTGCGTCATCGTCGCGACCACCGACCCGCGGTCGAACAGCTCGCTGACCAGCGCCTTCAGCTCGCCCAGGTCAATCGACAAGGTGGAGCCGTCACCAGCAACGAGTTCGCGCAGCGGGTGGTCGGGATAGTGCGCGTGGAGCGGTGCGAGCGGGCGACACAGATCCTCGCGGTAGGGCCGGCCCTTCACGATCGACGCCAGCGTACCTTCCGGTAGCCCGGCGAACTTACCGGCCGAGGCCCAGATCGTCCGGTCGCGCGACGCGTCGCTTGCTCGCACATCGCGCGTGAACGCCGTGATTATTTCGATGCCATGCCGCGGTCCCCAGGCGTCCTGCAAGAGCGCGATCCAGAGCAGTTCGGGGATCATCGTGTTGATCCAAGACACCTCGCGCATCGGCCCGAACGCCTCGTTGAACGGCGTGACCAGCTTCGACCTCACGCGCTTGTGGTCGCCGAGAACGGGCGTGCGCTTGGCTCCTTTCAACGGGTGATTCGCACGATGTGCTTCATAAACGCGGCAGTCATTTCGAAGACGATCTCGATTTCCTCGTCCTTCACGTCGTCATCGTGCTTCACATGCTGGTTCTGGAAGTCGCAATAATAGCGCAGCAGCTTATCTAGCATGTTGACCAATTCCTTCGAGGCGCCCTTCTCCTTGAGCAGCTTGCCAAGGAAGGGCAGCTGATTCTCTAGCGACTTGTCGTTGGCAAGCACTGCGTGCAGCAGTTTCTCGAGTGCGAGGCGCAGGTCGTCAAGTACGTTGCGACCAAGGCCGCTCAGGTCGTACTTGGTCTTGGCGTGGTCGAAGAGACTGAGCGCGGCCGGATAGCTTTCCAGCCAGTGACGTGCGACCTCAACCAGCGGGACATCGAGCTCCTTGGCGAGGGTCTCGGTCCTGAACGCCCCATGTTTAGTGTGGAGGTCGTGGCGGAGCCGGATGCGTTGGTCCTTGCTCGGTCCGCCGAAGGCGAACGAACTATGCTGGCTCAGTTCATCGATGATGATAAATTGCTGCTCTCCCGAAAAGACCTTCAGGCTTTCGAGGATGCCGTTACGCTTGTTCACGCCATCCAAGGTTTCCGGGTACGGCACGCGGACATCCCATCGCTGCCCATATTGAAGGAATGCCCTGATGATCCAGCGGCCGCTCAGCCCGCCCTTGGTGTCACCGAGCACGTCGGCAGTGCGCGCAAGGAACGCGATGGGTATCGAGGTTGGATCGAACATGCGTCGAAACATAGCGGGATTGGCCGGGCAGCTGAACACGTTCTGGAGGCCGCTGCGGTCACGGATGAAATTGGGCGGACCGCGCAGCCATCGTTGTAGAGCTGCCGCGACATTAGATACACGGTAGGCGTACGCCTTGCGGATAAATCTATGCTTACCCAGCTCGCCAACTTGCCGCGATTCCAATTGCTCGAGGGTCCTACGCCCATCCAACGGCTGCCCCGGCTCGAACAGGCGGGTGGGCCAGCGATCTATGTTAAGCGCGACGACCTGATGGGTGTCGGCGGCGGCAACAAGCTCTTTAAACCGGAGTTCCTGATCGGCGATGCGCTGGAGAAAGGCTGCAACACCTTCATTACGACGGGTGCGCAGCAGTCGAACTACGCCCGGCTGAGCGCGGCTGCGGCGGCGCGCGCGGGGCTCGCATGCGAACTCTTTCTGACCAACACGGTGCCGCGGGTTGACGACACTTACCTGCACAACGGCAACATCCTGCTGGACGATCTCTTCGGCGCGGCCGTCCATCGTGTGCCCCGCGGCGGGGACGCCTTTTCTGCCGCGCAACGCCATGCTGCAGATATCGAGAAGGTCGGCCGGAAGGGGTGCGTGATAGGCTCAGGCGGATCGTTGCCGTCGGCTGCGTCGGCTACGCTTCATTCGCCGCTGAGACCATCGGACAGGAGCGGGAGCTGGGGGTGCGGTTCGCAAGCCTCGTCGTGCCGAACGGAAGCTCCGGCACGCGCGCCGGCCTGGCTGCCGGCATGGCTGGGTTGGGCGCCGATTCGGGACGGCAGCTTTCGTTCACCGTCCTAGCTCCGCTGGAGCGGGCGATCGAGGTCACGCGTGCAAGGGCCACCGAGACGCTCGCCCTGCTCGACCGTGACGTGCGCCGTTATGCCACGCGACCGCGTCCTGCCGCTACAATCCCGGTATTAGTTCGATCCAAAGTGTTACAGGATGTACCGCTTTGTGTTGCGTACGACTGTTAGTTGTTACAATGCAGCCCGATGGAAGATCGAGACCGGTTCAGGGCGAGGCTCGCTGCGTTCGTTGACAGTCGCGGCAGTAGGAGCGAGGCCGCTGACGACCTGGGCGTGGCGCGCATGACCCTCTACAGGTACCTCAGTGGCAGGAGTTTCCCGCGTCCGTCCCAAATTCATGCCATGGAATTGGTGATCGGACCCGTGGGCGGTTCGCACTCGGCATTCGAGCCCTTTGATGGCCTGGATCAAGATAGTGTTACACGATTGCGTGCCACTCTGTTACACTTGGTGAGGCTGATCGACCTTGACGTTGCACGTGGCCGCGGCGAATGAAGAGAGGGCGGAGGCTGGCGGATGCTGTGCTTCCGATGGCGGTGATGGATGAGCAGGGCTGACCTAGTTGTACAGCTGGCAGAGGCCGGCGCACAGAACGACCACGCGAAGCTCGAGCGCACTGTCTCGGCGCTGGTTGCGGAAGCGCGCGCAAAGCAGCATCATACCCTCGCCGAACGCCTGTCGAAGGCGCTCGGTTCGGTCGCGGTGGCGACACGTCCGATCCCTCGAGCCGTCGGAGGTTCGTTTCTGCCCGACAAGGTCAGAGATCTGCTGGTGGAGCGGCCGGCACTACGCAGCGTCGACGAGCTGGTGTTGCCACCAGCGGTCGAGGCCCAGATCCGCGACCTGATCGAGGAGCAGCAGCAGGCGGACGTCCTGCGCGCGAATTCGCTGGATCCCCGTCATCGGGTCATGCTCGCCGGCCCCCCTGGGAATGGGAAGACGACGCTCGCCGAGGCGATAGCATTCGCTCTGGGCGTGCCGTTCCTGACGGTTCGCTACGACGCGGTGATCGACAGCTATCTCGGTGAGACGGCGGCGCGCCTGAAGCGCGTGTTCGACTTCGCCCGGGCGACACCATGTGTGCTGTTCCTGGACGAGTTCGACGCGCTCGGGAAGGAGCGCGGTGACATCCACGAGACGGGGGAGATCAAGCGGGTTGTGTCGTCCCTGCTCCTGCAGATGGACGACCTGCCGTCGTACACGGTGATCGTGTGCGCCTCCAATCACCCAGAGCTTCTCGATCGCGCGGTGTGGCGGCGCTTCCAGCTTCGTCTGGAGCTCCCTATGCCTACACGCGCCGTGTTCCGCCGTTGGCTCGATCATGTCGGCGCGGACCGCAAGGCACTGGGCATCGACCCGACGGCCTTGGCTCGCGACCTGGAGGGCAGCAGCTTCGCGGAGGCGGAGGAGTTCCTGCTCGACATCAAGCGCAAGATCGTGCTCGGCAAGGGCTCGCCTAAGACGATAGTCTTGCAGCAGTTGAAGGCGTGGCGAGCCCGCTTCGGGCCTAGGGTGGGGATGACTTCGAGGGATGGCGAGCAAGAACGAGATACTGCCGCTGACCCGGAATCGCACGGAGACACTGCCGCGGATTAAGGGCGAGCCCGATCGACGCCAACGGCATAGTGTCCCAAGTGGCACCCAGGCACAGCGATTGGGGCCTGCGATTGACAAGGGCTTCAGCGACATCCTCGACCGGGATGACATCGAGGTTGCAGACGATCCATCCGCCCTCGCTCCCGAACGTGCGCTGGTCATCGAGATCATCGGTTCGCCGGAGCGCTTCGTCAACGCGGCGAGCAAGGTCGGACTGGAGTGGCTCGCGGAAGAAGTGGCGACACTGCGGGGCGTACGATCCTATTTCGATCCCGCAACCGGCGTCTCGGATGACGATGACGAGCAGGACGAAGAGGGCGGTCTGGACGCTGACGTCGAGCTTCTCGCCAACGAGGATGTAACGTCGGACGAGGTGTCGGGCGCTCTTTACCTCGGCATGCCAACCAAGGCGACGTTCGAACTCCTCCGCAGCCTCTGGAACAAGTTCAAGGCGGACGAGCCCGCGCCCGATAAGCATGGCGACTGGTGGAAGCTGTTCGGCCTCCTGCATCAATTGCGGCCTTGGGGTCCCGAGGACCGGATCGGCGAGGCCACGCGCCGACGCCTCAGGGAAGAGCAGAGCCGCACGCCCGGTGACGACCTCAGGCTCGAGGTCGACCTGTGGTATCGAGGCGATGGCGCCACCCGCCTACGCGCGGTTACGGAGTTCCGTGCGAACGTCGAGTTGCTGGGCGGCACGGTCCTCGACGAGGAGCGGATCGACGAGATCCGGTACCACTCCGCCTTGATCCACCTTCCCGGTGACGCAGTCGACGAGATCATTGCCCGCACCGGTACGCTGGCGCTCGACGACGACATCATGTCCATCCGTCCCCAGAACGGGTTCCGCTTCGCGATCGACGAATTGATCGCGACCGAGGCGGAAGACGATGAGGAAAGCTCAGCTGATCCTGTCCGGGCGTCGATCGCGGCGCTGCTGGACGGTTGGCCCGTTGAGAACCACGCGTTGCTCCGGAACCGACTCGACGTGATCGAGCTCGAGGTTGCGGACTCGATGGCGCCGGTGAACCGCCGCTTCCACGGAACGGCCATGGCGTCGCTGATCCTGCGCGGAGACCTGAGTGAGGCTAATCCGCCGATCGATCGGCGTCTGAAGGTGGTGCCGGTCCTGATGCCGGATGGATCATTCGAGACGCCGCCCAAGGACAAGCTGGCGCTCGGCGTGATCCATCGCGCCGTGAAGGAGCTGAAGGAGGGCACTGGCGGGCTCGAGGCCAGTGGCCCCGACGTCGTCGTGATCAATCACTCGATCTGCGATGAGGCATTCGGCTTCGCCGGTACCATGAGCGCTTGGGCGCGGCTGCTCGATCATCTCGCATGGAAGTACAAGGTGCTGTTCGTGATCAGCGCCGGCAACATCCGCGATACCTTCGAGGTGCCGGGCTACAAGACCGGTGCGGCGATGCGTGCCGCGACTGCGGAGCACCGGCGGGCCGAATTGCTCCGCGCCGTGGAGGCGTCGAAGTCGCAGCGCACGATCTTCGCGCCGGCCGAGTCGGTGAACGCGCTGACGGTCGCGGCCGCCCATGCGGACGGCTCGACCCTTTCTCTCCCGGCCAACCTCAGTGATCCGTTCGGGGATGTGGCCGCGCCGATCCTTGCATCGGGCCTCGGCCATGGCTTCAACCGATCCGTGAAGCCCGACGTGATGCTGCCCGGCGGACGCCAGGTCGCCCACCCGACCGAGGGAGCGATGCTGCGCGTTCACGGTCGCGAGCATCCGGACCGTTTCGGCCAGAGCGTAGCATCTCCGGATCCGCACGGTGGGCACCTGGACTTCACGCGCCGGTCTGCCGGCACTAGCAACGCGGCCGCGCTGGCGACGCGCATGGCGATGCTCATCGGCGATGTGCTCGACGACTCCCCGATTAATACCGAGCAGCCCTGGTACACCCGCCCCACCGCGCCTTGCGTTCTGAAGGCGTTGATCGCGCATGGCGCGAGCTGGGGGGACCTTGGTCAGGAAATGACGGGAGTACACATCCCGTCTGGCCACGTCGTCCGGCGCAAGGAGGCAGTGTCGCGCGCGATCGGGTACGGGGCCGTGGACAGCGATCGCGTCGTTGGCGGAGGTGGACACCGCGTGACGCTGCTGGCCGAGGACAGCATCCGCAAGGAGCAGCGTCACGAGTGGCGGATACCCCTGCCCACGGAGCTGCGCTCCAGCGTCGAGTTCAGGCGCATCGTCGTCACCCTCGCATGGCTCACGCCAGTATTCCCCAACAGCTCGCAGTACCGCGCGGTTGCCCTCGATCTCGTAGGCACATCGGGCAAGACGCAGCTGTGGGAAGGCGTGCAGCGCGTCTCCAATCAGCCCGCCGTCGGATTCGCCCGTCGCGGGACGCTGATCCACGCGGTCTACGAGGGGAATCGCAAGGCAATCCCCTTCGGCGACGACGGGGACTTCGTCATCAACGTGCAGTCGGTGTCGAAGATGCCGCATATGTCGAGGGTGGATGTGCCGTATGCGATGGCGGTCACGATCGAGGTGGCCGACAGCATCAATGCCGACATAGCCGCCTCCATAAGGAGCCGGGTCATGCCGCAGACGAGGACACGGAATTGAACGACTTCGACGAGCAGTTGAGCTTGGGGTACCAGAGCGAGGCGGACGTTGCGGCCTTCCTCGAGCATATCGGCGACGAGGAGGGCGCTTGCGAGATTCGGGAAGCCGGCGTCCGCGGTCAGGGATTGGGTGACATCTTCTCCAAGCCGTGGAAGCAGACGACCCACCTCTTCGGGTTCATCGAGGAGGGCGTTGGCGGGTCGGGGCTCGTGACCATCACGCCCGCGGCGCGCATCGAGGCCGACCGGTCGCTGATCGGACAGAGGGTAAAGGTGACGCTCGACGCTTTTCAGGTCCACCGCTATCCCGGCAACGGAACGCACAAGGTGCTTTTCGACTTTCAGGGTCGCGACCAGGCGGGCGGCGAGTCGCAGGATCTGCAGTTCGCGAGTGTGCTTCACGTCTCAGACGGCGCGCGCGCCGCCGTCAGCGGCATGCCGATCTTCACGGGGGTGACGGTTCCAGCAGACGGTCTGTCGTTCAAGGGGCGAACCGTTTTGATCGGCAATGCCGGCGACGAGGCGATCATCGATGTGCTCGAGAGCTCGATCTTCAAGGATGGCTTGAAGCTCCTTGGGTCGGTCCAGCCAGCGCTCCCGCAGCTGGTCGCCCTCGCTGGCGGCGTCACCAAGAACTTGATGCGGCGGGAGTGGAACAAGCAGGTCCAGCTCTTCGATCTGGGGCTCGACTTCAGCGATAGTCGCACGTCGGCTAGGCTACGGCGCGGTTCGTACGTCGTCGTCCAGGTTCCCGGCGAGAGCACGTGGCGCTGGGACGATTGGCGCTTCGATCCCGACATGCAGACGGTCGTTGATGCTCAGGGAACGATTGCACCCCACAACGTGATCATCTTCGCGGTTTCGGCAAGCGCAGCGCCTACGGCATCGTCGGCCATGCGGTCTGACGGGCGGAAGGCTCTGAAGGAAGCCAGCAAGGCTTAGTGACGTTTCTGGCGAACGGCTGCTTAGCGTTGGGCCTTGCGCCGCTGCGCAACCCGCAGGGGCTGGCCGATTAGGTCAGGGAGCGGAGGACGCCCTCCAGGCACGCAATAGCTCATCGCCGTCCACCGGCTTCTCGATGTAACACGCGGTGCCGCCCGCCATCGCCGCTCGCGCATGCGCGACGCTTGCTTTAGCCCGCAGGTGCGGACACTCATTCGCTGTCGTTCGCTTAACAAGCGTCCGCTCACGTGTACCCCCGCTCCAAACCGGACGGGCCGTAATCCACCCAGTTTCGCCGAGAAGTTGACGGTCCGCACTCGGCAATTTGGGCTTTGGGGTAGTGGTGACAAGACAACGTCGTGGTTTGCAATACCGTTGCCTTCACGGCCGCTCGGTGCCGACCGTCAGCGTACTATGTAGCCGCCAAAAGTTCGCTGACAGGATCGCATGGTGCGGGGGAACCGGAACACTTATGAGCCCACACGATCGACCCGCCAAGCCGTTCGGCAAGATCAATCACGCACTGGGGCGCTGCGCCCCAAATCACGACCATCCCGGCAAAGGGGGCTATCGGCATCTGCTCGCCAAATTCGTTGAAAAACCGTGGTTTGCCTCGGAGCAGGATGATGTCAGCAGAGCCGACAACTCTGTCGTGAAATGCCGCCGTTTCGATCCTGGCGGGCAGCAACGACACGACGATTTCAACTTCCCTATCGCGCCAAGCGTCGGCGCACCGGTGAATCCAGGTCGCGTTCTGACTGTACGGAGGATTCACGTATGCTAAATGGCCGCACCAACGTGTTGTAAGGCCATCCTCCGCCTGCGTGAGGTACTTTGCAGCTCGCACGAAACTACGAGGATCATAACAAGGGTCGATACTGATCGGCCCGATTGTTTCTTCTATTGCAGTCAGCCAAGCAGGCGGCGTGAAGCGCTCATCGGTAACACTGCCCCAATGGCTGCGCGGGTGTCTTCGGCGCTTAGCGTTAGGCGCCAAGACAGCGAGAACCGCTGAGAGTGAGGCAACCGACCCGGCACCGCTCTCTATCTCACGCACAGTCGGAATCGAGATCCCCGATGCCTCCGCCAGGGCTGCCTGTGTCATCTTTCGTTTGGTCCGCGCTCGACTGACTTGTACCGCGAGGGACTGGCCGGCCGGCAAGCCGGTAACGCGAAGTCCGAGTACGACGGCGGCTGACTGGAGGCTGCTAATACGCCCCCCATTTGCTTCGAGCAGAATGATCGCACGACGACTGAGCCCAGCCATGTTGGCTAGTGCCTGCTGGGTCAGCCCTCCAGATTTACGTGCTTCGCGCACCGCCTGACCGATATCCATAGAAAGGTTCAGTTACATTTTTGTACGGTCCTCGCAAGGAACCGGAGTTGCGAAGCGCGGTACCCCACCGTGCCAAACGTCACCTTCGAACGCTCGCCCACCGTCAATGACCGAGGCGAACGAAGGGTCGGACCAACCGTCGGCCAGGAAGGTTTCGAACAGAATGTTGCCAGCACGTCCATACTGAACTTGGCAGCCGACGCTGCAACCTGCAGCGGTTAGCGTCCGACGAATGAGCGAAATCGCCGCGGGCATGTTTTGGATGTACGCAACGATGCCGTTGCAGACATCGGACCCGTCATCACAAGCCTCGTCCGAATACCCGTCCGTCATTCTTTCCACAGTACCTAACCCTGCTGCCCGTAGCGCTATATCTATCGGACTCGCATAGGCCGATGTACACGCTGCTAGGCCGAGGCCCTCCGCCAAGAATACGTCGACGTATCCCGTTTCGTCTTCGTTGACGCTGCCCCCGGCTGACTGCCCTTCGTTCAAGGAGACTTCGGCACCCGAAATTTCGGTACGCCACTGTTCCGCTGTCTCTGCACTACTACTGGTCAACACTGCGTCACACCCGATCAAGGCGGTTTTCGATATCGTCCGATTAGGCCTATCGTGATGGTCAACGCTTAACCACTCGATGACGATCGGTAGTTGATCACGGCACACGTGACGTATGATTTCGACGGCCCGATCGATACAGGCTCGATTGCCAGACAGAACGACGCCCCCGTTCAACCGCTGGACTTCGATCCGCGGATCACGGTACTCCAAGGCCGCATAACCGAGTCTCTGCGGATCGAAATGATCCCACAGACCTGACAGCGGTTCCCCCTCCCGGGTTGGTGGAAAATGCGCGGTAAAGTTCGTGCCTAATTGAACGGATGCCTGGCCAGCGAAGTCGGATGACTTAATAGCTAATGCATCGCGTAGCGCTTCAGCGATTTCCGCGCTGCATTTGAACTTGGTGTTAATCTTACTGTAAGTCATGGGAATATCCTGGCTGAGAGGTGCCTCAAGCACCTAGTTGATTGCGGCACCTTCACGTCATTATTTTTGTTTAATAGTGCGATCCGCCGGCATCGCTCTTCCGCAATCACGAGCACTGATTCGCGCGGGCTTGGACCATTTAGTGCCGCTATAACTAGTAAAGTAGAGTTGTCCGTTGACATCATACTGAAGGTCAATACCTTCAGCAAAGTCGGTTTTAGGCAACCTATCCGTCAATACGCGGAGCGTCAGGTCCAAATCGCCAGTATGAATGACGAGCTCCGATCCGCCGAAGCCACCTGCTTCATCGCCAGGCTTCTGCAGCCATGTGCTGGACTCTCTCACATAAGAATGCTGGAGAGGCTTGAGCATCGCCGTCATCGTAGGCTTGTACCGACTGTCGCGATATTTGGGCGTTGCCGATCCAGGAACGTACATCACAATAGTACCGGATACCGCCGATTTCGTCTTCGAATTATCATCTTGACGCGCATGGCATCGGACTCTCGTAATAAGATCAGAGAAATGCTGAGTATTGTCAATCTCCGGCATATCCGCGCAATGTGCTTGATCCGTTTTGACCTGCCAGCGCTCGAGCGCATTCCAAGTACAGTCGCCTTCAACACGACCGCCTTCATCGATCAATACGCATGCACCACCGACGCTACCGGGAGAGGCTGTGATTGTGGAATATCCAAGACACGCTGATAGGTAGGTACTTGCGGCAAACATGAGCAATTAGATCGGTCAGCGCAGTCGTGTTGACCTGGCTGTTACGGGCGTAAATCCACGCGCGGTCTCGATGCCAAACGACATCGACGTTTGAAGCGTAGTACGACGGCACCAATGCATGGCCAAATCCAAGGCGATCATGAAAATCCCACAGCCCGCTTAGTGGTTCGCCGGCACGCGTTGGTGGGAAGGTTTTGAGGAAGGACTGTGAAACGGGGAATGAACTTTGGTTTTTGAAATCTTCAGAGGTTACGGAGGTAGCATCACGAAAAGCCTCGAATCTAGGGTAATCGCATCGGATATATTCTGATAGGGTAGTCATCTGCATTTGGTTTTCCTGTTCTGTCATATCGACAAACCAGCAGTGACAAATCGGGTTTCGATACGTCAATATCTTTTGGTAGCTGACATTCCGTTGGTTTATCTGACGCATAAATTTAACTCTCTCTGGTTAAAGATACCGTGCTTGCCGCGTCATCCGTACCTTCGTCGTCGATACGGGCGAGATACTTTGCGACTTCAACGATGGATCTGGTCGGCTTGGCCGAAAATCCCGGAGCCTTGCCGTGTCACGCAATTATATCCCCTCACAGTCGACTGTAACTTGGCGCGTCGACATCTTCGCAGTGATGCGGTGACCGCACGTGCAGGCCATCGCCTAGCCTTGCTTGAGAACCGATTGTGTACATGCAAAGGATCCTCGACAGGATTGTAGAGGATTTTTTGCATGGACGTTGGCGCAGCCATACGAAATGCGCGGAAAGGCCGTGGCCTCACGCAAGCGAAGCTTGCTGAACTATGTGGCGTTAGCCGGCATACGATTTTAGGGCTGGAGACTGGGGCAGGATCAGTCCAGGTACTCGAGAAGGTTGCGTCCATCGTAAGTTTTCGTGTCACAGGCCTTGCGGGAGGCAACACGGTAGGGGAGCAGCTGCGATCCGCGCGCGCGCAACGTGGCTGGACCCAAGCGGATGTAGCTGCACGATCGAACGTGTCAGTTCCGACAGTCCGGTCGCTCGAGCGGGGCGGGGGGACGGTTAAAACGCTAGAAGCCCTACTCCGCGTTCTCGGTCCTCGCGCGCAGGCTAATGCCAACTTTGTCGCGCACTATAACGTCAAGAAGGACGTGCGCTTTACGCCGCCTGCGTTTCTGGCAGAGATAGAACGGTCCTTCGGTCGATTTTCGCTCGATGTTGCCGGCGACTTGCGGAGTTACGTTTCGGCTGATCGAATCCTGACCGAAGAAGATAATGGTCTAACGACGAAGTGGTCAGGGGATCTTGCATGGTGCAACCCGCCATATTCGTCGCTCTCGACTTGGATTGGACGTTGCGCCGATGCTTGGGATCGACAGGAGGTGGGGTCGATTATTGGCCTGTTCCCGGCTCGAACTGAAACCGTTGTGTTTCGAAAACGAGTGCTCGGCGTTGCTGATGTCGTTCTTTTGCCGCGGCGTCTGCGGTTTCACGACGAAAACCGACAGCGCCTGGCGCCGGCGCCATTCGCGCTCATGCTCGTGTGCTGGGGCTTTCGTCGGGACGTGGTGCAGGCGTATGCAACTCGAACTGAGGCTCACGTGGTATGGGCAAACCCCGCTGGGGTTTAACGCACAGTGGCGCGCGGCGCATCGTGGATCCGGAAAGCTCGATCCAGCAGTGGTGGGCTGAACGCCCTCACGATCGACTGGTCGTCGTGCATCGGCGGTATGCGTCTGTCGCAGAGATAGGTCATCCGCCCTCGCCGAGCGTATGAATGTCCGCTAGATGGCGACCCGCGAGACGGAGCAGCGGATCAAGAGCGGCGAGCAAGCAGTCGGGGCGGGGCGCCGCTATTAGTCGGCAGCGCCCGCCAATGCCCCATTATGCAGCAGCCCTCCATTGGTCGACGGCGTCGAGGGTCGACCAGCCGCTGATGCCGTTCTCGTCGATGATCGTAACTCCTCCCCCGAACTCGTCCTCGCGCATGCTGGAGCAAATGCACGCCCAGCTAAACCGAATCGGAAAAGCGGAAACGCAGACCTTGGCGAGGACGGCTGACACATAACCCAGGTACATCTCGCCGTCTGCGAAGTACCACTCGCCGTTTCGCTTCTTCAGACTATGGGCGAAGGATGGGCTGTGACACTGACCTTCTTCCTCGATATAGTCCAGGTATCCCGACAACGGGTGAGCGCTTGTAGGAGGAAACGCGGAGAGAAACCCTGAACTCGGCGTTACTGTGTCGGGATCGTCCTCGTCATAACGATCGAGTTCCAAAAGGATCGCGATCTCCGTGTCCGAAGCGGTTAGTTTGAAGCACGTCTGGGTGTAGTAGTCTGCCACTGTCATTCTCCGTTTGCTGACTAAGCGACAGTGCAGAATCGGCTTTTCAAACGTCAATATCTTTTTCAACCAGAGCCGATAACCCGAGCTATGTCCGTACCCCAGCCTTTATCGCTATAGATACCGGGTCACAGAGCGCTTCTATGAACTACGCCGCCTGCGGCGGCTTCATTGTGCTTTTCGTCTGATGGCCGGCCAAAGGCGAGATCTTGCCAAAATTGCAGTCGATCGATCCGAAGCGACGTGTCGCGAGTGATCGCTCGAACTGCCCGTCGTCGTGCCGCGAGCACGATGGCGATTTCATACATCATGATCATCATGACGCGCAGCGCTTGCGCGCCATCGCGGGCAACTGCTGAACTCTGCCGGGTTCAAGGGAACCCGACGCAGTTCATTGCTGCCAATTGATAGATATCGACAAACCGATTTTCTGGTTGTTAGCCATGCCCCTCAACTGATCCATGTCACATTAGTCTTAAGACTTTAAGCTAAGCGTGACAGTATATAGAAGCGCCGCGTGACATCATGAGCTACACGATGAACTACGATAGCCGGGGAATCGGTACCGGTAAAACCTACGATCAAATTTCAAGGATGGCGAACGATCCAGGACTCTACCTCTTCGCCGTTGATAAACGAGATCTAATGGTCGAGCGAAGGACGACGCTTGAAGAGATGGCGCGCATTGGCGGGCGCAATATCCATATCATGGAGATCAGAAGCGCGTTTGCGGGCGAAGTAGACGGCACTGTCTGTGTGCGAGTAGCGATCGAAGCACTCCCGACCACCTATGAAAGCGGCCACGTCGTTGTATTCTGCACCCATGAAGGTCTCAAGAGCGCTAATCTCGAGCGGTTCGACGAATGGCACCTGGTAATCGACGAGGCGCTATCGCTGTGGGATCAGTGCAAGCTGCAAACATCAATTTCAACCGGTCTTCTGGAGCAGCTGTTCGTCATCGAACCCGGCGAGGTAGCCAGTCGTATCGTGCCGAGGTCGACGCTAGGCCGGCGGGAGTTCCATCTCGATACGCTGGCTGCGCCCGTGGCGGCGCTGCACGCTCGGGCGTCCGACGGACGTAACATTGTAGTGACCCACTTGGAGTCGTGGGCTGAACTCGCCGAGAATCCCGCATGGACCTGGTGGTCGTTGTGGTCACCAGCCCAACTCTGCGCGTTCCAATCTGTCGTGATCCTTGCTGCGGGCTTCGACACGTCATTGTTCTACCGCCTGTGCCAGTCGATTGCGCCCGATGTCGACTGGCACCCCATGAAGAAAGTTGGCCTCGAGCGCTCGTACACGCCGCGACGCCTCACGATCCGGTATTTTGCAGAAGGCCATCATGCGTCGCGCTATCGCTTCAACTCTGTCGCCGGCCAGGCCGGGTTGGCAAAGATCGCCGGATACCTTTCCCTTCGTCCTGGACCTCGTATCTGGTCGTGCAATAGCCGCGAGCATCCAACGTTTTCAGCCCGGTTACCGCATGGTTACATCAGTCCGAGGCAGGCCGGCAGCAATCGCTATGCACACATCGACGAAGCGGCGTTCATCTACACGAGCAAGCCGCATGAACATGAGCGTCGTATCCTGACAGCGCTCGATGTCGATCCGCAGGCCGTGATCGAAAGCCGAGAGTTCGATACGATTTACCAATTCATCGCTCGAACCTCAGTGCGTGACGCTGCGAGCAGCAGACCAGTGACCGCCTACGTTTATGATCGGGTTCAAGCCGACACGCTTGCCCGGTCGTTCGCAGATCGATCTGGCCTCGATATTGAACTCGAGCTAATTGACCTGGGGTTTGCCCACGATGTTCCCGGGCGGCAGGATCTTTCTACGCTCACCCCAGCCGAGAAGGCCGAACGTCAACGGGTGCAGGCGAAAGAGCGGAAGCGGCGTCAACGAAGCAAATAGTCCGATCGCGCAACGAACGCTGTAAATTATATAGACTTATTTGACGCTTGAAACCTACCAAGTAACAGGCAATTAAGCCTGTGAGTATTAGTGATGATCAACTTTATATACCCCTTAAGCGGCAGGGTAGGCCGGAAACGATATGCTTGGAACCGACTCCACGATCTGTGTAGGATGTACGATATCTCCGCCATTCAACCTCGGGTTCGCGAGGAAACCTTTGAGCACGCCACAATCTTCAATTCGGTAGATGGTGGCCCCATCACCGAGCGACGTCGCGTTTATACCTTTACGTTCAAGGTTGAACGGCAGGATGCTGAGCGCATGTTGGCCGATCTCTGTAATAAAGAACGGAAGCTCGCTCGCTTACTAAGCGCCAACATGGTGCTGCTGTGCATTGACGATGAACTTGCGGTCGATCGACATTAAAGACGACAGTGGTCATCAAGGTGTATGTGCTACTGCACCTTATCGCGTGTCGCCCGCTCTATCCTCTGGATTGCAGCGCGCGACACGCCGAAGCGTTTGGCAAGCTCGCCCAAGGAAGCGCCCCCTTTACGGGCTTCAAGTACGTCACTGCGGCTTTGCTCATCGAGTGCTGGCGGACGCCCCAGGCGACGTCCTTGCTCGACGGCGCGCTTCAGGCCTGCTTGCGTCCGTTCGATGAGCAAATCACGCTCAAACTCCGCGACCGCGGCGATAACGCTCATCGTCATCCGGCCTGCTGAACTCGTTAGGTCGACCCCTCCCAACGCCAAGCAGTGAAGCGATACACCGCGACGTGCGAGCTCATCGACGGTGGACCGAACGTCCATCGCGTTACGGCCGAGCCTGTCGAGCTTGGTTACGATGATGCGGTCGTGTTCCTCGACACGGTCGACCAACTTCGCAAACTTCGGGCGTTGGAACGCTGGAACGGATCCCGAGATTGTTTCGGCCACGAAGCGGCGTGGTTCGATGGCGAAGCCTGCGGTCTCGATCTCGAGCCGTTGATTGTCAGTGGTCAGATCCTGTCGGCTGACGCGCGCATATCCAAAAACACGACCCAATCTCGTCTCCGCTGTATCGATAACGAGGCTCGTATTATACATTGTATCGAAATCAGCTGAAGCCTTAATTTAGATGCATCACGCGGGAATGTATCGGAACCGGTCGATTCCGATGCTCTGGATCTAGATTGTTCAACTCCGATCGTTGCAGGCGGAATGAAGGTGGTTGACCATGCCGTTGGTGGGAGAGTTCCAACCACTTCAACGCGGCAGCCCAGGACGGTCTTCGCCTCAACCGGGGCGTCTAATCTAGTCAACGGAGTGTATAAATTCGGCGGCAAATGCAGCCCTGTATGGTTGAACAGCGTCGGGACGGACGACTTTTTTCAGCGTGACGGCGCGCCTAGCGCGGATGTGCCCCAGTTTTCGACAATCCCTTTGCGGTCATTGTGCCGGATTTGGTGAACTACGACGTCATAATCGCCCATGCTCTGATCCGGGCCGACGCTCCCATTCCCTTTTCACGAAAATGACCCATCATTTACACTCATTGACTGGGTGCCGGCGAGGGCTATCGGCTAAGCCGTAAAAATCTGTTGCGATATGCAGTTGTCGTCTATCAGACTCCAGTCCATATCAATACCAAGACCGGGACCGGTTGGTACATGTATGTTGCCCTCTTCATCCATGAAATCGCGTAGACTTTGTTCCATCGGAACCTGAAAACTATCCTCCGGTACGAACAGCTCGAAATATTCAGAGTTACGTACAGCGCAGGCGACATGCAGATTGGCGATGTCCATCGGGCCCATCGTCGTGGTGTGAAGTTCGCAGTTCATGCCGTGCGCTTCGGCAAGGTGGCAGACCTTCAAGGTGCCGGTGATGCCGCCCTTCCACGACACGTCGGCGCGGACGATGTCTACCGCGTCGGACTTGATCGCCTGTGCGACGCCCCAGGGGCCGCCGCGCGTGGTTTCGGTGCCGACGATCGCGATGTCGACCGCCGCGGAAAGCTTGGCGTATTTGTCCAGTTCGTAGTCGCGGAACGGCTCCTCGAGCCAATGATAGTTCAAGCTCTCCATGTGTCGCGCGACGCGGATCGCCTCGGGCAGGGTGTATTCGGCGACGGGATCGCTCATCAGGACCATCTCCGGCCCGACCGCCGCGCGCACGGCGGCGTGGATATCCATGTCGAGGCTGCTCGGGCCGCAGGGGTGGACCTTGTACGCCTTGAACCCGCGCGCCTTGTACGCGAGCGCCTCGCGGACGTACTCCTCGATCGTCGGCAGCCACAGGCTGCTGGCATAGACCGGAAGGCTGGTGCGGTAGCTGCCGATATATTGGTGCAGCGGCAGGCCCGCCGTGCGGGCGGCTGCATCCCAGAGTGCGACATCGATCGGACCCGGCAGGAACACCGGGAAGAAGGCGCCGTGGCGATCGATATTCCAGAAGTCGTGCCAGATCTTCTCGCGGTCGTGGATGCTGCGACCGAGGATGACCGGTGCGATCACGTCGCTCAGATACGCGTCTGTGACGGCGCCCGACCGCGCGGCCCAGAAGGTCGCGATGCCCTCGACCCCGTCCGACGTGGTGATCCGGCCCACGCCATAGCTCCACGGCATCGGCGAGGCGCCCTGGCGCTCCTCGTCGAACAGGCCATGCGGGCGTTTGCAGATCCAGGTTTCGAATTTTTCGATACGCATAGCGGTGTCCTCCTAAACCTGTATTACAGGATAGAGTGGGCGCGCGATACTGCCAAATGTTCCAGTAAGCCTAGTCTAGACATCGGCTGGCGGTTCGGTGACGATCGGCCCCAGGATCGCGCTGATCGCGTCGTCGAAATGCTGCGTCATCGCCAGCACGGCGCCGGCAGGATCCGCTGCGACCACGGCGTTGACGATCTCGACGTGCAAGTCCTGCACGCGCTGCAGCTTGGGCGTCGCCGCCCAGCGTTCCAGGCCTTCGAGCATCGATGCCTGGATGAGTTGGCGAAACGCTTCGATCAGCAACGGATACAGCGGATTGCGGGTGGCGTGGGCTAAGGAGGTATGCAGACGCATGTCTAGTTCTGCATAGCGATCGGGGTTGCCTAGCCGGCCGGCCATCTCGTCTACGATCGATCGCAGGTCTGCCGCGTCCGCGTCGCTGCGACGCGAGGCGGCGAGGGCGACCATCGCGATCTCGATCCCGCGGCGCATCTCGAGGATGTCGGTGGCGTCGGCCTGGCCGATCAGGACCGCGTTCTTGATAACGCGGCCGATCATCTTGCCCTCGACGGGCACGATCCGAGCCCGTTTGCCGACGGCCATCTCGACAAGCCCGGTCGCGGCCAGCGTCCGCATCGCCTCGCGCACGACCGGCCGGCTGACGCCTAGCGTCGTGCTGATCGTCGATTCGCTGGGTAGGCGGGCGCCCGGCCGCAGTTGCTCGGTGGCGACATGGTCGCGCAGATAGTCGATCACCTGATCCACAAGACCGCCGTTGACGGGAGGGGTGTCGGCAGCGTTGGCGCTGGGCTGCAAAATCGTCTCCTTGGCAGAGGTCGGGATGGGCAACCGTGCCGGTCTGACAGGTCCGTTGGCCTTCCGTAGCAAGAATCGGCTTGCCTTCCCAATATGAACCGTTAGAAACCTGTAATACAGGATTTGTACGGGAAGTCCCGGCATTATGGCCTGGGAGAGGAAGCCGCGATCCGATGGCCAGCGTTTCGACCGTGCTTCCCGCTGCTCCTGCGTCCGCGCCGGGAGTTGGGCGTTACCGCTGGACGGTCTGTGCGCTGCTCTTCGCGTCGACCACGATCTGCTACATCGATCGGCAGATCTTCGGCCTGCTCAAACCCATTCTCGATGTCGAACTCGGCTGGTCGGAGACGGCGTATGGCGACGTCGTCGCGACCTTTTCGATGCTGTACGCGCTCGGCTATCTCTTCGGCGGACGGATGATGGATGCCATCGGCGTCCGGCGGGGATTGTCGCTGGCTGTCGTCGGCTGGAGCATCAGCGCGGCAGCGCATGGCCTGATGACCAGCGTGATCGGCTTCAAGATCGCGCGGGGCGCGCTGGGGCTGTCGGAAGGCGGCAACTTCCCGGCCTCGATCAAGGCCATTCGCGAATGGTTTCCCGAACAGGAGCGTGCCTTCGCGACCGGGCTGTTCAACGCGGGTAGCAATATCGGCGCGGTCATCACGCCAATCACGCTTCCGTTCGTCGTGGCCGCGTTCGGCTGGCGCGCGGCGTTCCTGATCGCAGGTGCGCTCGGCATCGTCTGGGTCGCGTTGTGGCTGCGCTTCTACGAACGGCCAGAGCGGCAGCGACGGCTGTCCGCCGCGGAGTTCGCCTATATCCAGGGTGACCGGATAGAACCCGAAGCGACGGACGCCGTGCCGTGGTTGTCGCTGCTGCACCATCGCGGGACATGGGCCTATGTCGTCGGCATGTTGATGACCAGCCCGGTGTGGTGGTTCTATCTCAACTGGGTGCCGGGGTTCCTGCACGACCGGTTCGGCGTCAACATGATGTCGGCGATCGGGCCGCTGGTCGTGATCTATCTGATCGCCGATATCGGCAGCGTCGCGGGCGGCTGGCTTTCGTCGCGGTTCATCCGCGGCGGCATGGCGACGCGCAACGCGCGGCTGCTGGCGATGGCCTGCATGGCGACCTGTACGTTGCCGGTGATGGGCGTCGCGGCGGCGCCCGGCCTGTGGCCCGCGGTGCTCCTGATCGCGCTGGCCGCGGCGGGGCATCAGGGACTTTCCGCCAATCTCTACACGATCGTCTCGGACACCATGCCCGGGCGCACCGTCAGTTCGGTGATCGGCATCGGCGGGTTCGCGGCGGGCGTGTGCGGCATGTTCGTCGCGATGGCGGTCGGCCGCATCCTGGATGCAACGGGCGGCAATTACATGATCCTCTTCATCGGCGCAGGCCTCGCCTATCCGCTCGCCGTCGCGGCGATGGCGGCGATCCTGCGCCGAACTCCTCCAGCGATGGAAACGCCGTGACCGACGCAGACCTTTTCGACCTTGTCCGCACCGAGCTGTATACGCCGGTCGTCGGCGACATCCTCGACACGCTGGGGCTGTTCCATCAGTTCCTGCCGCAGCCGATCCAACCGATGCGCACCGCGATGACGCTGGTCGGCCGCGCGATGCCGGTGGTGATGATCGACGTCTATGGCGAGCAGGCGCAACCGTTCGGGAAGCTGACCGAGGCGCTCGATCAGCTCGAGCCGGGCGACATCTACCTGGCCAGCGGCGGCGCGATGCGCTGCGCCTATTGGGGTGAGATCCTGACCGCGACGGCGCGGTCGCGCGGGGCGAACGGCGCGGTGGTCAACGGCTTTCACCGCGACACGCCGCAGGTGCTCGAACAGGACTGGCCGGTATTCAGCCGTGGCCGGTTCGCGCAGGATTCTGGCGTACGGACCAAGGTGCTGGACTATCGCTGCCGGATCGAGGTGGGACCGGTGACGGTGCAGCCGGGTGACCTGGTGTTCGGCGATCTGGACGGCGTGCTGATCGTGCCACGCGACCATGAGGCCGAGGTGATCGAGCGCGCACTGGAGAAGGCGCGGGGCGAAAAGCTTGTGCGCCGCGAGATCGAGGCCGGCATGTCCAGCACCGCGGCGTTTGCGAAATACGGCATCTTGTGACCACCGCGTTCCAGATCCATGCGGCGGACACCGTCGCGACCTTGCTCGCCGACGCGGTGGCGGGCGACCCCGTCGAACTACGCGGCGCGACGGTCGGCGTCGTTCCGGCGGCCGAGCCGATCGCGATGGGGCACAAGATCGCGCTGTCCGCCATCGCCGCGGGCGATCCGATCGTGAAGTTCGGCATCCCGATCGGCCGCGCAACCGAGGCGATCGGCGTGGGCGGATGGGTCCATCTGCACAATTGCGTGAGCGGGTTCGACGAGCGGTCGGGCGCGTTCGACGTGGTGACCGGCGCGGCGAAGGACATTGTCTATGATTGAGGTTCGGAACGACCCGTTCGCGCGCGAATGGACCGGCTGGCTTCGCCCCGATGGACGCAAGGGCGTGCGCAACCTGGTGCTGGTGATCTACACTGTGCAGTGCGCGGCGCACGTCGCGCATGCCATCGCCGCGGGCGAGGACGATGTGCAGGTGATTGGCTTCCCCGGTTGTTACGACAATCAATATGCCATCCGGCTGGTCCTGTCGCTGGCGCGGCATCCCAATGTCGGTGCGGTGCTGTCGGTCGGGCTCGGCTGCGAATACACGCAGCCGGCGCGGATCGCCGAGGCGGTGGCGAAGACCGGGCGGCCGGCGGACGCGTTCTTCATCCAGGACGTCGGCGGCACGCGATCGTCGACCGAGAAGGGCAAGGCAATCGTCCGATCGCTTCGCGACCGCATCCATTGCGAGACACCACGCGTGCCGATGGGCTTCGCCGACCTCACGCTGGGCGCCGAATGCGGCGGTTCGGACGGGACGAGCGGGCTGGTCGGAAATCCCGCGGTCGGTCGCCTGTTCGACCGGGTGGTCGATGCCGGCGGATCGGCGATCTGCGAGGAGATCGTCGAGATGATCGGGCTGCGCGACACCATTCTCGCGCGCGCGGCCGACGAGAAGGCGCGCGCCGAACTGGCAGCCGCCTATGCCAAGGCCGAGCATTATTGCCGCGAGGTGCGCCAATATTCGGTGTCGCCGGGCAATTTCGCCGGCGGGCTCACCACGATCGAGGAAAAGAGCATGGGCGCGTTCGCGAAAAGCGGATCGCGGCCGATCCAGGGCGTCATCAAGGTCGGCGAGACGCCGCCCTGGCCGGGCATGTGGGTCATGGATTCGGTGCCCGATCCGCACTTCATGCAGTTCGGCTACACCAATCCGAACGATACCGAGGGGATCATGGACCTGATCTCCGGCGGCAGTCAGATCGTGCTGTTCATCACCGGACGCGGCAGCGTGATCGGCTCGCCGGTCGCGCCGTTGATCAAGGTGACGGGCAACAGCCGCACCTATGCGCGGATGCACGAGGACATGGATTTCGACGCGGGGCGCGTGCTCGCGGGCGAGATGACGCTCGATGACTGCGTCGACCAACTGGGTGCGCTGGTCGCCGACACCGCGGCCGGCACGCCGAGCAAACCCGAGGCGCTCGGGCACAGGGAGTATTTCGTGATGTACAAGCACCAGGACACACCAGACCTCGATCGGGGGTGCCGCAGTGCTGCATAGGGACGGGCCGCTCGATCCCGCCGCGGCGTTCCGCCTCGACGGCGAGGTCGCGCTGATCAGCGGCGGAGGCTCGGGCCTCGGGCTCGGCATGGCGCGGGCGATGCACGCGGCCGGCGCGCAGGTCGTACTGGTCGGCCGCCGCGCGGATATGGTGCAGAACGCCGCCGCCGACCTGGGCGAGGGCGCGCATTGGGAGGTCGCCGACGTGACCGCCTATGCCAGCATCCCAGCCCTCGTCGATCGCGTGCGCGCGAAGGTCGGGCCGATCTCGATCCTGTGCAACAATGCCGGGATCAACTTCAAGAAGGCCGCGGTCGATACCAGCGTCGAGGAGTTCAGCGGCATGCTCGACACGCATGTGCTGGCCGCGCACAACCTCACGCGCTGCGTGCTGCCGGGGATGCTCGCGGCGAAGCATGGCAGCATCCTGTTCACCGCATCGATGACCTCGCTGATCGGCATGCCGGGTGTGGTCGCCTATTCGGCGGCGAAGTCGGCCTATGTCGGCATGGTCCGCGCGCTGTCGACCGAGGTGGCGTCGCAGGGCGTGCGCGTGAATGCGATCGCCCCCGGCTGGATCGAATCCGCGATGCTGCGTAAGGCGCTCGACGGCGATCCCGCGCGCTCGGACCGCATCCTGCAACGCACGCCCATGCAGCGGTTCGGCGAGGCCGAGGATATCGGGCTTGCCGCCGTCTATCTGTGCTCACCCGCCGCCAAATTCGTCACCGGTGTCCTGCTGCCGGTCGACGGCGGCGCATCCCAGGGGTTCTGACATGACCATCCACGCGCCGCTGGCGCCGCATCCCGACCGGCTGCTGCCGGCCGATCCCGGAACCCGCGCGATCGCGCGCGACCTGTATCGCTCGGTCAAGGATCTGCCGATCATCAGCCCGCATGGGCATACCGACCCGTCCTGGTTCGCGGAGAACCAGCCGTTCCCCGACCCGGCGACGTTGTTCATCGTGCCGGATCATTACATCTTCCGCCTGCTCTACAGCCAGGGCGTGCCGCTCGAGGATCTCGGCGTACCGCGCATCGACGGTGGCTGGACCGAGACGGACCCGCGGACAATCTGGCGGCGCTTCGCCGAGAATGTCCACCTGCTGCGGGGGACGCCGAGCCGGATGTGGCTGGATTTCGCGTTCCACGAGGTGCTGGGGCTAACCGAGCGGCTCTCCGCGGACAATGCCGACCGCCTTTACGACCAGATCGATGCGCAGCTGCAGCGACCGGAATTCCTGCCCCGCGCGCTGTTCGAGCGGTTCAACATCGAGGCGCTGGCGACGACCGAGAATCCGCTCGACGATCTGCGCCACCACAAGGCGATAGCGGCGAGCGGCTGGGGCGGCAAGGTGGTCACCGCCTTTCGCCCCGACAATGTCGTCGATCCCGAGCATCCAAGGTTCACGACGGACCTGCCCGAGCTGGGTCGGATCACGGGTCGCGATATCGGCAACTGGGACGGCTATCTCGCCAGCCTGCGCGATCGGCGACGCTATTTCATCGAGCATGGCGGTGCGACCTCGACCGACCACGGCCATCCCACCGCGCAGACCGAGAATCTGCCGCAGGAGGAGGCCGCTGCCTTGTATGGCCGGGTAATCGACGGGCAGGCGAGTGCCCGGGATGCCGAGCGTTTCCGCGGTCAGATGCTGACCGAGATGGCGCGGATGAGCATGACCGATGGCTTGGTGATGCAGATCCATCCCGGTGCGTTGCGCGGTCAGAACCCGGCGGTCAGCAACGCGTTCGGCGAGGCGAAGGGCGACGACTGGCCGTCGCGCACCGAATATGTCCAGGCGCTCAAGCCGCTGCTCAACGCGTTCGGGAACGAGCGTTCGCTGACGATCATCCTCTTCACGCTGGACGAGAGCAATTACGCGCGCGAGATCGCGCCGCTGGCGGGGCATTACCCGGCGCTGCGGATCGGTCCCGCCTGGTGGTTTCATGACAGCCCCGAAGGCATGCGCCGGTTCCGCGAGCAGGTGACCGAGACCGCGGGGTTCTACAACACCGTCGGTTTCAACGACGACACGCGTGCGTTCTTCTCGATTCCCGCGCGGCATGATCTCAGTCGGCGCATCGACTGCGGGTTCCTTGCGCGGCTGGTCGGGGAACATCGGCTGGAGCCCGACGAAGCCTTCGCGGTGGCGAAGTCCCTGGCGTATGATCTCGCCAAGGCGGCGTACCGGCTTTAGCCCGCCGGGGAACGGCGCGCGTCACGCGTCGACTTCGGCCGGCGCGCCGTTCACCCGGACATTTTCCAGCTTCAGCCCCGGGACGCCGTGCGCGATCAGCTTCGTGCGCTTGGGGTCGGTCAGCGTCACGTCGATATCGCGCAGCGTGAAGTTGGAGACCGCCGTCGTCGCGTTCCCGCTGATGTTGCCGAAGCCCCGCGTTGTCCCCTTCACATCCTCGATGACGATGTCGCGGATGATCGCGCCGGGGGACTTGGCGGGGACCTTGGTGCCGTGGGTGAGGCGGGCATTGACGATCAGGCCGATCGCGGGATCGTCCGCGCCGAAATTGGGTTTGCCGTAGCCGTAGAACACTTCGCCATTGTGCCAGTGGTTGTAGGGCGTGGGCGCCAGTGCGAGGCGGACGCCGCGGACGTGGAGCCGCTCATAGATCTGGCCGGGCGTGTCGGGGCGCACCTTGAAGCGGATCGTCGGGATGTCGCCGACATTGGTGATCCGCTCGACCTTGATATCGCGGACGAGCGTCGCGTTGCTGCCGAAGGTGATGCAGCCGAGACCGTGTTCGAAGATGCAGTCGTGCACGTGGATGCGCTCGACGGGTGGCGCGGCTGCATAGCCGGCGGCGCCCGGACCCTCGGTGCCCTTCAGCGCGATACAGTCGTCGTCGACCGAGAAGCGGCAACGGCGGATCGTCACGTCCTGGCAGCTGTCGATGTCGATCGCGTCGCTGCTCGGCGCGCGGATGACGTGCGGCACCTCGTAGCGGCAATCCTCCACCACGACGCGGCGGCAGCGGTACAAATGCAGGTTCCAGAACGCGGCGTCCTTGAACGTCACGCTGCTGACCAGCAGGTCGTCGCAATCCTGGATCCAGGCGATCTGCGGGAAGGCGTAGACCACTTTCACGGTGCCGACATGCTCCTCGGGCGCCTTGAAGAACATGCGCCAGAACGGCTCGCCATTGCCGTCGATCGTGCCGGGACCGACGATGCGCAGTCCGTGATTGGCGGTGGCGTTGACCAGCGCCATGCGCAGCGCCTCGGGATAGGCCTCGACGAAGCGGCGCAGGACGAGCGGGTAGTCGGCGAGGTGCGGCGAGCCTTTTAGCACGGCGCCTTTTTGAAGCTCCAGCCCGACGCCGGGTTGCAGGACGATGGATCCGCTGATGAATACCCCGGCGGGCACCACGATCATCCCGCCGCCGGCTGCGGCGCAGGCGTCGATCGCAGCCTGGATCGCGGCGGTGTTGAGCGTCTGTCCGTCGCCGCGGGCGCCGTGTCGGCGGATATCGACTCGCTGGCGGGGCGTGGCCAGGACCGGAAATGCCGGCAAGGCAGATAGCGCGGCTAGAGGCGCACCCTTCACGAATTCACGGCGTGATTGCGTCATGTCGGCTTCGCCCTCCCATCTCGCACTGATCTATCAGTGACGAATATTGATATTGTCACAATCTCTATTCTGTCTTACAGGTTTGTCCATCGGGAACTCGACAAATCGAGACAATAGGGAGGATGGTTCTGTGGGCAGATTGAATTCGCGCGCGATGGTATCGTTGGGGGCGCTGGCCGTCGGGCTGGCGATGGCAGTTCCCGCGCAGGCTCAGACGACGGCACCCGCCTCGGATAGCAATCCGGCGGGCACGGCGGCTACGCAAGCCACGCAGGACAGCGTCGATCCGGGCGTGCCGCAGGGCGGCGAGCAGGACATCATCGTCACCGGTTTCCGCCAGTCGCTGGACAATGCGCTGCTCATCAAGCGCCAGGAAGTCGGCGTGGTGGATACGATCCTGGCCGAGGACGTCGGCAAGTTCCCCGACCAGAATCTGGCGGAATCGATGCAGCGCGTTCCCGGCGTCGCGATCACGCGCGGAGACGGCGGCGAGGGCAAGACCATCTCGGTACGCGGCCTGGGCGCACAGTTCACGCGGGTCCGCCTGAACGGCATGGAGGGTGCCAGCTCGACCGGTTCGTCCGATATCCGATCGGGCTATGTCTCGTCGCGATCGTTCGATTTCAGCACCTTCGCCTCAGAACTGTTTAGTTCGCTGCAGGTGCGCAAGACCAGCCAGGCGGATGTCGAGGAAGGGTCGCTGGGCGCAACCGTCGACCTGCAGACGCCGCGGCCACTGAGCTACAAGGAGAACTTCACGTTCGCGGTAAGTGGGCAGGGGACGTATGACGACCTGCGCGACCGGTTCAGTCCGCGCGTGACCGGGTTGGTCGCGAAGAAGTTCCTCGACGATACGTTCGGGATCTCCGCCTCCGCGGCCTATACCCGCCGCTACACGCGCGAAGAGGGCTGGGCGGCGATCGATACGCTGCAGGGCAGCCTCAACCGCTTCTGCTCGCCCGCGGGCTTCGCACCGCAGAGTCCGGGCAACAGCGCGCTCAACGGGACGACGGCGGCCAATTGCTCGACCGGCAACCCGCGCCTGCCGAACACGACCGTGAACAACGCCAATTACGCGACGGTCGACAGCGCCACCACCTTCGTGCCGCGCAGCCCCCGGCTTATCCGGTCCGACCAGGATTATTCGCGCCTCGGGGCGACGCTGACGCTGCAGGCGCAGCCGACCGAGCATACCAAGCTTGCGCTGGACGGACTGTTCTCGCGCTATGACGTGACGCGCAGCGATCAGTCGATCACCGCCATCTCTTTCTCGCGCAACGCCGGCCAGCATGGCAGCGCCGAAACATCGGTCGTCGATGCGGTGCGCGATCCCAACGGGACGCTCGACTATGGCCTGTTCAACGGCGTCGATATCACCAACGATCTGACCTACACCAAATACACGACGACCTTCAGCCAGGTGAACGCATCCGCCTCGCAGGATTTCGGCGCGGTGAAGCTCGACGGCTTCGTCGGCATGTCGCGCACGCGGATCAACCGTCCGATCCGCACGCAGATCGGCATCTTCGCGAACAACGTGAACAATTTCTCGTTCGACTTCCGCGACAATGGCCGGTTCCCGGTCATCAACTGGGGCGCCGACGTCAACAACCCCGGCAATTTCGTGTTCGGTCCACCGTCCGCGGACGGCACCACCAACGGGACGCTGGCGATGGCGCGCGCGCGCGACGAGTTCAACAACACCAACGCCGAGTTGAACGCGGCCTGGGAGATCCTGCGCGGCGTCACGCTGCGCGCCGGTGGTCAATACCGCGACTCGCGGTACGAGACCTTCAGCACCAGCCGCGTGACGCAGAACCTGGCGCCGACGCTGCCCGCCGGCACGACGCTGGCGCAGATAACCAGCCCGTTGACCGGCTTCGGCGGCTCGCTTCCGGCCGATACGATCTCCGGATGGGCGGCGCCCGATTACGAGAAGCTCGATTCCGTCCTCGGCTTCACCAGCGAGACAGGCCTGTATGCGATGACGCCGACGACGTCGGCCAACCTCACAGAGACGATCAAGTCGGCGTACGGCATGATCGATTTCGACACCGACGAACTGCCGTTCCGGCTGCGCGGCAATATGGGCATGCGTTATGTCCATACCGACCAGGTCGGGCGGAACCTGCTCGCCAACCTGCCGACGCTCAAGCGCAGCTATGACGACTGGCTGCCGTCCGTAACGGTCACCGCCGATCTGAGCGACAATCTGATCTTCCGCGCGGCGGCCGCCAAGGTGATGGCGCGCGCGGAACTGTCGGACCTGCTGCCGGGCACCGTGTCGATCGCGGCGAACACGCGAACGCTGTCGACCAGCAATTTCCTGCTCGACCCGATCCGGGCGAAGACCGCGGACGTGAGCCTCGAATATTATTTCGGCAAGAGCGGGACGATCGCGATCGGCGCCTTCTACAAGGACATCGACAGCTTCATCCAGACGCTCCAGCGCAACATTCCCTACAGCGAGACCGGGCTGCCGATCTCCCTGCTAAACGGGGCACAGGGCATCGACGGCAGCACGATCTTCACCGTGTCCAACAAGACCAACACGCCCGGCGGGCCGTTGAAGGGCGTGGAGGTGAACGTCCAGGCCGGGCTCGACTTCCTGCCGGGTTTCCTGTCGAACCTCGGCGTGCTCGGCAGCTATACCTATGTGGATTCGAAGATCGTCTATTGCACCAACGCAACGTGTACCACGACGGTGCGCAACGACCTGATCAACCTTTCCAAGAACACGGTCAGCGGGACGCTGTATTACGAGGACAGCAAGTTCAGCGTCCGCGGCAGCGCGAATTATCGCGACGGGTTCCTGCTGCGCGTACCGTCGGGCCGTGCCGGCAGCGACGTTCAGGGCAACATCTCGTCGGTGTTCGTGGACGCGGCGATGTCCTATCAGGTGACGCCGCAGTTCCGCCTAACGCTGGAGGCGCAGAACCTGACCAACCAGGAACTCGGTTTCTACGTGGATTCGGTGCGGCATGACTCGCTGTACAGCTCGTACAGCGGTCGGAAGTTCACCGCCGGGTTCGGGTTCAAGTTCTAGAAATGGAAAGGCGGTGGCGACTATCGCCGCCGCCTTTTCGTCAGCTGCGCTACCGTGTGAACCGGTAGGTGCCCGATCCGACGGTGCAGCGGAGCAGCGCACCTTCGACGGCAAGATCCCGAATATCGGGGTTGTGGTTCAGGCGATGGCCGCCCTCGACCCAGCCGTCATCGGCCGGCAGTTCGATGTCGGCGACGGCGTTGGCCGGGACCGTCAGGGACAGCGACGACAGCCCGCGATCGTCGCCGTCGACGATCGTGGCGATCGTGCCGACGACCGAGTCATAGCGCGCTTCCACCCGGCCGACCTGCGGCAGCCAGTGCGGCCGAACCGCGATCCGGCGGAAACCGGGCGCCGCCGCGGCGATCCCCGCCAAACGGCGGTAAAAGAATCCGACCACCGCGCCGAAGGCATAGTGGTTGTAGCTGTTCATCGACAGGTCGCCGACATCGCCGTTCCACCTCTCCCACACCGTGGTCGCGCCGACCGATGGCATATAGCCCCAGGACGGGTAGCGGGTCTGCAGCAGCAGTCCGGCGACCTCGTCCCACCGGTCCGCATCCGCCAGCACGTCGAGTAGATAGGGCGTGCCGAGAAAGCCGGTGGAGAGCGTCATCCCGCGTCCGCGGATGTCGTCGGCGAGCAGCTGCGCGGCGGCATCCCGGCGTTCAGTCGGGACCAGATTCATGAACAGGGCGAGCACCTGGCTGGTCTGACTGCCATTTCCCGCACGACCGTCGGCATCGACCAGTTCCGTCGCGAACGCAGCGCCGATCGTTTCGCGAATGGCCGCGTAACGCGCGGCGTCTCCCGTACGGCCCGTCGCCTCGGCCATCTCGCGCATCAGTTGCGCGCACCAGGCCCAGTACGCGGTGGCGCAGAGGATGCGCGCCGTCGTCTCGTCGTCGGGCTTGATCGCATCGACCGACAGCCAGTCGCCGAGATCGAGCCCGCGCTCGTGGCGCCAGACGTGATCGGGGTTGTCGCGGGCGACGAACGCCATCCATCGCTCCATCGCGGCCCAGTTCTCGTCGATCGCGGCGGTGTCGCCATAACGCTGCCACAGGCCGTGCGGTAGGATGATGCCCGCTTCGCTCCATCCCGCGGTCACGACGTCGGGGAACGACAGGGGCTGCGGAACGACGATCGGATAGGCGCCGTCGGGTCGCTGCGCTGCGCGCGCCTCGAGCAGGAAGCGGCGGATGAAGGGATCGACGTCCATGTTGAACGCGGCGGCGTCGAGGAACACCTGGATGTCGCCCATCCAACCCATCCGCTCGTCGCGCTGCGGGCAGTCGGTGGGCACCGCGAAGAAGTTCGACCGCTGGCTCCATAGCGCGTTGGCCCAGATCCGCTGCAGCAGCGGGTGGGCAAGGGTCATTGTGCCGGTATCGCCACAGTCGCTGTGGACGACAATGCCCTGCACGTCGCCGGGCGAGGGCGTGCCCGGATACGCCTCCAGCTCGACGTAGCGAAAGCCGTGATAGGTGAAGCGTGGCTCCCACGTCTCGCCGTCGGGATCACCACGCAGCACGTATCGGTCCGTCGCCGTGGACAGGCGCAGATTGGCCTGGTCGACATGGCCGTTAGCATCGAGCAGTTCGGCGAAGCGCAGCGTGACGACGCCGCCCGCGTATCCCGCGACGCACAGGCGGACATGGCCGGAAAAATTCTGGCCGAAATCGGCGACGAACCGGCCGGGCGAAGGCTCGGTGATTGCTTGCGGGACCAGTGTCTGAAGCGGACGCAGCGGCGGTGAGACCTGCGCGATCAATGCGCCGTTGGGCGTCGCGCCGATCGGGGCGGCGCGCCAGCCGGTATCGTCGAAGCCGGGCCTGTCCCACCCCGCCGGCTCAAGCCGTGCGTCATGATGTTCGCCACCGTAGATATCGGACTTAAAGATGGCGCCGGTCGCCGACGTCCAGTCGGGCCCGCTGACGATCCATTCCGTGGTGCCGTCGGCGAGATCGAGCCGGAGTTGCGCAAGCATTCGGCGCGGGGCGGGGCCGAAGCCGTAGCGTTCCATCCGCCAGCCGAATGCGCCGGCGTAGAAGCCGTCGGCGACGGTGAAGCCCAGCACGTTCTCGCCCGCCACGAGCTGATCGGTGACGTCGTGGCATTGATAGAGGACATGGTCCTGCGCGACGCTGATCTCTGGCGCTAGCAGGCCATCGCCGATGCGCGTGCCGTTGATACGGGCCTCATACGCGCCGAGCGCGGTCGCGTAGAGCCGCGCGCCGACGATGGCTGATCGAGGGTTGAAGGCGTGACGGAGATGGACGGCGGGTTCGGGCGGGCGCGGGTCGCCGGCGGCCGCCGATCCCGAGCGCCCGGCCATCGGCCAGTCGGTGGTGTGGAACGCCGGGTCTGTCCACCCCTCGGGCGGGTCCGCGGTGACGCGCCATGCGCTGTCGCTGACTAGCCGGACCACGCTGCCGTCGCGTCGGTGCAGCCGCACCAGCGCCGCTACCGCGCCGCCGTCGACGGGGAAGAATCCCTCGGTGTCCGCCTCCGCGGCGATGCACAGGCTGTTGGCGCCGGGACGGACGGCGCCGTTGACCGGGATCAGCGTGCCCCAACCGAAGCTTGCCGGAAGTGTGGCCGCCTCGCCGTTGATCCACGCGCCGCGCAGATGATCCTTGGCGGTGACCATGACCTCCGCCGCGACCAGATCGTAGGGTGCGGTGAAGTCCAGCCGGAAGCCGTGGACGCCGGGGGCCAGCGGATCGGCCGCCCAGATCCACTGGAGCGCAGCGGCGCGATCGGCAGCGGCGTGCGGATCTTCCGCCTCGATCCACTGCGCGTGCCAATCGTCGGCGCAGAGTAGCCCGGTTTCGAACCAGGTGGACGCCGACCGGGCGCGGTTCCCGTGCGTGTCCGTGATCTCGACGTTCCACCAGACGCGCTGCATCGATCCGAGCGTCGGTGCGTCATAGGCGATGTCGAAACTGGCGGATCCGGTCCGCTCGCCGCTATCCCATAGCAGCGTCGTTTCGTGCAACGCCGCGGCGCTCGTCGCGGCACGCACGCGCCACGACGCCTGCGCGACACCGCGGCCATCGCCCTCGATCCGCCACGACAATCGCGGTCGCGGCGCCTCTATGCCGATCGGTGTACGGATATAGTCGGTGCGCAGATCGACAGCGGAGAGTTCGGTCATGACAGGATCCGTATCACGAGGGCGGTGCAGGCCGCCCCACGATCAGTAGGAGGAGAACAGCGCCTTGCGCGCCAGTTCGAGCGCGGTCACGGCGTCGTGGCGATCCTGCGCGGCCTGCATCGCCTCGAAGTCCAGCTTGTCGAGCGCACGCTCGATCAGCTTGAGGAAGCCGATCGCCGAATTGGCCACTGCCACCGGGTCCTCGCGGAACGGGAACTGGTCGAGTTGCCAGACGCCTTCCCACTTGTTCTTGCGCAGCGTGTAGAAGAATTCGAACAGCTCGATCGGGTGGACCGAGCCGGCGAGCATGTCGTCGTCCCAGCCGCGCAGATTGTCGTTCACGTCCATGCCGAACAGGCGGCCGTGGTCGATCGCGAGCTGCGCCGCATCCGCCGGACTCTCGCCGCCAAACAGCGAATGGCCGAAATCGAGCAGGATGCCGACATTGGGCGCTTTCATCTTTTCGATGCCGAGCAGCGTCCGCGCGACGCTGTCGTAGCTCATGTGCACGCGCGGCTCGCGCGGCTTGTATTCGATGACGAACTTCAGGTCCGGGTTCTGGTGCGCGAGCTCGGCGATGCCCTCGATACTGTGGCGCCACAGCTTGCCGTGATCGACCTGGAACGGATAGTCCCAGCCATCCTGCCCCGGCCAGAGCTTCACGTAATCGGCGCCGAAGCGACGCACCACCTTGGCGGCGTCGTTGACCATCTCGTTGGCGAGGCGACGGATACCGGGATCGGGGTTGGTGAACGCGCCCTTGGCGAACTGGCGCGTGTAGATTTCCGGGGTGATGCCGATCACCGAGAGGTTGTTGCGGCGCAGCGCCTCCTCGACCGTGTCGAGGGAGAGCGAGGGATCGGCGAACGGATAATTGAGGTCGACCACGGTCAGGTCCTCGACCGAGCCGGCCATGTCGATCATCTCGACCAGCGAGCGCGAGGGGCCATAGCCGTCCGTCGCGTAGCGATCGACATAGGTGGCGAAATGCCAAATGCCGGCACCGTATTTCTGTTGGCTGGCCATGCGCGTCCTCTCTTCTTTTAGGGCCGCGACCGCGATGCCACGGCGTCCGATACGCTATCGCTAGGCAGCGCTAATATCCTTGTCAACCTCACTGATATATCACATATTGCCGTCCAGAGATGGAGACGACGATGAACGAGGCGAGCATGGCGAACCGGTCGGCGGCATCGCGCGAGGACCGCGTGGCGCATGTGCGCGAGCGCGCGAACTGGATGCGGCAGCGACTGCTGCGGATGATCGTCGAGGCGGGCCAAGGTCATCCGGGCGGCGACCTGTCGGCGTCGGACATCATCGCGGCGCTGTATTTCGACGTGCTGCGGATCGATCCCGCGGCCCCCCGGGCGGCCGACCGCGATCGCTTCGTGCTCAGCAAGGGGCATTGCACCGGTGCGCTCTATTCGGCGTTGGCCGGCGCGGGCTTCTTCGCCGAGAGCGAGCTCGACACCTATCTGCAGCCGCGGTCGATGCTCAACGGCCATCCCAACCGCAACTATCTGCCGGGGGTCGAGACCAATACCGGGCCGCTCGGCCATGGGTTCCCGGTCGCCGTCGGCATCGCCGTCGCGGGGCAGATCGACCGGGCCGATTTCCGCGTCTTCGCGCTCACGGGCGACGGCGAGTTGCAGGAAGGCAGCATGTGGGAGGCGGCGATGTTCGCAGGCCACCGCGGGCTGGGCAATCTGACGGTGATCGTCGACCGCAACGGCCTGCAACAGGGCGCGCGCACCGAGGATACCAATGCGCTGGAGCCGCTCGCGGACAAGTGGCGGGCGTTCGGCTGGGATGTCGTCGGTATCGACGGCCACGACCACGGCGCGCTGCTCGACGCGTTCGACGCGTTCGACGCGTTCGACGCCGCCGCCGCACCACGCGCGAAACCACTGTGCATCATCGCCCGGACGTCGAAGGGCAGGGGGGTGAGCTTCATGCAGGATCAGGCCAAATGGCATCACGGCGTGCCGACCGGCGAGCAATATGCGCAGGCGCTCGCCGAACTCGAAGCGGAGCTGGCGGCATGAGCGCGCTGTTCGATTGTCGGGACGCGTTCGTGCAGACGCTGGAAGAGCTGGCGGCGCACGACGACCGGATCGTCGCGGTCGTCAACGATTCGGTCGGCTCGTCAAAGCTGGGCGCGTTTCGCGACCGCTTCCCCGATCGCCTGATCAATGTCGGCATCGCCGAGCAGAACATGGTCAGCGTCGGCGCAGGGCTCGCCAATGGCGGCAAGGTGCCGTTCGTCAGCGGCGCGGGATGCTTCCTGACGGCGCGCGCGATGGAGCAGATCAAGGTCGATTGCGGCTATAGCCAAGCGAACGTGAAGCTGTGCGGCATCTCGTCGGGCGTCGCCTATGGCGAACTGGGCGCGACGCATCACAGCATCGAGGACGTCGCCTGGCTGCGCGCGATCGACAAGCTGACGGTGATCGTCCCCGCCGACCCCTGGCAGACCGCCGAAGCCGTCAAGGCGGCGGTGGCGCATGACGGACCCGTATACCTGCGGTTGAGCCGGATGCCGGTCCCCGCGCTCGACCGCACCGACGCGCGCTTCGAGATCGGTAAAGCCGAACTGCTGCGTGGCGGCGGGGACGTGGCGATCATCGCCACGGGCACACTCGTGCACCATGCGCTGGCCGCGGCCGAAGCGCTGGCCGCTGAGGGTGTCGCGGCGCAGGTCGTCAACATGGCCACGGTCTCGCCGATCGACGAAGCCGCGATCTTGCGTGCGGCGCAGACGGGAGCGATCGTCACTGCGGAGGAGGGGCTCGCGCATGGCGGGCTCGGCGGCGCGGTGGCAGAAGTCTGTGCGCGGCATGCGCCGGTGCGGATGCGGATGCTGGGCTTTCCCGGGTTCCTGCCGACCGGATCGGCGGCGTGGCTGATGAAGGAATACGGCCTGTCGGCGGACGGCATCGCCGCGGCGGCGCGTGAATTGCTGTCCGGGCGAGGCTGATGTCGCCGCTGATCCTGGCGATCGACCAGGGCACCAGCAACACCAAGGTCCTGCTGGTCGACGCGGATACCGGCGCGGTCGTCGCGCACGCGTCGCGCGCCATGCAGGTGTCGCACCCGCATCCCGGCTGGGCGGAACAGTCCGCGACCGACATCTGGGCAGCGGTGCAACACGGGATTGCCGCGGTGCTTGCCACGACCCCTGGTGCGAAGGTGGCAGCGGTCGCCATCTCGAACCAGCGCGAGACGATCGTCTTGTGGGACGCGGTCACCGGCGAGCCGGTGGCGCCGGCGCCGATCTGGCAGTGCCGACGAACCAGCGCGCGGTGCGAGGCATTGCGCGTCGCGGGCCATGCCGACGCCGTAGGGGCGATCAGCGGACTCGGGCTCGATCCGCTGTTCCCGGCGGCGAAGATCGCCTGGCTGCTCGACGAGGTGCCAGGCGCCCGCGACCGCGCCATGCGGGGCGAGCTGCGCTGTGGCACGATCGACAGCTGGTTGTTGTGGAAGCTGACCGACGGTCACGTCCACGCCACCGATGCGAGCAATGCCAGCCGTACGCAGCTGCTCGGTCTCGAGACGCTGAACTGGGACACGCGGCTGGCGAGCATCTTCGCGGTGCCGCCGACGCTGTTGCCCGACGTGCGATCGTCCGATTCGCTTTTCGGATCGGTCGCCGTCGGCGTCTCGGCCTTGTCCGCCGGCGTCCCGGTCCATGCGATGCTCGGCGACAGCCACGCGGCGCTATATGGCCACGGCATCCGCGCGCCGGGACGCGCCAAGGTGACGATCGGGACCGGCAGTTCGGTGATGACGCCGACCGCGATGCGCGTGCGCTCGCGGCATGGCCTGTCGGAAACGATCGCCTGGAGCCGTGGCGGCGAGGTGCTCTACGCGCTGGAAGGAAACATCTCGGTGTCGGGGCAGGCGGCGGCGTTCGCCGCGCAACTGCTCGGCGTCGCCGACGAAACGGCGTTGACCGCCTTGGCGAGCAGCGTCGAGACCAGCGGGGGCGTGGTGTTCGTGCCCGCGCTGGCGGGGCTCGGTGCGCCGCATTGGCGTAGCCAAGCGCGCGGGATCATCGCGGGCATGTCGCTAGGCACCCGGCCGGCGCATGTCGCGCGCGCCACACTCGAGGCGATCGCGTTGCAGATCGGCGATGTGCTGAATGCGATGGAGGCCGACCTGGGCGTCGCGGTGCCGGAGGTATCCGTCGATGGCGGGGCAACGTGCAATGCGGTGCTGATGCAGATGCTGGCCGACCTGACCGGGCGCACGGTGCTGCGGCCGGCGATGGTCGAGGCGAGCGCGCTGGGCGCGGCGCGGATGGCGGCCGATGCGCTCGGCTTTCCGACGTGGCCCGGCGGGACTCAGGACCGGTTCTCGCCGTCGCTGCCGGCCGCCGCCGCGCAGGAGATCCGCGCGGGCTGGCACGACGCCATCGCCCGCGCGTCCGCCTAGGCGTCGGCGCGCTCGGCGGCGATCTCCTCGAGCGACTTGCCCTCGTTGCGCGGTGCGCCGAGGAATCCGATCAGGCCGCTGAGGAACAGGAAACCGGTCAGGATCCACGCCAGCGTCGTAAATCCGGTCGCGGTCAGCGCCGGTACGAAGAAGCTGAAGACGCCCAGCGTCACGCGGACGACCGCGAACATCACGCCCTGCGCGGTAGAGCGCAACAGCGTGGGGAACATCTCCGCGCTCCACAGCTGGAAGAAGCTCTGCGCACCGAAGCCCTGGCCGAACGACATCAGGAACACGTGGAGCAGCGCCAGTGGCAGGGTCATCGGGAACAGCGCCAGCAGCGACATGCCGATTACCTGGATCACGGCGGACGCAAGGAACAGCTTCCGCTGGTTCACGCGGTCGGCAAGACGCATGAAGACGAACGCGATCGAGGCCATACCGATCAGGAAGCTGAGGCACTGGACTGCGACGGCGGTCGCCTGCGTCTGGTTGCCGACGGTGCGCAGGATGTACGGGAAGAAGAAGCCGTTGACCCCGGCCCACAGGTTCCAGAACACGTACATGCCAGCCAGGAACGCCATCGAGCGCAGATGTTGCCGGGTGAACAGGTCGCGCAGGCGGGCGCGCGGCTTGGGTTGCTCCGTGGTGCCCTGTGCCTCCAGCCAGCGTTCCGATTCATGCATTTTCGCGCGCAGGAAGGTCAGCGCGACGGCGAGGATCGCAAGGTGGGCGAAGACGATGCGCGCGCCGAGCAGCCCGAGTGGCGACAAGATCAGGAACATCAGCAGGACCACCGTCGGCCCGAGATACCAGAGCACCTGCGCGACGCCGCTATGCTTGCCGCGCGCGTCGTCCGGCGCCTGCTCCGCGATCAGCGACCAGGATGCGGGGATGTCCGCGCCTACCGCGAGCCCGACCAGGAAGAAGCCGATCACGACCATCCAGGCGTTGATCGCGAACACGAGCCACAGCATGCCGAAAGCGTAGAACAGCATGTCGTACTGGTAGATCTTCTTGCGACCGAGCAGGTCGCACAGGCGGCCGCCGATCAGTGCGCCGATGCCCGCCGAGATGGCGTTTGGGCCGAACGCGCCGAGGATGCCGACCAGGTTGTTGCTCAGCTTGTAGGCCTCGACCCACAGCGCCAGCGCCGCCGAGCCCGCGACGATCGACCCGGCGTCGATATAATTGGCGAGCCCTGCGAGAATGGTGTTCTTCCAGGGGGAGGCATCGCCGTCCGGTTTCTCGTGCAGCGTGGCGGGGGTGGTCGTCATCAAGTCCTCTCCGAGCGCGATGGCGCCTCATTGTGATATCTCACCACAAGAGATTGATATTGTAAATCCCGCTGCTATCCTGAGTGCCAACAACGATGGGAGCAGGAGCTTGGCAGTCACGCGGCGGCAGATGCTGGCGGGATCGGTGGCGATGGGAGCGGGTGCCGCAGGCAGCGGTGCGCTGGCCGCCGCGACGCGTGCGCCGTCGCGCGTCGAACGATGGGGTGTGCACGAGATCGTGCTGCATGGTCCTTCGACGGGCAATCCGTTCGTCGACGTCGAGGTCGCGGCGACCTTTCGCCAGGGCACGACCGAGATCGTGGTGCCGGGTTTCTACGACGGCGCGGGTGTCTTCCGCATCCGGTTCAGTCCGCCGACCGTCGGCCGGTGGAGCTGGACGACGCAGGGCAGCACGTCGGCGCTGAGCGGCGTGCGCGGCGATTTCGACTGCATCGCGCCAGCCGCCGGTAATCACGGTCCGGTGCGGATGACCGACGACGGCTATCATTTCGTCCATGCCGACGGTGCGCCGTTCCGCCAGATCGGCACGACCTGTTATTCCTGGGCGCTGCAGTCCGAGGAACGCTGTGCGCAGACGCTGGCGACGCTGACGCACGCGCCGTTCAACAAGATGCGGATGTGCGTGTTTCCCAACGTGCCGTCGATCGCCAGCGACCCGTTCGTGCGCAGCGGCGCGGGCCTGCGCGACTGGGACCCGGCGCGGTTCGACCCCGCTTATTTCCGGCGGTTCGAGGATCGCATCCGCCGCCTCGACGCGCTGGGCATCCAGGCGGATGTCATCCTGTATCACCCTTACGACACCAAGCGCGGCTATTCGGACATGACGCGCGCCGACGACGAGCGCTACGTGCGGTACGTTGCGGCGCGCTTCGGCGCGTTCCGCAACGTCTGGTGGTCGATGGCCAACGAATACGACCTGGTGAAGACCAAGACCGTCGCCGACTGGGATCATTTGTTCCAGGTGCTGGTCGCTGCGGACCCGCACGATCGGCTGCGGTCGATCCACAACCTCCACGTCTATTACGACAACCGCAAGCCGTGGATCACGCATGCCAGCATCCAGAACGGCGCGGCCATCAGCGGCGATATCCCCGCGCAGTTGCACCGCAGCTTCGCCGAGAAGGCGGTGATCTTCGACGAGGTCTGCTACGAGGGCGACATCGACGCGCGCTGGGGCAGGCTGACCGGTGAGAAGATGGTGTCGGCGTTCTGGTGGGGCACGATTGGCGGCACCTATGTCGGGCATAGCGAGACGTTCGCGCCCGGACGCAATGCGGATGGTTCGTGGCTGGGGCAGGGGGGCAAGCTAGTCGGCAACAGCGCGCCGCGCCTAGCCTTCCTGCGCCGCGTGCTGGAAGACGGGCCGGTGCCCGGGATCGAGCCGATCCAGACCTGGTGGGAGTATCACATCGCTGGGAAACCGTTCGAATATTACCTGCATTATTTCGGCGACGCCGCGCCGTCCGAATGGAAGGTGATCGTGCCCGGCAAGCCCGGCGAACCACTGCATCGCTACCGCGCCGACATCCTCGACACCTGGAACATGACGGTCACGCCGGTGGAGGGCGAGTTCGCGATGGCGCAAGCGGGGGCCTACGACCAGCAGGACGCCAAGCGCCCGACGCTGGCATTGCCCGGCAAGCCTTGGATCGCCGTCCGGCTGCGCCGGGTCTGATCATGCGAAACCCTTCACGTACGGAGCGTCCGATGCGCCTATTCTATTCCGCCAGCCTGTTGTCGCTCGCCGTGTCCGCCACTGCCCTTGCGCAGAAACAGCCTTGGGACGAGCGTGTGCCCGCGCCGCGGGTCTATCTGTTCGTCGCGCCGGATGGCAACGACACCGCGGATGGCTCCGCCGCACGCCCCTTCCGCACGCTCGAGCGCGCGCAACAGGCGGTGCGCACACGCAACGCAGCCGCCGACGTTACCGTCACGCTCGCGGATGGCGTGTACCGGCTCGACCGCCCGCTCGCGTTCCGCTCAGTAGACGGCGGCCAGGACGGCCACAGCGTAACCTGGCGCGCCGCCGACGGTGCAAATCCCGTGCTGTCCGGCAGCGTCGCGGTGACGCAGTGGCGGCTGCAGGACAAAGCGCGGGGGCTGTATGTTGCCAGCGTCCCCGCGGGTACCGATGCGCGGCAAATATGGGTCGACGACGTGCTGGCGCAGCGCGCGCGCATCGCCATCGATCGGACGAAGGTACGCTTCGATAACGAGGGGCTGGCGCTCGATTCGCAAACGCTCGCCACCTTGCGCGGCGTCGATCAGCCCGACCGGCTGGAGGTGGAAGGCACCGGCTTCTTTACCAATCGCATCGCCGTGGCGCAGGCGATCCGCGGCGCCAAGCTGGTCATGCGGCAACCCGGCTGGGCCAACAACATCTGGGGCTATGACACGATCAGCAAGCCGGTCAGCCCGGAACATGCGCGGCTCTACCTCGGCAACGCGCTGGCGTTCGTCCGCGCGCCTGGCGACTGGTATCTCGATCCCCGCAAGGGGGCGCTGTATCTGCGCCCGCCGACGGGCGCCGACCCGGCGCGGATGAAGGTGGAACTGCCGCGGCTCGCCTATCTGGTGTCGATCAGCGGCACGCCCGAACGGCCGGTGCGCGACCTGAATTTCACCGGCCTGCGCTTTTCCTATACCAGTTGGCTGGGGCCGTCGTCGGCGGAAGGGTATGCCAACCAGCAGAGTGGCGCGTACATGACGGGCGTCACGCCGGGCTATCCGGTGGACCCGATCGGGACGTGTAGCTGGGGATGTCGCGCGTTCGAGACGCGGCGCAACGACTGGGCGCAGATCCCCGGCGCGGTGCAGGTGTCGGCCGCCGAGCGGATCACGTTCGACGGCGACGTGTTCGCGCATTTGGGCCAGGTCGGGATCGGCATTGGCAACGACGCCGCGGGTCATGCGAGCGGCGTCGGGCTAGGCGCGCGATCGATCACCGTCAGCCGCAGCGTGTTCACCGATCTGGCCGCGGGCGCGATCGTCGCCGGCGGGATCGGGCGGTCGGCGCATCATCCCGACAACGCCAGTCTCGCGGTGCGCAACATCGTGATCCGCAACAACCGCGTCGCCAGCGTCAGCAAGGTGTTCAAGGACAACAGCGCGATCCTGAGCACCTATGTCGACAACGCGCTGATCCTGCACAACGACATTTCCGACGTCCCTTATGACGCGATCGGGATAGGCTGGGGCTGGGGCCTGAACGACCTAGGCGGCAACCCGATCTACCGCATGGCCGAGCGCGGCTATTACGACCATCCCGCCAATCTGGTCTACGACACGGCGACCACGCACCGGAATAGCGTGGTGGCGTACAACCGCATCTACGGTGCCAAGCGATTGTTCGAGGATGGCGGCGCGATCTACAATTTGTCGGCCAGCCCGGGCACGGTCATCGCCGAAAACCATGTGTTCGACATCGCCGGCAAGATCGCGCTGTATCTCGACGAGGGGTCGAAGGGCATCACGGTGCGCAACAACGTCGTCGACGGCGCGGGCAAGTGGCTGAACGACAATACGGTCAAGGCGTCCTATCCGCTCCGCGTGACCTACGGCAACCGCGCGGTCGCCAATTGGCACAACACCGACGCGATCGGCGGCGTCTGGGATGCCTATGGCGACAATCTGATCCTCGACGATCACCGCGTCGCCGGCAGCGCTTGGCCCGCCGAGGCGCAGCGCGTGATCGACGCAGCAGGGATCGAACCGTCAGCGGGCCCGGTGCGGTATGGGGCCGTCGGCGCGACCGGGCGCTGAGGCGTCAGGCCAGCGTCGTCAGGTCGATCACCTGGCGCCGTCCTGCGGACAGGCGGACGTTGGTGGTCTTGCCGGCGAACCGGATCTTACGCTGGCCGTGACGTTCCGGTTGCAGCACCAAGCTGGTCGGGCGTCCGTCGCGCCATATGAGATCGAGCGTACAGGCGCCGCGTACGCGGACGCCGGTCAGCCGCCCGGTCGGCCAGGCGGCGGGGAGCGCGGGCAGGAGGTCGATGATGTCCGTGCGGCTCTGCACCAGCATCTCGAGCACGCCCGCCGTGCCGCCGAAGAAGCAGTCGATCTGGAACGGTGGCTGCAGCCCCAGCATGCCGGGTGCATTGGGCGCCGACTGCAGCAACCGGCGGACCAGTCCATGTGCGTTCGGCGCGGCGCGCAGCCGCGCCCACAGGTTGATCCGCCAGGCCAGCGCCCACCCGGTCGCCTCCGTACCGCGTAGCTCGAGCGAACGCCGGGTGGCCGCCGCGAGGGCAGGCGTCTCGTCGAGGTCGATCTGCTGGCTCGGGTAGAGCCCGTAGAGGTGCGAGGTGTGGCGGTGAGTCGGCTCGACGGCGTCGCCGTCCCAGTCGAGCAGCCACTCCTGCAGCTGCCCCGCCTTGCCGATGCGATCGGGTGCGAGTTTGCCACGTGTCTCGATCAGCTGCCGGCGAAGCGGTGCGTCAAGGCGCAGCAGCTTGGCGGCGTCGGCAGTGCGGTCGAACAGGTCGCGCAGCAATTGGCGGTCCAGCGCGGGGCCTGCGCACAGCGTACTGCCATGGCCATGGTCGTTCTCGGGCGACAGCGAGGGATTGGTCACCAGCGTGCCGCTGGCCGGATCTTCGACCAGCGTATCAAGGAAGAACAGCGCCGCGCCGCGCAGCAGCGGATAGATACGGCGCAGATAGGCGGGGTCGCGGTGGAAGTCCCAGTGATCCCAGAGCTGGCACGACAGCCACGCCGCACCCATCGGCCACAGCCCGGTGCGGGCATGGTCCACCGGCCCCGAGGCCCGCCACAGGTCGGTGTTGTGATGCGCCACCCAGCCGCGTGCGCCGTACATCGCCTGCGCGGTATGCGCGCCGGAGATGGCGAGTTCTTCGACCATCCGGGTCAGCGGCTCGACGCATTCGGCGAGATTGCCGGAATCGGCCGGCCAGTAGTTCATCTCGGTATTGATGTTGATCGTGTATTTGGAACCCCAGGGCGGGCGGTTGCTGTCGTTCCACTTGCCTTGCAGATTGGCGGGCTCGCCGCCACGCGAGGAGGCTATCAGCAGGTAGCGCCCGAACTGCACGAACAGCGCGGCAAGCGCCGGGTCGTCGCGATCGACCGCGTGTTCGGCACGCTGGTCGGTCGGGCGCTTGGCCGCGTCGCTGGTGCCGAGATCGATCGACAGGCGTCGGAACAGGCTGCGATGATCGGTGCAATGCGCGTCGCGCAACGCCGGCCAGCTCTTGGCGCGTGCGGCGGCCAAACGGCGCACGACCAGCGCCGCGGGATCACCGCCCACATCGACGGGCGAGCGAAACCTGGTGGCGATGGCAACGAGCACGACGATCGCGCGCGCATCGCGCACACGGATTGCCATGCCGTCGCGCGTCATCGTGCCGCCTTCCGGCAGGACCTCGATACCGGCGGCGAAACGCAGGCGGCCGGGGATGCCGAAATCGCTGTTGTTGACGCCCTGCAGCATCAGCCTGCCATCACCCGTCACCTCGGCCCGGCTGCGCTGGCCGCTGGCAAGCTGGCAATCCAGCGAGAAGGGACGGTCGGCGCTTAGTCGGATCACGATCACATCGTCCACCGCCGACGCGAACGCCTCTCGACGGTAGCGCACGCCGTCGGAGACGAACGTCGTGGTGGTGATCGCCGCGTCGAGATCGAGTTCGCGGCGATATTCGGCGATCGATGTTTCGTTGACGTCGACAAAGTCGAGCAGCAGGTCGCCGACCGATTGATAGGACATTTCCCGCATCGGTCTGGCCTGTACGGATTGCTCCGCAAGCGCCTCCGCCTCGGCGTAGCGGCCGGCGAAGATCAGGTCGCGCACCTTGGGCAGGGCGGCGCGCGCGTCCGGATTGACGTTGGCGTACGGCCCGCCAGAGAACAGCGTCCCTTCGTTCAGTTGCACGCGCTCGCGCTTGACTTGGCCGAGGATCATCGCGGCGATGCGGCCGTTGCCGATCGGATAGCCCTCCTGCCACTGGCCGGCAGGTTTGGCATGCCACATCAGCGTGGCAGGGTCAGTGCTGGACACCGCATCGGATGGCTCTGCGCCCTCGGCGATGCCGGAGGTCGACACGATGGCTGCCGCAGTAGCTGACTGCAGCAAGGACCGGCGGGTGATCATGGGGTCGATCGAAGGGGTATGCAGCGACATCAGCAAACTGCTATCGCTGTTGCAATATCAAAAGCAATATAAGAAATATCAGAGGAATCGTCATGGATTGGAACCGCAGCTTGGTTGCACGGACATTGGCGACGATCCTGCTGCTCGTCTCCGCCATGGTGACGACCAGCTCCGCTCACGCCGGGCCACGCCAAGAGAGCGCCGTGGCGACCGTCTGGCGGACCGTCCTGTTCGATGCGGATGCGACGGGACAGTCCAACGATGGTTTGGCGCGAATTGGTGTGGATGATAGCAAGTGGCAGACGGTGTCGGTCCCGCATAACTGGCAGGGCTATGCCTATGACCGGCAGGTGGTACGCGGCGCGCGCCACGGCGTGGCCTGGTACCGCACGCACCTGACTATCGATCCAGCGCGGGCCGACGAGCGCATCGCGCTGATGTTCGAGGGCGTGAACAGCTATGCCACGGTGTGGCTGAACGGCCGGCCGGTCGGCCGTCACGCCGGCGGTCTGACCGCCTTCACGGTGGACGTGACCGAGGCGGTACGGCGCGGCGACAACGTGTTGGCCGTCCGCGTGGACAATCCGGCGGGGATCACCGACCTCCCATGGGTGTCCGGCGACGATCAGGCCGACGGCGGCTGTTGCGAGGGCTCGCAGCCCTTCGGCATTTTCCGTCCGGTCCGCGTCGTTCGCAGCGACGCGCTACGCGTCCGTCCGTTCGGCATCTACGCCTGGGGCCGGATCGGTGCGATCGACACGCGGCAGGCGCAGCTGACGATGCGGACCGAGATCGAGAACCGCTCGGCGCGCGAACGCCGCTTCCGGTTGGTCGGCGAGATGCTCGATCCGGCCGGCCGCGTCGTCGCCAGCCAACAGGCCGACATCGCGCTGGCTGCGGGCGGATCGCAGACGATCGATCGCGCGCTGTCGGCCATCGCCAAGCCGCGTCTGTGGTCGCCCGCCGCGCCGACGCTCTACACGTTGCGCGCGCGCCTGATGGAAGGGGGGCGGGTGATCGACGAGGCCAGCACGCCCTACGGCATCCGCAGCGTCGAGATCCGGGCGGATCCCAGCGGCGCGCGGCGGCTCTATCTCAACGGCGCACCGTTCTCGGTCCGGGGCGTGGGGGAGTATGAGCATCTGCTTGGCGCCTCGCATAGCTTCTCGCCCGCTCAGGTTTCGGCACGCGTCGAGCAGGTGAAGGCGGCGGGGTTCAACGCGTTTCGCGACGCGCACTACCCGCACAATCTCGCTTATGGCGACAAGATCGCGCACGACGGACTGTTGTGGTGGCCGCAGTTCAGCTCGCATCTGTGGTTCGACAACCCGGCGTTTCGTGCCAATTTCAAGACGCTGATGAGCGACTGGGTGCGCGAGCGGCGCAACAATCCCGCCGTATTCCTCTGGGGGCTGCAGAACGAAAGCCGCTTGCCAAAGGCATTCGCGGAGGAGGCGGTGGCGGTGATTCGCGCACTCGACCCGACCGCGTCGGAGCAACGGCTGGTAACGACGTGCAATGGCGGCGAGGGCACGGACTGGAACGTGCCGCAGAACTGGTCCGGCACCTATGGCGGCGACCCCGATCGCTACGGCGAGGAAATGGTGAAGCAGGCGCTGGTCGGCGAATATGGCGCATGGCGCAGCCTGGGGCTGCATGCCGAGGCGCCTTATGGCGAGCGCCCGTTCTCCGAGGATCGGATGGCGGCGCTGATGCAGAAGAAGGCGCGGCTGGCCGACGGCGTTGCCGAGCGCAGCGTCGGCCAGTTCCACTGGCTGCTTACCACCCATGAGAATCCGGGGCGGCCGATGCGCAGCGACGGGACGCAGATCTGGGACGGGGTGCGCGAGCTCGACCATGTCGGCCCTGCCAACAACAAGGGGCTGATGACGCTGTGGGGCGAGCCGCTCGACGTCTATTACATGTTCCGTGCGCGGCAGGTTCCGCGCAGCGTCGCGCCGATCGTCTACCTCGTTTCGCATACATGGCCCGACCGCTGGGCGACCCCGGGGGTGCGGTCGGGGATCGAGGTCTATTCAAACTGCGACACGGTAGAGTTGTTCAACGACGCTGCGGGCCGCATCTCGCTCGGTCAGCGTCGCCGCGATGCCGAGCAGCGCTTCCGCTGGGAAAAGGTCGCGGTGCGCTACGACACGCTGATGGCCCGGTGCGTGGATGCGCGCGCTACGGACAGCGTTCGCCTGCCGCTGCTGCCGTCGGCGCCGGGCAGCAAGGTGCCGGGTGCCGGACAGCCGGGGCTCACGCGGGGCGTTGCCGGCATGACCTATCTCTACCGGGTGAATGCAGGCGGTGCGGCGTTGCGCGATGCCGCGGGCCAGACTTGGTCGGGCGACCGCCACTGGGTGAAGGGCGCCGAGTGGGGCTGGACCAGTTGGGCGGATACTTATCCGGAGCTCGATCCCGCGCTCGGCAGCCGGACCAAGACCTTCGACACCATCGCCGGTAGCGACACCCCGGCCCTTTTCCAGACGAGCCGGTATGGCCGAGACGCGCTGCGCTATCATTTCAAGGTGCCAGCCGGCCGCTACCGCGTGGAGCTCTATTTCGCCGAGCCCTGGTACGGGCGGACGGGCATCGACGCGCGCGGCTGGCGGCGGTTCGACGTGGCGGTGGATGGCCGGGCGGTGCTGCGTGACCTCGACGTGTTCGCCGAGGCCGGCTTCGAAACGGCGTTGAAGAAGGTCGTGACGGTCACCGCGGTGGGCGGGGTCATGGAAATCGCATTCCCGCGCACGCAGGCGGGACAGGCGATGATCTCGGCGATCGCGATCGCCCGGGCGGGACCGGTCCGCGGGGCGGCGCCGGAGATCGACAGCGACCTGCTGGCCGTCGGGCCGGAGGCGGCGCCGATGCTGCGACGCTATGTCGACAATGCCGAATTGGCGTCGACGACCACCAAAGCGCGGTGGACCGGTCTGCCGTATGAATTGCTCGATGCCGAAGCGTTGACAGCGGGTGAGCAGGGCGACCTGGTGGCGACGGCGAAGGTGCCGATCATGGCTTATCTCGCGGTGGCAGGTGAGGGGCCCCCACCCCCAGGCTGGACTGCCACCACCCTGTCCGCCGGGCTTGCCATGCCGGAGCGCGTCACGCCTGTGCACTTCGCGCAGCGCAAGCTGGCGGCGGACGAACGGATCACGCTGCGCACCGACATGCCGACGCTGTTCCGCCGCGCACTGGTTTCCCCCTACGCCCCCGGGCAGTTCAGCTTCGCGCGTGATGCGGGGCTGAAGGAAGCGGAAGCCGGCAAGGTCACGGGCGGCGCGGTCGCGACAGGCCTGAAAGGATATGGCGGACAGGGTTACGTCCAGTTCGGATCGGGCGCCGGCCGGATCGCCTGGCCCGTGCTGACCGATGTCGCAGGGAGCCACCGCTTCCGCCTGCGCTTCTGGAACGCCGGCACGGCGCTGCAGGGCGAATGGCGACTGCGCGATTCGAGCGGCGTCGATGTCGTTCGCCTGCCGGTCCGCTTTGCCGGCGGCGAAGGGTGGCAGGATGTCGCGGTCGAGACGCCGGGGATGATCAACGCGGGCGCGTATGAGGCTGTGCTGGATATCGCCACGGCCCCGTCACTGGCTGTCGATTCGGTACGCGTGGAGTGAGCGAAGTCCGTCAGCGAGTTTGACCTTGCCTGAGATACCACAGCTGCTATCTGAAATACCGATAAGCGTAGAAGCGCAGGAGAGGTCGGTTATGAAGCGCAGTTTCTACCTGATGGTATCGTGTGGTGGGGTGGCGTTATGCGCGACGGCGGCAGGCGCGCAGACAGCGCTGCCGACGACAGCGCAGGAAGACCCCGCACAAAAGGCGCAGGCAGGTAGCGCCGCCGGTAGCCAGGCCGCGGTGACGGATGCGCCGCAAGAACCGGACATCGTCGTCACCGGCCTGCGCGCATCGTTGCAGAACGCCGCCAATCTCAAGCGGTCGTCCAACCAGATCCAGGATTCGATCGTCGCCGAGGATATCGGCAAGTTGCCCGACACCAACATCGCCGAGACGCTCCAGCGGATTCCCGGCGTACAGGTCTCGCGCAACACGCGTGGCGAGGGCAACAGCTACGTCATCCACGGGCTGAAGCAGGTGCTGACGACCGTGAACGGCCGCCAGTTCTTCACCACCACCAACCGCAGCGCCAACCTGCTCGACTTTTCCGCCGACATCCTGTCCGGTCTGGACGTTTACAAGACTGCGACCTCCGATCAGATCGAGGGCGGGCTGGGCGGCCTCATCAACATCCACACCGCGCGGCCGTTCGACTTCAAGGGCTTCCACATGGCGCTGACCGGCGCCGCCAATTACAGCGACTTCCAGAACAAGGCGTCGCCGCGCCTTTCGGGAGTCGTGAGCAACCGCTGGGACACGCCGATCGGCGAAGTGGGGGTGCTGGCCGGCGGGCAGTTCGAGCGCGTCTATTCCGCGGGCTACCAGGTGTCGACCAACGTCTATGCCGATAACCGCAACCTGTATGATCGCGACGGCGACGGCGTCTTTCCGAACGATGCCGGCGACGTGGTGACGCTGCCGAGCCAGGTGCGTCCGCGCTACGAGACGGGCACGCGCACGCGCACGACCGCCTATGGCGCGGTGCAGTGGACGCCGAGTGATACGCTGGAACTCCATGCCGACGTGAATTACGCGTATTCGGGCGGGCACAGTTATACGCAGCAATTGTCGGTGCAGACCGACGGCGCCACCACGGCGGATCCGGTCGCGTTCAAGGACGGGACCAACATCCCTGACCGCTATACGCTGGCCAACGCACTCGTGCGCTCGTCGACGGGCGCGTCGGACAATCCCTATCACAATATCGCTGCCGCGCTCGGTTTCAACTGGAGCAGCGGCGCCTTCTCGCTAGCGGGGGAGGGCTCGTATATCGAGAGCAAGGGGCCGTTCTATTCGCGCAGCGTCATCATTCAGACCCGCGCGCCCGGCGCCACCATCGACCTGTCGGGCGCGACGCCGATCGTCGGGGTGACCGGGGTCGATCTCACCTCGCCCGCCGCCTATACCGGCACGGTCAGCTATTCGGACCTCGGACAGCAGAGCCTGGGGCGCGAGCCGTCGTTCCGGCTGGACGCGAAATACGAGATGACAGACGGCCCGCTCACCGCGCTGCTCGTCGGCGCCCGTTACGCCAGGCACACGGTCATCAACGACGTCTACAGCATCAGCCAGACGGTAAGGCTGGCGCAACCGCTCGGCGATGTCAGTTCGCTGACGCCTGGCGACCTCTTCACCGACCACAACCTGCCGATCAACCAGTGGCTGCAGATCCAGGACCGGTACATCAAGGACATGGAGGCCACGCGCGATCTCGTCGGAGTCAGCCGCGACGACCCGGCCTATCCGCTTAACAACCATTACGAGTATCGCGAATCTACCCTGGCCGCCTATGCGCAGGCGCAGTTCGCGTTCACCCTGGGCCTGCCGGTCGATGGCAATCTCGGCCTTCGCTACGTTGCGACGCGCAACCGCCAGTCGGTCTACGCGGTCAGCGGCACCGGCTTCGTGCCGGTGACGGGCGAGGCGACGTATGACAATTGGCTGCCGAGCGTGAACGTGCGCGCGAAGTTCACGCCCGACCTGTTCCTGCGCCTCGCTTATTCGAAGGCGATCACGCGTCCCGAATTCGGCAACCTGTCGCCGGCGCTGGTGCTCAACGTGCCGTCGCAGACGGGCAGCGGCGGCAACCCCGATCTCGCCCCTACGCGTGCAGATCAGTATGACGCTTCGCTCGAATATTATTTCGGCAAGTCGAACTACGTCGCGGCGGCGGCCTTCCAGAAGGATGTCACCGGCTTCACGCAGAAATTCGCGGAAACCGAGCAGATCGACGGCCAGCCCTACCAGATCACCCGCCCGCGCAATACCGGCGCGGGGAAGATCCGGGGCTTCGAAGTCACCTATCAGCAGTTCTTCGATTTCCTGCCGGGGCTGCTCAGCGGGTTGGCGTTCCAGGGCAATTTCACGCATGTCTACAGCGCGTTGCCGGTCGTCGGCCAGCCGGTGTCGGTGCCCGCCGATCTGCTTTCGAAGAACGCCTACAACGTCACCGGGATCTACGAGAAGGGGCCGGTATCGCTCCACGTTTCGTACAATTGGCGGTCGCGGAGCGTGCAGACCAACTTCGCCGATACCGCTGGTCGCACCTTGTGGAATGCGCCGCAGGAGTCGCTCGACTTTTCGGCGACCTACACGCTCAACCCCCACCTCTCGATCAAGTTCGACGCGGTGAACCTGTCGTCGGCCTATCAGGTCCAGTATTACGGATCGCCCGACATCCCGACCGTCTCCAACCAGCTCGATCGCAGCTATCAACTCGGCTTCCACATCAACTTCTAACGGGGAGACCGTGCCGATGTCCCTGTTCTCGAGGCTGGCGATCGCGGGCGTGCTGGTCGCCGCCACGCCGGCGGCGGCGCAGCTGGACGGCAATCGCGACGAGGCGAAAGTGTCGGCCTACACGCTGCCGGATGCGTTGCGGATGGCCGACGGGCGGCAGGTGACCAGCGCGCGGATGTGGCAGCGCGAGCGTCGGCCCGAACTGCTGCGCGCGTTCGAGCACAGTATCTACGGCGTCGCGCCGCCGCCGCCGCGTCGGCAACGCTTCGTGGTAGTCGAGACGGATCGCCATGCGCTCGGCGGGCTGGCGGTGCGCCGACAGGTGCGCGTGCTGATCGACGGCACCGAACACGGGCCGCAGCTGATGGTGTTGCTGTACCTTCCGGCGAACGCGAAGGGGCCGGTGCCGGTGTTCGTCGGCCCGAATTTCCACGGTAACCAGGCGGTCACGGCCGATCCCGCGGTGACGATCACGCACAATTGGGTGACGCCGGCGAGCGGCATCCGCAAGGGCAGCGCCACAGCGGAGTCTCGCGGTACCGACGCAAGCCAGTGGCCGGTCGAGCAGCTGCTGCGCGCCGGATACGGCGTTGCGACCTATTTCACCGGCGACCTCTATCCCGATGGGGACGGCAAAGTCGCTGAAAGCATCCAGCCCTGGTTCCGCACCAGCCCCGGCGCACCCGATCGCTGGGGCGCGATCGCGACCTGGGCCTGGGGGCTGAGCCGCGTGGTCGATTACCTAGTCACCGATCCCGCGGTGGACGCGCACCGGCTAATCGCGATCGGCCATTCGCGCTATGGCAAGGTCGCCCTGTGGGCAGGAGCCAGCGACCAGCGCTTCGCGGCGGTCATCGCGAACGATTCGGGGGAGGGCGGTGCATCGCTGTATCGCCGCCGCTTCGGCGAGACGATCCGGGTAATGAACAATTACTGGTTCGCGCCGGTGTTCAAGACCTATGCGGATCGCGAGGCCGAGTTGCCGGTCGACGCGCACGAACTCGTCGCGCTGATCGCGCCGCGACCCGTCTACATCGCCAGCGCGAGCGAGGACTGGTGGTCCGATCCGAAGGGCGAGTTCCTCGCCGCTGCGGGTGCCGACCCGGTCTACCGTATGCTGACAGGCGAAGGGCTCGATGGCCACGTCATGCCGGCGGCCGGCGCGGCCATCTCGTCGCGGATCAGCTATCACCTGCGCACCGGCGCGCACGACATCACCGCCTGGGACTGGGCTCGCTATATCGGCTTTGCCGACCGGTTCCTTGGCAAGCGCAGCGTCCCGGCGGCGCGGAAAAGGGGCTAGCATGGCACATACTCGGATGACGATGCACGGAGCGGCGGTACTTGCGGCGATGCTCGCCCCCGTGGCGGTCCAGGCGCAGGCCGGACGCAGCGAAATTGCACTCGCGACGGGATGGAAGTTCCAGCTTGGCGGTCCCGCGGGCGAAGCGGCTGCGACGCCGGCGTTCGACGATCGCGGTTGGGACTCGGTCGTTGTGCCGCACACCTGGAACAAGCTCGGCAATTATCAGACGATCCGTCGTGCGGATGCGAACGCAGTTCGCGGGATAGGCTGGTATCGCCTCCACTTCGCCGCACCGCGCAGGGCGGCGGGTGCGCGCGTATTCCTGCAGTTCGATGCCGCCAGCATCGTCGCCGACGTCTGGCTGAACGGCAAGCGGCTCGGCCGCCACGAGGGCGCCTTCTCGCGCTTTCGCTTCGATGCGACCGATGCCTTGCAGGACGGCGGCGACAATGTGCTGGCGGTTCGCGTTGACAATTCGAAGCCCGACCCGGGTAGCGCGACGCGGCATATCGTGCCGATCTCGGGCGACTTCTTCATGTATGGCGGACTATATCGGCCGGTCAGCATGATGGTCGTCGGCGCGCAGCATGTCGACCTGCTCGATCTCGGCAGCGCCGGCGTCTACGAACGCACGCTTTCTCTGGACGACCGGACCGCGAGCGTCTCGATCCGCACCCGCCTGCGCAACACAGGTGCGCGTCTCGCGCCGCTGACGGTGCGCACCCGTGTGGCCGATGCGGCCGGCAAGCAGGTCGCGACCGACGAGCGGCGCGTGCAGGTGCCCGCTGGCGGTGCATCGGAAAGCCTCGCGACCCTGGCCATCGCGCGGCCGCGTCGCTGGAACGGACGCGCCGACCCCTATCTCTATCGCACCACGGTGGAGGTGCTCGACAGCGCGGGGCGGCTGCTCGATCGCGTCGAGCAACCGCTCGGCCTGCGTACGATGAAGATCGACGCGGCGCGCGGTTTCATCTTGAACGGCAAGCCGACGCCGCTGCACGGCGTGACGCGGCACCAGGATCGGCAGGACAAGGGCTGGGCGCTGTCCGACGCCGACCATGCCGAGGACATGGCGCTGATCGAGGAGATGGGCTCCAACTCGGTACGGCTGTCGCACTATAATCACGCGCAGCCCTTCTACGATCTCGCCGATCGCGACGGCATGGTCCTGTGGGCCGAACTGGGACTGGTGAACCTGGCCGCGCTTCCCGGCGAACGCGATGCCAGTCCCGAAATGGTGGCGAGCGCGCGGCAGCAGCTGAGCGAACTGATCCGTCAGAACTACAACCACCCGTCGGTCGCGACCTGGTCGATCGGCAACGAGATCACCAACTGGACGTCGAAGGGACTGACTCCCTCCAACGCACGGCCGCTGATGAGCAATCTCGACCAGCTGGCGCATGTCGAAGACCCCGAGCGGCCGACGACCATCGCGGTCTGCTGCGAGCCGCTGCCGGGCGAGCGCGAAACAGGTGTCGATCGTACCTCGGGGACCGCGGATACCGTCGCGTATAATCTTTATCTCGGCTGGTATGGCTCCGGTCATGCCGAGGAAGCAGGCAAGCTCGGCGCTGTGATGTCCGCGCTGCATCGCCAGCGGCCGCAACTGCCGATCGGCGTGGGCGAATATGGCGCGGGCGGGGCGATCTCGCAGCATACCGACAACCCCTATGGCGGCCGGATCGAGAGCATCTATCGCCCGCAACCCGAGGAAGTGCAGAGCGCCGTCCACGAACTGTCGTGGAAGGGGCTCGCCCCGCTCGACTTCCTGTGGGGGAGCTATGTCTGGCAGATGTTCGACGCGACCAGCGACCTGCGCGAGGAGGGCGACAGCTTCGACATCAATACCAAGGGGTTGGTGACGTTCGATCGCAAGGTCCGGAAAGACGCCTTCTGGTTCTACAAGGCGGCGTGGAGCAGCGACCCGTTGCTGTACCTGACCGGCCGGCGCTATGTCGATCGCGCCTATCCGGTTACCGATGTTCGCGCCTACAGCAACGCTGGGCAGGCCATGCTGTCAGTCAACGGGCGGCCAATCGGCAGCGCGACTTGCGCCGATCACGTCTGCACCTGGCCGGGTGTGCGGCTGGCAGCGGGGGATAACCGCGTCACGGTCTCGGCGCGGGTCGGCGGCAAGTCGGTGACCGACGAAGTGCGCTGGCGCTATGTGGGGCCTGCGGATGCGCTGCACCTGCGGACGGGTTCGCTGACGGGCGTGACGCTCGCCGATGGCACGCGCTACGGTTCGGACGCGTTCTTCACCGGTGGCACCGGCTTCACGCTGAACCCGTATCAGAAGGAATTGTACGCCAGCGGCGCCGGGGCAACGCCAAAGGCGACGAAGACGGTGGTGGGCGCGGCCGCACCGGAGCTCTACGCAAGCTGGCGGGCGGGTTCGGCCTTTTCCTATGCGCTGCCGGTGCCCGACGGGCGCTACCGCGTGACGCTGCACCTGATGGAGCCGACCGAAGCGCCAGGCAAACGCGTCTTCTCGGTGGTCGTCACCGGTGGCGCGCGCCGCGATGGCATCGACGTGGCCGCGCTGGCCGGTGGTCCGTTGCGCGCGACGCGGATCGAACTGCCCGCGGTCGCCGAGCGCGGTGTGCTCAAGCTCGATTTCCGCGGTAACACGGGGGAGGCGATCGTTTCGGCGATCGACGTGATGCCCGCGCGTTAGGCGAGCAGCGAGCGGTCGATCTCGTCGATACGGCGCACACCGGTGAGCGCCATCGCCACGCGGATTTCTCGGTCGATCAGGTCGAGCAACTGCGCGACACCGGCCTCGCCGCGTGCGGCAAGCGCGTAAAGCCACGCGCGGCCTAACAGCACGCCTTGCGCGCCGAGCGCGAGCATGCGGACGACGTCCAGACCGGACCGTACGCCGGAATCCGCCAGGATCGTCAGCCGGTCGCGCACCGCGTCGGCGATCGCCGGCAGCGCCCGTGCCGACGATAGCACGCCGTCCAGTTGCCGGCCGCCATGATTGGAAACGACGATCCCGTCCGCGCCGATATCGGCCGCCGCGCGTGCGTCGTCGGGATCGAGGATGCCCTTTATGATCAGCGGGCCCTTCCATTCGCTGCGGATCCAGTCGAGGTCCGCCCAGCCGATCGACGGATCGAAATTGGTGGCGAGCCAGCCCATATAGTCGTTCATGCCGCTCGCCTTGCCGAGCAAAGGTTCTAGGTTGCCGAGCCGGTGCGGCTGTCCGTGGATACCGACGTCCCACGTCCAGCGCGGATGCGTCAGCGCCTGCATCGCCCGCCGCAACGGCGCCCGTGCGCCCGACATGCCCGAATGCGCATCGCGGTAGCGCGCGCCGGGCACCGGCATGTCGACCGTGAACACGAGCGCTTGTGCACCCGCCTCTCGCGCGCTCGCCACCAAGTCGCGCATGAACGCGCGGTCGCGGATGACGTAGAGCTGGAACCAGATCGGGCTCGGCACGGCGCGCGTCAGTTCGCCAAGCGAGCAGATCGACACGGTGGACAGGCAGAAGGGGACGCCCGCCGCTGCGGCAGCCCGCGCCGCCTGCACTTCTCCGCGACGGCGGAACATGCCGGCGATGCCGACCGGCCCGAGCGCCACCGGCATCGCCTGAGTCCGCCCGAAAAGGCTGGTCGTCAGATCGACATCAGCGACGTTGCGCAGCACGCGCTGGCGCAGCGCCAGGCTGGCCAGGTCGGCGGTGTTGCGCGCGAGCGTCTGCTCGGCATAGGCGCCGCCATCGGCGTAATGGAACAGGAAGGGGGGCAGCCGTCGACGCGCGGCTTCGCGAAAGTCGAGCGTCGAGGCGATGATCATGCGCCAGCGATCATGCGGGGGCTATCATGGGGCGGGGTCTGCCGTGCCGCGGTGCTCGGTCAACCGGAAGATGCGATCCATCTCGATCCAGCTACCGCGTGGCCCGGCGGCGGGGACCGGGCGCTGGAACGGCGCCATCAGCGCGATCCAGTGCTGGACGGCCGGGTTCGCGGCATCGGCCTCGGCCTTGCGCTCGGGCGCATAGCTGTCGTCGGCCTCGATGATCATGAACAGCCGGGTGCCAGCACGATAAATCTGCATGTCGGTGATGCCGGCATCGCGGATCGATTGCGTGACCGCGGGCGGCGTGTTCCCGGGCCGGTGCCAGCGCTCATACTCCGCGATCGCTTCGGCATCATCGACCAGATCGAGCGCAAGGCAGATACGCTGGCTCATGCGTTCGACCAGCCGCCGTCGATCACGTTGGCGGTGCCCGTCGTATAGGACGACAGATCACTCGCCAGATACAGCGCGAGTTCCGCGATCTCGGCGGGATCGCCCAGCCGCCCCATCGGCTGGCGGGCCACGAAATCGGACCGCGCCTTGTCCGCGTCGCCCGTCGCGGCCATGCGCTGGTCGAGCGACGGCGATTGTACGGTGCCCGGGCAGATCGCGTTGCAGCGTATGCCGTCTCCGACGAAGTCGAGTGCGACCGACTTGGTCAGCGCGACGACGGCCGCTTTCGACGCGCCGTAGACGAAGCGGTTGGGCACCGCGATGATCGTGCCAGCGACCGAGGCCATGTTGACGATCGAGCCGCCGCCGCGCGCGATCATGCTGGGCAGGAACGCCCGGATCATGCGGTACGCCGAGCGGACGTTGAGATCGAAGGAGAAGTCGAAATCCTCCTCGTCGGTGGTAAGCAGCGAGCCGGCATGGACGAAGCCTGCGCAGTTGAAGAGAATGTCGATGCCACCGATCGTCTCGGCGAACGCGCGGATCGCGGCGCCGTCGGTCAGGTCGAGCGCGTGCGTCGCGCATCCCTCGAGCGTGGCCAGCGTGTCGGGATTGATGTCGGCGGCGATGACCTGCGCGCCTTCTCGCGCGAACAGTTCGGCGCTGGCGCGGCCGATGCCCTGGCCGGCGGCGGTGACGACGGCGATCTTGCCTTGAAGGCGGCCCATGCGGATGATCCTAGATTGTGGGTTGAAGGGTTGGCACCGGCGCGTCCTTGCGGATCAGACCCGCCTGTTTGAGGTCGCTCCACAGCGCCGCGGGGATCGGCAGCGCCATCAGCCGCACGGCCTCGGCCACCTGGTGTGGGCTCGCCATGCCGGGGATCACCGAGACGACGGCCGGATGCGCGAGCGGAAATTGCAGTGCGGCCGCGGCCAGCGGCACCGCGTGCGCCGCGCAGATGTCCTCGATGCCGGCAACACGTGCGACGATCTCGGGCGGGGCGGGGCTGTAGTTGTAATGCAGTTCGCCACCGCCGCGAACGCCCTTGGCGAGGATGCCCGAATTATACGGACCGCCGAGGACGATCTTGACGCCGCGCCGCGTGCACAGGGGCAGGAAGCTGTCCAGCGGCGCCTGTTCGAGCAAGGTGTAGCGGCCGGCCAGCAGGATCACGTCCAGATCGCCATGCGCGAGGACCTCTTCGCACACCGCGGTCTCGTTGACGCCCACTCCGATCGCGCCGACCGCGCCGCTGTCGCGCAGTTCGCGCATGGCGCGGTAGCCGCCGTCGAGGAACTCGCGCATCCGCTGCTCATGCGCGTCGCCGTGCGCGAAGCGGCCGATGTCGTGCGCATAGAGGATATCGATCCGCGTCCGTTGCAGCCGCGCCTTGCTCTCGTCATGCGAGCGCAGCACCGCGTCGCGGGTGTAGTCGAATGCGCTTTCGAACGGTTCGGGGCTGGCGAAGGCTTGGCGCAGCGTGGTCAGGTCGGCGTGCGGCACCGGGTTCAGCCGGCGGCCGACCTTGGTCGAGATCACCGCGGTCTCGTGCGGATCGAGGCGTGCCAACGCCGCGCCGACGCGCTTCTCACTAAGCCCGAAGCCGTAATGCGGGGCGGTGTCGAAATAGCGCAGACCGGCATCCCAGGCAGCGTCGAGCGTTGCCGCCGCGGCCTCGTCCGACATGGCCCGATACAGGTTGCCGATCGATCCAGCGCCGAAACCCAACGCACCCAAAGAGGCCAAGTCCACCAATGATCCGCTCCAACTGATATTTCAGATGAATTATTTAATACGTCAGTGTCAACCCTCAAGCCCGTAGAAGCGACGGGCGGCGCCTTCGAACAGCCAGGCTTCGCCCGCCGGATCGACGCCGGCGAGCTGTCGGCATGTCTCGATCCAGTCATGGTAGCTGTCGCCGGCATGGATCAGCACGGGCCAGTCGCTGCCCCACATCAGGCGGTCGCCGAAACAGTCGACGAGATGGGTAACGTACGGAGCGAGTTCTTGCGCGGACTGGCGGGGCGCCTGTTCGGTGCGCAACCCGGAGAGTTTGCAGGACATGCCCAGTCGCGCGCAGACGGCAATCGCCTCGCGCCAAGGATCGAGGCCGCCGCTCGCCGCGGGCGGCTTGGCAGCGTGATCGATGACGATCGCAAGCTCCGGCCAGCGCGCCGCGAGCCGGGGCAGGACGGGCAGGTGACGCGGTTCGACCAGCGCGTCGAGGCGCAGCCCTGCGGCGATCAGCGCCTCGATAGCCGGGCCGACCGCGGGCGACAGGATCCATTCGGTATCCGCCATCCCTTGCAGCATTGGACGCAGGCCCTTGAGCTTGGGGTGCGTCGCCAATTCGGCGATGCGCGCGAGCGCACCGGGGTCTGCGAGATCGACCCAACCGACCACGCCCTCGATCAGCGGATCGTGCGCCGCCAGCGCGAGCATCCAGTCGGTATCGCGATCGTCGGGCTGCGATTGCACCAGCACTGTGCCGACGAGATCGACGCCGCGAGCGGCGGCGCGCAGATCGTCGGGCAGGAAGTCGCGGTGGATCGACGGCCAGTCGGCGTCGGGCCAGGCATGGCCCGGCGTATCCAGCCGCCAGAAATGCTGATGCGAGTCGAAGATGCGCATGCGCGTTAGAACATCCCGAGGATGCGCTGCAGTGCTGCCTGGAAATGGTTCGTAACCGCGAGTTCCGCAGCATCGCCATTACGGGCGCCGGCGGCTTCGAGGATATCGAGATGCTCGCGCAGCGTGCGCAGCGCCAACGGCGGCGTCATCAGGCGATCGAGCCGGATCAGCGTGACATAGTTCTTGAGCCGCCGCGCCGTCGTTTCGACCAACGGATTGCGCAAGCTGGCGATCATCCCGCCGTGCAGCCGCTCCTCCAGTTCGCCTAACCGCGCCGTGACTCGCGCGTCGAACTGGCCCTCCTCGATACGCTTCATCAGCGTGCGATGATCCTTGGTCAGCAGCGCGATCTCCTGCGCGCTGCCCGTCTCGGCAAAGGTCTTTGCGGCGGGCCGCTCTATGATCGTGCGGAACTGATAGGTACTGCGCGCAAGCTCCAGGTCGGGCTTGAGAAACTGGATGCCTGAGCGCGGATGAATCGTCAGCACGCCCTCCGCCTCGAGCACCCGAAGCGCATCCCGCAAGGGCTGGACCGGGATGTCGAGCAGGTTGACGAGGTCGTTCTGCGACACGAACGCGCCGGCCGGCACCGTCCGGTCGAACAGTCCTTCCAGCACTTTTCGATAGGCGATATCGCTCAGCCGCACCGTCTCCACCGGTATGACGGCAGTGCTCTCGACGCCCGAAAATTGCGCTTGCACCGTTCCCTTAGCTGCCATATCTCACCTTAGTACTGATATTTCAAAACGACCATCTGGAAAGAGTGTACCGTCGATCATGCGCATAGTCGACTTCCGAATCACCCGATTCCAGTTCCTTCGCGATCGCCTGATCGGGGATAGTCAGGTCCGCGCCGACGACGTCAACGTCGCCGCGCTCGAACTCGTCGGCGAGGATGGCTCGGTGGGCCTGGGCTTCATCCAGAGCCTGTTCCACCCGCTGCCCGACGAAGCCGAGATGGTGCGCATGTTCCGTACTGAGGTCTGGCCGACGCTGGAGGGCGATCTGGCCGGGGCGGTGGCGCACCGCGTCTCACGGCCGCGCGGGGGCAACATCCGGCGCTTGTCGCTGCCGTGCGAGGAGGCGTTGCAGCAGGCGGTCTGGGACCTGTTCGCGAAGTCGGTCCGGCTGCCGCTTTGGAAACTGCTCGGCGCGCGTCGCGACAAGGCGCGCGCCTATGCCAGCGGGCTCGATTTCCATTTGTCCGATCACGACTTCTCCGAACTGTTCGGCATCGCCGCGTCGCAGGGGTTCACGGCGTTTAAGATCAAGGCCGGGCATCCCGACCTCGACCGCGACATCCACCGCCTCGACTTGCTCCGCAAAGCGGTCGGCGAGAGCGCGACCGTGATGATCGACGCCAACGAAGCCTGGTCGCCCAAGCAGACGATCGCCAACCTCGACGCGATGCGCGCCGCCGGGCATCCGATCTTCTGGGTTGAGGACCCGGTGCTGCGCCATGATTTCGACGGCCTGCGCGTGCTGCGCGAAACCGCTGGGCCTACGCTGGTCAATTCGGGCGAATATCTCGACGCATCGGGCAAGCGCGCGCTGATGCAAGCGGGCGCGACCGACATGCTCAACGTGCATGGCCATGTGACCGACGTCATGCGGATCGGCTGGCTGGCCGCCGACATGGGTGTGCCTGTCTCGCTTGGGAACAGCTTCCTCGAGATCGGCGTCAACATGGCGCTCGCGCTGCCTGAGGTCGACTGGCTCGAATACAGCTACCAGAATTTCGACCATCTGGTCGAGACGACCTATCCGATGCGCGACGGGTTCATCTGGGGATCTGAGGCGCCCGGCCACGGGCTGGTGCTGAGCGACACGGCACGGCGGGACTGGCACCGTCCGATGTTGGTCGATCGCGGCGCCATGGGCGCGCCACCGATGCTGCCACGGCTGGCGAGCGCCTGACGACGAACCCGTCGCAGGCCCAGGGAGAGAAGACCGATGGACGAAGCGATGGCTATGCGGGCGGACGATGCCGCGGCGCTGCTGGCGGGCGAACGGCATGCCGTGGGGCGCGCCAAGTGGGTGCTGCTTGGGTCGCTGACCGCGGTCTTCTTCGTCCTCCTCGCGCTCTATTGCGGCGTGCTGTCGGTGCTGCTGCCCAACCAGATCGAGGCGTTGGACCATGAGCACAAGTCGCGCGATCTCGCGATCGTCTTCGCGGTCACCTCGGTGTTCAGCACGCTCGCGACTCCGATTGCCGGCGCACTTTCAGATCGGACGCGGACGCGCTGGGGCCGGCGGACACCGTGGATCGTCGCGGGCGCGCTGATCGGCGGTGCCAGCCTGTTCGCGGTGTCGCAGGTGCGTGACCTCTGGCTGATCACGACGCTGTGGGTGGTCGCCGCGGTCGCGTTGAATTCGATGCAGGCGGCGATCACGACGATCGTCGCGGACCGGTTCCGTCCCGAGGAGCGCGGCACCGCGTCGGGGTTCGTCGGCGCCGGGATGACCGCGGGCGGAACAGTGGGCATCGTCCTTGCCGGGTCGATCGCCGCGCATATCGTGCTCGCTTATGCGCTGTTCGCTGGCGCCATCGCGGTCGTCTGCATCCTGTTCGTGCTGCTCAACCCCGAACCGCGCATCACGGAATCGCCGCGTCCCCGCGCGCCGCTCGACTTGCGGTCGTTCTTCAAATCCTTCTGGATCAGCCCACGCGCGCATCCTGATTTCGCCTGGGCGTTCCTCGGCCGGTTCACGATCTACATGGGTTATCAGGGGATCGTCACCTACCTGCTCTACATCCTGCAGGACCATATCCATTTGAGTGTCGCCGACTCGAACCGGACGATCGCGACGTTGTCGTCGATCACCTTCGTTGCGCTGGTGCTGTCGGGGTTCGGATCGGGGCTGGTCTCCGATGCCATCGGCCGGCGCAAGCCGCTGGTGTTCCTGTCGAGCCTGACGATGGGCGTGGCGCTGATGGTCCCACTGCTGATGCCGACGATGCAGGGCATGTATATCTACGCGGTGCTGATCGGCCTCGGGTACGGCGCGTTCATGTCGGTCGACATGGCGCTGATGACTCAGGTGCTGCCCACACGGGCCGACGGGGCTGCGGACGACGATGCGACCGGCAAGGATCTCGGCATCCTGACCACCGCGGTCAACATCCCGCAAATACTCAGCCCGGTGATGGCGGCGTGGATGCTGAGCGTGTCGGGCAACGATTATCGCGTGCTTTTCGTCGCCGCGATCCTGTTCGTGCTCGCAGGCTCGATGTTCGTCCTGCCGATCCGCTCGGTGAAGTAATCAGCGGCGCCGGAAGATCGGCGCACGCTTTTCCCTGAAGGCGGCGCGGCCTTCCGCCGCATCGGCGGTGGCGAAGCAGATCGTCTGCAGGTCGCGCTCATACTCCATCGCCTTGTCGAGCGGCATCGACACCGCTGCGCGCAGGTTGAGCTTTGCGGTCTCCGCCGCGATCGGCGCTCGCGCGGCGATGGCCTCGGCGATGGCACGCGCGCGGTCTATCAACGCCTCGGGCGCGGTGACTTCGCTGATCAGGCCCCAGTGCAACGCGGTTTCCGCATCGACCGGATCGCCGGTCATGATCATCAGCGCGGCGTTCGACATGCCGATCGAGTGCGCCAGCATCGCCGCCATGCCGCCGCCGCCGATCCAACCGAGCTTGATCTCGGGCGCCGCGAAGCGCGCGGTGGACGACGCGATGCGGATGTCGCACGATAATGCGGTCTCGAGCCCGCCGCCGAGCGCATAGCCGTTGACTGCGGCGATGGTGGGTTTCAGCAGCGTGTGGATCGCGTCGCAATAATCGTCCCGATTGCGGAAGTCCCAGGGCGTCGCGTAGCTGTCGAGTTCGGCGATGTCGGAGCCGGCGCAGAACGCCTTCGGGCCGGCACCGGTCAGGATCACGCAGCGGATCGTGTCGCTGCGATTGCACTCGCCCACCGCCTCCACGATCGCCTTGGACATCGCCGGAGTCGCAGCGTTGAGCTTCTCCGGCCGGTTGAGCGTGATCGTCGCGACGGCGCCATCGACGGTGAACAGGATATTGTCGGTCATGGTGATCCTAGAGTTCGGCGGCCAGCGGGCGATGGCGGCGATAGGCATCCTGCATCGCGCCCAGCAGCGTCGCGTGCGGCGTCCCCGTTGCGAGTCCGTCGCGGAGCATCGCGGACACTTCGGTCTGCAGCGCGATCGCGTGGGGGAAGCGCGGGCGGACATACGCGTCCTCGAGCGTGGCGGCGGTGTTGCGATAAAAATCACCCCAGCGCGCGTTTACCGCGTCGTCGCTCCACGCCGAGCGCCGGCTCGGCTGGCCGTCGTGCGTGGGGATGAAGTCGCGTTGCGCGGTGTCGCTGATCAGCCAGCGGAGGTGGTCGAGCAGGGCCGGCGAGACTTCGGCGCGCGTGGAAATGCCGATGCCGGTGCCGCCCAGGGTGGAGCCGCGACGACCGCCCGCATGGGTGGCCGGGGCATCGCCGAACAGGATCGCCCGGCCGCCGTCGACGGGCGCAGCATAATTTACATAGCCATAGACCAGCGGGCACAGCACCACGTCGTCGTCGTGACGCATCCGCTCAAGCAGCGCGATGGGATTGAGGTCGCGCGCCGTGTCGGGCGTCCGGGATGCGAGCGGCGCCATGATGTCCAGGGCCGCTGCCCCGCTATTGTCGTGCACGAAGCGGTCAGGATCGCGCACGCGCGCGCCATCGATCGCGGCGACGATCGACTGGAAGGTGAGCGCCGCATGTGGACCGGTGAGCGACAGTGCGACCGGCCGGTGCTCGGACATCGCGAGCACTTCCGCCCAGGTCTCCGGCAGCGGCGCGTCGAGCAGATCTGCCTGTGCCGCCATCACCTGCGTCGCGGCATCCAGCGGCAAGGCCCAGTGCCGCTCGGCATAGCGATAGCTGACAAGCGACGGACCGATCGAGGCGGCCCCCCAATCGGCGATCTGCTCCGCGTCGAACAGCGTTTCCAGCGGCACCAGGCAACCGACGTCCACTGCCTCTCCGACATGCGGGTGGTCGAGCACGACCAGATCGTAGCGCGCGCACAGATCGGCGATCGGATGCGCCTCGAACCCTTCGAGCGAATGCGTATCCCAGTCGAGCGTCAGCCCGTTCTCGCGTTCCGTCAGCCCCGCGGCGGCAGCCTGTAGCGCGCGATAGCCACGCGGATGATCCCAGGTCAGGCCGCGATAGTGCATCAGGCCGCGCCCGAATCCTGCCGCACCGCGCCTGCCGCGAGCAGCCGCTCGATAGCAGCGTCGTCGTAGCCGGCCTCGGCCAAGATCTCGCGGCTGTGCTCGCCGATCTGCGGCGCGCCGCGCTCGACCGTGGAGGGCGTGCGGGCGAAGCGGATCGGGAACCCCGGGGTCTTCACGCGCCCTTCGCTGTCGTGGTCATATTCGACGAAGGTCTGGTTGTGCGCGACCTGCGGGTCGGCGACCACGTCGGCATAGCCATAGACCGGGCCCGACCAGACGTCGTGCGCGCGGAACAGTTCGAGCCATTCGGCGCTCGGCCGATGCTTCAGCCGTTCGCGCGTCGCGGCGAAGATCGCGTCGCGGTGCGTCCAGCTGTCGCTTTCCTCGTCCTCGAACGCGGCAAAGCTCGGCTCGCCGATCAGTTCGCCGAACTTGGCGAGACTGGCGAAGGCGACGACGATGAAACCGTCGGCGGTCGCGAACACGCCGTAGGGCGAGCGGATATAGCTGTGCGCATGCGGTTCGGCCGAGCGGGTCTGCGGCTTGCCGCCGGCGGTGAAGACCGACATCTCCTGCATCTGGAACGTCACCACCGCGTCGAGCATGTTGACCTCGACCAGCTGGCCTTCACCGGTGCGCTCGCGGTGGAGCAGCGCGGCCAACGCGCCCTCGAACGCCGAATAGGCGGTGACCGCGTCGGCGAGGAACTGGCCGGCAGGGGCGGGGGGATCGCCCTCGCGGCCGGCGGACAGCATCGCGCCCGACATCGCCTGCAGGATCAGGTCCTGGCCCGGTCGGTCGACATAGGGCCCGCTTTCGCCAAACCCCGACATCGAGACATAGACGAGCTTCGGATTGATCGCGCTGAGCGTGGCGTAATCGACGCCCAGCCGCTTGGCGACGCCGGGGCGGTAGTTCTGGATGAAGACGTCGGCGGTCTTCACCATTTCGAGCAGGATCGCCTTGCCCTCGGCGCTCTTCAGGTCGACCGCGAGACTGCGTTTGTTGCGGTTTAGGGATAGGAAGGAGGTGTTTATGCGATTGCCTAGCGCGCCGCCTGCGGAGCGGAAGCGCTGCCATTCGCCGGTGACGGGTTCGACCTTGATTACGTCGGCGCCGAGGTCGCCCAGACGCTGGGCCGCGAACGGCCCCGCCATCGCGATCGAACAGTCGAGAACGCGATAGCCGCTCAAAATACCCATAAGATCCTCAGTGCATGATCCAGCCGCCATCGACGTTGAGCGTCTGGCCGGTGATGAAACCCGCGTCGTCGGACGCGAGGAAGGCGAGGGCGCGGGCGATGTCGGCGGGCGCGCCGCGCCGCTTGACCGCCTGGTGATCCAGCACGAAGCGGGCATAACCATCAGGATCGGGATGGATCTTTTCCGCATCGGTCGGGAAGGCGCCGGGCGAGACCGCGTTGACGGTGATGCCGTCGCCGCCGAACTCGCGGGCCCAGGCGCGCGTCAGCCCGATCAGCGCGCCCTTCGACGCGACATAGGGCGACAGCAGCGCCCAGCCGCCATAAGCGGTGACGCTGGCGATGTTGAGGATGCGGCCCCATTGGCGCTGCTTCATGCCGGGCAGCGCAGCCTGCACCGCGACGATCCCCGCGTCGACGTTGACGCGTTGCACCGCCTGATGCTCCTCGATCGTATAGTCCTCGAAGCGCTTCGACGGATAGATCGCGGCGTTGTTGATGAACACGTCGATGCCGCCGATGTCCGCGAGGACGCCGTCGAGATCAGCGCGAAACCGGGCAAGATCGGACAGGTCGGTGTGCAGCGCCACCAGGCGCGCGCGCGCCTGTTCCGGCACCGTCGCAGCAAGCGCGTCGAGCTTGTTCTGGCTGTGGTCGGCGGCGATGACCGTAGCGCCCGCCTCAAGAAAGTGCAGCGTCGATGGCGCGCCAAGCCCGCCGGCAGCTCCGGTATAGAGGATGCGCTTGCCCGCGATGCTCACGCCGCGGTCTCGCGCCCGCGGATCGGCGGGTAGACGTTGCTCGGCTCGGGAAAATCCTCGCCCGGCTGATCGTGGATCGCACGGATCCGGGCTTCGGCCGCCGCAATGGCATCCCCGCCGTCGAGCACGGTGAAAACCGTGTCGTAGTGCCGATCCTCGCCGTGTTCAAGCCAGATCAGCTCGTCGCGCTCGCGCGCGAACCCCTTGCCGAGCACGTGGTTGGTCGATGGCTCGATGCCCAGCGCGTACTGGCCCGCCTGAAGTGCCTGCCATTCATATTGGGCGGGAAACTGGTCCTTGCGCGTCTCGACCAGCAGGCCGATGCCGAGCGCGTCGTTGACCAGCGCAACCGGCACCCGGCCTTCGGTGTCTGCCACCATCTCGTGCTGCCAGACCTGTTCATGGAAGCGTGCCTGGGGGGCTGGCATGTGGCGATACCCGACCCCGCTCGCGGCATAATCGGCGCCGGCATGCGCCGCCCAGACCGTCTCGCGCAGCGGCGCCAGATAGCGCGAGCCCTCGGCCAGCACGGGGTGCCCGAGATTGATGTGATAGAGGAACATGTGCGGCGTCGGCGAGAAGCCGTGGTTCACGACGCGGTCGTGTAGCTGGATGCTGTCGCCGCCGACATCCGCCTCGATCCGGCGGTGGAGATGCAGGTCCTCGCCGAACATCGTCGATTGCTGGATCACGCCCTCGCACCACAGGATGCAGCGGTCGCCCTCCCAGCGTTCGCCATAGCCGGTCAGTCGCGCCGGGATCGTGCCGACGCGCCCGTGCAGCGATGACGCCACTTTTGCGCGAGGGCCGTAATTGTAATGGCCGGCATCGTCGTCGTGCATGAACAGCGTGTGGTCGAGCCCGGCGGTGACCATCAGCCCGGAGAAGGAGCGCAGCCAGCCGAGGCCGCCTTCGCCTTCATAGTCGTGCAGGCCCGGATGGCGGAAACCGGTCGGGGAATGCCAGCCGATCGCCCGGCCGCGATGCTCGCAATCGGCGATGTCCATGCAGCGGTCGACCAGCACGGTGAAGCGCAGGCCGGTGCCGGTGCGGAACTCCAGCAGCCGGATGCCGCGCTCGACGCCGTCGCCCAGGGTCATCAGCCGCACGCCCGCGAATTGCGACAGGCTGCCACCGTGTTCCGCAAGATCCCGCGCGCTGTACTGGCGGTCGTATAACGCGACCATCTCGGCTCCTCTCAAGCGCGCTTCGATGTCGAGCGCGCCGCGAGACCGACTTTAAGCCGAGAGATCAGATCGATCAATAGAGATATCAGTGATGCGGCGATTGGTGTCGAGATATGCGGTCATGTCTGCGTAGCGGGGCATATCGTGCAGGATATGGCGCGTCAGCCGTTCGTAATGCTGCACGAAGCGGGTGATCTCGGCATCCGTCATGCCGCCCCGGCCCCCGCCACCGCTAGCGTCACGCAGGTCGCGTTCCTGCTGCGTACGCCACGCCTCCACCACGGCGAAGTCGGGCGCAGCGAGCAGCATCAGCCGATCACGCCTCGCGAACAGTGCCTGGTACTCGCCGGCAAGCTGCGCGTTGACATGCCGGCGCCAACGACCGTCGGTGTCTTCCGATGCTTCCAGTGCATTCACCGGTGCGACGAGGTCGGCGTCGGCCTGTGGCCTGGCGCCGACGCACCACCCCTCGAACAGGATCACGCGGCAGCCGGGTGGCGACAGCGGCCAGTCGCGCATCGGTCGGCGATCGTCGCTCGCCTTGTCGAAGCGGGGCAGGCGGACCGACTGGCCGTCCTTCAACCCGTCGATCACCTCCAGCCCCAACGCCACATCATGCGTGCCGGGCACGCCACGCGTGCGCAGCAAGGGATGGATGTCGGCCGCCAGTCTCTGCCGATCGGCGCGCGTGAGATAGATATCGTCGATCGAAACGATCGCGGTGGGCAGGTCGTGCGCGGTCAGCGTGGCGGCAGCCAGTGCCGCGGCGGTGCTCTTGCCGCTTCCTTGCGCGCCGCACACGCCGATCACCACCGGTCCGTCGCTCGCGTTCGCGGCATCGGTCGCCAGCCGCGCGATCAGCCCCGCTGCGTCAGGCGACACGGTCGGGCGGGTCCTGTCCGGCAAAGAATGCGTCGAGATTGGCGAGCGCGCGCATTCCCATCGCGACGCGCGTCTCGATCGTAGCGCTGCCGAGATGCGGCAACAGGACGGCGTTGCCGCAGGCGAGCAACGCGGGCGAAACCGTCGGTTCGCGTTCGTAGACGTCGAGCCCCGCGGCTGCGATCGTGCCGTTTGCCAGCGCGTGCGCCAGCGCGGCCTCGTCGATCACCGGCCCGCGCGCGGTATTCACGACGATCGCATGCGGCTGCATCCGTGCCAGCAGCGCGGCGTCGACCAGGTGATGCGTCTCCGCGCCGCCGGGGACGTGCAGCGACAACACGTCGACGCTGGCGGCGAGATCGTCGAGACGCTCGACGAAGGTCGCCTCGAGCCGTTGCTCGACCTCCGGGTCGGTACGCCGCCGACTGGTGTAGAGGATATTCATGCCGAACCCGGCGCTCGCGATCCGCGCGGTCGCCTGCGCGATGCGTCCGAACCCGACCAGCCCGAGCGTCTTGCCGCTTAACCCTTGCCCAATCAGGTGGGTGGGATGCCAGCCATGCCAGTCGCCGGCGCGCAGTTGACGCTCGCCTTCGCCCGCGCGCCGGGCGGCGGCGAGCATCAGCAGGATCGCGAGTTCGGCGGTCGCTTCGGTCAGGACGTCGGGTGTGTTGGTGACCGCGATCCCCGCGGCGCGCGCGGCATCCAGATCGATATGCTCGAACCCCGCGCCGAAGTTCGCCAGGATGCGGCACCGGTTCTGCCGCTCGAACATCGCTGGCGTGAAACGGTCGGTGATGGTCGGGCAGATCGCATCGTAAGTGGCCAGCGCGTCGCCGAGCTGGTCGGCCGTCAACGCCACATCGTCCGTGTTGAACGTCGCATCGTAGCGCTCGGCCATCGTCTGCTCGACCGCCTCGGGCAGCCGGCGCGTGACGAGCAGGCGCGGACGTGCGCTCACGACCGCTGCTCCACCGCACCGAGCGAAACGCCGCTGCTGCCGCGCGCGACCACCGCGTCCTTGCGGTTGCGCTGCGACACGAGCCCGTCGATCAGGACGCCCTGCACGTCGTCCAGCGCGATTGCGGGACGCGCGTCCGGCGTATCGGTCGAGACGTGAAAATCGCGCAGCGTCAGGCGCCGCGCATGGCGGGCATAGAAGCCGAACGCGGGCAGCGTACGCATGAAGCTCACCTCCAGGCTGGTGACGCGGCGATCCTCGGGGACCAGCGCAGCATCGGCCGCGGTACCGCCGCCGCGATGCTGCACGTGGATGCCGGAGAAGCTGATATCCTCGACCGGCGCGTCGGCGATGCCGGCGACGCCGCAGGGGAAACGCGGATCGGCGCCGGAGACGGTGATGTCGTTGAAGCGCACGCGACGGCATTGGCCGACCGGCGTACCCGCCGGCGCGCGCATCCGCGCGGCCTGGTGCACGAACAGCGGATGGTTGACCGGGTTGCGTAGGACGATGCCCGCGATCCGCACATCCTCCAGCGTGCCGCCATCCACCACGCCGATGAGTATCCCGCGGCTGTTGGTGCAGGTGCAGTCGGTGATCTGGATGTTGCGGAAGCCGCCATTGCTTTCGGTTCCGAGCTTTATCCGGCCGAGCGGCCCGAGCTTGTCGGGCGCGCCATAGTCGGATGGCTGGTAGGTCCCGTCGAGCAGGGTTCCCATCCGGAAGCCCATCGTCTTGCACCCGCTGATCGTCACGTCCTCGGTGGCGATCTTGCGACCGAGCGCATAGCTGCTCTTCAGCACGATCGCGTCGTCCTTCGGCGCGTTCACGACGCAGTTGGTGATGCGCACGTCGCGGCTGCAGTCGACGTCGATGCCGTCGCGGTCGGTATCGATCGTCACATTGTCGATATGCATGTTGGTCATGCCGTGCACGATCACGCAGAAATGCCCGCCCTGCAGCACGGTGAAGTCGCGCAGGATGACGTTGCGGCAATTGCGCATGCCGATCGTCTTGTTGGCGCGCCCCTCCTGCGCGCGTTCCGCCGGATCGCGCAGCCGCGCCTCGCGTGGCGTCATCCCCAGCGCGGCGGGCGATTGCCAGCCGGCGCGACCGTGCCAGCGATCGCCGGTCCCCTCGCGGTCGAGCCCGAGGCCGTGGAACATGCCCGGCCCCAGAATCGCGATGTTGGTCGCACCGTCGGCATAGACCAGGCTGTTGTGGACATGGGTGATGCCGAAATCCTGGAACTGTTCGTCCAGGTCGTTCTCGGTCAGGTCGTACTGCGCGCCGTGCGTCGCCGGATCGGCGGCTTCGACGATCGCGCCTGCCGCGAGGTAGAGCGAGACATGATCGAGCAGCCGGATGGAGAAGCACAGATAGCGTCCGGCCGGAATTACGACTGTGCCGCCACCGCCGCGATGTGCCGCGACCACCGCGCGGTTGATCGCGGCGCTGTCGATCGTGCGGCCGTCACCGCGCGCGCCGAACCGACGGACGTCGTACAGCAGCGGGGAGGCGGCCTTGCCCCAGGCAGCGGGCGCGAGGAGTGCGGCGGACAGGCCGGCGGCGACCAGCCGGCGATCGGGAACGAGAAGGGCCGTCATGCGCGCAGCATGCCACGGCCGGCGAGATTGCGCATCAGCGCGAGCGTTCCCATCGTCCAGGGCGGCGCGGCGTTGCAATGCGTGACTCGGTTGACCAGCGTCCCGAGCGACGAATTGCCGATCCGTACCTCGTCGCCGATCTTGTGCGTAAAGCCGCGCCCCGGCGTGTCGCGGTCCTGCGTCGGTGCGAACAGCGTTCCCAGGAACAGCACGAAGCCATCGGGGTAATCGTGCTGGCTGAGCGCCTGGCGGATGAGCTCGGCGGGCGGGCGGCTGATCTCGCGCATCGAGCTGTGCCCGTCGAGACGATAGCCGTCGGTGCCGGTGATGGTCAGCGAAACCTCTGCCGCGTCGACATCGGCCATCGAATAGCCGGCGTCGAACAGGCGGATGAACGGTCCGATCGCGCAGGCGGCGTTGTTGTCTTTCGCCTTGCCCAGCAGCAGCGCGGAGCGGCCTTCGAAGTCGCGCAGGTTGACGTCGTTGCCGAGCGTCGCGCCGACCGGCGTGCCATCGCCGGCGACCGCGAGCACGATCTCGGGCTCGGGGTTGTTCCAGGCGGAATCGTCGCGGACGCCGATCTCGGCACCCCAGCCGACGCTGCTCATCGCCGGTCCCTTGGTGAAGATCTCCGCATCGGGGCCGATCGCGACCTCGAGATATTGCGACCAGGCGCCCTCGGCGATCAGCGCGGCCTTGAGTGCGTCCGCCTGTGGCGATCCGGGGATCACCGAGCGGATCGATCCGCCGAGCGCGGATTCCAGGCGCGCGCGGACGTTGCCGGCGCGGTCGGGGTCGCCGCGGGCCTGCTCCTCGATCACGCGCTCGATCGCCGACACCGCGAAAGTGACTCCGGCGGCCTTGATGCATTGCAGGTCGATCGGGCTCAGCAGCCGCGCGGGCGGATCGGCCGCGAACAGCGCATCGACGGCGAAGGGCAGGCGGGTACCCGCTTCGGGTGCGAAAAGCCGTTCCTCGATCAGTTCGGCGCTGGTGCCGGCGATCGCGGACATGTCGTACACGCCGCCATCGCGCACCAGAACCGGGGTCGGCCCCTGGCCGAGATCGATACGCCCGATCAGCGTCGCGGCGGCGTCGCGCGGCCAGATATCGTGCTGAGGCGTGCTGGTCATCGCGTTCTCCTTGCTGCCACGGATCACATCCGCGGCGTTGCATTCTCCACTTGCACCACAAATTTCACGTGTCTACTATGAAATATCAGAAGGTGTAGTTGGCATCTCTCGGTCAAGCCCAAGGCGACCGAAACTGGGGAGAGTGATGATGAAGGCGACCGCATTCCGTATCCTGGCAGGCGTGGCGACGGGCGTCCTGGCGCAGGGCCTCATCGTGCCTGCGCTGGCACAGACGAGCCCGGCCAGCCAGGACCTGCCCGTCGCGACGACGCTGCCCGCCGACGATCCGACCTCACCCGCATCGTCGGCCGCGACGATGCCCACCGACGCCAGCGAACAGGACATCATCGTCACCGGCATCCGCCGCACGATCCAGCAGTCGCTCGACATCAAGCGCAGCTCGGTCAACTCGGTCGATTCGATCACCACCGAGGATATCGGCAAGCTGCCCGATCAGAACGTCGCCGAATCGCTGCAGCGCGTTCCCGGCGTGACGATCGAGCGCAACCGCGGCGACGGCCAGTTCATCTCGGTGCGCGGGCTGGGTCCCGATTTCAACGCGGTGACCGTCAACGGGCGGACCATCGCCACCGACAACCCCGGCCGCCGCTTCAGCTTCGACATCCTGCCGTCCGAGCTCATCGTCGGCGCCGACGTCTACAAGAGCCCGACCGCGGCGATCAACGGCGCGAGCATCGGTGCGACCGTCAACGTCCGCACGATCCGTCCGCTCGACCAGAAGCCGCTGGTGATCGCCGGCACCGCGCGCGGCTTCTACAACCAGCTGTCGGGCGACGTCGGCCCCGAACTGTCGGGGGTGGTCAGCTACCACAACAAGGCCGGCACCTTTGGCGTCGCGGTCGTCGCGTCCTACGAGAACCGCGACCAGCGCAGCGACGAATTCACCATCGGCGCAGGCCATGTGAAGCGTAGCAGTATCAATCCCGGCGACTATTTCTACAACCGCACGGGGCCTGGCGTCACGCCCTTCTCCAATGTCGACATGCCGTCCAACCTCTCGCCCTTCTTCGTGTTCCGCGATCGCGAGCGCCTCGGCCTGAATGGCACGATGCAGTATCGCCCTGTCGAGAATCTGACGCTGACCGTCGACGGTCTCTATTCGCGGCTGCGCCAGACCGACAAATATATCGGTCTCGCCTATGATTTCAGCGGCGGGCGGATCGTCGATCAGGTCGTCGAGAACGGCTCGGCGGTCTATCAGAAGATCGAGGGCGGCACCGTCGACGAGATCATCCAGCAGACTCCGCGCCGCTCCGACACCTATCAGATCGGCGGCAACCTCGAATGGAAGACCGGCGATTTCCGCCTGGTCGGCGACGTGTCCTACTCGCAGGCGGACACCAACGTCCGCGACGACAACTACTTCACGACGATCCGCCGTACCGGCATGACGATGTCCTACGATCGCCGCTCGGGCAGCCCGCTCTACGACTACGCGTTCTCGAGCCCGAACTACGCCAACGCACCCGTCGATACGCAGCATATCGGCGCGCATTACTTCATCGTCGGCGGCGACAAACGCCGCGACGACACGCTGGAATACAAGCTGGACGGCAAGTGGGACAATGGCGGCCCGGTGGCGATCAGCGTCGGCGCGTCGCGGCAATTGCGCAACAAGACGGTGGATACGACCGCGCAGTCGTTCAACGGCCAGTGCGCGTTCTGCGGCGGCACGACCTATTATCCGATGCCCGCAACGCTGTTCACGCCGACCAATTATAATTTCTTCGGCAAGAGCGACGCCAACATCGTCCGCGACTGGATCAACTACGATCCGGCGACGCTCGTCCAGGCGCTGCGCGATTTCCGCACGCCGGCCGGGAAATCGCTGTTCGAGGACGCGAGCTACGATCCCTCGCAGAGCTCGCGCGTCGGCGAACGCGTCTGGCTCGGCTATGTCATGCTCGACCTGAAGGGCGAGATCGCGGGCATGCCGATCGCCGCCAACACCGGCGTCCGCATCGAGGATACGCGCTTCACCTCTTCGGGTGCGGCGCGAACGATCCTCAGCGCGGCACCCAACGGTCTCGGCCAGAACCTCATCACGGTCAGCCCGGTGGTCCCGATCGACTTCTCGGGGCATTACACCGATTACCTGCCATCGGCGAACGTGCGCCTCGACGTGACGCCCAAGCTCGTCGCACGGTTCGCCGCGTCGCGGGTGATGACCCGGCCGACGCTGACCGACCTGTCGCCGGCGCAGAGCATCCAGACCAACCCGGGCAACGAGACCATCCGCCGCGGCAATCCCGACCTGAAGCCGTTCCGCGCGTCGCAGGCGGAGTTCGGGCTCGAATGGTATTTCCAGAAGCTCGGCCTGCTGTCGGCGACCGCTTTCTACAAGTCGATCGACTCGTTCGTCGCGTTGCAGACCACGCCGCAGCGGGTCGATCAGGTGACGTTCCAAGTGACCCAGCCGACCAACGGCCTTGGCGCGACGGTGAAGGGTGTCGAGATCGGCTATCGCCAGGTGTTCGATTTCCTACCGGGTCTGTTCAGTGGCTTCGGCGCGGAGGCGAGCTATACCTATACGAGCAGCAACGCGAACTATGCCAACGCGGTCACGGGCGTCAGCTACGGCCTCGCCGGCCTGTCGAAGAACTCCTATTCCGCCGTCGGCTTCTACGAAAAGGGACCGATACAGACACGCATTGCCTATACCTGGCGCGACCGCTTCCTTCAGGTCGCCAGCGGCCGTAACGGCGATCCGGAGTATTTCGCGCCTTATGGACAGCTCGATGCGAGCGTCTCGCTGGCGCTGACCAGTAACGTGTCGCTGACCGCCGAGGCACTCAATCTCACCGACACCAACGAGTTCATCTACTCGACGGTCGAAAGCCGGACCAAGGAATACCGTACCACCGGCCGCCGCTACGCGTTCGGCGCCCGCGTCCGCTTCTGACGCCCCCTTCCTAGTCCCCCCCGCCTAGGGCGGCGCGTACCCCGCGCCGCCCTATTTTTTACTCTACGGGGCACCGTCAGCCGATATTCCGATGGTTAGGGTTGGCGTGGGTACTGTCAGATCAAATGCACCGATCGTTAGGCGAAGCCGGGTAGAGGGCGCAAATGCCTCGTCCGCGCAAACCCGTTAGTCCGTTCCGCTACTTCAATTCGTCGTACGAGTTGATCCGGCTGGTCGTACTGATGTACGCCCGGTTCCCGCTATCGTTGCGCAACGTCGAGACCTGTTGTTTGAGCGCGGCACCGACATATGCCTTGGGACGGTACGGATGTGGTAGAACAGGTTCGGGGCCGGACGGCGACTGTGCACGACCTCGGACTCCTCTCTTTGTCGCCAATCGTTCCGCGTGCGTTGGCTTCTTCGACGATTACGACGGGAAGTTCCTGAGTGTGCCGTCGTTATCTAGCTGTAAGGCCCCAAGGTCACCCCACCGCTTGTGCGCCACCGCCAGACGGCGCAGCTGCCGTGCATTGAGGTCAGCGAGAATCCAGACCAGGCTGAACAACACGCTGTCCAGGCAGCTAATCAATCGGCATGGTATAATACATGGTATCAATGAAAAATCCCTGAAGAAATAGCCTACAGTTCAATAACTAAGACCTAAATGACGGTTCCCTCCCGCTCCGCCACCACCATCAGTTTACTCCTTGTTTTCGGGGGTTTGCGATGCCCGTTTGGCTAACTCGTCAGCACGGTTAGCCAAAGCAGCTGACGAAACCCGGCCAATCGCACCGCTCGCAAGGCGCCGCTGATCGGCGCTGGCGGTGTACGTCGTCACCTCAGCATCGCCCTTCCAGCCGCCGACGGCCTTGATCGCCTGCTGGCTCTCGCCGCCTTCCGCGAGCCGTCGAGCCATGGCCTTACGGAGACCGTGGTGTTCATGCTGATCATTGTCGGCATCGTCGTTGTATCGTTCGTGTGTATGAACCCGCACGACGTTGTCAAAACGACGGGGTGACCTCGGTCAGACTGCCTTGGATCAACCGCATTGGTTCCAGTCATACACATACATTGTCGTGACGTGGCCGCGCGTATGCGACCCGGCACCATGACCATGTTCCCGAAACCCTTTGCAGAACCCGTTCCCATCGTCAGCCCGCAAGACGTGCCGTATCCGGGGACGCTCCGCGTGCAGGTGGACGCGACCGACACCGACCGGCGGATCTTCAACGCCCGCCAGACGATTCCCGTTGCGCGCGCTGGTCTGACGACGTTGCTCTACCCAAAATGGCTTCCGGGTTATCATTCGCCCGAGGCGCCGATCGAGCTGTTCGCGGGGCTCGTGATCACCGCAGGCGGCGAGCGGCTCGCTTGGCGTCGTGACCCGGTCGAGGTGCATGCCTTCCACATCGACGTGCCCGATGGCACCGACGAGATCGAGGCGGAATTCCAATTTCTGTCGCCGACCAGTTCGGCGCAGGGCCGGGTCGTCGTCACCCCGGCGATGCTCAACCTGCAATGGAACACCGTCCTCCTCTATCCCGCAGGCTATTATTCGCGGCAGATCACCGTCGAGGCGGGCGTCACGCTGCCGCCGGAATGGCAGTTCGGCTGCGCACTCGCGGTGGCGTCGGTATCTGGGGATACGACATTGTTCGAGCCCGTCTCGCTTGACGTGCTGGTGGACTCGCCAATGTTCGCAGGGCGGCATTTTCGCCGGGTGGAACTGGACGCCCGTGGTCCGGTGCGGATGAACATCGTCGCCGACCGCGCCGACCAGCTGGCGTTCACCGACGACCAGGTCGCACCACACCGCGCGCTCGTCGCCGAGGCGGATCTGTTGTTCGGTGCGCGGCACTACGATCATTACGACTTCCTGCTGGCGCTCAGCGACGAACTCGGCGGGATCGGCGTCGAACATCATCGCTCCAGCGAGACCGCGACCGTGCCCAACTATTTTACCGACTGGGAAGGCAGCGCACCCAAGCGCGACACGATCGCGCACGAATACACGCATAGCTGGAACGGCAAATTCCGCCGCGGCGCGGACAGCTGGACGCCTACCTTCGAAAAGCCGATCCGCAACAGCCTGATGTGGGTGTATGAGGGCCAGACCCAGTATTGGGGGCAGGTGCTGGCGGCGCGATCGGGGCTGTGGACGCCCGAGATGGCGATCGGCGCGATCGCCCAGACCGCCGCGAGCTACGACATCCGCCGCGGGCGCAACTGGCGACCGATGAGCGACACCACCCGCGACCCGATCATCGCCGCCCGCGCGCCGCTGCCCTGGGCCAGCTGGCAGCGGAGCGAGGATTATTATTCGGAAGGCCAGCTGGTCTGGCTCGAGATCGACACGATGATCCGCGAATTCAGCGACGACGTGCGCTCGCTAGACGACTTTGCGGCGTCGTTCTTCGGGATGGACGACGGCAGCTACGTTACGCGGCCCTACGACTTTGCGGAGGTGGTAGCGACGCTGGACGAACTGGCCGCGCACGACTGGGCGGGGTTCCTGACCGAGAAGCTCGAACGCAAGGGCGGTGGCGCGCCGCTCGGCGGAGTCGAGCGTGGCGGCTACCGGCTCGTCTATCGCGACACGCCGACCGATTACGGCGCCAGATCCGATGCGGCCATGGGGTCGCTGAACCTGATGTTCTCGATCGGCTTGACCGTATCGTCGGATGGCGTGCTGAACGAGGTGATCTGGGGCAGCCCGGCGTTCGATGCGCGACTGGTAGCGGGCGCGTCGTTGCTCGCCGTGAACGGTCAGGATTACACGCCCGACGGCCTCAAACGCGCGATCGCAGGGGCAGCGGACGGCGAACCACTTTTGCTGATCGTCAAGGACGGCAAACGGCACCGCACCGTGGACATCGCTTACACGCACGGCCTGCGCTATCCGCATTTCGAGCCGATCGCCGAGGTGCGGCGTCTCGACCGGATCCTGGCGCCGCGCCGATAGCCTAGTGCGTTCCGGGGAAATCCGAGCGTCCAGGCCCAGCGGTATCCGTTGCCTCCGCTCGGACGGACGGATTTGGGCTAACATCATGCGTTTTAAAGAGGGGCGGAGCTTACCCTCGGACGCTGCGCTACCATCGCCTTCAACGTCAGCGCGTCGTGGATCGCGTGGGCGTCGATATCGTTGTTGAAATAAACCCAGACGCCGCGGCCTTGGTGGGTCTGGTCGACCAGCCAGTCCGCCCACTCGAGCAGCCGCTCGTCTGCGTAACGCCCCCAATATTTTCCCTCGCCGCCGTGCAGCCGGACATAGGCAGCGCTGCCGATGGCCAGTCGCGGGCTTTGCAGGTCCAGCATGTCGTGCGCGCAGAAACTCGCGCCGTACCGGTCCAGCAGCGCGAACACTCCATCGACATACCAGCTGGGATCGCGGAATTCGAAGACGTTGGTCACGTCCTTGGGGATCAGCGTCAGGAAGCGCTCGAGCCGGTCGAGGTTCACGCGAAAGCGCGGCGGGAGTTGGTAGAGGATCGGGCCCAGCGCGGGCTGGAGATGGCGGAACGGCGCCATCATCCGCGCGAGCGGCTCTTCGCAATCCTTGAGCTTTTTCGCTTGGGTCAGGAAACGGTTGGCCTTGACCGCATAGCGAAACCCGTCCGGCGCCTGATCGCGCCATGCGTCGAACGTTTCCGGCTTGGGCAGGCGGTAGAAGCTGTTGTTGATCTCGACCGTGTCGAAATGCTCGGCGTAGAAGGCGAACCAATTCTTCGCCGCCAGCTTCTCGGGATAGAAGCGGCCGCGCCAATGCGGATAGACCCATCCGGAACAGCCGATGCGGATCGGGGGCGCTCCCGTGTCTGCCATGTCTCCCACCTTCATGTCCCCGACTTCATTACGCGGTGGGGTCGGCTACGCGTTCGTCGCGGCCCGCGCCGACCTCGCGGCGGCGCGGCTGCTCGTTCGGTCGGTTTTCATCGTCCCGCCCGGAAGAATGACCCTCGGTTCCGCTCTGGCGCGCACGCCTGCATCATGTCGCGGTACGCATCAAGCCGCTGCCAACACGGGCAGGGGCCTTCATGTACTGCCGTATGGCCGAACCGGCCTTAGATGTTGGTGCAAGGATCCAAGAGGATCAGGCTTCCGCAGGATGGTGACGCTACGGTAATATGCTGGCAGCGCAGCATGATCGGAGTCGGTGATGACAAATGAACGGATGTCTCTGGCGGACAACTGATCGAGCAAGGGGTAGGTAAATTCTCCCTGCAACGTCAAATTTACGATTGCGCCGTCTAGGCTGACGGTTTCGGCAATGAGTAATGCGCTGGACAGGTTGTCGACAGGACCGACGACGATCGCGCCCCTGTCGACGAGGTTTTCCCTTAGAATCTCTGCCGTCGTATAGTCTTCTTCCGCAACAAGGACGATAGTTCCGGCTAAATGGCGTGCTGGCCGAGTGGTCATTATTCGTCTGCGTCCCGCCAGCCCAAAGTCACGGCTGATTAGTTGGGAAAATCAGAGCGTCCCATCACCCATGTTAAAGTCCGGCCAGCGCGGAATTCGGTGCGTCGGTTGGGCACAAGCCGACCGCCAGGCGTTGGACGTTGGGCATTGCCGCCAAACCGTTGTGGGTCCTGTTCGCCGTCGGGGCTCGGGTGCTGAGAGACGGAAACTGCCGCGCGGTCGACTGGCGCACCACATCACCGAAAAGGATAGTCCATGTTCAGAAGCGTGAACCCGGCAACCGGCGAACAGATCGCTACCTATGCCGAACTGACCGACGCCGAGGTCGAGACCAAGCTGGAAACAGCGGCGCGCGCCTTCGCCCAGTGGCGAACGACGGATCTGACCGATCGGACCGCGCTGTTGCACCGCATCGCCGACCAATATGACGCCAACAAGGATCGTCTTGCCAGACTCGCCACCGCCGAAATGGGCAAGACGCTGGCGTCTGCCATCGCCGAGGTGGAGAAATGCCCGGCGGCGTTTCGCTATTACGCCGACAAGGGCGTGGCGTTGCTGGAGCCCGAAACCTTCGCTCTCGGCGGCGGCGGGACGGCGGAGGTGCACTGGCTTCCGCTGGGACCCGTGCTCGCGATCATGCCCTGGAACTTCCCCTATTGGCAGGCGGTGCGCTTCCTCGCCCCGACCATCCTCGCGGGCAACGTCGCGCTGCTGAAACATGCGAGCATCGTGCAGGGCGTCGCTGCTGCAATGGAGGAGATGGTGATCGCCGCCGGCGCGCCGGAAGGTGTGTTCCAGAACCTCGCGATCAAGTCGGGCGCGGTGGCCGCCATCATCGCCGACGATCGCGTCGCGGCGGTGACGCTGACCGGAAGCGAAGGGGCCGGTGTCGCCGTCGCGGAACAGGCCGGTCGCGCGCTGAAAAAGGTCGTGCTCGAACTCGGCGGTTCCGACCCGTTCGTCGTGATGCCATCGGCTGATCTGGACGCGGCGGTGGCGCAGGCGGTGAAGGCGCGTATCCAGAATAGCGGGCAATCGTGCATCTGCGCCAAGCGGATGATCGTCCACACCGATGTCTATGACGCGTTCCTCGATCGGTTCTCCGCGGCGATGAAGGCGGTGAAGGCGGGTGATCCGCTCGATCCCGCGACCGACATGGGCCCATTGTCGAGCATCGCGCAGCGCGACACCGTGATCGATCAGGTTGCGGAAGCGCAAAGCCAGGGCGCCAAATTGCTGTTCGGTGCCGAACGGCTGGACATGCCCGGCGCCTATTTGACCGCAGGCATTCTGGTGGACGTGCCGCCGGATAGCACATTCCTGCACGAAGAGATTTTCGGCCCGGTCGCGATGCTGTTCCGCGCCGCGGACCTGGATGATGCGATCCGGATCGCGAACGATATTCCCTTCGGCCTCGGATCGTCGGTGTGGACCAACGATCCCGAAGAGCAGGCGCGGTTCGTGCGGGATATCGCGGCAGGCATGACCGCGATCAACCAGATGCTCGCCTCTTCGCCCGAGGCGCCGTTCGGCGGCATCAAGCGGTCCGGGCACGGCCGCGAACTCGGCCCGTTCGGGTTACATGAATTCATGAACCTCAAAACCGTGCTGCGTCAGGACGGACCCGCATCGCATGCCGGACAGGTAGAGTAAGACTCGGCCGTCATGAGCACCGGTCCCGCAGGATCGGATGGCCGTCGAAGGTCAGTCGATCAACGCGGGCATGGCGCGATCGCGGTGCGCCGCCGTCGCGCGGTCTCGTGGGCGCCGCAGGCCGAAGATGACGAAACAGGCGGCAGCGATGCCGCCTGTGAAGATCATGGCGGGGCGCAGGCCGGTCCGTTTCGCGATCCGATCCAGCGCGACTTCGAAACCGCCGGCCAGGTTCACCGCACCCGGTATTATTCGCGTGTCGAGAAACAGTTTCGGCGCGGAAGGCCCGGAGGGCTGTTTCAGCAGATAATCGCGTCCGACGGTCATCACCATTCTCCCTAACCGGCGCATCATAGCAACGTATGTAAACGACGCCGGGATCAACGTCGGAAAGAACGTCAGGGCATGCGGGATGTTTCCCGGCCTTTCCTCCCAGCTCGGGGCATTTCCGTTGAAAAAAACCACCTTCAAGCCGTATCGCCTTCCCGCCGGCGGCTGGGGCTCCGCGAACTCCGTGCGCGAGATCCTCACCCGCGAGGGCGTCGCGGCGAGCGGCGCGCTCGCGCTCACCCGCCACAACAAGGTGGACGGGTACCAGTGCAACAGCTGTGCCTGGGTAAAGCCGGCGAGCCCGCTGCCGTTCGAATTTTGCGAGAACGGCGTCAAGGCGGTCGCCTGGGAGATCACCGCGCATCGCTGCACGCCTGCCTTCTTTGCCGAGCACACCGTCACCGAGCTGTTGGGCTGGGACGATTATCATCTCGAACAGCCCGGCCGCCTGACCCATCCGCTGCGCTACGATGCCGAGTCCGATCGCTATGTTCCGGTCTCCTGGGGGCATGCGCTCGAGGAGATCTCGCGCGAACTGCGCGCGGTCGAGGACAAACAGAAAGGCGCGGTGTTCTACAGTTCGGGGCGCCTGTCCAACGAAGGCAGCTATCTCTACCAGCTGTTCGCGCGGCTGTACGGCAACAACAACCTGCCCGACAGTTCGAACATGTGTCACGAGACGACCTCGGTCGCGTTGCCGGAAAGCATCGGGCAGGGCATGGGTACGGTCGACCTGCAGGACTTCGCAAAGTCCGACTGCATCATGTTCTTCGGCCAGAACCCCGGCAGCAACTCGCCGCGCATGCTCCATCCGCTCCAGGAGGCGAGCGAGCGCGGCGCGGCGATCATCACCTACAATCCGCTGCGTGAGCGCGGGCTGGAACGCTTCGTCAACCCGCAGTCGCCGGTGGAGATGCTGACCGGGAAGGAGACGCGGATCAGCTCGCAATATCACCAGGTCCGGGCAGGCGGCGATCTCGCCGCGCTGACCGGCATCTGCAAGGCGGTGCTGGCGCTACACGACACGGCCGTCGCGGCCGGGCAACCGGCGATCCTCGATACGGCGTTCCTGGCCGAGCACACCCGCGGGTTCGACGGTTTCGCCGACTGGCTGCGCGTGCAGGACTGGGGCGACATCGAACGGCATTCGGGGCTCGCCCGCGCGGACCTCGAATCCACCGCCAAGGTCTATGCGCATTCGACCGCGGCGATCGGCGTCTATGGCATGGGGCTGACCCAGCATCATGCCGGGGTCGAGACCGTGCGGATGCTGGTCAACCTGTTGCTGATGCGCGGCAATATGGGGCGCACGGGCGCGGGCATCTGTCCGGTGCGTGGTCATTCCAATGTGCAGGGGCAGCGGACGATGGGGGTGACCGAGAAGCCCGAGCTGTTCCCGCTCGACCGGCTCGGCGAACAATTCGGTTTCGAGCCCCCGCGCGAGCCCGGCTACAACACCGTCGAGGCGTGCGAGGCGATCCTGCGCGACGAGGTGCAGGCGTTCATCATGATGGGTGGCAATTTCGTCCGCGCGATCCCCGATCACAGCCAGATGGAGCCGGCGTGGCGCAAGCTGCGCCTGACCGTCAACGTCATCACCAAGCTGAACCGCAGCGCGCTGCTGCCCGGCGAGATCAGCTATATCCTGCCGGTCATCGGCCGGCTCGAGATCGACGAGACCAGCGCCGGGCAGCAGGTGCTGTCGATCGAGGACACCACCGCCTGCGTGCATGGCAGCCGCGGGCTGCGGACGCCGCCGTCGCCGCATCTCATCAGCGAGATCCGGCTGATCTGCGAACTCGGCAAGCGCGTGTTCGACGCGAACCCGCGCGTGCGCTGGGACGATTACATGGCCGACTATGCCGAGATCCGGAAGGAGATCGGCGAGACGCTGCCCGCGGACTTCCACGATTACGAGACACGGATGTGGGAGCCGGGCGGCTTCCAGCGCGACATGCCCGTCAAGCGGCGCGAATGGCGCACCAAGAGCGGCTTCGCCGAGTTCGTGACGCCGACCGGGCTCGACGAGGATGCGGATATGCCCGGCGACGGGCATGACACGTTCCGGCTGATGACGCTGCGCAGCAACGACCAGTTCAACACCACCGTCTACGGCTATGACGATCGCTTCCGCGGCATCAAGAACACCCGCCAGGTGATCCTCATGAACCGGTCGGACATCGACCGGATGGGGTTCAAGGTCGGGCAACTCGTCACGCTCAAGACCGTCGCGAAGGATGGCATCGACCGCCGGCTGCCGGGGACGATCGTCGTCGCCTACGACCTGCCGATCGGCTGCGTCGGCGGCTATTATCCGGAGTGCAACGTGCTGATGCCGATCTGGCACTATGCGGTCGGCAGCAAGACCCCCGCGGCAAAGTCGATCCCGATCACGATCCACAGCGAGGGGCCGACCGTGGTCGCGCCCGATATGGAATATGCCGGCCGTCAATGACGGCATGCCGAGACAGGGGGGCTACGCCGCTTAGAATTTAAGCCGCATGACGGGCGCGCCAGCGAAAGGCGCGCCCGTCCGGTGTCGTGTCGCCTGATGCCCTGGCACCGCGACGTCCTTTTTGTGGAAACGCGCCTACACGCGCGCGTCGTCGTGGCGGTCGCGGTGCACGAAGCCGAAATAGGCGGCGACCAACGCCAGCACGGCGTGCAACCCGATGTCGTTGCCATAGATCGGCACCAGGCCGAAGGTCGTGTCCGTGCTCGGAATCAGGCCCATCACGGTGAGTACGCCGTAGATCACCGCGACACTGCGGGCATAGCCGCGCGCGCCGCCGAGCGCGCGGCTGGCGAGCAGACCCCAGATGCCGAATGCGATATGGATCAGGTTGTGCAGCACGTTGACGGGGAACAGCCCGAACGCAAGCCGCGATCCGGCGTTCACGCTCAACCCCGGATGCATGTGATCGGGCGATAATCCGGGGATGAACCCGCTGATACCGGCAAGCAGAAAGACGATGCCGAAGACGAGTGCGAAGTTGCGGGTGGTCATGGTGATGCTCCGTGATGTGCATGGTGGCGCGGACCGGACACGTCGACGCGCCGCGATCCGCGTCGGTCAGATGATCGGCTTGCCGCCGGTGACTGCGACGGTTGCCCCGGACACGTAGCTCGCCTCGTCGGTCGCGAGCATCACATAGACCGGGGCCAGCTCCTTGGGCTGGGCAGGGCGCCCGATCGGATAGTCCTGGCCGAACGTCTTCACCTTTTCGGCCGGCATCGTCGACGGGATCAGAGGGGTCCAGACCGGGCCCGGCGCGACGCAGTTGACCCGTATGCCGTCCTTGGCGAGCAGCTGGGCCAGGCCGCCTGTGAAGTTCTGGATGGCGCCCTTGGTGGTCGCATAGGGCAACAGCGTTTCGGTCGGCGAGTCCGCGTTGATCGACGTCGTGTTGATGATCGCGCCGCCTCCGCTCATGTGCGGCACGGCGGCCTTGCAGAGATAGAACATCGCGTGGATGTTGGTACGGAAGGTCAGGTCCCATTCTTCGTCGGGAATGTCGGCGAGCGTTTCGAAGGTCATTTGGTGCGCGGCGTTGTTGACCAGAATGTCGATGCGCCCGAACGCCGACACGGCCTTGTCGACGATCGCCCGACACTGCGCCGGCGTGCCGATGTCGCCCGGGACGAGCACAGCCTGCTGGCCCGCCTGTTCGATCAACCGCGCGGTGTCCTGCGCATCGGCGTCCTCGTTCAGATAGGCGATCAGCACGTCGGCGCCTTCGCGGGCAAAGGCGATCGCGACCGCCCGGCCGATGCCGCTGTCCCCGCCGGTGATGATCGCCTTTTTGCCCAGCAGCCGTCCGCTGCCCTTGTAGCTATCCTCGCCGTGATCGGGCTTGGGATCCATCGCGGCGATGGTGCCGGGGAAGTTCTGGCGCTGGTCGGAAAAGGGCGGGGTCGGATTGTCGTTGCTCATGGGTTGCCTCCATCGGTGTTTGCGTGATGTGTCTTCCGCCCTCAGCCGCGCGCCATACGGCAGCCGTCGGCTCAAGATTCCGCCTAGGACCGGACCGCGGGCGGTTGTCCGACGAGCGCCACACGCGCGACCGCGGCGGCATGCCGCGGGTCGAGGCGGCGGTGCGCCAGCGCCTCATGCCAGATCTTGTCGGCGACGACCGCCACCTCGTTGGCGGTCGGCGCCCGGTCCTCGCCGATGCAGATCAGCAGTTCGGCAGGAACAAATAGCGCCATGACAGTCTCCGTTGTGGCGTGTTCGATTTCGGTATCCGTCGGGCGCGGGCGGCACATTCACCTAGGCTAACCGCCGGGCTAGCGCCGACGTTTCCGGACCGTCGCAATTGTGACCTGCTTGGGTAGACGCACCGTGCCCCGGGCGAGTACCTCTTGAACGTCCGACCAAATGGTCGGCGGATCCGAGGACCAATGACCGAGAATACGACGCCCGACCCGGCATTTGAGGCGCTGCTAAGCCATATCCAGCAAAGCCGTGGCCTCGATTTCCGCGGCTACAAGCGTACCAGCCTGCGTCGTCGCATCACGCTGCGGATGGAGGCGGTCGGCGCCGACACGTTCGCGACCTATCAGTCGCTGCTCGAGGCCGATCCGGGCGAGTTCGAGAGCCTGCTCAACACCGTGCTCATCAACGTCACCTCGTTCTTCCGCGATCCCGACGCGTGGGAGGTGCTCAAGACCCAGGTCATCCCGGCGCTGATCGCGCGAACCGAGCCGGACCAGCCGATCCGCGTGTGGAGCGTCGGCTGCGCGTCGGGTGAGGAGCCGTTCTCGATCGCGATGCTCTTCGCCGAGCAGCTGGGGATGGCCGATTTCTGCGCGCGCGTGAAGATCTACGCAACCGATCTCGATGAGGAGGCCCTCAAGGCGGCACGGGTTGCGACCTATACGCCGCGCGAAGTCGAATGCCTGCCCAGCGACTATCTCGAACGGTTTTTCGAGCGCACCAACAACCATTACGTGTTCGATCGCGCGCTGCGCAAATGCGTGATCTTCGGGCGGCACAATGTCGTGCACGATGCGCCGATCTCGCGGATCGGCCTGCTGGTCTGCCGGAATCTGCTGATCTATCTCGAAGCTGAAACGCAGGCGATCGTGCTGCCGCGCCTGCATTATGCCCTCGATCCCGAAGGTGTGCTGTTTCTGGGCAAGGCTGAAACGCAGCTGGCCAGATCGCCATTGTTCCGCGCCGTCGAGATGAAGCACCGCATCTTCAGCAAGGTCCCCCAGGAGTGGCGGCGGCCGATCCCGGCGGCCTTTGGCGGGCGCATGCCGCGCTCCGACGCCGGCTTGCCGAGCAGCATGCTGCTGGAAGCGGTCATCAACGAAACGGGCACGGCGTTGCTGGTCGTCGACGACGGCGGCGCGATGATCCTTGCCAACACGCAGGCGCGGCAATTGCTGGGAATCGGGGAAGGGGACATCGGTCGCCCGTTCCAGGACCTGCCGATATCCTATCGGCCGATGGAACTGCGCGGGCCGATCGAGGAGGTATTCCGCCAGCGGCGAAGCCTGAAGCTCGAGGATCAGGAATACCGGCTGACTCAGGACGAAGTCCTGCGACTGACCATCGACATCAGGCCGTTGATGCGCACGAGCGGCAATCCCTATGCCGTGCTCCTGTCGTTCGTCGACGCCTCGCGCATGCACGCACTCGAAATGGAACTCGAGACCGCGCAGGAAAATCTGGAGAACTCGATAGAGGAACTCCAGTCCGCCAACGAGGAACTGGAGACGACCAACGAGGAAATGCAGTCGACCAACGAAGAACTCGAAACGACAAACGAGGAACTTCAATCCACCAACGAAGAGCTCGAGACGCTGAACGAGGAAGCGCGGTCGAGCAACGAAGAGATGGAATCGGTCAACGAAGAGCTGCGTATCCAGGCGGAGCAGTCGACCGGCTTCCGCTTGCACCTGGAGGCGGTGCTGCGCAGCATGAACGGCGGCATCATCGTGGTCGACCGAAAGCGCAAGATCCGCGACTGGAACCGGTGGAGCGAAAGGACCTGGGGGCTGCGCGCCGAGGAAGTGATCGACACCAATTTCGACGCGCTCGACATCGGGATACCGGTGCAGCGTCTGCGCGATCATATCGTCGGGGTGCAGGCAGGGCGCGAAGAGCAGGTCGAAGAGGTGCTGGAGGGGCTCGATCGTCGTGGCCGGCGGATCCTGTGCCGTATCCGCATCGCGCCGTTGCTCGACGACGACGAAGAGAATCACGGTACCGTGTTGATCTTCCAGGACCTGACCGAAGAACGCCGCCGCGAGGAATATGGCCGCTATCTCGGACGCATCATGGGCCGCGCGCTGAACGAAATCTATTTCCTCGATCCGACCAGCTTGAAGTTCGTGCTCGCCAACGACGGCGCCCGGCAGGCGCTGGGCTATGGCGAGCAGGCCCTGATGCAGATGACGTTTGCGGACGTGCTGGCTGGCGACGCTGCCGCCGAGCTACGGTCGATGCTGGCGCCCGTGATGGACGGCAGCAAGTCCGACATCGTGTTCGAGGCGACCATCAAGGCGGCGGATCGTCACTATCCAGCGGAAATCTGCATGCAGTATTTCGGGGACGAACACCCGCCGATCCTGGTTGCGATCGTTCACGACACCAGCGAGCGTCAGCAGTTGGAGGCGGCTGGAGTCGCTAGTTAGGCTTCACCGTCACCGGGCGGCTTGCGTAAAGCGTGCATCGCCTTCTCAAGGATCTCCATGAGGTGCGAGGATTCCTCGGCCGCTGCCTTCCAACGGCTTTCGGCATGCGGAAGCCCGCGGGCGTGCGCGTTATCGCCCATCTGTTCGAACAGACGGATGCGGTCACGGTGCGTGCGTGCAGCGACCGATATCGCGCGCTCGAGTTCCTGGCTTTGGGCGTCGGCAAGGCCAAGGGGCGTGAAGGCGTGGCCCACTTGGCACCGGAACCGCAGTTCGTCCTGCGCTTCGATCTTGTTGAGCACGCCGCCGCAATCGGGGCAGGCCACGTGGCTCGGATCGCCGGGCGTGATGATTTCAGGTTCCATGACGGAAAACTCCATTGCGGCCATACGATCCTCGACCCTGTATTCGTCGGGTAGGAGCATGCTGGGCGCTGCTTCCTCGGTGACCAGACGGATCAGCAAAGCGGCAAGCCCGGCCAGCGGCACGACATGCGAGGCGTGATCGCGCTTCAGCGCGTTGCGGGGCATCGACGGCCATTGGGCATCGTCGGGGTCCTGCACGACTGACATGCCGCCGCCCGCGGTGATCGCTATCAGGCCCTCGGTCCCGTCGTCCAGCATACCGGTCAGCACGACGCCGATGACGCGTCCGCCATAGGCGAGCGCGGCCGACCGGAACAGCGCGTTGACCGCGGGGCGGGTGCGATTCTCGTTCGGGCCGCGGCGCATCAGGATCTGGCCCTGGCGCAGCAGCATGTGGTGGTCCGGCGCGCCGACATAGATCACGCCGCGTTCGATCCGCTCGCCATCGTCCGGCGCGCGCGCGGGCATCGCGCCCGCCCGGCTGAGCAACAGGGGTAACATGCTGCGCGCGGAGGCTGACAGGTGCTGGACCACGAACACCGATGCGGGGAAGTCGGCAGGCAGCGCCGCGCACAGGCGCTGCAGTGCTTCGACTCCCCCGGCGGAAGCACCGATCACGACGATATCTCTGGTCTGCATATTGGGTCCTTACTCCCCTCCAACGATGCCGTCGCGTGCTAGGTCCAGTAAGCTGTGCTATTTCTCAGGCGCATGACGGGCCCGTCCGCGGCCGTCTATCGTTAGTATCTGACGAGATTGGATAATGGATTGGCTGGCACCGATGGATACCGCCGACGACTATGCAAGGTTGCGCGACGAGAATGAGCAGCTGCGTACCGCGCTCGAATCCTCGCTCGACGAAAACGCGTCGATTTCGGAAGACCGCGATCGCCTGCTCAAACGCGTGACCACGCTGGCGCGCGAGCTGCAGTCGGCAAACCGTACATGCGATCCAAGTCCCACGCCAAATAGCCTTGGCGACGAAGACATTCGAAAGAGCGAGACCGAGGAGGAATTGCGGGTTGCGTTCGAAGAACTGCAGGTTCTGACGGAAGAGCTGGAAGTCGCCAACACGAGCCTGGAGGAAACCAACGCGCAGCTCGAGCAGCGCGTCGATGAGCGCACGCGCGCGCTGGCGCAGGCAAACGCGTCGCTTCGCCAGAGCGAATCGGCCTTTCGCGTGCTGATCGAGGGTATTCCGCAGTTGGCGTGGCGGTCGCGTAACGAAGGGCGATGGACGTGGTCGAGCCCGCAATGGCAGAGCTATACCGGACAGACTTATGACGAGAGCCTGGCCGATGGTTGGCTCGACGCGATCCACCCAGACGATCGCGCCGGCGTGGCTGAGGCCTGGATGGCGGCGGAGGCGAAGCGTGCGCTGGAGTTCGAAGCGCGGATCTACCATGCGCGCGAAGATCGCTACCGTCATTTCCATACGCGTGCGGTCGTTGTGCTGACGGACGAAGGCGTGGTCGCCGAATGGCTGGGCACCTCGACCGACATCGATGACCTGATCCAGCTCCAGCACCGGCAGGGTATTCTGATCGACGAGCTTCAGCATCGGACACGCAATCTGATGGCCGTCGTCCAAGCGGTGACGCTCAGGACGATCAAGGGCAGCAAGACGCTCGAGGAGTTCCGCCAGTGTATCGACGACCGGATGCAGGCGCTCGCGCGCGTGCAGGGACTGCTGTCGCGTCGGGGGCTCGGCAAGGTATCGTTCGAGGAATTGCTCTATGCCGAGTTGTCGTCGCAGATGAAACTCGACGATGACGGCAATGCGGCGCAAGTGTCGACCGTTGGCCCGCGCGGTGTGCCCCTGCGCTCCTCGATCGTCCAGACGCTGGCATTGGCTATTCACGAATTGCTGACCAACGCCGTCAAATATGGCGCCTTGGCGATCCCGACGGCGCATCTGGATGTATCCTGGGAGCTCTTGGCCAAGGACGAAGCCGAAAGGCGCCTTCTGATAACGTGGAAGGAAAGCGGCGTCCCCATGGCCGAAGCCGGTTCGGAGCCGCCGCGCGGAGGGTACGGCCGCGAGCTCATCGAGCGCGCTCTGCCATATCAGCTGGGCGCCAAGACCGGGTATCGTTTTGCAGAAGACGGCGTTCATTGCACCATCGAGATGATGGTGCCGAGCGCCGTCAATACAGGGGCAAATTCATGACCGATGTCACATTGACCGGGCGCCAGATATTGGTGGTCGAGGACGACTATTTGATCGCCGATGACCTGTGCGAGGCTTTGGCCGACGCAGGGGCCGGGATCGTGGGGCCATGTCCGACGATTGCCAAAGCGGTGGCGTGTCTAGACTCGGCAGCCGTTATCGACGCGGCCGTGTTGGACGTGAATTTGTGTGGGGAGATGGTCTTTCCGTTCGCGGACGCCCTGACCCTGCGCGGCATCCCCTTCATCTTCGCCACCGGATATGACGAAGGGGCGCTTCCTGACCGCTATTCCGACGTGGGCAGGCTGGAAAAGCCGGTGCGCGCAAGCACGGTTGCCGCTCAGCTGGACACGTGCTTGCGAGTCATGGCCGGCAACGGAGAGCGGCCGCAGCGGTAATCGTCGGTCGAACTTACGGCGCCGAAACGCCTGCGTCGGTCTGCACCACCGGCCGCATCGTCCCGTCCGCGTTGTAATGAAGCCGTTCCACCGTGACCGCCCGCCGCCCGATCGCGCCGTTCATGTCGCCAATCGCCAGCGTCGCATTGTGCAGGAATAGGTAGGACTTGCCCTTGAAGTCGGCGATGCCCGGATGGATCGTGAAACTATATTTCCCCGATCCGGTCAGTTCGCCGCGATAGTGCCAGGGCCCGCGCGGATCGCTTGCGGTGGCATAGGATACGCGCTCGTCACGGTGAACCGACCGGTCGAGCGAGGCATAGGTCAGATACCAAAGCTTGCCCCGCTTGTGCAGCCAGGGCCCCTCCTCGAAATGCGGCGGGGTGATCTCGGTGATCGGACCGTCGATCTCGATCATGTTGGGCTTCAGTTTGGCGATATAGGCCTGCCGGTTCCCCCACGCGATCCAGGTCGTGCCCGCGTCGTCGGTGAAAACGGTCGGGTCGATGTCCTCCCAGCTGTGCGTGCCCTTCGGCGTCATCTGGTTGGTAATCAGCGCGGATCCCTTGGCATCGACGAACGGCCCGGTCGGCGTGTCCGCCACCGCCACCGCGATCGCCTTGCCCGGATGCGTCGCATCATGCTCCACCGCGGCATAGAACCAGTATTTGCCGTTCTTCGCGATGGCCTGCGATGCCCAGGCATCGGCCTTGGCCCAGCGGAAATCGGTCACCTTCATGATCGGCCCATGATCCTGCCAGTGCGTCATATCCGTGGTCGAATAGACCAGCCACTCGCGCATGTTGAACATCTCGTCGCGCTGCGCCTGATCATGTCCGACATACAGATAGAGACGATCGCCGACGACCAGCGGCGCGGGATCGGCGGTGAACTTGTCGCGGATGATCGGATTCGATCCCGCGGCGGGCGCCAACGCCGCCGGTGCCGACATCGCCGTCATGCAAAGCGCGACGGACAACCCCAATTGAGCGTAACCCACGCAACCTCCCTGCTCGCTTCTGCGGGGAGTAAAGCACGGCTCTCACCGGCCGTCACCTGACCTGGCAGGATCGACCCAAATCGTGCTTTGCGGGAAGCGCTGGCAGAAAATCTTGAAAAGAAGGATGCTGAACGCGCCTGTAAATGACGAAGCCGCTATAACCGTATGGCATCTGAGCGGCTAACGAGCGAGCCAGCGGGTTGCGTCGCGCGCTCGCCATGAGGGCATACGGAAAAACTCTTTCACTTCTTGGAGATTGTTCTGCAGGGGTGGGCGTATGACGCTTCCCTTCGATCCGAATGCCCTCCCGCGTGTAGGCGTGTCGCCATGAAAGCCCTTGTCGATCCCGATCACGCGCTGGCCGCCGGACTGGCCGCGATCCGCAGCGAATTCCAGGTGGTGGCCGCGTTCCCGCCGGAGGTGCTGGCCGCCGCGGAACTGGCAGCGAAGCGCGCGCCGACCGCGCATGTCGACCGGCTCGATCTTCCCTTCGTCACGCTGGACCCGGCGACATCGACCGATCTCGATCAGGCGTTCTGCATCGAGACGAGCGGGAACGATCTTCTGCTGCGCTACGCGATCGCCGATGTCGGCTGGTTCGTCGAGCCTGGCGACGTGATCGATGCCGAAGCGTGGCGCCGTGGCGAAACGCTGTACCTGCCCGATGGGAAGGCGGGCCTGTACCCGCCGATTCTGGGCGAACACGCCGCGAGCCTGTTGCCGGACGGTCCGCGGCCGGCGGTCGTGTTCGCTGTTCGCGTCGCGCCCGATGGCGAGGTCAGGCTCGACGGCGCGGAACGCGCGATCATCCGCAGCCGCGCCAAGCTGTCGTACGACGGGGTCCGCGCCGCGGACCTGCCGCCGCAGATGGAGGACCTCGCGCACCGCATCGCCGACGCGGAGCGCCACCGTGGTGCCGCGCGCGTCGACCCGCCGGAGCAGCAGGTCGATGCGGTTCCGGGCGGCGGATTTGCGCTGTCGTTCCGGCCGAGACTTGTCTCCGAGGACCGCAACGCCGCGCTGTCGCTGGCCACCAACCTTGCCGTTGCGGATGCGCTGCTCGCACATCACACCGGCTTGTTCAGGGTCATGCCAGAACCCGATATGGCGACGGTGGCGCGTCTGCGCGTGACGGCTGCGGCGATCGGAATCGTTTGGCCGGCGGAGATGCCGCTGCAAACCCTCGAGCAGGCGCTGGATGCCACCAGGCCGAACGACGCGGCGATGATGCTGGCGATCCGGCGTGCCGGCGCCGGGGCGAGCTACCAGCCCTATCGCTCCGGCACGACGCCCTGGCACGCGGCGATGGGCGCAACCTATGCGCACGCCACGGCGCCGTTGCGGCGGCTCGCCGACCGTTACGTCGTCATGGCCGCGCTCGCGATCGCAAATGGTCGCGCTGTGCCAGATCCGATCGCCGCGGCGTTCGAGACGTTGCCGCCGGTGATGGCACGGGCCGGTGCGCGGCAGGGCCAGGTCGATCGCGCGACACTCGACCTGGCCGAGGCCGTGATGCTCGGCGGCGATGTGGGCAAGACGTTTCCCGCAGTGGTGGTAGAGGCCGACGCGCGCCATGCCCGCATCCAGCTGTGCAAGCTCCCGGTACTCGCCCGCATCGCCGCGGAGAGCCTGAAGCCCGGAGACCGTATCGACGCACGGCTTATCGGCGTGGATGTGGCGAAGCGCAGGATCGACTTCGAGGTCGCGTCCGCCTGACCCGTGTCTAGGCGAGCGCCGCCGTGTCTTCGGGGAGGCGGCGCGCGCTTCGCTCGGCCCGATCGAGCCGCCGCTCGAGCTGGCGCGATAGCAGCAGGTGCGGCACCGCCACCGACGCCAGCATCTGAAAGGCTTGGGCGACGACCGGCAGGTCCAGATCTTGCGGCGCAACGCGACGCAGCGCGAGCCAGCCGACAACGGTCAGCAGCGAAAGGAAAGCGCCGGTTGCGAACCACCGCGTCAAGGGCATGTCGCTCAGCGCCATGCGCGTGTCGGCCAGGTGACGCGGCGAATGCAGGAACACGAAGAACAGCGCGAAACCCCAGGCCGGGGGCAGCAGCATGAGGAGCGCGAGGCACGATGTCATCGCGCCGGCCCAGCGGCCGCTACCGCCCTGCCAGGCGACGACGACGCCGATGGTGGTCACCAGCAACGCAACCGGCGCGGCCGCGGTGATGATCTGCGCGATGATCGCGGCGCGCGGGTCGCTCATCGTCACGAAAAGAGCCGCGACGTCTGCCGGGTGCCCGATCGTCGCCGCGGCGATCACCGCCGCACCGGCGGCACAGCGCAGCAGCGGCTCGTCGAGCATCGGCCAGTCCCCGCCGAAATGCACCGCGGCAACCGTGAGGAACAGCATGAGCGCGACCAGCGGCACCGTCATCCAGAGCACCACCATCAGCAGGGCGACGCCCGCATAGCCCATAACGGCCAGGATCAGCGCGGTACGGTCGAGCGCCACGGCGCGGCGCAGCAGCGCGATGTCATAGGCGCCGTGCGGGAGCCCGCCGCCGATGAACACCATGCTGGCCAGCGTGGTCCCCTGCGGCGTGTCGAGCGGGACGCCGAGCGCCATCGCCAGACCGAGCGCGGCCGCGGCGAACCAATAGATCGGAAACACGGCATCGCCGCGCCCCTGAGGGACGCGGCGATGCGACGACGGGGGCGGGGACGCGGTATCCGCCATCGGATCAGGCGGCGTAGACCCTGCCGTCCACGCCCTCGGCCTGCGACTTCCGGACCGCGATCAGGAAGATAAGGATGCCGAGCCCGGCCTTGGCGACGATGTCGGCGATCGTGTAGCCGATCTGGATCGTCGTGGTGACGGTGCCACCGGTCAGCCCGGCATAGGGCGCCATATAGACGATCGGGTAGAAGCCCCACGAGGCGAAGGTCAGCAGGCGGGCCTTGCGGACAAGGTTCTGCGCGCCTGCGGGTTGCTGCTGGATCGATGCGCCGAGCCCGCTGAACAGTTCCCAGACGATGTAGAGGAACGGGATCGCCGACAGCGTACCCCAGATCGCGCGCGTCGGGATGTCGCTGGCGATCTCGCCCGGATAGCCCAGCACGATCATCAGCGCCGCCGCAGACCCGAGCCGGATCGACTTGGACGACGTCTCCTCGGGCGACAGACGCATCACGAGAACGAGTTCGATCAATAGCAGCGGAACGGTCAGCAGCCAGTCGACATAGCGATAGGCGTCGTTGAAGCCGAAGCCGGTGGCGGCGACGACGCCTTCCCGGAACGTGTAGGCCGCGTTCCAGCTCTCGAAGATGCGGAGATAGTGATAGGCGGCGATCGCCGTGACCAGCCCCGAGATGGTCAGCGCGGTGCGGTATGCCGGCGCGACTTGCGATCGGCTGAGCCATAGAAATGCCGTCGCTGCGGCCATCGCCGCGAACGTGAACGAAAACGCGTTGTAGACCAGCGAGAACTGAAAGGGCGTGACGATATCCATCGATGTCTCCGTCGCAATGACCCGCGGCACGGTTGCGCCGGGGAATATGCGGGAGATCACGCAACCGTCGGGAAACGATCCTGGGGCTCCCGCGATGTCGTCACAACGACACCGGAAGGGTCTGGGACGGGACCAGTCGAACACCGAATGGCTATTGATGTTCGGCTATGCCGCTGTGACGACGCTATGGAAATACGGCGTGGGCGACGCTCAGGCGATACGGACCTTGTGCCGTATCGGTCCGGACCGGCGCTAAAGCCCGGCCTCCACCGCCAGACGGATCAGGTCTGCCGTGGTATGCAGCCCGAGGCGGTTCATCAGGATCGCACGGTGCATCTTGACCGTCTTTTCGGCCAGGTTGAGCTCGGCCGCGATCTGCTTGTTGAGCAGGCCGTTCGCGACCAGTTTGAGCACCTGCCCTTGGCGCGGCGACAGTGCCTTCACCATTTCGGCGGCCCGAATCCGGCGCATGCTCGACGGTGCCGCCGCATCGGCGTCGATTTCAAGCTGCGACCCCAGGAAATAGAGCAGCGCGTCGTCCTCGTCATAGATCGGGGCGACCAGGACCGCGTTGCGAAACGGCTGGCCGTTGCGCTTGTAGTTGAGGATTTCCACCAGCACCGGGCGATGGTCGCGAACCCCGCGGCGGATCTCCTCGGTCAGCCAGGGCTCGGTCGCCGGGCCCGACAGAAACCGACAGTTGCGCCCCACAACCTCTTCGGCCGGATAGCCGGTCAACGCACAAAACGCCGCATTGCATGCCACGATCGGATTGTCGGGCAGTCGCGGATCGCTGATCACCGACGGGATCGGACTGTCGACGACGAGGCGGACGTGCCGATTCACGGATGGATCGAATTCTAGCGTATGGTCCATAGCAGACATGCACCCGTTTCGGTGTGGTCCTCCTAAGGCCACCGCATCGCGATGACACGCAATTTATAACAGTGCGGTCATCTCGGGCGGATCATCGAGGCCAGGTACACGATGGCGAACACCGGGCGGTGTCAGCGTTCGGTGCGGCCGATGGCACGCGCGATGGACGTCAAGACGACCGGCTTCTCGCACAGCACGATATGCTCGAAGCGCGGTGGGATCCGCGATGCGTCGTACCCGGTCGCGAACACGAACGGGATGCCGCGGTGTGCGAGCAGGTCGGCGGCCGAATAGGACATCTCGCCGTCCAGATTGACGTCGAGCACCGCGCCGTCGATGTCGTGTTCCTCGGCGATGATCCCGAGCGCGGCATCGAGCGTGCCGACCGGTCCGAGGACGACTGCGTTCATGGCGTCAAGTTCGGACGAGAGTTCGTCGGCGAGCATATATTCGTCTTCGACGACCAGAATCCGGCAGTCCTTCAAAGTGCGGTCAGTCATGGCAAGCCTTCCGTCGTTGTGCGGGATACCGGAATCGAAATCGTGCACCGCACGCCCTCAGCCCCGAGCGTGTAGGACGTCTTGGCGCCGAGCTGGTACGGCAGCGCGCGTTCGATCAGCTCGCGGCCCTGGCCCGTGCCGCGTGAGGTCGTGCTGGCGGCATGCATCGCAACGCCGCTCTCGCGCCATTCCACATGCAACCAGGGCCGCCCGTCGGCGCCGGTCGGCTCGAGCGACCAGGTGACCGTTAGATGCGCGTCGGGCTGGCCGAGTGCGCCATATTTGACCGCATTGGTCGCCAGTTCGTGCAGCGCCATCGCCAGCGTCTGCACGGTCGACGAGCGCAGCCGGATATCCGCCGGCCCCGTCAGCGTCACCCGGTCGAGCGTGTCGGTCATCGCCGACAGTTCGGTCCGGATCAGGTCGTCGAAGGTGACGCGGTCGACGTCGTTCAGCCGCGACAGCAGCCCCTGGACACGCGCCAGCGCCTCGAGCCGGTCGCGGAAGCGCACGCGGAAGTCGCCGAGGTCCGCGCTGCCGCGCGCGGTCTTTTCCGCGGTCGAGCGGACCAGCGCGATCAGGTTGCGCGTCCGGTGCTGCAGTTCGGCGACGAGCACGTTCTGCCGTTCGGACCATTCGCGGCGTTCGGTGGTCTCGATCATCGCGCCGACCATCCGCTGCGGCTGGCCGTGGTCGTCGTAGAAGAAGCGTCCACGCCCATCGAGCCAATGCACCGATCCATCGGGATGGACCACGCGGAATTCGTGGATGAAGTCGGTATGCTGATCCATTGCCCGGTGCAGGACGGCTTCGGCGTCGGCGCGGTCGTCGGGGTGGACACCCGCCAGCCACAGATCATAGCTCGGGACGACCGCGCCGACGGCATACCCCTCCAGACGGTAATGTTCATCGGACCAATGGACATGGCCGGTCGCGACGTTCCAGTCCCACAATCCCTGGCGTCCGACCTCGAGCGCGTGGCGTAGCCGTTCCTCGCTTTCCTCGAGGAGATGCTGCGCCTGTTTGACCTCGGTCACGTCCTGGCCGATGCCGCCGAAGCGCACGATCCGCCCGTCGGGGCCGTAGATCGGGAAGTCGGTGTCGCGCAGCCAGCGGATGCCACCATCGGGGCGCTGGATGCGAAATTCGAAGGTGGTCTGTTCGCCCGCGCGCACGCGTTCGAGGCTCGCGAGCGCGTGCGCGCGATCGTCCTCGACGATCAGGTCGGTCCAGTTCTTGAGATTGTCGCCGGCCAGCGCCTGGTCGACCGGCATGCCATAGACGGTCTCGAACGCCGGGCTCAGATAGTCCCATTGCAGCGTTTCGGCGTCGCGGCTCCACAGGACGTCGGACGACGCTTCGCCGAACTGGCGCAGGCGGGCCTCGCTGTGGCGCAGCGCGGTTTCGGCGCGGGCGCGATCTATCGCGGTTTTGAGGCGCTCGCCGACTTCGCGGATCAGCGTTTTCTCGCTCGCAGTCCAGACCCGCGGTGTCGCACTCTGTACGCCCAGGATCGTGATGAGGTCGCTTTCATCGAACAGCACGTGATCGGCGAAGGCGACGACGTCGCGACCGCGGAGCGCGGCGCGCCCGGCTTCGTCGAGCCTGGAATCGGTTTCGATCTCGTCGACCGCGACCAGTGCGCCGGACCGATACACCGCCAGGAAATCGCGCTCGAACGGCGCGATCGTGTGGTCGCCGACGATCGAGGGGACGTCGCGCGCATAATCATGTTCCACGGTGAACACGCCGTTTGCGATCGTGCCGTACACGACGCGGTTCGCGTCGAGCTGTTTGCCGAGACCCGTGGCCGCCAGCGCGGTCACCGCCGCCACCGTCGTCAGCGGGCGCAGCGCATCGGACAGCCCGATCAGGAACCCCTGCCGGTCCTCGGCCTGCTTGCGGTCGGTGAAGTCCTGCGCGATCTTCAGATAGCCGCGCAGCTTGCCGCCCTGTTCGCGCAGCGCGATCGTCTGCCCGTCGAGGAACACCTGCGATCCGTCCTTGCGCCGGTGGCAGCGTATATTCGCGGCGGCGCCGTTTTCGCGGGCGTTGCAAAGTTCGCGCTCGGGGACGCCGGCTGCGCGGTCCTCGTGGGTGAAGAACATCTCGCTGCGCTGGCCGATCGCCTCGGCCGGCGACCAGCCGAGAATGGCTTCCGATCCGCCCAGCCAGTCGGTGATGCGGTCATCGGCGTCGCTGACGACCATCACATAGGCGCGGGCGTTGTCGACGATCAGCCGCAACCGTTCGTCGGTGGCCTTGAGCGCCGCGGCGGTCTTCAACCGGTCGATCACCGGGCCCAGCACCATCGCATAGGTCTTGAGGAACTGGACGTCATCCTTGTCGAATTCGCGCCGGGCACAATGGTCGACCTGCAGGATACCGTACGGCACGCGGCCGGGCAGCAGGATCGGGACGTTGACGATCGCGACGACGCCATGGTCGCGAAGGAACGCGGGAAACACGAACCGCTCTTCTTGCGCGATGTCGTTGGTGATGACGGGTTCGGTCATTTCGATCGCGAACGCTTCGGACGATCGTTCGCCAAGGCTGACGCGTTCGTGACCGACGATCCCCGGGCGCCAGCCGACGCCCGCGCGGACGAGCCCCGTGCCGTTTCCGGGCTCGATCTCGATGACCTTGGCGAAATCGGTGTCGAGCGCCTGTGCGATCAGGCGGCAGGCTTCGTTGAGGATCTCGTCGAGATCGTCATGATCCAGGACAAAATCGCCGAAGTTTGCAAGAATTCGCTGTCGTTCGGAGAATTTGTTCGGATCGATCATGAATTTCCAACGCTTCAGCGCGAGTTCTGGCGCACGATCGGCAATATTAACCGGGCGAAGCTGCGCATGTCCTGCGAACAACCTACGTTATGGCGAACCAGCAAGCGGGGTGCTCAAGGAAGATTCGTATCCCGGGGACGACAAAGGGCTGGCAATGACCGATCTGGCACGTTGCCGAATCCTACTCGTCGAAGACGAATATATGCTGGCGCTGGACCTGCAGACACAGCTCGAGGATGTCGGCGCGGTGGTGCTCGGACCCGAGCCGTCGGTGGCGGCGGCGTTGCGGCGCGTCGCCGACGAGCCGCGGATCGATGCCGCGGTTCTCGACGTCAATCTGGGCGGCGAATTCGTGTTTCCGGTCGCCGAGGCGCTGACCGCGCGACGCGTGCCGTTCGTGTTTTCCAGCGGCTATCACGATTCGGTGACCCGCGATCGCTACCCCGAGGTCATGAACTGCACGAAGCCGATCGACATGCGCAGCCTGCTGAAGACCCTCGGCACGCTGATCGACGGGGCAATTGCATCAACCGACACACCCTGATCATTCGCGGGCGCGCGCTTCCGTGATCAGGCGTTCGAATGCGTCGATCAGATGTTCGGGCCGGACCGGCTTGTTGAGCACCGGCCGTTCGGCGAACCGGTCGGGGAGCACGTTGCCGTCGTAACCGGTCGCGAACGCGAACGGAATTGCGCGCGCTTGCAAGGCATCGGCGAGATCGAACACCAGCTCGCCGCGCAGATTCACGTCGAGCAGCGCGCCGTCGATCCTGGTGTTGGCGTCCATCACCGCTCTGGCCTGGGCGACGGTCGGTACCGGACCGATGATATCCGCGCCGACATGCGACAAAATCTGCCGGGCTTCGTCGGCGAGATAATATTCGTCCTCGACCACCAAAATTCGGGCACCCGCGAGCGTCTGGTCAATCATGGCATTCTCCGCCCTGGGGGATTCGATTTTGGATTATGGCACTGCACAGCTGTTCATATCGAGACGGCGCAGGGACACACGTCGTGGATTTGCCGGTAACGGACCGGAAAAGAACCTTTCCATCCACGGCGGCGTTGTGTCGGATAGACCTGACCATTAAGCGATAGGCAGTTGGTTGACGAGTATCAAAGCTGTGCCAGAACGAACGACTCCGTCCAGCGATCCCGAACAACCGCTGTCGGCGGACGCGCAGCTGACCGCGCTCATGCACGAGGTCCAGTCGCTGCACCGCGCGCTGGCGGCGGCGGAAGTTCGTGAACGCGCGTTGACATATGAGCTCCAGCACCGTGTGCGTAACATGCTCGCGGTGATCCGGACGATCTATCGGCGCATGCTTGCCAGCAAAACCGCGCAGGACCAGTTCGCGTTCCATTTCGAGGATCGGCTCGATGCGATTGGCCGGTACCAGACGGATATCGCCGGCGTATCGGCAGGGGGTATCGAGCTGGAGGACATGGTCCGCGACGAGTTGCTGACCGTCCACTGCACCGACGGCCCGGACTGCACGATCACCGGTCCGTCGGTCCGGTTGTCGGCGAAGTGGGTCGAACTGATGGGGCTGGCGCTGCACGAGCTGGCGATCAACGCGGTCAAGTTCGGCGCGCTGTGCCACGGCGGCGCGTTGCGCATCGAATGGTGGCTGACCGAAGAGGCGGGGCAGTCGATGTTGCACTTCCATTGGAAGGAAACGGGCGTCGCCCTGCTGACGACCGCGCCGCGCCCGCGTGGGTTCGGGCAGGATCTGATCGAGGAAGCGCTGCCGTATCAATTCGGCGCCACGACCTCGTTCGAATTCAAACCCGGCGGGCTGGAATGTTCGATCGTCTTGCCGTTGCCCACGCAGGTCGAGCCGATGGCGTTTCTGCCGATCGAACGGTCCAGCCTGCTCAATGGCGGCGGTCTCAATGCCGATCTCGACTGACCCGCGGCCGAAGGTTTCGCCGCTTCGCGCGCGACTGTGCCGGCTTGCCAGGCTCGATGCGGCCACGCTGACCGCGCTGGCGACGGCGGAGCGCGATCAGCGTCGCTGGCCTGCGCGGCGCGAGATGGTGGGGGAAGGGGACCTCATCAAGCCTCGCGCGATCGTCAGCGGGTGGGCGTTCCAGCAGCGGATTCTCGGCGACGGGCGCCGGCAGATCATCAATTTCCTGATTCCCGGCGACCTGATCGGCGTTTGCGCGCATCGGCAGCCGGTCGAATCCGCGTCGATCGTCGCGGTGACCGAAGTCGTCACCTGCGCGTTGCCCATCGCCCAGGCGGGGACGGAGCTGGCCGAAGCCTATGCACTCAGCGCGGCGCTGGAGATGCATTATCTGGTCCAGCATAGCATCCGGCTCGGGCGGTTGACCGCGCAGGAGCGGTTGATCGACTGGTTCCTCGAAATCCAGGGTCGCCTGAAGCTCGCAGGGATCGTCGCCAGCGACCAGTTCACCGTCCCGCTGACGCAGGAGCTGCTCGCCGATACGCTCGGCCTGACCAACGTGCATGTGAACCGGACGCTGCAGGTGTTGCGGCGCGAGGGATTGCTGGGGGCGCAGGGGGGCACGATCACGCTGACCGATCGTGCGCATCTGCAGTCGCTGGTCGATCACCGGCCGCCGCGGTTCGTCCCCAAGGACTGATGCAACACCAGCCGCGCTGTCAGCGACCGACCGCGATATAGCCGAACCCCGCCTGTTCGACGACGTCGCGGCGATAGACGTTGCGCAGGTCGACCATCACCGGCTGTGCCACCACGCGCTTCAATCGGCCGAGATCGAGCGCGCGGAACGCGTCCCATTCGGTCACGATCACCACCGCGTCCGCCCCCGTCGCGGCATCGTACGCATCGTCGCAATAGGTCAGGTCGGGCATGATCGCGCGTGCGGCCGCGACACCTTCGGGGTCGCACGCGCGGACGCGGACGCCCGCATCGAGCAGCGCCGTCGCGATCGCGATGCTGGGTGCGTCGCGCATGTCGTCGGTGTTGGGCTTGAACGTCAGCCCCAGCAGCGCGACCGTCTTGCCGCGGGGTTCGTCGCCCAGCGCCGCCAGCACCTTGCGGCCCATCGCGCGTTTGCGGTTGTCGTTCACCTGGACGACCGCTTCGACGATGCGGATCGGCGAGCGGTAATCCTCCGCGGTCTTGAGCAGCGCGAGCGTGTCCTTGGGGAAGCACGATCCGCCATAGCCGGGGCCGGCGTGGAGGAATTTCTTGCCGATACGGTTGTCGAGCCCGATCCCGCGGCTGACGTCCTGCACGTCCGCACCGACCGCCTCGCACAGGTCGGCGATCTCGTTGATGAAGGTGATCTTGGTCGCCAGGAACGCGTTGGCGGCGTATTTGGTCAATTCGGATGTGCGCCGGTCGGTGAACAGGATCGGCGATTCGTTGATGAACAACGGGCGATACACCGCACGCATCACTTCTCGGGCGCGCGCGTCGCTGGTGCCGACGACGATCCGGTCGGGCCGCTTGAAGTCGTCGATCGCGGCGCCTTCGCGCAGGAATTCGGGGTTCGAGACGACGGCCACGTCGATCTCGGGGCGCATCTCGCGCAGGATCGCCTCGACGCGGTCGCCGGTGCCGACCGGGACGGTCGACTTGGTCACGACGATGGTCGGACCGGTGATCGTCGCGGCGATCTCCTCGGTCGCGGCCATCACATAGCGCAGATCGGCATGACCGTCGCCGCGCCGCGCCGGCGTACCGACGGCGATGAAGATCGCATCGGCGCCCGCGACCGCGGCGGCGAGCTCGGTGGTGAAGGTCAGCCGGCCCGCGGCGACGTTCTGCGCGACGAGATGCGCCAGGCCGGGTTCGTAGATCGGCATCCGCCCGGCTTCGAGTGCCGCGATCTTGCCCGCATCCTTGTCGACGCAGACGACGTCGTGGCCGAAATCGGCGAAGCACGCCCCCGAGACGAGGCCGACATAGCCCGAGCCGATCATCGTAATTCGCATAAATATCCACCGGTTCGTAATCGAAGGCCGCGCTTGGCAGGTCGGGTCGGTCGCGAAGCCATCCTTTGATGGGCGGCGGATCGGTGAGGTCGGTATCAGGAGCCATGCAATCACGCGTGGAGTTGGCGATGAAACCGGTACGCAAGGCGATCTTCCCCGTGGCGGGGCTCGGCACGCGCTTCCTGCCCGCCACCAAGGCAATGCCCAAGGAAATGCTGCCGGTCGTCGACAAGCCGCTGATCCAATACGCGGTCGAGGAAGCGATCGAGGCGGGGATCGAGCAGATCATCTTCGTCACCGGGCGCAACAAGGGTGCGATCGAGGACCATTTCGACATCGCCTATGAGCTCGAGGATACGATGCGCGCGCGGGGCAAGTCGCTCGCGCCGATCTCGGGCATCCGCATGCAGCCGGGCAGCCCGGTCTATGTCCGGCAGCAGGAGCCGCTCGGGCTCGGCCATGCGGTGTGGTGCGCGCGCGACATCGTCGGGGACGAGCCGTTCGCGGTGCTGTTGCCCGACGAACTGATGGTCGGCACGCCCGGGTTCCTGGCGCAGATGGTTGCGGCCTATGACCGCGTCGGCGGCAATTTGGTCGGCGCGCTCGCGGTGCCCGATGCCGAGACCGACAAATACGGCGTCATCTCGCCCGGCCGCCGCGACGGCGCGCTGACCGAGGTCACCGCGCTGGTCGAAAAGCCCGCACGCGGGACGGCGCCGTCGAACCTGATGATTCCGGGCCGCTACATCCTCCAGCCCGAGGTGATGGACATCCTCGGCCGCCAGGAAAAGGGCGCGGGCGGCGAGATCCAGCTGACCGACGCGATGTCGCAGCTGATCGGTCGGCAGCCGTTCCACGGCGTCACCTTCGATGGCGAGCGGCACGACTGCGGCGACAAGACGGGCTACGTCCAGGCCAATCTCGCGCTGGCGCTCGCGCGTGCCGATATCGGCCCTGCGGTCCGCGCCTTTGCCGTCGACTTGGTTGCCACCACTACGGTTCCGATCGCTCGCGCCGCTTGATGACGGATGGTGAAAGACCGCGGCTGTTCCTCAACGGAAAATTCTACGCCGGCGCGACCAACGGAGTCAGCCGTGTCGCCGACCGCCTGATCCGCGAACTCGATCGCCTCGCGGTGGCGGGGGAGGCGCCGGCGCGCTGGGACATGCGGTTGCTGTTGCCCGAAAAGGTCAACTGGGCGCCGCGGTTCGGCGCGATCGTTCCCGTGCCGCAGCGGCGCGGCCATACGCAGGGTTGGGAGCAGATCGTGCTGCCGCGCGTCGCGCGCGGCGGCGTGCTGGCCAGCTTCGCCAACCTTGCCCCCGGCTTCCACCCGCGCAAGTTGACGATGGTGCACGACGCGCAGTTCCGCCTGTCGCCCGAAAGCTATCCGACCAAGCTGCGCTGGGGCTACCGCCTGCTCGTACCGCGCGGTGCGCGGTCCAGCGAGACCGTGCTGACCGTGTCCGACTATGCGCGCGACAGCCTAGCGACGTTCGGCATTGCCCGCGCCGAGCAGACGCGCGTCCTCCACAACGGCGCCGATCACATCCTCGAAACCGCCGCCGACCCCGCGATCCTCGCGCGGCACGGGCTGGCGACGGGCGGCTTCGCGCTGCTGTTCGGATCGCCGGCGCGGTACAAGAACGTCGCCATCGTCTTTGCCGCGTTCGCGCGCGCCGAACTGGCCGGCCTGCCGCTGGTGGTGATCGGCGCGACGCGCGCGACGCTGCAGGCGGCCGGATTGACCGCGCCGGCCAATGCGATGTTCGTCGGCGGGATCGACGACGCTGATCTGCGCGCGCTGTACGAACACGCGCATTGCCTGCTCTATCCGTCGCGGACCGAGGGCTTCGGCCTGCCGCCGGTCGAGGCGATGCTGTGCGGCTGCCCGGTGGTCGCCGCACCCGCAGGCGCGATTCCGGAAGTGTGCCGCGACGCGGTGGTCTATGCCGGCGTCGACGATGCGCGCGAGTGGGTGGATGCGGTGCTGGCGCTGCAATCCCCCGGTTTGCGCTATGCAAAGATCGCCGCAGGACACGCCCGCGCGGGCCGGTTCACCTGGGCCGCAGCGGGCGTCAGGCTTGCAGGCATATTGACGGGGTTGCTCGAGCGTTGATCCGTCGACCGGCGGGGCGCAGGTCGAGCCCGAACTGGCTTTCGGCCAATGCGAGGATGCGCGCGGCGTGGCGTTCGGGCGACAGGAAGCTGCGCAGGCTGTCGCGCATCGGCGTCGGCCGCGGCGCAACCGCGAGCATCGCCGCCAGCTTCGCGGCGAGGTCGCCCGCGATGCCGGGATCGAACGTCGCGCCACCGCCGAACCGCCGCACCAGCTCGGCCGACCCGGCCCGGCAGGACACCAGCACCGGAACGCCAGCGGCCATCGCCTCGGGGATGATCAGCCCCCAGGTCTCATGCCATAGCGACGGGAGCACGACGACGCGGCACGATCGCATCGCCGCCATCATCGTGTCGCGCGGCTGCCACGCACGGTGGTCGATACCGGGTGAATCCGCGAATCTGGGCTCGACCGATCCTTGGCCGACGAAGAGTCCGGTCAGCCCCAGTTCGTCGACGGCATCGACCAGCAGGCCGACGCCCTTGTCGGCTTCCAGCCGGCCGAAATAGCCGACGTCGTGCGATGCCTCTGACGGCGGCGGTGCCGCGGCTTCGGGCATCGGCAGCGGGTTGTACAGGATCGCATGACGCTCGCCGGGCAGCAGCGGCGCGGCGGTGCGCTGCGCCTGTTCGGACAGATGCAGGAACAGCCGGCGCGCCGGTGGGCCATTGGTCGCCGCCTGGCGCACCGCCTGCCGTGCGACCCGTCCGATCTTGGTCACGCGCCCCTGCCGATCGCAGGCAGCGCTCAGGCACCGCACGCCCATCGGGCGCCGGTCGCACGGGCGTTCCTCCTGGAAGTCATAATAGAGCCCGTTCGGGCAGGCCCAGAAGTAATCGTGCATGTACACCATCGTCGGGAAGCGCGTCGCGACCGACAGCGCGGCCGGCGACAGATAGCGCGTCCACTGATGGAGGATCACCAGGGTCGTGTCGGGGTCCTCGTCGGCCAGCGCGTGCGCCAGCGCGGTGCGCGCGGGCGGGTTGTAGATCCCCTTCAGCATGCCGCCCGGCTGGCCGTTGCGCAGGTCGCCGCCGCCCAGAGTCGCGAAGCGATCGGGTTCGATCGCCGGGGCGGCGCCGAACCCGGTGACGACGCGGACATCGGCACCGGTTGCGCGCAGCGCGCGGTAGCTGTCGAGCGCGGCATGGCCTGCGCCACCGCTGTTCGCGCCCTCGCCGCCGATATAGTCCGACAGCACGATCGCACGGCCGCTACGCATGCGCGGCGGCCATGGTGCCGGGGTGGGCCGGCGCGTTCGGCGGCGCGAGATCGTCGTACAGCGCCTGCAACTCGTCGTTCATGCGACGCGCGGTGAATACCGCCTCGTAGCGCGCGCGCCCCGCCGCGCCCATCGTGCGCCAGGTTTCGCGATCGTGCAGGCTGAGCGCGTGCATCAGCCGTTCGGGGTTGTCAGGCGCGACGAGGTGGCCGGTGACCCCCTCGACGACGATCTCGCGCAAGCCGCCGACCGCCGACGCCACCACGGCGCAGCCACCGCGCATCGCCTCGAGCGCGACCAGGCCGAAACCCTCCCAGCGCGACGGAATGACGACGACGTCGGCTGCGGCGATTTCGGTCGCGACCTCGGCGAGCGACCGCCAGCCGAGATATTCGACCTGCGGACTGTGCGGGCGCGGCGCCGTGGCGGGACCCGCCACCGCCTTGCCGATCACGCGGACCGACACGCGGTCGCGGATCGGATCGACCGCGTCGAGCAGCGTGTCGAACCCCTTCTGCGTGTCGAGCCGCCCGACGAACAGCACGCGCACCCGATCGTCGTCCCACCGCGCCGGGCGTCCGGCGGGCTGGTCGTCGATGCCGTTGAGGATGACAGCCAGGCGCGCCGGATCGATGCCGATGCGGATCGCCTCGCGCTCTTCGTGCTGGGAGATCAGGACGATACGGTCGGCGGCTGGCGCAAGGCTGCGTTCGATGCGTTCGATCAGTCGGTTCTTGAGCCCCGAAGACTGGCGGTCGAACGCCCAGCCATGCGGGCAATAGACGATCCGGAACGGCGCGCGCTTCCAGCCATAGAGCAGGCGGATGACACCGCCCGCGAAGCTCGAATGCGCATGGACGACGGTCGGCTGGAAGCGCGCGATCTCGCGACGGATCGCCGCGGCGAACTGGAATACACCGAGCACCGAACGGTCCTGCCGCCGCCAGGTGACGAGCAGGCGGCGGTCGACGCCACTGACGTGGGCGGCATGCTGGCTGGGGATCAGTGCGCGGACATTGCCGCTGCCATAGCGCCGCGCCTGGTCGCCCAGGATTTCGGCGAGATAGGTACCGACTCCACCCTTGGCGGATTCGGCAAGGTGGAGAATCTTCATCATGCCCCCGGGTGGGTTACGCGAACCGCTGCCTAGGAGGCGGCGCTGCAGTGCACTGCGTCAATTGACGCAAGCGCCTGGCCGACGCTGTGGTCGAACACGGCATGGATCAAATGCCGGATGCACCACACACACGAAGCCAGGCGGCGCCCGCGCCGCGCGGGACGCTGTGGACGGTGCAGGTGCTGCGCGGCGTGGCGGCGTTGATGGTCGTGTTCGGCCACAGCCAGAGCGCGGTCGGCGCGGCGATCACGTCGGGCGCGTCGGGCGCGCAGGTGTTCGTGCGGTCGACGCTGGTACCGTGGGGCGCGGGGGTCGATCTGTTCTTCGTGATTTCGGGGTTCATCATCGTCCATGCCTCGACCCGGCTGTTCGCGCGCCCGGGCGCGCGCAAGGATTTCATCGCGCGACGGCTGATCCGGATCGTCCCGCTCTATTGGCTGGTGACCACGCTGTTCCTGGCGCTGCTCGCCGCGGCGACGCTGAAGGGCGGCGACGCGTTTCCAGGGTCCGCCGCGATCCTCGCATCCTACGCGTTCGTGCCGATGGACACGCGGGGCGACGGCGGGCTGTTCCCGGTGTTCGATCTCGGCTGGACGCTGAATTACGAGATGCTGTTCTATGCGCTGCTGGCGGTCGTCGTGGCGTGGCCGCGGCGCCGCGCGCTCGTCGTCCTCGCGGTCGTGCTGGCGGTGCTGGTCGGCGTCGGGCAGGTGGTTCCGCTGCCTGCGGCGTTATGGTTCTGGACGCGGCCGATCATCCTCGATTTCGGGTTGGGCGTTGCCGTCGGCGCGCTGGTCGCGGGGCATGTCGTCCTGCCGAAGGCGCTGCGTATCGCGATCGCGGCCGTCGGGATCGGCGTGCTGCTGGCGGACCCCGGCCATGTCTTCGACGGCCCTGTCGGCATGACCGTCGCCAACGCCTGGCCGCGCGTGCTGCTCGCCGGCGTGCCGGTGGCGGCGGTGCTGGCAGCGGCGCTGCTCGGGCCAGAGCCCGGTATGCCGCGCGCGGCGGTGCCGTTCACGCGGATCGGCGACGCGTCCTATTCGCTGTATCTGTTCCACCCGTTCGCGCTGATCGCGATGGAGAAGGCCGCGCAGAAGCTGGCGGTGGTGCGCGATACGCCTGGCTGGGTGCTCGTTCTGGTCACGGTCGCCGGCGCGATTCTGATCGCGCTCGCCGCCTATCGCTGGATCGAACGGCCGATGACGATCGCGCTCACCGCGATGCTCGCGCCGCGCCGACCGACCGCCCCCCTCATCGTCTGACACCATGGGAGATTCCGCATGACCAGCCTGCGCCAGCGATTCCGCCACCTGACCGGAAGGCCGAGCGTGTTTCAGCCCGAGCCGGGGCTGGAGGTCATCTACCGCGACCTGTTCCTGCGCGAACTGGCGCTGCTGGGCGAGGAGGACCGGTTCTTTCCGACCGGTGGTGCGGCGAACTACAGTTTGTTGTACCTGATCCTGCGGATCGGCAGCGAGTTTCGCCCGGCATCGGTGCTCGACATCGGCGCGGGGCAGAGCACGCTGCTATGGGCGATGCTGCAGCGGCGGGGGTTGGTCGGTGCCGTCCTGACGCTCGAAAACGACGCGGAATGGGCCGCGCGGATCGGCGCGCAGGTGACGCATCAAATCATGGTTTCGCCGCTGCAACCGATGCGCGTCGGCCGCCGCACGGTGCTGTCCTATGACTGGGCCGCGGTGAAGACGGATCGCCGCTTCGACGTGATCGTCTGCGACGGCCCGCGCGGCACCCCGCGGCAGTCGCGCAGCGGGATCCTGGCGATGCTCGACCAAGTGCCCGACGATTTCGCGCTGATCCTCGACGACAGCGAACGCGAGGGCGAGCAGGATACCGTCGCCTTGGTCCATGACCGGCTGCAGGCGGCCAAGCGCGACTATGCGGTCGGCGTCGTCCGCGCCGCCAAGACGCAGGCGGTGTTCGCCGGCGGCCGCTATCTGCCCGCTACGTTCCTGTGACCGTCGCGGCGGGCTCGCCCCGCGCGAGCATCACCGCCAGCGTCGCGCGGATATGGACGTGGAACGCGACGTAGCAGCCGAGCACCGCGGCGCCGTAGATCGCCATCGCCGCGGTCCAGCGTAGCCAGCTGTCGGGGTGCGTGCCGATGGTGAGCGCAACCGCCGCCACGCCGACGCCGCTCGCCAGCAGCGCGGGGGCCAGCGCGTCGATCAGCCGGCGTAGCCCGAGCCCGGTCAGCGCGACGATCAGCGCAAGGAAGGCGAGGCTCAGCAGCGTGATGACGATCGTATAGGCGTGGACGAGGGTCGTCAGGCCGTAGGGCAGGGTCACCACGAAGGTCGCGACCAGGATCACGGTGTTGATGACCGTCAGCACGAACTGCGCACGCGCGCGGCCCGCGACCATCAGCAGCGCGCCGTTGTACGACGCGATTGCCTGCAGCGCACCCGCGGGCGCCAGCCACGCGACGATCCCCGGCACCGCCGACCAGCGCTCCGACAGCAGCGCGCCGACCGGGAAGGCCAGCCCGAACGTCAGATACAGCATCGCCGGCATCACCACGAGCGCGGTGACCGAGAGCACGCTTTGGACCATCGCCTGCGCGCGCGGCCCGTGCGGATCCTCGTTGCGCAGCGTTGCGAGCAGGATCGCGCTGGTCGGCCAGGTGATCGCCATCAGCGGCGCCAGCATGAACTGATAGGACAATCCGTAGACCCCGACCGCCGCCGCGCCCAGCGACGCGCCGATCAGCAGATTGTCGCTGTTGCGCGACAGGAAGTTGAGGATGTTGCTCGCCAGCACCCAGCCGCCGAACGACAACAACCGCCCGAGCTGGCCGAACTCCAGATTGGGGCGAACGTCGCGCCGCGCGGTCCACCAGAACGCGCCCAGGCGCAGCGACTGGACAAGCAAATTGTACAGCACCAGCGACCACACCCCGCCGCCATGCCAGGCCGCAAAGATCCCGACCGCGGCGGACACGGCGATCGCGATCGCCTCGATCCGCGCGATATGCGCATAGCGCAACTCGCGTTCGAGCATCGCGCGCGGCGTCGCCGCCGATATCGACAGGATCACGACTCCCGCCATCGCGGCCATCACCGGCGCGAGGCCCGCCATGCCGATCGCGCGTTCCAGCGGCCAGGCGGCGGCGACCAGCAGGCCCGCGCAGACCAGCCCGCCGAGCATCATCGCCCCCATCGCCGCACCGGCTTCGGTCCGCGACAGCGACGGCGCGCGCGTGATCGCGCTGGTCATGCCCAGATCGGTCAGCATCGCGACCAGCACGACGAACGGCGTGGTGAACACGACCAGACCATAGTCGCCAGGCGGGACGAACGCCGCGATCGCAATGTTCATCCCGAACTGGATGGCATTGCGGTACAGGCTGAGCCCGGACATCGAGAGAATATTCTTGCCAAGCACGTCCGAACTCCTGCGAGCGCCGGCCTGACCACGGCGGTGCCGTGGCGCTTGCGTCAATTGACGCACCCGGCCGCAGATGCGCGCCGTAACCGGGGGCATGGCCATTCTCGCAAACCCCGGCATCTCGGCGGCGACAGATCATCAGACGCACTCGCGCGTACCGTTCGGCGGTATCGTCGCGCTGGTGGCGGCGCTGGCGCTCAACTGGTTGCTGGCGTCGACGATCGCCAGCCCGCTCTTCTCCTGGACGTCGCTCCTGCTGTTCGGCGCGCTGTTGCTGCTGGTCGGGCGGATCAGTGCGGCGGGGCTGATCCTGCTGTTGCCCCTGGTGATCACCCGCGGCGCGACCTTGCTGTCGCTGATGGTGATCGAGGCGGGGGCGTACATGCCCGAGGTCAACCGGCTGGGTGAAGCGGGTGACGCCAGCGCGTCGTTCGTCGCCTTCACCGCGATCTTCTTCCTGGTTTTTGCGCTCGTGTTCCGGCGGTTCGAGCGCGTGTTCCTCGCCTATGTGCGCTCGCCGCTGCTCGACGACTTGGTCGCCTTGCTGGCGTGGCCGGTCGTGCTGTTGTGCATGGCGCTCGGCGGGCTCGCCTTCCTGCACGGGCTGCAGGGCGGCTTCCCGCTGCTCGCGGGCATCGACCGCTTCCTGTACCGACGCGAATACAGCAGCGGGCTGGTCCTGATCCTGCTCGACAACAAGTTTTTGTTCGCCGCGATGCTCGGCGCGATCGCGTTCGCGCCGCGATACCGGCCGCTGCTCAAGACCGCGGCGATCCTGACGTTCCTCGGGCTGACCGGACTCTATTTCCTGTTCGGCGACAAGTTCTTCACGATCCTGGCGGAGGTCGCGTTCTTCGCGATGCCGCTACTGCTTTCGCGGCAGGGCAGGCTGGCGGGTACGATGATCCGGCTCGCGGTGCCGGTCGGCGCGCTGCTGTGCGCCGCGCTCGGTGCGACGCTCTACATCTATTCGGGCTATGGTCGCCTGCCGCTCGACCGCACCGTCACGCTGGTCGGCGAACGCATCGCGGGGCAGGGCGAATTGTGGTTCGTCGCCAGCCGCGATGCGCGCCGCGTGACGAACTGGGACGCGCATCTGGTCAAGGGCAACCTCGACACGCTCGACGCGACGTCGCCACCCGCGGCGGCGTTCGCGAACGGCGTCGAGACCTATTATTTCATCCAGCGCTACGCGCCCGCCAAGCTCGCCGACAGTTTCCGCAAGAACCAGGGCTGGGTGCAGCTGACGATGGGCACCGAGGCGCTGGCGCTGGTGATGTTCGGCTATCTGGGCGTCGCCGCGATCATGGCCGTGCTGGGGATGCTGGTGGCGTTTGCCGCACTCTACCTGCGCCGCGCCTTCGCTTCGGGATTCCCGCTCAGCCTGTTCTTCGCGGTGTGGGTGTTCCTCCAGATCTATTTCTCCGCGCAGCAGGCGTCGTTCTGGCCGATCGCCGCGCCGGGGCAGATCAACCGCCTGTTGCTGTTCGTGACGATCGAGATCGTCCTGCTTGCGCTCAACCGCGCGCAGGTCCTCTCGGCGTTCGGACGCCGTCGTGCCGCCGCGTTCGCGCAGGAGCGGGCGGCGTGATCTCGCGGCGCACCGTCATCGGCGGCGGGCTTGCGCTGGCCGGCGCGCCCGCGATTGCAGCAACTCCGCGACGCTACCCGCGGCAGGTGCTCGCCTTTTACTATCCCTGGTACGGCAATCCGAAGACAAGCGGGCGCTGGTTCCACTGGCGGGGCCCGAATGGCGAAGCGCCGCGGCAAAGCCCGACGCTCAACCACCCGACGCTTGGCCTGTACGACAGCCACGACCCCGCGGTGATCGCGACCCATGTCGCGCAGGCCAAGGCGGCGGGTATCACCGCGCTGATCGTCAGCTGGTGGGGAATCGATTCGTTCGAGGACAAGGCGATGCCGGCGATCCTCGCCGCGGCCAAGGCCGCGGGGCTGCATGTCACCGTCTATCTCGAACAGCAGAAGGACGGCGCGGCGGGCGCGGCGCGCGACATCGCGTATCTGACCAAAGCCTATGGCGATCATCCGTCGTGGCTGCGCGTGCGCGCGCGGCCGGTGCTGTTCCTGTACCTGCAGGCGCTGCGCGATCTGCCCGCGAAGGACTGGCGCAAGGCGGCGGGCCGGGCGTTCCTGATCGGCGACATCTCACCGCGCGAAACCGCGCAGTTCGCGGCCTGGGCGCCGTTCATGGACGGCATCCACGTCTATGTCCTCGCGCCCTATGTGAAGGGCATGACGCCGCCGCAGATGACGGCATGGGCGGACCGGACCTATCCGGCGTGGAAGCGGCAGATCGCGGATCGGCTGTTCTGCGCGACGGTGATCCCGGGGTTCGACGACACGCTGGTCCCCGGCCGGCCACAGCCGCGGCCGACGGTCGCGCGGCACGGCGGGCAGACCTATCGCACCTTGTGGGACGCCGCGATCCGCCATGATGCGGACTGGGTGCTGATCACCAGTTTCAACGAATGGCACGAGGGCTCCGAGATCGAGCCGTCGCGTGAGCATGGCGACGCCTATCTGAAGCTGACCGCTTCGGCCGCCCGCCGTTTCCTGAAGGGTTGAGCGTTTGCGTATCCTGCACGTCAGTTCGGTCTATCCGCCGCATGTCATCGGCGGTGCCGAAAAGGTCGTCGAAATGCTTGCAGAGGCGCAGGTACAGCGCGGGCATCAGGTCGCAGCGGCGTATCTGACGCGCGACGCGCAAGCAGCGGGCGAGCGCCACGGCGTCGCGGTGATGCCGCAGCAGAGCCGCAACCTGCTGTGGATGGAGGACGTGTTCGCCAGCCCCCGGCCGATGCGCACCGCCAACAAGCTCGGCCAATTGGTCGATTACCGCGCCGCGGCGGATTTCGGCCGTGCGATCGCGGCGTTCCGCCCCGACATCGTCCACACGCATTCGATGGTCGAGCTGCCGCCGATGATCTGGGCGGCGATCGCGGCGAGCGGCGCGCGGTCGGTGCACACCTTGCACGATTACGACCTGATCTGTTCGCGCGCGTCGCGCTTTCGCGACGGCAAGTCGTGCGAGGCGCTGCACGCCTCGTGCCGGATCACCGGCGCGTGGAAGGCGCGGTTCGCGGGCCAGATCGACGCGGTCGCCGCGGTGTCGCAGCCGGTGCTCGACGAGCATCGCCGCTTCGGACTGTTCCGCAATTTGCGCGACGACCGTGCGCGCGTGATCTGGAACGCCGTCGATGTCGCCGCGGGGCATGTTCGGCCCGAGCGGACCGGCGACATGGTGTTCGGATTCCTCGGCCGCCTGGTGCCCGAAAAGGGCATCGAGACTCTGCTCGCGGCATGCCGATTGCTGCCGGCGAGTGGTTGGCGCCTCCGCGTCGCCGGGCGCGCGCAGGAGGGGGATGCCGCCTATCGCGCGCTCGCCGACGGGCTGCCGGTCGATTTCCTCGGCTTCACCGATCCGCGTGCGTTTCTCGACTCGATCGACCTGCTGGTCGTCCCGTCGATCTGGCGCGAGCCGTTCGGGCTGACGGTGGTCGAGGCGTTCGCGCGCGGCGTGCCGGTGATCGGCGCGCGGCTGGGCGCGATCACCGATCTGGTCGGCGCGGTCGGCGACGACTGGCTGGTCGAACCCGGCGACGCGGCGGCGCTCGCCGCACGGATGCTGACGGCGATGGAACAGGGCCGCGACGCGCTGCCAAAGCCGGCGGCGTTCGGCGGCGTGCTTGCGGCGGTGACGCCGACGCGGATGCTCGACGCGTATGACTCGCTCTACAATCATGTCCTGACCGCGAGCGCCGCAGCATGACCGCGCCACCGCGCATCCTGCACCTGTCGAGCCTGTACCCGCCGCATATCGTCGGCGGCGCGGAACGCTCGGTCAGCATGCTCGCCGAGGCACAGGCCGCGGCCGGCTGGGACGTCGCTGCCGCCTGCCTGACGCCGGGCGACGCCGTCGAAGAAGTCCGCAACGGCGTCCGCGTGTTTCGCATGCCACACGGCAACGACTTCTGGCTCGAGGACTGGCTGAGCCACACGCCGCGCCAGCGCGAATGGGCGAAGTTCAAGCAACAGGCGAATTTCGCGATCGAGCGACGGTTCGGCGCGGTGATCGACGCGTTCAAGCCCGACCTGATCAACACGCATTCGATGGTCGATATCTCTACCCGCGTCTGGCACGCGGCGAAGAAACGCGGCGTGCCGATCGTCCATACGCTGCGCGATTTCGATCTGCTGTGCGCGGCGAGCTCGATGTACCGCGAGACGGGGCCGTGCACGCACCGGCATCTGAAGTGCAAGGTCCTGACCTTCACCAAGCAGTTCGACCAGCGGCTCGTCTCGGCGGTGACCGCGGTGGGTGAGGAGGTGCTCGCGCGCCATCTGAAATACGGCTTCTTCGACCATGTTCCGCGCGAGAAGCGGCACGTGATCTGGAACACCGCGAAGGTCGACGGGGTCGGCGCCGACTATGCGAAGCCGCCGCTCTCGGGCCCGATCACCTTCGGCTATCTCGGCCGGATCAGCCCCGAAAAGGGCGTCGACACGCTGCTCCGTGCGGCGCGGCTGTTGCCGGCGAGCGGCTGGCGGCTGCTGATCGCCGGCGCGGCGCTGGGGCCGATCGCGCCGTATGAGGAACTCGCGCGCGGTCTGCCGGTGGAGTTCATCGGCTTCCAGAAGCCCAAGGACCTGTTCGACCGCATCGACATGCTCGTCGCGCCGTCCCTATGGGCCGAGCCGCTCGGGCGTACCGTGCTGGAGGCCTATCAGGCGCAGGTGCCCGTGATCGGCGCGCGCAGCGGTGGGATCGCCGAGATCATCGCCGACGACGCCTGGCTGGTGCCGCCCGGCGACGTCGCGGCGCTGGCGGCGCGGATGAAGGCGGCGCTGCTCGACGGCAAGCCGCAGTCGCCCGCCGGCCGCGACCGCGTGATCGCGCGCACCACCCCCGAAGCGGTCGCGAACGCGTTCGCCACGGTCTATGGCGGCGTGCTCGGCCGCCGCGACCTTCAATAGGCGCCGTGGCCCGACAGCACGGTGCGCGCGGTGCCGACCAGGATCCGCGCATAGAGTCGCGGTGACATCCGGCGGGCCATCATGCTGTCCATCGCGACACGCCGGCGATAGCCGGTGTCGTTGCGACCGCTGATCTGCCAGATCCCGGTGATCCCCGGCAGCATCGAACAATAATCGACGTAGCGGCGGCCGTAGCGCGCGACTTCGGCGGCGACGATCGGGCGGGGGCCGACCAGGCTCATCTCGCCGCGCAGGATGTTCACGAACTGCGGCAGCTCGTCGAGGCTGGTCTTGCGGATGACGCGGCCGATCGCGGTGATCCGAGGATCGTTGCGCAATTTGTGGTCGCGGTGCCATTCGGCGCGCGCGACCGGATCGCTGGCCAGCAGCCGCGCGAGGCGCGCGTCCGAATCGGGCGCCATCGAGCGGAACTTGTAGCACAGGAACGTCCGCCCATCCTTGCCGTAGCGGCGATGGCCATAGATCGGCGAATGCCCGTCGCGCGCCCAGATCGCGAAGCCGAGCAGCAGCATCACCGGCGACAGCACCAGCACGAGCAGGAAGGCCAGCGTGACGTCGATCGCCTGAAGCAGCCGGGACTGACGACGCACCGCGTCGGCGGAGGGGATTTCGATCATGGTTACTCACTCGCTAGGGTTCCCGCGCCAACGCGAAACGTCCCACTTCGAGCCAATCAAAAGAGGTGCGATGCGGCCCTATTGGCAATCGCGGCCTTAAAAACATCAAAAGATACAATGATTTTGGCGACCGGTTCTGAAATGAATGTGGGTTAAAGAACGATTAACGTCCCTACATCATTGGATCGTTCGTAAGAATTGGGAGCTGCACCCTGCAGTGCGTTCGTTCGATCGCACTGCGGCCGGCCACCGTCTTGAACCCCAATTGGGGCAGCCGGTTCGTCACCATGTTTGAACATTCAACCGGTGCTTCGCGCCGATGGAGGACCTATGCCTGCGCGTCTCGCATCACGAATAGTCTGGGCCTGCGTGGCGATCGGCCTCGCGGCATCGCCCGCGGCGGGTCAGGATGCGCAGCGCGAGGGGGCCACGCAGTCCATCGCGGCGTCGTCGACCCTGCCAACTTACGCGTATGCGCTGTCGGGCGGCGACCGCGTCCGCGTCGTCGTGTTCGGCGATCCGGCGCTCGGCGGCGAGTTCACGATCGACGGGTCGGGCTTCATCGCGCTGCCGCTGATCGGCAACGTCGACGTCCGCGGGCTGACCTCGGCGCAGTTGCAGTCGCGGATCGTCACCCGGTTGGCGGACGGCTATCTGCAGGATCCCCGCGTCGCGGTCGAAGTGCTGTCGACCCGGCCCTTCTATATCCTGGGTGAGGTCAACAAGCCCGGCCAATACCCGTTCGCCAACGGCCTGACGGTCGAAGCCGCGGTCGCGCAGGCGGGCGGCTATACCTACCGCGCCAAGACCAACAAGGTCCTGATCAAGCACGCCGGCAAGGACGAGGAAGCCACCTACGACATCACCGCCGCGACGATGATCGCGCCCGGCGACACGATCCGCATCCGGGAGCGCTGGTTTTGATCCGGGCATCGGCACCGACTCGGCGCGCGCTCGCCGTGTCGACGATCGCGCTTGCGACGATGGCGGCGGCGCCCGCCGCGGCCCAGTTGCTGCAGGATCCGATCACCGTCGTCGTCCCTGACGAACCGCCGATCACCACCGCGCGATCGGTGTTTGCGCGGTCGCAGGAAACCGGCGTCGCGGACCGTATGTTTCCGGCCTTCTCGGCGCAGGGCGTGAGCGTCGGCGCGTTCGACGTGTTCCCGGGGCTGTCGATCGGTGGCCTCTATACGACCAATCTGTTCGCCAACAATGACGACCGCCGCGACGATATCGCGCTGGTCGTCCGGCCCGAACTCACCGTGCGCACCAGTGCCGGACCCTATCAGGTCGCGGCCTATGCACGCGGCGACCTGCGCCGCTATTCGACCTATGGCAGCGAGAACACCGAAGAGGGGCTCGCGGGCCTGCGCGGCAGCGTCGCGATTGGCGCGCTGAGCAGCCTGACCGCCGGCGCCAGCTATGCGTCGCTGATCACCCCGCGGTACGCTGCGGATTCACCGGTCGATGCTGCCAAGCCGCTCGAATATTGCGCGTTCAACGCCTTTGGCGGCGGCACGATCGAGGGCGCCAGCACGCGCGTGATCTTTCGCGGCGACGTTGCCCGGTTGCGGTTCAGCGACACACCGAGCCGCGCCGGCGGAACGCTGTTCACCCGCGACCGCGACCGTACCCGCTACCAGGGCCTGCTGCGCGTCGAACGTGCGATCAGCCCGGCGTTCTCGGTCTATGGCGCCGCCACGCTCAACAAGGTCGACTATCGCTTCGTCACGCCCGGCCTCGGCACGCGCGATTCGAAGGGCTACGGCGTCTATGTCGGGTCGAGCTTCGAGCTGACCAACCTGCTACGCGGCGACGTTCGTGTTGGTTACGTCCGGCAGAATTTCGATCTGGCGAATATCCGCCCGATCTCGGGGGTCGGGACGCTCGCGAAGCTGGTGTATTTCCCCAGCAAGCTGCTGACGATCACCGCGACCGCGCAGAGCAGCATCGAGGACAGCGGCGTGCCCGGCAGCGGCGGCTTCCTGCACCGCGGCGGATCGCTGCGCGCGGACCAGGAACTGCGCCGCTACATCATCGCCTCGGTCGAAGGAGGCTATTTCCGCGACACCTATCGCGGCCTCAACCGGCGCGACAGCCTGCCATACGCGGATGTTGGCCTGACCTATCTGTCGCGCAACCATTGGAACGCGCGGCTCGGCTATCGATACCTCGCGCGCGACTGCACCTGCACCGCCGGGGTGACGAACTTCGACGATCACCGCGTCTCCGCGACGCTCACCTTTCAGAACTGACCGGAGACGCACCCATGGCTAGCGTACTTGCGCCTTATACCGGCGTCCGCCCGATGATCGTCCCGCACGAACGACCCGCGTCGTCGACCGGCATCCTCGATCTCATCAAGACCTATCGCCGGCATCTGATGCTGTTCCTGCTGGTTTTCGGCGGCATCATGCTGGCGGTCGCGGCCTACACGCTGTTGCAGACGCCGCGTTACACCGCGACCGCGACCCTGGTGATCGCGCCGCGCCCGGCGGATATCGGGTCCGACCGGACGAGCGCGCTTAGCGACCCTGCCGCGGATTCGAGCGTCGATACGCAGGTCGAACTGCTGAAGAGCCGCACGCTCGCGGCGCGCGTCGTCGACCAGCTTGGCCTTGCCGGTGCAGACCGTTTCGCGACCCTGACGCACGTCCCGTCGTTCCGCGACCGGGTGCCGATGCTAGCGACGAACACGCCCCCCGTCGCCATGTCGGCGCGGCGCGATGCGGCGATCGACCGGCTCCAGCAGGGTATCGACGTCCATCGTACCGCGCAGACCTTTGCGCTCAGCGTCGGGTTCGAACATCAGGACCGGCAGCTCGCCGCCGATGTCGTCAACAGCTATGCGCGCGAATTCGTCGCGCAGTCGACCGTCGTCAAGCGCGAGGGATCGGACACGTCGGTCGCTCTGTTGCGCGGGCAGCTTGCCCATGCGCGTCGCGAGGTCGAGGCCGCGGATAGCGCGCTCGGCCGCTACAAGGTCGCGCACAATCTGATGAGCGTCCAGGGCGGCACGATCGCCGAACAGCAATTGTCGTCGCTCGACGGCCAGGTCGCGCTGGCGCGTGCGGGCGAAGCCGAAGCCACCGCACGGCTGCAGACCGCGCGCCGCCAGCTCGCGCGCGGATCCTCGGGTGACGATCTGGGCGAGGCGCTCGGCTCGCCGGTGATCCAGCAATTGCGCAGCCAGCGCGCGGCGCTCAGCGCGCAGGTCGCCGATCTCGGCGGTCGCTACGGCGCCAAATACCCGCCGCTTGCCGCCGCGCAGCGTCAGCTGACGGATATAGACACGCAGATCCAGGGTGAGATCAACCGGACCATCGCCAACCTCGAGGCGCAGCGCGAAGTCGCGTCGCGTCGCACCGGTTCGCTCGCGGGCAGTGCCGGCGGTGCGCGGGCGCAGGTCGTCAACAACAACGTCGCCGCGATCGCGCTCGGCGGGCTGCAGCTGCGCTCGGAGACCGCGCATCAGAGCTATGCGCAGTTGCTCAACCGGTTGAACGAGATCAGCACGCAATCGGCGACGACCCAGTCGGATGCGCGCGTCGCCAGCCTCGCCGCGGTGCCGACGCGTCCGACCTCGCCCAACCTGCCGATCAACCTGCTCGTCGGCGCGCTTCTCGCGACCGCGATCGGTCTGGGCGTCGTGTTCCTGAAGCAGGGCACCGATCACGGCATCCGCACGCTCGAGGATGTCGAGGGGCGGTTGCAGCTGCCGTATCTGGCCGGCCTGCCGACGCTCGGTTCGGCGGTCCGCCACGTCGGCGGCAGCGATCCGATCAGCGCGCTCGTCGACCATAGCGGCTCGGCCTATGCGGAGGGGTATCGCAACCTTGCCGCGTCCGTCCTGCAGGCCGCCGGCTCGGGCAGCGTCCGCACCATCGCGCTGACCTCGGCCTTGCCGAACGAAGGCAAGACCACGGCGTCGATCGGTCTCGCCCGGATCGTCGCGATGAGCGGGGTCAGCGTCGTGCTGGTCGATGCCGACATGCGGCGCCCCAGCATCGCCAACGCGCTGGGCCTGCGCCCGACCGTCGGTCTGCAGCAGGTGCTCGAAGGCGATGCGACGCTCGACGAAGCGCTGCTGCCCGACGTCGATTCGACGCTGACGATCCTGCCGATGCTGCGCGCCGGGCTGTCCGCTTCGAGTGCGCTCGGCAACGGCAGCTTCGATACGCTGATCGAGGATCTGAAGGCGCGGTTCGACATTGTCATCTTCGATGCGTCGCCGGTGCTGCCCGTCGTCGACGGCCGCCTCGTCGCCAAGAAGGTCGATTCGACCGTGTTGCTGGTGCGCTGGCGCAAGACGCCGGATGCGGCGGTCGAGATGGCGATCCATCTGCTCCAGTCGCTCGGCGTGAACATGACCGGCGTCGCGCTCAGCCGCGTCGACCTGCGCGAGCTCGCCCGGTCCGGCTACGGCGACCCGGCGCAGTTCATGGGGTCGTACAGCGGCTACTACACGAACTGATGTTGAAGGTCATGTATGCGGGCGACCCACGCGGTAGCGGCCGAACGCTCAGCACCGAACTGCTTCTGCACCGCCTGCGCAAGCTCGCGACGCTGTCGCCGCTCGAGGTCGAGATGGTCCTGTCGCTGGGTGAACAGCCCAAGGTCCACGCGCCGGGAACCAGCATCTGCCCGCACGAGGACGGCAGCCCGCATCCGCGGCTGATCGTCGGTGGCTGGGCTTGTCGCCCGCGCATCCTCCCCGACGGGCGGCGGCAGATGCTCAGCCTGCTGGTCCCGGGCGACCTCATGGGCGATCGCGGCGACCGCCGGCCGTTCGCGCTCAACCCGGTGGTCGCACTGACACCGGTCCGCACGATCAACATCGCGCGGATGGTGCAGGCGGTCCGGCTGACGCCCGACGACTATCCGGGGATTGCCCGGGCGCTGGCGGCGATCGATCGGTCCGAGGAGATGGCGCTGCTCGATCACATCGTCAGGCTCGGCTGTCAGAGCGCACGGCAGCGGATGTCGCACCTGCTGCTCGAACTGTATCAGCGGCTGGCGTTCCTCGGCTTCGTCCACAACGGATCGTTCCCGATGCCGTTGACCCAAGACACGCTGGCCGAGCTGCTCGGACTGAGCCTGGTTCACGTCAACCGCATCGTCTCGCAATTCCGCCGCGAGAATCTGGTGACGATCCGCAGCGGCGTGGTCACCGTCGACGATTTCGCGCGGCTGGCGCTGCTGGCGGACCGTGCCGATCCGACCCGCGAGGGCGCCACCGCCTGAGCTCAGACCGCAACGCCGTTGATGCCGGCGGGCAGGAAGCCGCCGATCCCGCTGCTCGACAGGTACAGCGATCGCAGCACCTGCGCGGTTGCGCGGGTGAACGGGATCGGCCGGCCCTCTGCATCCTGGATGTTCGAGCTGAGCCCGGTCGCGCCGGTCAGCGACTGATCACCGACGTTGCTGCCGTCGAGCGCGCTCAGCATCGTGCAGGCGCCGGTCAGCGCGGCGGCGACCGACGGGTTCGCGGTCGCCCTGCCGTCGAGCAGCGTGCGCACCAGCCCGCCATGGTAGATCGCGTCGGCAAGATTGGTCGACAGGATGTCCGTGACGGCCGGATCGTCGGTCTGGCCGAGCAACGTGCGATAGGTCGCCGCGACCGCGTTCTCGACCAGAAACGCGCCCAGCAGGAACTGGTCGTCGCCGGCATAGGGATCGAAACTCGCGCCCGCACCGATAATCCCGGATCCGCGCGCCGCCACCGAAAAGGCACCGTTCGCGCCGCCCGACAGGTCGACCACGGGCTGTGCCGCGGCGAGCGCGCCCGTCTGGGTGCGCAGCCGCTCGACGTGGCGCTGTTTGTCGTCGGCGAGCTCGGCGGCATAGGCTGCGATCAGCGGGTCGCTGAAATTCGCCTGTCGCGCACCGGTCGCTCCCCCCGCGCGGCCGATCCCGGCGGTGAGCGTCGAGGACAGGCCGGTGCCGCGCGCGGCATAGCCATAATATTGCGCGCCGACATAGGCCAGCGTGAGCGCCAGGTTCAGCGGATGGCTCGCCTCCGCGACCAGGGTCGGCGGTGGCGAGGCGGGCGTGGGGGCGGGGACGACGACGATCGGCGCGCTTGCCGTATCGCCGGCGGCCGCGTCGCCGCCGCCTCCACCCCCGCATCCGGCGAGCAAGGCACCGGCAGAGAAGCCAGCGGTCATGCGCAGGAACTGGCGGCGATCGGGCGATGGCGATGGGGTCTGCATGGCGCCATCTGGGGGTTGCGACCTTTGCCAAGAGATTAACGGTTCCCGCGGAGTCGCCGCCAATACATCAAATGATGTACGCGCGTTCGGTTGCCCCGGGTCGGCAGGGAACCGTTAAGACCCCGCGGTCTCTACCGGCGGCCATGACAGCACCCATGGCCTCGCCCGACATGACCGCCACCCTGCAGGCCGCGCTCGACGCTGCCGCCGCGGCGCGCGTCACCTATACCATCCCGGCAGGGGGGCACCGGCTGACGAGCACCGGGCTCGGCTATGCCAGCAACGCCAAGATCGTCGTCACGGGCGATCTGTACAACGATCATGGCCCGCAGGTGGGGACGCATTACTGCCTGACCAATCGGTCCGGCCGGCGCCTGTCGAACGTCACCGTGATCGGCGCCGGCGGGGCGTTCGTCGGCGCGGCGACCGATCCGGCGGGGGCGACTCGCAAGGGGCTCGGGATCGTCGCGACCGACGGGTTCACGGTGATGGGCGTGCGTACCGCGGGGCCGCTGACCGGCTTCGGCATGGAGATCAAGAATTCGAGCGGGGGGCACCTCAACGGGCTGCAGCTCTATTCCGGCGTCAACAAGCCGGGGGCGGATGGGTTGCACTTCTTCGGCGCGTGCACGCGCGTGACGGGGTCGAACATCGTCGTGCAGAGCGGCGACGACGCGCTGTCGTTCACCTCGGAAAACCACGAATCGATCGATGCGCTGATGGAGCGGATCACGCTGACGACGATGACGCTCAACAGCGCGGCGTTTTCGTGCATCAAATTCTACACCAGCAAGACCACCGGCAAGGCGATCATCCGCAACATCACGCTGACCGGGATCAAGGGCCGGATCACGCAAGGGCCAACCGGGTGCCCGCTGGCAATGCAGAATGACGGCGTCGCGCAAGGCTGCGTCATCGACCGGGTCACGATCGTCAACGCCGACCTCGATTTCGGCGCCGCGACGCAGGAGGGGCCGACCGCGTACATCACCGACTGCAGCAACGTGACGTTGCGCAACGTCACGCTCAGGGGGCGCCGCAACGGCCAGTTCCTGCGCGCGATCCGCTGCACCGGCCTGCGCGTCACCGGCGAGGTGTGGGACACGATCGCCGGCAACCCGATGAACAACCTGGTCCAGCTCGAACAATGTGGCGATTACGACATCGACCTGGTCGTCCGCTCGGCAAGCGGCGCGCGGATCGGATCGCTCAAGGTACGCAACGCAGGGACCGATGCCGGCACGCGCTTCATCGGCATGACCGGATCCTAGACGGGCACCGGATCCCGCTCGGCCGGCAAGCGCGCCAGCAGCTCGGCGATGATCAGTCCGGCATCGGCATTATGCACGTTCAGCCGCGCGAGCGACTGGAGCAGGGTCCGGGTGCTGACCGCCGCCAGCACCGCGCTGACGCGCTGTTGCTCGGCAGGGGTCAGCGCTTCGGGTTCGGTCGTCATAGGGGGCATGATGACGCGTGCTAAGCGCCGCCGCTTTGCCCCGACCGATCAATTGACGGCTTCGACGCATCCGCGGCTCACACCGCCACCCATTCGTTCGTCGCGAGCCGGCGGTCGCCCCACATCAGGCCGTCGGGGACCTGCTCCGCGCCGGTCTCGATGCGGACCGCGGCGAGGCTGCCGTAACCGCCCGTACCGCGGACGTTGATCCACCAGCCGGCCGATCCGTCCCACAGCTTCACCTGGCCGTCGCCAACCAGCACGGCGTTGCCCTCGTGATAGATCGCGTCGCCGTCGATCCAGTGGTCCGACACCTGATCCTTGCCCCAATTCTGGCGCCACGACGCCGCGGCATCGGTGCTGTAGCGCTGGATGAACTGCGCGCGGAACGCCCGCACGCCGCGCGCGACGAACGCCTCGTGCGCCATCGCGGCGTGGACGCCACAGTCGACGGTCTTGGCATCGACCGCCTCGCACCAGTGGATTGGCCAGGCGGTCGGGCCCCAGGCGGAATGCTCGCGCATCCACCGCGGGCCGGACAGCACGTCGCCGCCGTTCAGCTGCGCGAAGTCGAACGCGACCAGCCATTCATGCGCGATGTCGCAGCAGGCGGCACCGTGGTGCGAGATGTGGCTGTTGGGAAAATGCTCCCACTTGCCGCCGGGCGATACCGGCGCTGCGAACATGAAGCCCTGGTCGGTGCCCGTGTCCGGCGTCGGGCCGCTCTTGGTCTTATCCTCGGCCAAATACATAGGACATGCTCCTGTCATAACCGCCGGCGTCACAGAAAATCAGAAGGTCGCCGGCGCGGGTCCCTTCGGGAAGTTGAACGTTGGATGCGATGATGTCGTGCTCCATGCACAGCCGGCCCATCAGATAGGTCTTGCCGCGGCCGATCGGCTGCAGTTCGCCGGTCTCGCCGCACTGGCGGACCATCCGGTGGGGTTGCCAGAAGTGCATCGGGATCTCGGCGATCGACGCATCGACCACCGCCTCGATCATGTCGTTCTCGTGGCTTTGGATCTCGAGCACGCGCATAGCGAGCGCCATCGACGGCTGCGCCATCGCCTTGCCGGGCTCGGAGGCGATCTGGCGGACGCCGGGCAGCATCGTGCGGACCAGTTCGGCCGCGCGCGCGATCTTCGCCGTCTCGTCGGCGTGCCAGTCGTCGGGATACCAGCCGCCGCCCATGTCCAGCATCTCGACCGTCCGGCCGCTCAACCGCTCGATCGTCCGGCACCAGCGCAGCATCGATTCGAACAGATGCCACCATTGCGCGATTCCGACATGGCTGCTCGCCATGTGGAAATGGATCCCGAACGCGCTGTCGACCGGCAGGCGCTTCACGCCCTCTATCAGTTTCGCGAGCGTCTTCGGGCTGTCGAGCGGGATGCCGAAGCGCGAGGTGATGTTGGGCGTGCGGATGCGGATGCCGATATGCTTGGCCGACAATTCGCCCGCATCCACGGCGGCGACAACGCGGTCGAGATCGGCGATGCTGTCGCAGAACACCGCGTGCATGCGTTCGCGCGGCATGAGGCCTTCGGGCCACCATTTGCCGGGGCCGTTGAGGATCACCTGGTCGGGCCGGAACCCCACCGCGAGCGCCGACTGGACTTCGCCCAGGCTGATCGCCTCGGCATAGAAACCGTTGTCGAGCGCGAGCTTGATCAGCCGCGGGTCGGGGTTGGTCTTGATCGAATAGCCGCTGATCACCTCGACATCGTCGGTGCTGAGGCGACGCGCGCGGTCGGCGGCCTGCTTGAACAGCCCCTCGGCGGTCGATTCCATGTAGATGTACTGCGGCGTCTGCATCGCTCCAAAATCCTGCGCGGCGATGTCGGCGACATAGGTCTCGGGCAGTTCAGGCACCGCGTTCGGTGCCGGTGAGCCTTCGGGCGCCAGCGCGACGTCGAGCATGTCGGGATCGATCGTGTGCAACCGCGCGGCGAGCGCGGTCAGCCCCGAGGGATGCTTCATCGAATGGCCGACCGCACCCGCGAACGGTTCGGGGAGCGGGGGCAGGGGGTATTCGGCGCGCACCGGCACCTCGACCACCAGCCGCGTGAACTCGGCGGACAGCGCCGCGGGACGCCGCGCGCGCTCACCGGTCGCAGCCTCGACCAGCAGCGCGGGCAAATTGTGGCCGGCGATCGTCGCGCCGTGCACCCAGGCGGGGAAGCGCGGGTTCATCTCGATCAGCCAGAGCTGGTCCGACGCGTCGCGGACCATTTCGAGCTCGCCGCCGCCGGTCCAGTTGGTGTCTCGCACCATCTGACGGAGCGGTTCGAGGAACGACGGCGGCACTTCGGACACGTCGCCTGCCCAGGTCTTGCCCTCGGGCGTGACGTCGCGCTTGCGCATGCTGACCGCGCCGAGCAGCTCGCCCTGATAGGCGGACAGCATCACCGATTCCTCATAGCCGCTGACATGCGCCTGCAGGAACAGCTTCTCGGTCGACCAGACCTTGCTGAGCGCATCGCGGATCGCGGTGAAACGATCCCAGGTCGGCGTGCGCGACGCGTCGTAATACGGGCCCTTCAGCCAGACGCGCCAGTCATGCTGGCGGCAGAACGCGTGCAGCTCCCAGTCGCTGTTCTCGGTCGACAGATAAGTCGGGATCTTGACCGGCAGCCCGGACGCGGCCTCGACCACCGGCTTGGTGATCCGCTTGATCCCGCCCATCGGAGGGGCGAGCAGATTGGGGTGACCGTCGGGCAGGATGCTCGCCAGCCACATCGCCTCGAGGTCGCTGCCCGAAATCCACAGGCCGCCGGCGTCGAGGATCTCGCGTACCGTATCGGCATAGCTGTCGAGGTCGAGTTCGCCCCAGGGCCGCTGGATCGACAGCTCGTCGAGCTCGTCGAAATGGATGCCCGACACCCGGTTGGAATATTCGACTCCGACGATGGTTGCTTGGGGAAAGCCCTGGCGCAGGGACCGAACAATGCCCACGCCCGGCTGCGGATTGCTGCCGGCGTACAGCCCGCTTACATAGATTCTCATTAAAGTTCCAAGTATGCGCAAAACAATCTTTTCAGATTTCGACTGAAGACAAGGTTGTCGGCTGTGTTGATGACGCTGTCAGGCGCTTATTTAAAGTTTTTATAATTCTGGCGTTAGCGTATGTTAAACCGCGCTATATTTATGTTTTCGGCGTTGCGCTGGCCCCGCTCCGGATGTCTTGCTAGGCTCCGAAAGATGGCTATTGATCTTTATCCGAGCTACAAGAATTTTGATCCGTTCATCGATGTCGAGCGCCTGGTTGCGCTCGATACGATGATCACCGAGCGGCTGCGTGAGCGGCTCGCCGAGTCGACGGACCGTGCGTTCTACACCGGGCCGTTCCTGCTCGACGCCAGCGCGTCCGATCGCCCGGGGTCGCGGATGATCGAGCTGACCCGCTCGATCGAGCCGGAAGACTATTATGATCTGGACCGGACCGATATCTGGCAGCCGACGCCGGCCGCCGAGGAATTCGCGCCGCTGATGGACTTCCTGGCGACGCTGCCGTTCGCGGGGACGGGGCGGATGCTGATCATGTACGATCCCGATGGACGCGCGGTGTCGGCGCACAAGGACCATGACAGCGCCGAGTTGTGCCACGAATTCATCTGGCTGCGCACCAATCGCCGCAAGCCTTTCTACATGGAGAACGCCGAAACCGGGAAGCGGTCGTATATTGCCGGGCACTCGGCGTGGTTCGATACGGTCAACCAGTTCCACGGCGGCGATGCGAGCGGTGAATTGTCGTTCAGCATCCGGGTCGACGGCGTGTTCAGCGATGCGTTTCGAGAGTCCATCCCGTTCCCCAGCGTCAACCGCGCGGCGACCCCAAGCATCTGGGCGAACGCAGAGCTGGCCTAGTCCATCGTTCCGTTTACCGGCGTCATGACGATCAAATGATCGATCCCGGACTATCGGGATGTGCGAGTGTCGCAACCGACCAAGGTCGCGCAGTTCACAGCTCGGGGGTTGATATGACGGACGACATGTCTGCGGAGTATTTTCGACGGCGCGAACGGCAGGAACTGGCCTGCGCACTGCGCGCCGCGACGCCGGCAATCGGGAAGCTTCATACCGAACTGGCGCGGCGCTACGCCGCGTTGATCCGCGGAAGCGACGATCCGGCGCCGCGTCCGATCCTGACCATCCGCGCCTAGTCGGCGTTTGCGCCGTGGAGATGTTTCGTGTTGCTCGCCCTGATCCTCGTCGCCGGTGCTGCCGCCGAAGAGCCCGCGCAGCCCGCGCTTCAGGCATGGGGTGACTGCCTGCTGATGCATGCGCAGGTCGCGACAGCCGGCACGGCGCGCGACACCGCGATCGCGCTCGCGGGGCTGACGATCTGCGGCGCCGAGCGGGATCGGTACGCCAAGGCGCTGGTGCGCGCCTATGCGCAATCACCTGCAGAGACTGCGTCGCCGGCCAGCCGGTCGGCGTCGCAAGTGCGCGAGGACCAGGCGGCCCTGGCGCGCCGGACGCTCGCCTTCATCCGCCGCGTCCGCGAACGCTAGAGATGCAGGGCCCTCCCGTAGGGGGGAGGGCTAGCGGCCGGCGCGCGCTGTGGCCTGCATCCTCTCCTCACATCGCGATCTTCAACCCGATCGTTCCGCTAGTCGAATGCCCCACCATGCCGCGGCCGCTGTCGAGCGACTTGCGATAATCCGCCTCGCCGTACAGCGACACGCGCGCGCCGAGCGACCAGGTCAGGCCGGCGCCCGCCTCGCCCCACAACGCCGAATTGGGCGTGGCGATCACCGTGGTCGCGGTGTCGGTGACGAACAGGGTCCGGTCGGTCGACGCGAACGCCTTCCACAGATTGGCGCGCAGATAGGGCTGGATCGCGCCCATCCCGGTCTCGTAGCGCGCGCGGGTGCGCAGGCCGAGGCGACCGGTCAGCTGCCCGCGGTCGCGTTGCTGGACCAGCGCATTGGCGATCGAGACGTCGTCGATCGACGTTCCTTGCGCGATCAATTGCGCCTGCGGTTCGATCACCCAGCGTGTCGACAGCGGGATCGCATAGCCCGTTTCGACCGAGGCGAGGATGCCGGTGCCGTCGATCGGCATGCGGACGCCGTTCGCCGCGGTGGCGCGGCCCCCATACCAGCTGTGCTGGACGACGGTGTCGACATACAGCCCCTTTTGCGACTGATAGGTCCAGTAGACGCCTGCATAGCGCGCGTTCGGGTCGAGCCTGCCGGCCAGGCTGTTCTCCACGCCGCTGGCGAACCCGCGGACGCTGTAGCGACCATCGGTATAGCCGCCATAGACGCCCAGATCGTGATGCCCCGCAGCGGTGCCGAAGCGGAACAGATCGACGCCGAGCTGGAAGCCGTAGAGATGCCCGTCCGCGGTCGGCCGCGCGTCGCCGCGCTGGCGGAAGCGCCCGTCATCGGCCAGCGCGCGACCCCAGATCCGGCCGGGAACGGTGAAGCCCTCCGCAACCGTGCCTGGCTCGTCGCCCATCCGGCGGTGATAGGTGCCGAGCATCGCCAGATCGCCCCGTCGCAACGTCGCGGGCAGGGCGGCGAGCAGCGGCACTTCGATACGATAGGTGGGGTCCGCGTTCGCGCCCGGACCCTGGGTGCGCAGGAAGAAGCTCTGGCTCGTGCCCGCGGGGTTCGATGCATACAGCCGGTACTCGAACGCGCCGACATCGATATGCTCGCCCGCCAGCGTGAAGCCGGTGCCGCCGGTCAGCGCGGTGGTGGTGCCGCCGTTGACCGCGCTGACCAGTTCGATGCCGTCGCCGGTCGTGCGCGCGCCCAGGCCGCCGGTGTTGACGACCTGGATCCGCGTGGTGCCGCTGACCGCGCCGCCATCGATGATCAGCCGGTCCGACGGCGCGCCGTCGCCGGCGAGCACGGTCTGAAGCTTCAGCGTACCGTTCTGGCCGACATAATTGCCGCGGATCGTGAGCGTGTCGGTCGGCCCCGAGCTGCCGTTGGTCAGGTCGATGGTCCCGGCGTTGACGACGGTCGCGGTGCCGCCCGCGCCGGCGCCGATCAGCGCGCGCACGCCGTTCCCTGCAAAGAAGGTCGAGCTGGCGTCGATCGTCGCGGTGCCGCCGGCGAGGATCAGGTTCCCGTCGGCGGTCAGCGTCGATCCGTTGGTCAACGCGACGGTGTTGAACCCGGTGATACGCCGCGTGCCGGTGGAGGTGGTCGCGTCGAAGATGAGCGCGTCGCTGCCGCCCGCCACGCCGTTGCCCGCAATCGCGGTAACGCCGGCCAGGTTCGCGTCGGTGAGGCCGCGGAAGGTCGCGCGGTCGTTGCCGCCGCCCGCGTTGAACGCCCCGGTCAGCGTGCCGCCGGTCATCAGGAACACGTCGTTCCCCGCGCCCAGCGTCACCGCGCCGGTCACCGCGCCGCCCGACAGGGTCACCGATTGGCCGTTCGCGCCGCCCAGGATCGCGGTTGCGGCGGCCGAGGCGGCGGCGATCGTGCCGCTGTTGGTGAAGGCGCGCGTGCCGCCGGTCAGGTCGACTACCGCCGCGGTCGTGCTGACCGATCGCAGCGTGCCGGTGTTGGTAACCGACGCCGCCGGGCCGCCGACCACCGCCGATCCGCCCTGCGCGCTGGTGACCGCGACCGTCCCGCCCAGCGACACCGCGCCGGTGGTGTTGAGACGGATGCCGGTCGCGCCGATGCCGCTGGCGGTGATCGCGAGCCCGTTGCCGAACGTCAGGCCCCCGGTGGTAACCGCGCCGCCCGCGCCCGACACGTCGAAGCCAATGCTGTTGGTGCCCGCAGCGGTCAGCGTCGCGACCGAGGCGGGGTCGAGCGCGACCGCGCTGTGGACCGCCGCGCCGCTGCCGCTGGCGATCAGCGTGGTGCCGTCGAGCCGGATCGCGGTCGACCCCGCAGCATTCTCGAGCGCGTTGCCGCGGCCGGTGCTGAGGATCGTGCCGGTTCCCAGCGTCAGCGCGCCGGCGCCGGTATCGACCAGCACGCCGTGCGCGCTGCCGCCGCCGGTGAAGCTGCCCGCGCTGATGAGCGTCGCGCCGTTGACCAGCCGCAGCGCAGCGACGCCGTCACCGACCGAGACCGGCGACGTGCCGATGCCCGCCAGCACCGATGTCGCGCCGTCGACGAGGATGCCGGTGCCCGATGCCAGCGCGATCGCGCCGCTGTTGGTGAAGCGCGCGCCGCCGGCGATGCGGACGCCGGTGCCGCTGCCCCCGATGCTGCCGCTATGCGTCGCACTGGTCCCGGATCCGGCGAGGTCGATGCCGTAGGAGGCGCCGCCGCCGATCGTGATCGCGCCGCTGTTGGTCACCGTACCGCCGCTCGACGCGACGATTCCGGTGCTGTCCGCGCCGGTGAAGGCGATGCTGCCCGACTGCACCAGCTGTCCGCCGTTGCGCACCGCATAGCCGGTGACGCCCGCGGTCGACGACGCCAGGTTCGCGGCGGAGGTCAGGCGTGTTCCGGCCACGGGGGCACCGACCGCGACGCCGTCCAGGTCATGCGCCTGGCCGTCGACGATCGCCGCGGTGGTGCCGCTGCCGGTCAGCTGGATGTCGCTGGTGCCGGAGAGGAGGCCGGTCGCGCCGCCCTCGACCAGAAGGCCGGTCGCGCCGGCACCCGACACGGTGATCCGCGCGCCGGTCGCATCGATCGTCGTTCCCGTCGAGGCGCCGGTGGCGACGATCCCGTAGGCGTTGGCGCCCGAGACGAGGAAGGTCTGGCCCGCACCCCGCGCGGTCGCGCCGCCCTCGAGCCGCAGTCCGGTCGACCCGATCGTGTCGACGTTGGTCGTCCCCGCACCGGTGATCGTCGATCCGGCGCCGAGCGCGTAATAGCCGACCTGGCGCGCGCCCTGGAAATCGACGCTGCCCGCCGTGCCGACATCGACCGTGGCGCCGTTGCGCGCATGGACGCCGATCGCGCCTTCGCCGCGCAGCACGACCGCGCCGTTCTGCTGCGCCGAGGACGATGCGTTGCCGACATAGACGCCGTAGCTGCGCAGCCGATCGACCGAGATGCCGCCGGCGACGATGATCGTGCCGTCGTTGACCGCGCGCGCCGAACCACCGGCGACGCGGTTCTCGACCAGCAGCCCGACTCCGTTGACGCCGCCGATCGTGATCACGCCGGTCGCGGCGTTGGTCGCAGCGACCGCGCCCGCGACGCTGCTGCCGCGCACCGCGATGCCGACGTTGCGTGCGCTCGGCCCCGCGGTCGCCGAAGGATCGATCGTGATCGCGCCGGTGTTGACCGCGACATTGCCGTCGCCGCCGACCAGCATCCCGGTGGCGTTCTGCGCCAGCGATCCGATCCGGATCAGCCCGTCATTGACCAGCGTGCCGCCGCCCGACAGCGACGTCATCCCCGCCGCCGGGTTGATCGACACGACGTCCACGATCCCCGCCAGATCCGCGGTGCTGCCGGCAAAGCTGGTGCCGACGCGGATCACGCCGTCGGCGGTGTTGGTGACGGTGCCGCCGTTGAACGCGACCATCCCCGCGGCGCCGCCGAACATGCCGAGCGTGTTGGCGACCGCACTGTCCGCACCGCCGATCAGGATCGTGCCCGCGTTCGACGCGGTCGCGCCCGTGCTGACCGCGATGCCGGTGTTGGCCTTGCCATAGCTCGGGTCTTCGGGGTGGTTTGGGATGTCGCGGTTGGCGACGTTGATGATCCCGTTGTTGACGACGGTAGCGCCGTCGGTCGCGCGGACCGCGATGTTGCCGGTGCCATAGCCGAGGAAGTCGGTGAAGCCGCTCGGGCTCGGCCGGCCGCTGCTGCGGTCGAGCACTTCATAGCCGACGCCGATCACGCCGGTTGCGCTGTTGGTCAGGCTGCTGCCGGCATCCTGGACGCGGATTCCGACGCCGCCTTCGCCCTGCGCGATGGTGCCGTTGTTGACGATCGTCGATCCGTTCTGCGCGAGGATCAGCGTCGACAGGCCATCGTTGTTGCCGTCCGCGCCGACCACGCCGACCAGTTGTGAGTCCGCGGTGGTGATCAACGTCGACCGATCGAGCTTGATGAACAGCCGCTCGCTGACCGTGGGGGGCGCGGTATAGGGCGGGATCACCGGGGTCCGCACCGTCACCTGGCGAAGCTCCGAGGTCGCTGCCGCCTGGATGCGGCGTTCATATTCGGCGGGCGCGATCGTGCCTGCGGTCAACAGCGCGATCTGTTCGGTGTTGTAGCGCTTCAGGCTGGCAAGGTCGGTGACGCGGTCGCCGCTGCCGAAGGCGACGCCCGAAAAGGTCGTGACCGGAACCGCGACGGTCACGCTGTCGGACTGCGACAGGCCGTCCTGATCGGCGCCGTCCATCGTCGCGGTGCGCGAGTCATAGACGATCGTGCTGCCATTGGTGACGTTGTACAGCGTCGACCCGCTGTCCGCGGTCAGCAGTGCGAAATTGGCGGTGTCATAGACGCTCTTGGCCTTGTCGCCGGTGGCGATCGTGACCGCCGAATTGGCGATATTGGCCAGCCGCAGGTCGCCATACACCGGCGCGTTGGTGTCGACGTAGCTCGTCGCGCGCGTGTCGGTGCTCGCGGTCGCGAGCAGCCGGTCGTTGTCATAGACCAGGGTCGCGACGCGCGTGCCCTGGATCTGGTCGGGATAGGTGGTGGCGATGGTCTTTTGCTGCGTGCCGAGCAGGACGACGGACCGCCCGGCGACCGCGTCATAGCCCGATATTACCGCGCCGTTGCGGTTGCGGTCGGCGATGCTGGCGCTGTCGATCGTGAAGCGCCGCGCGCTGGTGCCGCGCAACGCGTAATCGCCCGTGATCGTGCTCGCCGAATCGACCACGTTGATGATGTCGGGGCGCTGGCCGACCGATCCGCCGCCATTGTTCGCCGCGGGCGAATACGTCGGCTGCAACGCCTGCGCATTGGCGGCAACCGTACCCGCGGTCATCAACGCGATCAGCGACACGCCGCTGATCAGAAGGCAGTGCGCGACCGAAGAGGTTTGTGGTGTCGTAACAGTCATCTGCCGCTCTTTCGAAATGTCCGGAGCTCGCCAGCAATCCGCGAGGATCGGGAGTCGGATCGATAATGATGGGACGCACGATTGAAGAACTGCGGATCAACGAACTGATCCGAAGTCAGGCGTAGTTGCTAAGGATATCACAGCCGGCTTCGAGGAGCGGGCGAAACCACAAATGATGTATGGATCGGCGGCCGATCATCATTGCGTGGAGTGTGCGCGGACGCACGAGTGCGGCGGCTGTACGCAGCTCCTTTTGCGACCCGCGCCTATCGACAAAGTCGGGCGCGGGCCGGGCTGCGGAAACGAAGGAGCGAAAACGCAGCCGGCGTACAGGTACGGAGCGCTATGCGGTTCGGATGCAACCGATTTTGCGTCCGCCATGCGATTGTCGGCGACCGCATGTCGCCGGTCGGTGCCTTGCCGTTTATCCTCGTGCGGCGGTGGCGATGATCTCGACTCGGTAGTCGGGCGAGGCGAGCCTGGCTTCCCCGGTCGCGCGCGCGGGCGCGGCGATGCCGGCGATCCACGCGTCCCACACCGCGTTCATCGCGCCGAAATCGGCCATGTCCGCCAGCCAGATCGTCACCATCAGCAGCCGCGACTTGTCGCTGCCCGCCACCGCCAGCAACGCATCGACCTCGGCCAGCGCGCTGCGCGTCTGTTCGCCGACGTCCTGCCCGGGTTCGCCGACCTGGCCCGCCAGATAGATGGTGTCGCCGTGGATCACCGCCTGGCTCATCCGGGCGTCGGTTTCGATGCGGGTGATCGTCATGGGTCCCTCCGGTGGCATGTCAGTAGCGCGAGAGCGCGAGGTCGGCGACGTCGATCGCGGGCGCGCGCCCGCTGACGATGTCGGCCAGAACATGCCCCGAACCGCACGCCATCGTCCAGCCGAGCGTGCCGTGCCCGGTATTGAGATACAGGTTCGGATAGCGCGTCGGGCCGATGATCGGCGTGCTGTCGGGCGTCATCGGCCGCAACCCGGACCAATAGCTCGCGGCCGGCAGGTCGCCCGACCCCGGGAACAGCGTTCCCACCGAATGCTCCAGCGTCGCGCGGCGTGGCTCGGGCAGCGCGTTGTTGTAGCCCGAAATCTCCGCCATCCCACCGACGCGGATGCGGTCGCCAAGCCGCGTGATCGCGACCTTGTAGCTCTCGTCGAGCAAGGTCGATACCGGTGCGCGCGTCGCATCGGTGATCGGCACGGTGATCGAATAGCCCTTCACCGGGAACACCGGCACGCGCAGCCCCAGCGACCGCACGATCTGCGGCGAATGCGGGCCGGTGGCGACGACATAGGCGTCCGCGGTCATCACCCCGCCATCGGTGACGACGCCGGTGATCGCGCCGCGCTCCGATGTCAGCCGCTCGATCGTCCGCCCCTGGATGAAGGTCACGCCGCGCGCCGCCGCCATGTCCGCCAGCACGTTGGTGAACTTGAAACAGTCGCCGGTCTCGTCGTTGGGCAGACGCAGTCCGCCTGCAATCGGCGCCGTGCTGTTGGCGAGGCCCGGTTCGGCGGCGAGGCAGCCGGCGCGGTCGAGCACCTTGAACGCGACACCGTCCGCCGCCAGCACTTCGATGTCCTTGGCCATGCCGTCGAGCTGCTTGGCTTCGCGGAACAACTGCAGCGTGCCCTGCATCCGCTCGTCATAGCGTATCCCGGTGGTCGCGCGCAGGTCGATCAGCCGGTCGCGGCTGAACTCGGCGATCCGCACCATCCGCCGCTTGTTGATCGCATAGCGCTCGGCGGTGCAATTGCGCAGCATCGCCACCAGCCAGCGCGCCATCGCCATGTCGGGCTGCGGCCGCAGGATCAGCGGCGCATGCTCCATGAACAGCCATTTCAGCGCCTTGCTCGGGATTCCCGGGGCCGCCCAGGGCGATGCATAGCCGGGCGAGATCTCGCCGGCATTGGCGAAGCTGGTTTCCATCGCGGGCGCGGGCTGGCGGTCGACGACGACCACCTCGTGCCCCGCCTGCTGCAGATACCAGGCCGAGGTGACGCCGATCACGCCGCTGCCGAGGACGAGGACTTTCATGCCAATTCTCTCTGATGCGGCGCGCCGTCGCCGACATAGTGTCGCGCATAGCGGGCCCCAAGCTGGGTCAGGATTTCATAGGATATCGTGTCGGCATCGCGCGCGACGTCGTCGATCGTCTGGTGCGGACCGAGCAGTTCGACCGCCGCGCCGGCCTGCCGCGCCTCGTCGGGAATGGCGCTGACGTCGATCAACAGGCTGTCCATCGAGATGCGGCCGACGATCGGCACGCGCGTGTCGCCGACGAACGCCGATCCGCGTCCGCCGAGCCGCCGCGGCCAGCCATCGGCATAGCCGACGCCGATCGTCGCGATCACGCGGGGGTGGTCGGCGGCCGCGGTCAGGCCATAGCCGATGCCGGTGCCCGCGGGCACCACGCGGGTCTGGATGATCGCCGCGGAGAGCGATACGACCGGGTCCATCGTGACGCCGGGCCGCGGCGATCCGCCGTAGAGCGCGATGCCGGGGCGCAGCAGGTCAAAATGATAATCGGCGCCGAGGAACGCGCCGCCCGAGTTGGCAAGCGATCGCGGAGACAGCGGCAGTTCCGCGCAAATCGACGCGAATCGCTCGCGCTGCCGGGCATTGGCAGGCGAATCGGGTTCGTCCGCGCAGGCGAGGTGGCTCATCACATAGCGCAGGTCGATGCCGTCGAGCAGCGCGGGCGCCGTCGCCAACTGGCCGATCTCGTCCGCGGACAGGCCGAGCCGCTGCATCCCCGAATCGACCTGCACGATGGCGGGTAGGCCGGGGCCCTGAGCACGCCACGCGGCGAGCTGTGCCAGCGAATTGAGCACGGGAATCGCGCCTAACGCCGCGCAATCGGCCTCCGCGCCGGCCACCAGCCCGTTGAGCACATAGATCGGCGTCCCCGCGGGCGCTGCTGCCCGGACCGCGGCGACTTCGGACAGGTGCGCGACGAAGAAATGCCGACACCCCGCCGCTGCCAGCGCCGCAGCGACGCGCGCGGCGCCGATGCCGTACGCATCGGCCTTCACCACGGCGGCGACGGTGCTATTGGGCGCAAGGGCAGCAATACGCCGGTAATTGCGGACGATCGCGGCAAGATCGATCGTCAATCGTGTCATCGCCGCGCGATCCGCGGTGCGTTCCGTCATCAATCGTCCCTCGCTGCGGCACAGTAACGTACCGGCCTCTGGAAAAGTGTCGCGCCATCGCCGTTTCGGTCGGCGGGCACCCATACCGCGGTCGCGTCCCTTACGCGGCATGCCGACGAAAGTCAGGGTCTCAGGCGCTGGTCGCCGGCTTCATTTCGCCGACATCGGACGAGACCCTTCGCATGGCGATCGCAATGCGGCGGTGCGGAGGATCTCGGGAAAGCCAGCATGTCTGTCCATTTAACAGGCCGTTAGCACTCTTTTGCTAGCAGGGCAGGCGCGAGGAGACGCAACATGCAGGCAGGGTGCAATGGCTGCCGATCAGAAACCCATCGCTTCGACATTGCGATGGCGTTCCAGCCGATCGTCGACGCCGATACCGGACGCCCGTTCGCGTTCGAGGCGTTGGTGCGCGGCGGCAACGGCGCGGGGGCGGCAGAGGTGCTCGCCGGCGTCACCCCCGAGAACCGCTACGCGTTCGATCAGCAATGCCGCGTCGCCGCGATCGAAGGCGCGGTCGCGGCGGGGATCCTCGACACCGGCGCCCGGCTGTCGATCAACTTCCTCCCCAACGCCGTCTATTCGCCGCTCGCGTGCATCCAGCTGACGCTGCAGACCGCCAACGCCTGCGGCTTCCCGATCGACCGGCTGATCTTCGAATTCACCGAAAACGAGGAAATGTCCGATACCGATCATGTGAAGCACATCGTCGAGAGCTATCGCCAGATGGGATTCGCCACCGCGATCGACGATTTCGGCGCGGGCCACGCCGGGCTGGGGTTGCTCGCCAAGTTTCAGACCGACATAATCAAACTAGACATGGACCTGATCCGCGGCATCGACGCGAGCACGCCCCGGCGGTTGATCGTGCAGGGCGTCGTCCGCATCGCCGAATCGATGGGCATCACGATCATCGCCGAGGGCATCGAGACGCCCGAGGAATATGCGACGCTCCGCAAGATCGGTGTCCGCTACATCCAAGGCTATCTGCTTGCGCGACCCGGGTTTCGCAACCTGCCGCCCATAAAGATGCCGCCGGCGCAGACGGCGGCGGTCGCCTGACCCGGCAGTCGGCGGTCGAAGCACGCTGATAACAGGGCGTGAGCGATCGGACACTGGTTCAAATCGCCGGCGGAAAGGCGGTTAGGGACGTCGCACGGGCCAGCCGGTGCCCCCCCCGCAGCGACACTGGCGGGGAGCGCGAGCAGCGCCGGAGCGCACTCGAGCAGGCCGGGCGCGACGTGCGGATGCGCACCGCCGAGGTTTATGACCGCGAACATAACATAAACCGGTGCCCGGTGGCTGGGGGCGAGGTTGAGCGCGCCGGTCGTAAAGGATACGCTGGAATCCTCATGCTTGATTCATTTCAGGGCCGATCACTGTTGTTATCGCGAAGAGTTCCCTGTCACCGATATTGAGCGCTCAACACTATACAAATGCACCCCAGATGGCCAGATCAAGACAATCAAGGTTGGGATCATCGCGTTAATCCTCGTCCGCGCCTTGACGTCATTCATCGATCGCTGTCCCGTCAAAACGGCTGAAAGGCCTTCTGTCCGCTTTGGAACCGCAGAATGGCGTAAGCGGACGCTGGTCTATCCGAAACGAGACGGCACCGACCTGTCGCAATCTTATTCATTAAGCCAGTCGTTCGCGTTCTCAAAGCGGTCATCAGGCTCTGTCAGAGCAATTTGAGACCTTGCGCTGAGCCCTGCTGGCGCGTGCTGATGCTGCGCCCGGACCTCCCCGTATTTCGTCCGAACTTTCAGAAGGCCAATCACTTGACTTACTGTTCTGTGAAATATGCAAAAATTCTAATAAAAATATGCACTTTTCTGACTAACGTAATCCTACTTCTAGTAATACGGAGTTCATGGACATTCATTACAAGGTTAACATGAGGATGCGGCTTGACTCCGAATTACACGAATAACAAAAGTGAAGATCTAGGGAATCGATCAAAAACTATCTATCTTTTTCTATAGTAAAAAACTTAAGCCGGTTCTGCAGGTTCGACTGCCATTTTTTTCATGTCAGATAACTTTCTGTGTTCGGCGCGGTGTGATTGGCATTTTCTTCGTGAGGCGAGGCCGAGCAGGAGAACGTGCTTGCACTTTCATCGGAGGAGAACAGCCATGCCTGAATTGACCATCGCCGAACGACTAAAGTCTATCGGGCTCGCTCATGACAGGCAGCTCGAAGATCTTCATGTCGAGCCCGGGCAATCGATAGATCTCGACCCGCGCAAATGACCGTTTCAAGGACCATCTCGAACGCATGACGTTCGACTCGATCAGGGACGTCAAACAGGCGATGGGGATTCCCGACGAAGCCGTGGAAGAAACGGACTTCCAGATAAGGCCGCAGATACCAACCCGCCTCGCGCTCGAAGATCGCTTGCCCTTGTCGCGGCGCATTCCGCCGCTGGTGCTGGCCGGAGCGACGGCGCAGGACGTGCCAACCACCAAACGGTTCTACGACATCAGCGCCGAATATGTCTTCGGCGACAGCAAGCGTATCGATCGAAGGCAGATCGAAGCGGTCGACAAATGGATCAGGACGATTGGCATCAATATCCACATCTTCCTGTTCAAGGACATCTTCGTGGGCAAGGGCGCGACCCTCAACGTCCAGTCTGCGGCGCTGTTCGCCAATCACATCACGGTCGAAAAGACCGGGCGCATCAAGTTCAAGTCCGGCACCCATTCCACCCTGCACGCAGCCAGCTTCAAAGGGCTTTGAGCGACCGATTTCAGGAGATTACGATGACTTTCAATATCTTCCTCAACGGCACTCCAGGTGCCAACGGAACCAACGGCACCGGCGGCCAGCAGGGCGGCTCCGGCGGACAAGGGCAGGATGCCGCGTGTCACTGGGATGGCGATGATGCCGGCACGGGCGGTGGCCCCGGTAACAACGGCTCGCCCGGGTCGAATGGGACTAACGGCTTTGCCGGACAGGACGGCGGTTCGTTGACCATCTCGGTTTCCGAATTCCTGACCGGGTTCAACGTCGAAGGTTCGGGCGGAGCGGGCGGTAACGGCGGCGTGGGCGGCCCGGGCGGCGCCGGCGGCAGCGGCGGCAATGGCGGCAATGGCCAGGGATGCGAATCTGACGAGAACGGGGGCCGCGGCGGTGATGGCGCAACTGGCGGCCGCGGCGGCAACGGCGGAAAAGGCGGCAACGGCGGCACTGTCGTGATCCGATACCAGACCGGCGTTCCGATACCGAGCTATACGGCGGTGATGGGCGGCGGCCAAGGCGGCACCGGCGGCGCAGGCGGTGCCGGCGGCTCGCCGGGGCAAGGTGGCCGGCGCGGAGGTGGCGGCAACTCGGCTGCTCAGGGCAATCCCGGAGCTCCCGGCGATACTGGCGCCAATGGTGCGAACGGGTCGCTTGGGTCGGCCATCCTTGTGCAGATTCCCTGACGTCGGCCGATCATGCGTGACGACCTGATGGCCCATAGCGTGTGGTGGCTAGCGATCGGGATGAAAGTCCTCATCGGCATGATCTTCCTGAGCGCAGGCGTCTCCAAGGCGATGCGGCGATCGAGCCTAGAGCGGATGGTGCGCCACCACGGGTTGCACCATCCGCTTCTTGTGCGGTTGGCGAGCGGCGGTCTCGTGACGGCTGAGATCGTGATCGGCGGGACGCTCCTTATCGCGTGGAGCCCGGTGGGTACCAGCGTCGGGGCAGGAGGCGCCGTTGCGTTGCTGGTACTGTTTGCCGTGCTGTCGCTGCGCCTCTCACTACTGAAGCGGCCCTTCCTGTGCCAGTGCAGCCCGCTGCTCGCCAGCCACACATCCGGTATTGCCGTGGCAATGCGCAATCTGGGGCTCGCGGCGCTGACCGGGATGCTGTTCTTTCTTCACCTCGCCAAGAACGGGATCGCCATATGGGCGATCACCTGAACTTGCTGCGCCACATCGAAGCCACGGTGCCTACGGCCAGCGGCGCGCATGCGCTCTTCCGGCAAGTCAGGCCGGATGATGATCCGAATCAGTGGCACTCGACCCTTAACAATGATGGCACTCCCTTCCAGATCGCCATCGCCGATGCGGGCAACGGACAGCGTAGCGTGCGGCTGATCGTTGATCCGTTCCGTCTTGGTCGCGACGAGGCCGACCGGAGCGGTGCCAATCTTGCCGCCTTTGCGCACCTGCAAGGCCGGTGCAGCCGGCGCGCGGCCGATCGCTGCCGCCGGTTCATGGCCGCGCTCGCGCCCTCGTTCGAACAGGCGTGCGATCGCCGCAGCGGCGATATCTGGTTAGCCGCTGATCTGTGCCGCGCAGGGGCGGGCATCTACGTCACGGCGCGCGGCGGAAGCGCAGCGGGGCAGGGTGAACGGCTGATCGCGGAGGCGGGGATCGAACAGCATCGTGCGGCCATCACCGCCATTCACACGGTCTGCGCGGTGCAGGCCTACAGCATGCAGGGATCGCGAACCGGCAATCTCGCGGTCAACATCTATTGGAAGCCGCGCCGCGGCGCGCGGAGCATCCCGCCCGAGATAGGTTTTGCTGTGCCGGTGCGGCAGCCCGAAAGCCTTATCGGAACACTAAACAGCGCTTCGGCGGGCGCTTTGACCTTTTGCAGCACCTTCGCGATCCTGGGTGACGGGCGCGGTAGCAAGCTTGATCTGTGCAATCACTGCCTCGGGCTGGATGTGCAAGGGTGCCTCGCCACCCTTAATCAGTTCTGCGTGATCTCTTCCGGCTTTGCGGACAGCGTTGCGCAGATCGCCGCTGCGGGGACAGCCGAGATTGCGTTTATCGGAGTGAGGGTGCGCGCGGCAGGAAACACGCCCTATGTCTATTTCAAACCCGCTTGGCATGGTGCCCCTGGGGAGTGTCGGTCATGACGGCAGTGAGCGAGATTTATTCGCCGGGATACTGCGATACCTATGCTGCGCTCTACATTGATCCCTGGCCCGCCAAGCACGCGACTAATCTGGCAATCCTCGACTTCTTGCTGGATGGGGGCCCGCAGACCCGTTGGCTCGACCTGGCCTGCGGGCAGGCCTGGCATTTCGCCCATCTGGCCGGGCGGGCGCAGATGACCGGCGTGGATGCAAGCGCATCGCAGCTAGCCAAGGCGCGCATAGCCGCGCCCCATGCCACCTTCGTTTGCGAAGATCTGCGCACCTTTACCCCCCCGCCTGACGCGTTCGATCTGATCACCGTGTTCTGGGGCGCCTATTGCTATCTAGCCGACTGGCCGCAGATTGCCGCGTTCCTTACCAAGGCGATCGCGGCGCTCAAGCCTGACGCATCGATCTACATCGAAGTGCTGCCGATCGATGCGATCGAGACGTTCAACAGCTCCCGCCTCGCTGGGAAGACCGGGTTTCGTGCTCGCCGTGCTGCGCAATCGAACCACTGGATCTATCGCGACTCCGGCGGCGTTCATCGCACGATAAGTCCGCCGCTACGCTATTTCGAGGCGCTGCTCGCAGGCCGCTTCCACTGCGTGCGGGTGCATGACGATGGCTGCTTCATGCAGCATTTGGTGGCATACCGCCGCGCAGACTGCCGCGGGCCCGCACCGGCCATCTCATTTGGATGATTGCACGCTCCTGCTCGTTGGGATTGGCCCATCGGGAAGCACCGCGTCGTGGCGGTTCCTTGCGACATGTGAATCCGCACCGAGACGCTCGAAGACGGCATGATCGAGCCCCTTCGCGTTCGTACGTGCGCGCCGAGAAGTCTCTGAAGTCTTGTACACGCTCGGGCCTACCTAAGCGCGGATTGGAACGACCGCTTCCTCCCCACAATTGGACGTTCCCGCTTCGCTGTCTACCGACAACCGCAAACGCCACACTCCGACGTAGAGAGCCGGAATTGATGAGCCAATAAACTGCCGTCGTCTAATAGCGGGCTTGGCAAGCGCATTTTGGTGTGTGGATGTCGTCTGCCGGGGCATGGTCGTCTTCGCGGTCGGCATGGGCCGCCGCATCATGGGGCTTCGCGGGTC
>NZ_JAXOJJ010000004.1:0-400145 GCF_036663615.1 Sphingomonas rhamnosi
GAGATGTTCTACAACCCGATCCGCAAGCATGTCAGGAACGGGATGCTGTCGCCCGTCGAGTTCGAACGGCAGCAGGCTTTGATGGCTCAAGGCGTCTAGAAATCTAGGGGCTATTCACTCGCTGCGGATTACCTTCAACATCGCTTTGGCTTCCGCTGCGTCGTCATCCTCCATGATGAGTTGCAGGAGGCGCGTTTGCGCTGCTCGCTTTTGCTCGACCTTCTTTTTTGCCTGCGCGAGTTGGTTGGCCAGGAGGACCGTTTGGTCGCTGCGCTGGAAAAACTGGTCGCGCAGTGCGAGGTTCAGAACCTGTTCCAGCGCGGCCTTCTCGAATGTCTCGTATCGGTAGAAAGTCCGGTGCTTGCACGCGCCGCCGCGCTTGGCCTCGTAGCATTGCAGATAGCTGGCTTGCTTGCCCGCGCGCTCATGAGTGAGGGACCGGCTGGGGCGTCGTATCATGTTGCCCTCGCACAAGCCGCATTTCATCAGGCCGGCGAACAGGTTGGCCGGGTTGGCAAAATTTGCCCCTCCGGTTCGGCTGCGGTTCTGCATCGCTGCGCGAGCGCGTGCTACCAACTCGGGAGGGACGACGGCGGGATAATAGCCCTCGATTACCTGACCGGTTGGCTTCCCGACCTTACGGCCCGCATGATACTCGCCCTCGACTGCTGGGTGCTTGAGTACGTTGCGGATGTAGGACCATTCCCAAAGTCGGCTGACATTGACGCTGGGACGGCCCCAAACCTCGACGCCTTCCTCGTTGAGAATTTTGCTGATGCTCATGTAGCCGACACCGCTGGCGCATAGCTCGTAGATGCGTCGGACGACCACCCCGCGCTCAACATTTTCCACACGCTGGCCGTCCGGCGTTATGTCGATCCACGCAGGCACCGTTCGGGTAATGAGCTTTCCCGTCTCCGCTGCATCTTTTTCTGCCTTCCTCCAGGCACCACTGATGCGGTCGCTTTTGGTCTGGCTCTCATCGTTGCTGCGCTTTGCCTCCATGAGATATTCGAGCAGTTCGATGATATTCTCGCCCGAGAGGCTGGCTTCGTTGAACACCTTATTCTTGCTCGCGACGGCTACGGCGATACCTGCCTCCGTGACCTCCTCGACCCACCGACGAGCTTTTTTTACATTCTCTCGGGATAGACGGTCGATGTTCTCGATGACCAGGATCGTCCCGTGTTCGATCTCCCCGGCATCGACACGATCCTTGAACTTCCCGAGGTTGCCGCTGCGCAGATGATCGCCCCGCCAAGCGGAACTACCTAGATCCTCGATCTCCTCGATGACCTCCCATTTGTGGTCGCGAACCATCGTGTCTATGGCCTGCGTTTGCCGATCGAGCGAGCTGCCCTTGTCCTGCGCTTTCGTCGAAAAACGCTTGTAAGTTATACACTTGGTCATGCTGCGCCCCAGTTTTAGGGCGTAGCCGTGTAGCCTTTGTTAAGGGTGGACAACCCTGTAGGCGAGCTTTCTCGCGTGCTGGGTTCACAAGGTGTACAACCCTGTACGGATGGCTGCTCTGGTCGATCCCGATGGGGGTGGTCGCCGCGATCAGCCCGGCGACGGCGGCGGCGATGGTGCGCGGGATGACGGCCTATCTGAACGGCCTGCCCGAACCGCTCTACGCGCTCTTCGGCACCGGGTATCTCGGTTATACCGCGGCCAGGACCTGGGCGAAGGCGAAGGGCGTGGAGCGGTGACGTCCTACCATACTCGTCACCCCGGCCTGCGCTGGGGTGACGACGTGGGTGAGGCTGTTGCACCCCGCCCACCACACCCTACATCCGCCCCATGAGCGAAAACAAAACGCCGGTCTGGCACGGCACGACGATCCTCTCGGTCAGGCGCAACGGCAAGGTGGTGGTGATCGGCGACGGTCAGGTCTCGATGGGCCAGACCGTCATGAAACCCAATGCGCGCAAAGTGCGGCGGCTTGGCGACGGCAGCGTGATCGGCGGATTCGCCGGTGCGACTGCCGACGCCTTCACGCTGTTCGAGCGGCTGGAACGCAAGCTGGAGGCGCATCAGGGCCAGCTGCTCCGCGCCGCGGTGGAACTCGCCAAGGACTGGCGCACCGACAAGTTCCTGCGCAACCTGGAGGCGATGATGATCGTCGCCGACAAGGACGTGACGCTGATCCTCACCGGAAACGGTGACGTGCTGGAGCCCGAAGCCGGCGTCGCGGCGATCGGCTCCGGCGGCAACTACGCGCTCGCCGCGGCGCGCGCCTTGGTCGACTACGAACAGGACGCCGAGACGATCTGCCGCAAGGCGATGGGCATCGCCGCCGAGGTCTGCGTGTACACCAACGACCGGCTGACGATCGAGACGATCGCGACCGAATAACGCATTCACCCCTCCCTGAAAGGGAGGGGCCGGGGGTGGGTCGCCACACGCGCCGCCCTTGCCTCCACCCACCCCCAAACCCCTCCCTTCCAGGGAGGGGAGCAAGAAGTGACATGAACGACCAGCTCACCCCCAAGGCCATCGTCGCAGCCCTCGACGCGCACATCATCGGCCAGTCCGCCGCCAAGCGCGCGGTCGCGGTCGCGATGCGCAATCGCTGGCGCCGTCAGCAACTCGACGAGGACCTCCGCGACGAGGTGACGCCCAAGAACATCCTGATGATCGGGCCCACCGGTTGCGGCAAGACCGAGATCAGCCGGCGTCTCGCCAAGCTCGCCGACGCGCCGTTCGTGAAGGTCGAGGCGACCAAGTTCACCGAGGTCGGCTATGTCGGCCGCGACGTCGAGCAGATCGCCCGCGACTTGGTCGAGGAAGCGATCCGGCTGGAGAAGGAGCGCCGTCGCATCGCGGTCAAGGATAAGGCCGAGGAAGCCGCGATGGCCCGCCTGCTCGACGCGCTGGTCGGCAAGGATTCGAGCCTGGCCACGCGCGAAAGCTTCAAGCAGCGCTTCCTTGACGGCCACCTGAACCAGGCCGAGATCGAGATCGAAGTCGAACAGACCCCGACCACGCCGTTCGAAATCCCCGGCGGCGCGCCGCAGATGATCAATCTCAGCGAGATGATGAAGTCGTTCGGCGGCGGCCAGCAACTCAAGCGCCGCAAGCTGACCGTCACCGCGGCGTGGGACAAGCTGGTCGATGAAGAGGCCGACAAGCGCCTCGACCAGGACGAGGTCAGCCGCGTCGCGCTGGCGGATGCCGAGGCGAACGGGATCGTCTTCCTCGACGAGATCGACAAGATCGCGGTGTCCGACGGCCGCGGCGGATCGGTCAGCCGCGAGGGCGTGCAGCGCGATCTGCTGCCCCTGATCGAGGGTACGACGGTCGCGACGAAGTACGGCCCGATGAAGACCGACCACATCCTCTTCATCGCCAGCGGCGCGTTCCACGTCGCCAAGCCGTCCGACCTGCTGCCCGAGCTTCAGGGCCGCCTGCCGATCCGTGTCGAACTGAAGGGCCTGACCGAAGCCGACTTCGTCGCCATCCTCAGCGACACCAAGGCGTCGCTGCCGCTCCAGTACAAGGCGCTGATCGCCACCGAAGGCGTGAATATCGAATTCACCGAAGACGGCATCGCCGCGATTGCCCGCATCGCTGCCGAGGTGAACGCCGAGATCGAGAACATCGGCGCCCGCCGACTGCAGACGGTCATGGAGAAGCTGCTCGAAGACGTCAGCTTCCACGCGGAGGATCGCGGCGGCTCCAGCGTCACGATCGACGGCGCCTATGTCGACAGCCAGCTGAAGGAAATCGCGCGGAACACGGACCTCAGCCGCTACGTCCTGTAAGCCACCCCGTCATGCCGGACTTGTTCCGGCATCCACTGCGCCGCAAGCTCGAAAGCGGTTGGTTTGCGGCCCGGTGGACCCCGGACCAAGTCCGGGGTGACGGGGTGTAGAGCCTAAAGAACCACCGTCCGCGGCGTGGCGCCCCTGATCCCGGCAAGGACCATAGCCTCCCAAACCGCAGGATCCCCCGCCGCGGCCATCGCCCGATCCGGCTCGCGCAGCGTCTTCAAAACCGCGATCGCATCGGGGAGATACTCGACCCAGACGCTGTCGACATGCGCCGCAGCCGATTCCTCGTCGCCGCCCGCATTCACGCTGATCCGCTGACCGGCGAGCACGCGGGCGATGCGTTCGGCGACCGGGGTAGTGGACACGTCCATGATCAATCTCCTCGCGGGGTCATCTCATACCGCGCGAGGAGATCGAAGTCGATTACCGACCCGAGCTGGAGCCTGCGCCGCGACCGCCACCCTGGCCGCCGCGATTGCCACCGCCCTGACCGCCGGAACGACCGCCGCCCTGCGGACGACCGCCGCCGCCACCCTGGCCACCGCCCTGACCACCACGGCTTGCGCCTGCATAGTTGCGGCCGGTGCTGCCCGTCGCCCGGGGCGCATGCGTCGCGCGGGGACGCGCCGGATCGCGCGGACGATCGATACGGACCTCGGGGTCGGCGCCCATCGTCTTGACGCGCGTCGCCTTGATCTGGTTCGACAGGTTGACGAAATCGTCCGGCAACGCGCGGACCTGCACCTTCTGGCGCGTGATCCGCTCGATATCGCGCAGATACGTCTTCTCATCATCCGCGCAGAACGCGACGGCGATGCCGCTGGCACCCGCACGCGCGGTACGGCCGATGCGGTGGACATATTGTTCGGCGACGTTCGGCAGCTCGAAGTTGATGACGTGGGAAACGCCCGACACGTCGATGCCGCGCGCGGCGATATCGGTCGCGATCAGGACCTTGACCTTACCCTGCTTGAACTCGCCCAGCGCGCGCTCGCGCTGGCCCTGGCTCTTGTTGCCGTGGATCGCGTTCGACGCGATGCCGTTGCCCGCGAGCAGCTTCACGACCCGGTCGGCGCCGTGCTTGGTGCGTGTGAACACCAGCGCGCGGTCGATCGCCGGATCGGCCAGCGTGATCGTCAGCAGCGCCTGCTTCTCCGACTGGTTGCAGAAGGTGACATACTGGTCGACGCGCTCGGCGGTCGTCGCCGCCGGCTTCACCGACACGGTCTTCGGGTCGAGCAGGAACTGCGACGCCAGCTCGCGGATCGCGGTCGGCATCGTTGCCGAGAAGAAGAGCGTCTGGCGCTTCTTCGGCAGCATGCGGACGATCTTCTTCAGCGCGTGGATGAAGCCCAGGTCCATCATCTGGTCGGCTTCGTCGAGCACCAGGATCTCGATCATCGACAGGTTGCAGAAGCCTTGCTCGATCAGGTCGATCAGGCGGCCCGGCGTGGCGACGAGGATATCGACGCCGCGGCTCAAATCCTGGCGGTTCTTGTTGATGCTGGTGCCGCCGAACACGGTGGTGACCGACATCTTGCTGAACTGGCCATAGGCGCGCGCGCTGTCGGCGATCTGGCTGGCGAGCTCGCGCGTCGGCGCGAGCACCAGCATGCGGCAATGCGTCGGCAACACGCGCTTCTGGTTCTCGGTCAGGCGCTGGATCGACGGCAGCACGAACGCCGCGGTCTTGCCGGTGCCGGTCTGCGCGATGCCGAGCAGGTCGCCGCCCTCGAGCAGGATCGGGATCGACTGGGCCTGGATCGGCGTCGGCTCGGTATAGCCCTTGGCTTCGAGCGCGCGGACGAGGGGCTCGGCGAGGCCGAGGTTTAAGAAGGACATAGATATACTCTCAATTGTGCCGGGCTCGGGCGCGCGAATGCGGCGCTCGAGCGGCGGTGGTGTTTTGACACCCCGCGTGAAAAGGGAAGCCTGTTAAAATCGACCGAGGCGGAGCTTGAACCGATAAAGGTCCGATCACGCTGCATGACGCCTCGATGGCAACGCACCTGCAGCAAAGGGCGTCAAATGTCAAGATGGCGGCGTTTAGCCGCCACCCGTCAGACCAGTTCGACCGCGACCGCGGTTGCTTCACCGCCGCCGATGCAGAGCGCGGCGACGCCCTTCTTCAGGCCGCGCCGCTTCAGCGCCGCGACGATCGTCGCGATGATCCGCGCGCCGCTCGCGCCGATCGGATGGCCGAGCGCGGTCGCGCCGCCGTTGACGTTCAGCTTCTCGCGCGGAATGCCGAGTTCGTGCATCGCGATCATCGCGACGGTCGCGAACGCTTCGTTGACCTCGAACAGGTCGACATCCTCGACGCTCCAGCCGGCGCGGTCGAGCACCTTGCGGATCGCCGAGACGGGGGCGGTGGTGAACTTGGCGGGCTCGTGCGCATGCGCCGCGGTCGCGACGATGACTGCCTCTTGCCCCAGCCCCAGCCGCGCGGCGACGCTCGCCCGCGTCAGCACCAGCGCGGCCGCGCCGTCTGAGATCGACGCCGAGGTCGCCGCGGTGATCGTGCCGTCCTTGGCAAACGCCGGGCGCAGGCCCGGGATCTTCTCGGGCTTGGCCTTGCCCGGCTGTTCGTCCTCGCCGACGATCACGTCGCCGCCGCGGGTCTTGACGGTGACCGGCACGACCTCGTCGGCAAAGCTGCCGTCGTCGACCGCCGCACTGGCGCGGGCCAGGCTTTCGAGCGCGAACGCATCCTGCGCCTCGCGGGTGAACTGATAGTCGCGCGCGGTATCCTCGGCGAAGGCGCCCATCGGCTTGCCCTTGTCATAGGCGTCCTCCAGCCCGTCGAGCATCATCGAATCCGACACCACGTCATGGCCGATCCGCGCGCCCGAGCGGTGCTTGGCGAGCAGGAACGGCGCGTTGGTCATGCTTTCCATACCGCCCGCGATCACGACGTCGACGGTGCCCGCCATCAGCGCCTCGGCGCCCATGATCGCCGCTTGCATGCCCGATCCACACATCTTGTTGACCGTGGTCGCCTCGACCGAAACGGGCAGCCCGGCCCCGATCGCGGCCTGCCGCGCCGGCGCCTGGCCGAGGCCGGCGGGCAGCACGCAGCCCATATAGATGCGGTCGATCGATGCGGGGTCGACGCCAGCGCGTTCAACCGCGGCGCGTACCGCCGTCGCGCCAAGCTCGACCGCGCTAACGCCCGACAGCGCGCCCTGGAAACCGCCCATCGGGGTGCGGGCATAGCTGGCGATGATGATCGGGTCGGCGGTCATGGTAGGTCCCTCGTAAAACCGGTATGTCGGACGGGTAGATATGATCGGCAGCTGTCCGGCGATAGGCCCGTATTTTGCGAGGATGACGCCGCCCTCCTTTTGTTCTACCGCACACCGATGATCGCGCACCTCAAAGGACGTCTGGATTCCACCGGCACCGACCATGCGGTGATCGACGTCGGTGGCGTCGGTTATCTGGTCGGCGCGTCGGCGCGGACGCTCGCGGCATTGGGGCCGGTGGGCGAGGCCGCGACGGTCTTCACCGAGATGCTGGTATCGGAGGATTCGATCCGGCTGATGGGCTTTTCGAGCGGGTCGGAGCGCGACTGGTTCCGGTTGCTGACCGGCGTGCAAGGGGTCGGCGCCCGCGTCGCGCTCGCCATCCTGTCGGCGCTGGAGCCTAACGACCTCGCGCGCGCAATCGCGAGCGGCGACAAGGCGATGGTCGCGCGCGCCAACGGTGTCGGGCCGAAGCTCGCGCAGCGCATCGTCATGGAGCTGAAGGACAAGACCGGCGGCATTGCGCTCGGGCTCGGCCCGGCGACGATGGCCGCCCCGGCGGGGGCGTCGGCCGACGCGGTGTCGGCGCTGTTGAACCTGGGCTTCCGGCCCGCCGAAGCGAGTAGCGCGGTGGCTGCCGCCGAAGAGGAGCTGGGCGAGGCTGCGAGCCTCGACGCGCTGGTGCGACTGGCGCTGCGTAAGGCGTCCAAATGACCGACGATCGCATCCTGACCGCCGCCCGCCGTCCCGAGGACGTCGACGCCGCGCTGCGCCCCAAGAGCCTCGACGATTTCGTCGGGCAGAAGGCTGCGCGCGAAAATCTGCGCGTGTTCATCCAGGCGGCGAAGAACCGCGGCGATGCGCTCGATCACGTGCTGTTCTTCGGGCCACCGGGCCTCGGCAAGACCACGCTCGCGCAGATCGTCGCGCGCGAAATGGGCGTAGGGTTCCGCGCGACCTCGGGGCCGGTGATTGCCAAGCAGGGCGATCTCGCGGCGCTGTTGACCAATCTCGAGGATGGCGACGTGCTGTTCATCGACGAGATCCACCGGCTGCAGCCCGCCGTCGAAGAGGTGCTGTATCCGGCGATGGAGGACCGTGCGCTCGATCTGATGATCGGCGAGGGGCCCAGCGCGCGCAGCGTACGCATCGACCTGCCGCGCTTCACGTTGGTTGGCGCGACGACGCGACAGGGGCTGCTGACGACGCCGCTGCGCGATCGCTTCGGCATCCCCGTGCGGCTGCAATTCTATACGGTCGAGGAACTGGAGCGGGTGGTGACGCGCGCGGCGGGGCTGCTCGGTCTGGGCATTGCACCGGATGGCGCCGTCGAGATCGCGAGACGCGCGCGCGGGACCCCGCGTATCGCCGGACGGTTGCTGCGCCGGGTTCGCGACTTTGCCGATGTCGCCGGGCACGCGGTCGTCGATCGCAAGGCGGCGGATGCGGCGCTGACCCGATTGGAAGTCGATTCGCTCGGGCTCGACGCGATGGACCGACGCTATCTGATGATGATCGCCGACATCTATCGCGGCGGCCCGGTCGGCGTGGAGACGTTGGCAGCGGGTCTCAGCGAACCGCGCGACACGATCGAGGAAGTCATCGAGCCCTATCTGATCCAGTTGGGCCTCGTCGCACGGACGGCGCGGGGGCGCTGCCTCAACGCGGGCGGATGGAAGCATCTCGGGCTCAATCCACCGGCCGGAAGCCAGGACGGGTTGTTCGACGCGTGAGCTGTTCATCAAGCGGGTCGGCTTCCGACCGACCTAGCTTTTGTTGCGTGGCACCCAAGCCGTCGACCTGCTAGCCAACCGCCATGCCCATTTCGGCCGCCGCCTCTGCCCGCGAGATTTTGACCCGCCTTCACGACGTGATGGCGGCGCGCACGACCGCGCAGATGAAGCTCAACTCGGTGGTCGCGATCATCGGCGAGGCGATCGATAGCGAGGTCTGCTCGATCTACCTGCTTCGCGAAGGCCTGCTCGAGCTCTATGCGACGCGCGGGCTCGACCAGGACGCGGTGCATGTGACCAAGCTTGCGCTCGGCGAAGGACTGGTCGGGACGATCGCGCAGCGCGTCGAGGTGCTCAACCTCGACGAGGCGGCGACGCACCCGGATTTCGCCTACAAGCCCGAGACCGGCGAGGATCGCTTCCACAGCTTTGCCGGCGTGCCGATCATCCGCAGCGAACGGGCGGTCGGCGTTCTTGCGGTGCAGCATACCGATCAGCGGAAATATGCCGACGTCGAGATCGAGGCCTTGCAGACGGTCGCGATGGTCTTGTCCGAACTCATTGCGAACGCCGGACTGATCGACGCCACCGGCGGCGGTACCGACAGGCCGCAGTCGACGGCGGCGATGCGCATTCCGGGGCAAAAGCTCGTCGAAGGCATGGCCGCCGGCTATGCCGTGTTCCACCAGCCGCGTATCCATATCGAGCACACCGTCGCCGAGGACACCGACGCCGAGCGGCACCGCGTTTACGCCGCGTTCGACAAGATGCGCGAAGGTATCGACCGCATGACTCGCGAGGCCGAGTTCGGCGTCGGCGGCGAGCATGAAGAGGTGCTGCAGACCTACAAGATGTTTGCGTACGACGAGGGCTGGTCGCGGCGGATCAACGAGGCGATCGATTCCGGGCTGACGGCCGAAGCCGCGATCGAGCGCGTCCAGCAACGTACGCGCCAGCGGATGCGGCAGATCGACGACCCTTTGCTCGCCGATCGCATGCATGACCTTGAGGACCTGTCGAACCGGCTGATCCGGATCGTCTCGGGGCAGATGGGCACTGCCGCGCAGATGGGCCTGCGCCAGGACACGATCCTGATCGCGCGCAATCTGGGGCCGGCCGAACTGCTCGAATATGATCGCCGCCGGCTGAAGGGCGTCGTGCTGGAGGAGGGGTCGCTGACCGCGCACGTGACGATCGTCGCACGCGCGATGGGCGTGCCCGTGCTGGGCCGCGTCCGCGACGTGCGGCGGCTGATCGCCGAGGGCGACCTGCTGTTGCTCGACGTCACCGACGGCACCGTGTTCGCGCGGCCCAACAGCGCGATCGAGGAATCGTTCGAGGGTCGCCTGGCACTCCGCCAGAAGCGCAAGGCGGCGTTCGCGGCGCTGCGCGACGTGCCGCCGGTGACCAAGGACGGTCATCGCCTGACTCTGATGGTCAACGCGGGGCTGCGCGACGACGTCGCCGCGCTCGACATCACCGGCGCCGACGGCATCGGCCTGTTCCGCACCGAATTCCAGTTCCTGGTGTCCGCGACGCTACCGCAGCGCGAACGCCAGCAGCGGTTGTACAAGGAGGTGCTCGACGCCGCGGACGATCGGCCGGTGATCTTCCGCACCGTCGACATCGGTGGCGACAAGGCGTTGCCCTATCTGAACAAGACCGATGGCGAGGAAGAAAACCCGGCGATGGGCTGGCGCGCGTTGCGATTGGGGTTGGAACGTGACGGGCTGATGAAGGTGCAGGCGCGCGCTCTGCTCGAGGCGGCGTCGGGCCGGACGCTCAACGTGATGTTCCCGATGGTCAGCGAGCCGTGGGAGTTCGACGAGGCACGGGCGTTGTTCGAGGAACAGCGCGCCTGGATGACAAGGAGGGGTCGGCAATTGCCGGTCGAGATCCGCTATGGCGCGATGCTGGAAGTACCAGCGCTGGCTGAGCAACTCGACATCCTCTTGCCGCATGTCCAGTTCCTGTCGATCGGCACCAACGACCTGACGCAGTTCCTGTTCGCGGCCGATCGCGCCAACCCGAAGCTCGCCGAACGCTATGACTGGCTCAGTCCATCGATCCTTCGCTTTCTCGCACGGGTCGCGGCGCCGGTGCATGCAGCGGGCGTGGATCTCGCCGTTTGTGGGGAAATGGGCGGGCGGCCGCTCGAGGCTATGGCGTTGATCGGGCTCGGAATTGATCGTTTGTCGATTACGCCCGCGGCGGTCGGGCCGATCAAGGCGATGGTCCGCAGCCTCGATCGTGCGGCGATTACGCGGTTCATGGCCGCGCTGCTCGCCGACCCGCCACGCGACATGCGCGGTGCGCTTACCGACTGGGCGTTGGAAAACGGCGTCGAACTGACGTGAGCGCGACGTCCGGGGCGGCGGGACCGCGTTGACACGCGCTGGGGCCTCTGTGACATGGAGAGCTAAGGCGGGCCAAAGGGGACGGCCCGCATGCGGAGACGAGAATGGACGAGGTCGACACCGGCCGGTTTGCGGCACCGGCAGATCCCGAACGCGCCGGCGACGTTCTCCGTAGTGCACGTGAAGCGCAAGGTTTGAGTTTGGCCGACGTGGCCGCGCGTACCCGCGTGCCGCTTCGGCATCTGCAGGCGATCGACGCATCCGACTATGCCGGCCTCCCGTCGCCGACTTACGCCGTCGGCTTCGGCAAGGCGTACGCACGCGCGATCGGCGCGGACGAGGTACACATCGCGCAGCTGGTGCGCGCCGACGTCGCCAAGCTCGGTCGCCGCACCCCCGAATATGAACCCTATGCAATGACCGATCCGGCGCGCGTCCCGTCGCGTGGCGTCGCCGCAGTCGCTTTGGGGCTGGCGCTCGCGGTGCTGGTTCTGGTCGGGCTGTGGTACGGCACCGACTGGTTCCGCGCACGCGACACCGGCGGCGCGAGCGGCCCCGCCACGGTTGCCACGGTGCCGGCGGCCGTGCCCGTGGCGGCGCCGACGCCGGCAGCACCGACGGGCGGCCAGGTCACGCTGGCAGCGACGGACGAGGTCTGGATGCGCGTGTACGACGCCGACAACAAGACACTGTACCTTGGCACGATGAAGCCGGGCGAGAAGTTCGACGTTCCCGCCGGGGCCAAGGATCCGATGATCAACGTCGGCCGGCCCGACAAGCTGACGGTTACGCTCAACGGGTCGAACGTCCCGCCGCTGGGTACGGGCGAGCGCGCGATCAAGGATGTGAAGGTCGGGCCGGCCGCGATCGCCGCTCGGCTCGCAGCCGCCGCCACCACCACCGGAGCCATCGCCTCGCCGGCGGACGGAACGCCTGCGCCTTAAGGCTGGCGACAGGATGACTGTTGCAGCTATACGGTGCGAATTAACCAATGCACCGGGGGGTGTCGCTTATGCGTAAGTCTGTTCTGATCGGCGTTTGTGTGGTCGCAATGCTGCCGCCGGCCGCGCACGCGCAATCGGGGGTCGAGGGCCGCGTCGGCAAGCTCGAGAGCGAGATGCGCGCGGTGCAGCGCAAGGTGTTTCCCGGCGGCGCCGGTCAGCTGCTTCAACCCGAACTCACCGCCCCGCAGTCGAGCGCCGGCCCCGGGCCCGGCAGCCCGGCATCCAGCGCGGTCGCGGACCTGAACGGCCGGGTGACCTCGCTCGAACAGCAGATGGCGGGCCTGACCGGTCAGATCGAGCAGAACGGCTACAAGCTGCGTCAGCTTCAGGACGCGTTCGACGCTTACAAGCGGAGCAACGATGCGCGCATGAAATCGGTCGAGGGCGGGGCAACCCCGCGTGCGACGGGCGATACCGAGCCCGGCCTGTCCGCGACCGGGCCGACCAGCGGCGCGGGGCGTCCGACCAGCAGGCCGGAAACGGCGACCCGACCCGCAGCCGCGGGATCGGATCGCGCACGGCAGGTCGCCGCGATCGAACGGCCCGCCACGGGCGACGCGCCCGAGGACGCCTATCTTTACGGCTATCGCCTCTGGGCCGCCAAACTCTACCCTGAGGCGCAGGCGCAGTTGAAGAAGGTGGTCGCCGACTATCCGAAGAGCAAGCGCGCGAGCTATGCGCAGAACCTGTTGGGCCGCGCCTATCTCGACGAGGGCAAGCCGAGCCTCGCGTCGATGGCGTTCTACGACAATTACAAGAAGATGCCCGATGGCGAGCGCGCGCCGGAAAGCCTGTTGAACCTGGGGGGCGCGCTGACCCGGCTCAACAAGGCGGCCGACGCCTGCAAGGTCTATGACGAACTGAGCGATGTGTATGGTGCGAAGATGTCGCCGGCGATGAAGGCGGACGTCACTAAGGGCCGCAGCGCTGCCAAATGTTCGTGATCGGGGGCGTGGCTCGGTCCTGATGCTATGGACGCCACCTCTGTACAGATCAGACGTTCGATGACTGACGAAACCCTTCGCTTCCGCGCCGACGTCGACCGGATCGCGCGCGACACCAACCGGCCCTTGCTGATCGCTGTTTCCGGCGGGCCCGACAGTATGGCGATGCTGGCGTTGGCCACCGAGGCGTTCCCCGGGCGCGTCATGGCGGCAACGGTCGACCACGGGTTGCGCGCGGCGGCGGCCGACGAAGCGGCGATGGTTGCCGCCTATTGCGCGACGACGGATGTCGCGCACGCCACGCTGATGCCCACCGCACCGATCGCGGGCGCGAGCATTCAGGCGCAGGCGCGGGCGAACCGCTACGCGCTGCTCGCTGATCACGCGCGCGCGGTCGGGGCCGGGGCGATCCTGACCGCGCATCATGTCGATGATCAGGCGGAGACGTTCCTGATGCGCGCGGCGCGCGGATCGGGTCTCGCGGGCCTCGCCGGCATCCGCGCACGGACCGAGATCGCCGGCGTGACGGTGTTGCGTCCGCTGCTCGACTGGCGTCGCGCGGAACTCCGCGCGATCGTCCGTCGCGCCGACATCCCGTTCGTCGACGATCCGTCGAACCACGATGACCGGCACGACCGCACGCGCTTTCGTCGGTTGCTCGACCAGAACGAATGGCTCGACCCCCCCCATATTGCCCATTCGGCGGCAACGCTGGCCGAGGCGGATAGCGATGTCCGCGCGATCGTCGCCTGGATCTGGGGGGAGCGTGCGGTCGTCGCGGGCGGGGAAGTTCGGCTGGCGACCGATGGGCTTCCGCGTGAAGTGCTACGTCGGCTGGCTCGCCGCGCGATCGGCAGCGTCCGCGCCGACGCACAGATCGTGCAGCCCGACTGGAACGACTCGGTCAATATCGAACGGTTGCTTGACGCGTTGATGGCGGGCAAGCGCGCGACGCAGGCGGGGGTCGTCGCGTCGGTCCGGGGCGGCGGGTGGCGGTTCCGCGTGGCACCGGCACGGCGCACCTGATTCCAAGCGATCTTCCGCACCTTGTTCCATTGCCATTAACCTGCGCGCGCTTATCTTGTGTCGTGAAAGGTATCCGGCACCCATGAGCGACAACGACAACCGCGGTGACAAGCCCCAGGGCCCCGACAACGGGAGCGGCGGCAACCCTTGGATGAAGAGCCTGTTGATCTGGGTCGGCATCCTGCTGGCGCTCGCGGTGTTCGTGACGATGTTCGACGGTCGTACGGCGACGGCGGGCGGCAACACGATCGCGTATTCGGCGTTTCTCGACAAGGTCGATGAAGGCACCGTCAAGGACGTCAACATCAGCCGCGACATGATCTCCGGCACGCTGTCGAGCGGCGAGAAGTTCAAGGCCTATCCGATTCCCGACGCGACGCTGGTGCCTAAGCTGCGCGACAAGGGCGTCTCGATCAGTGCCAAGCCCGAAGAGGGCCCGTCGGTGATCATGCTGTTGCTCTATCAGTCGCTGCCGTTCCTGCTGTTCCTAGGCATCGCGTTCTTCGTGCTCAAGCAGATGCAGAAGAATTCGGGTTCCGGCGCGATGGGCTTCGGCAAGAGCCGCGCGAAGATGCTGACGCAGAAGGAAGGCAAGGTGACCTTCCAGGATGTCGCCGGCATCGACGAGGCGCGCGAAGAGCTCGAAGAGATCGTCGAGTTCCTTAAGGACCCGACCAAGTTCGCGCGTCTCGGCGGTAAGATTCCCAAGGGGGCTCTGCTGGTCGGCTCGCCGGGTACCGGTAAGACGCTGCTCGCACGAGCGATCGCTGGGGAAGCCGGCGTGCCATTCTTCACCATTTCGGGCTCGGACTTCGTCGAGATGTTCGTCGGCGTCGGCGCGAGCCGCGTCCGCGACATGTTCGAACAGGCCAAGAAAAGCGCGCCGTGCATCGTCTTCATCGACGAAATCGACGCGGTCGGTCGCCATCGCGGCGCCGGGCTCGGCAACGGCAATGACGAGCGCGAGCAGACGCTGAACCAGCTGCTGGTCGAGATGGACGGCTTCGAGGCGAACGAAGGCATCATCATCATCGCGGCGACCAACCGTCCCGACGTGCTCGATCCCGCACTGCTGCGTCCGGGTCGATTCGATCGCCAGGTCGTCGTCCCGCGGCCGGACATCGAGGGCCGCATCAAGATCCTCGAAGTGCATATGAAGAAGGTGCCGCTGGCGCCCGACGTGGACGCCCGCGTGATCGCGCGCGGCACGCCGGGGTTCTCAGGTGCCGATCTCGCCAACCTCGTCAACGAAGCCGCGCTGCACGCCGCGCGCAAGGGCAAGCGTCTGGTCGCGATGGCTGAGTTCGAGGAGGCCAAGGACAAGGTCATGATGGGCGCCGAGCGCCGCAGCATGGTCATGACCGACGACGAGAAGCGGATGACCGCGTATCATGAGGCCGGCCACGCCGTCGTCGCGATGCACGAACATGCGTCTGATCCGATCCACAAGGCGACGATCATCCCGCGTGGTCGTGCACTTGGGATGGTCATGCGCTTGCCCGAGCGCGACTCGTACAGCTATCACCGCGACAAGATGTACGCGAACCTGGCCGTGTCGATGGGCGGTCGCATCGCCGAAGAGCTGATCTTCGGGTACGACAAGGTGTCGAGCGGCGCGTCGGGCGACATCCAGTACGCCACGGGTCTCGCGCGCGACATGGTCACGCGCTGGGGCATGTCTGACAAGGTCGGTCCGCTCGAATATGGCGAGCCGGAGGGTGAATCGTTCCTGGGCTATTCATCGAGCCGTCCGTCGCGGATGTCGAACGCGACCGCGCAGCTGATCGACGACGAGATCAAGCGGATCGTCGAAGGCGGCCTCGACCGCGCCAAGCATGTGCTGAGCGAGCATATCGACCAGCTTCACACGGTGGCGGGTGCGTTGCTCGAATATGAGACGCTGACCGGTGACGAGATCAAGAAGCTGATCGCCGGCGAGGACATGGATCGGCCGGTACCGGGCGCCAAGACCGCTTCGGTCCCCAAGGCCGGGACGTCGATCCCCAAGACGCGCCGTCCCAACGGTCCGTTCGGATCGCCGACGCCGCTGGGCGCCTGATCGGTTCAGGCGGCCGCAAGCTGAACGGGCGTATGGGCCGGACTTTCCAAGAGAAAGTCCGGCCCATGTCGTATCTGCGGTCCTTCGTTACCGGCCCTGTTCTGATCGGCGTCCTGATCGGTGTTGCGGCGCCCGCGAGCGCAGCGATGACGGTCGGCACGTTCCTGGAGCGCGCGAATGCGTTGCGCGACCAGGGGCCGATGGCGCTGATGTCGCCCGACCTGCCGGTGCTCAAGGCAGAAGCGAAGGCAGCGACGAACGCGCTGAAGGCCGACCGCGCGGCGCGCGCCGCGGCGGGCAAGAAGCCGATCGCTTGCGTACCGGAAGGCGAATCGGTCGGCATCATGGACATGCTCGATGGCCTTGCTGCGTTGCCAGCGGCGGACCAGAAGCGGCCGCTCAAAGACGGCTACGCGCGCGTGCTGGCGAAGCGGTTTCCGTGCTGACCGCTCATTCTCGTTAATTCCGCTGGATCAAATCGACACCCCGGCGAAGGTCTCCGCGCGGTGCTACTCGGTCAGCCCGTGCAACAAGAGCAATACGACGAACGTCGTCAACACGGCGAACGCAAACGCCAGCAGTAGAACGGTCCGCCACGCCGCGGATCGCTTGCGCAGTTCGTACGCCCCGCGCAGCTGAGCGAACATGTGCACCGGCGGCACGATCAATGCTGTGAACGCGATCGCGTCGCCGGACAGGCCGACAAGGCTGCCGAGCATCAGCGTGATCGTCATCAGCATCATGAACGCGAGCGAATAGGTAACGAAGACCGCATGATCGTACAGATGGTGTTTGCGACGCCACAGAAACAGCAGCGCCATGAACGGTACCGATAGCGGGATCAGTCCCCAGCTGTATTTGTACGCACTGGTCTGGAGTTTGTAGATGGCGAGGCCGGGGTTCGCGCTGGCCTTTTCGATGCCATGATCGAGGCGGTCCCAGCCGATTTTGATGTGCGTGAAACTGCGATTGTTTGGGTCTCCCGTTGCCGTTTCGAGCCCGCGGATCGTCGTCCTGAGTACCGCACGTTTGGTGGCGAGATCATCCGCCGACCCGTTCGCCTGTTCGGCTTCGACCTTGGCGAGCTGCGCGCGTGCGACTTCCAGTTTCGCGCGGGTTTCTGCGCTGTTCGCATTCGACGCTGCACGCTGCGCCACTTCGCTGACATCGCCGCCGACCGCGCTGATCGTCGCGAACATGAGGAACACGGTGAACAGGAACAGCGCGAGCGGCGACACGAACCGCGCTCGCTCGCCGTGCACATACCGCCGCGTCAGCGCGCCCGGATGCAGGACCAGCATCGGCAACGTACGCCAGATCTTGCCTTCGAAATGGAACACCCCATGCCCAATCTCATGCGCGATCCCGCCGAGCGAGCGATGGACGTGCCCTGCCTGGCCGCAGGCATGGCAATGCTCGCCAATCAGCCGTGTGCCACAGTTTAGGCACAGCGGCTCGCCGCCGCCATGCGCTTCCCCTGCACGCGGCTCGAACGACCGCCCGACCAGCGCCCCCGTCACGATGTCCGCCGCAGCCCCAATATCCGTCGTCATCTACGCCCCCCCGGTGTAGCAGCTACCTAACCCACCGCGTCGCTTGGCGCGAGAGGGAATGCCATGCTAGAAATTGGCATGGCCGACGCAGACATCCCGACCGCAATGATTGCCGAGATGGGTGGGCGTGCGCGTGCTGCGGCAGCGACGCTGGCCGCGTTGCCGACCCGGACGAAGGCCGCCGCCTTGTGCGCCGCCGCAAGCGCGATCCGCGCCGCCGAAGCGGCGATCCTCGACGCGAATGCGCTGGATATGGCGAAGGGGCGCGACGCCGGCTTGTCGAACGCGATGCTCGACCGACTGCTGCTCGACCCAGCGCGAATCGCTGCGATGGCGGCGGGTGTCGAGGCGGTGGCGGCGCTCGACGATCCGGTCGGCGCCGAGATCGACTCGCGCGAGCGCCCAAACGGGCTTCGGCTTTCGCGTGTGCGCGTTCCGATCGGCGTGATCGGCATCATCTACGAAAGCCGCCCGAACGTGACCGCCGACGCAGCGGCGCTGTGCGTCATGGCAGGCAATGCCGTCATCCTGCGCGGCGGGTCCGAAGCCGTGGCGAGCAACCGCGCGATCCATGAGGCGATGGCTGCGGGGCTGGCGGAAGCCGGTATCCCTGCGGACGCGGTCCAACTGGTGCCGACGACCGACCGCGCCGTGGTCGGCGCTATGCTCAAGGCCGACGGCGTCATCGACCTGATCATTCCGCGGGGCGGCAAGAGCCTGGTCGCGCGAGTCCAAGCGGAGGCGCGCGTGCCGGTGCTCGCGCATCTCGACGGCATCAACCATGTCTATGTCGATGCCTCGGCCGATCCGGCGATGGCCGAGGCGATCGTCCTGGACGCCAAGATGCGCCGCACAGGGGTGTGCGGCGCGATGGAGACGCTGTTGATCGACCGCGCCTATCCGCATGCGGCATCGTTGGTCCGCGCGCTGGTAACGCGCGGATGCGAGGTGCGTGGCGACGCGGGTCTGCAGGCGCAAGTGCCCGAACTCGCGACCGCGACCGATGCGGACTGGGACACCGAATATCTCGAGGCGATCGCTTCGGCGAGGTTGGTCGACGGTGTCGAAGGCGCGCTGACTCACATCGCCCGGTACGGGTCGCACCATACCGACGCGATCGTCGCCGAAGACGCGGTGATCGCCGAGCGTTTTCTCGCGAGCGCCGACAGTGCGATCGTCCTTTGGAACGCATCGACCCAATTCGCCGACGGCGGCGAGTTCGGGCTCGGCGCCGAGATCGGCATCGCAACCGGCCGCCTCCACGCCCGCGGTCCGGTCGCGCTGGAGGGACTGACAACCTACAAATGGATCGGTCGCGGCGCGGGGCAGGTGCGCGGTTGATGTCGGTGCTTGCGAACAGTAGGTTGGCGATATGGACGCCTTGACACCCATCACCGCGCAAATCGACAGCGATACGATGGCTATGGTCGACAGCCTTGCCGCCGAGAAGGGTATGACCGGCGCGAAATTTGCGGCGGAAGCCATCCGACGCGTTGCAAAGAGTGAGGCCGATTATCGGGCGTTCGTACAGGTCGGTATCGATGCTGCGGATCGCGGCGATGTCATCCCGCATGCGGACGTCATGGCGGAGCTCGATCAGATGATCGAGCAGCATCGGGCGCGATGCAGATAGGCTGGACGACGCCCGCGCTTGCAGATCTGCGCGGGATTAACAGATGGCCGTCATCGGAGGCCGATCCCGACTTCGCGGTTCGGACGCTGGTGGCAATACGGTTGCGGTCGCGATTTCTCGTGGATTTTCCGCGCGCAGGGCGTCCACACCGCGGCGGGCAGCGCATCCTTTGGGTGTTCGGTACCCCCTACCTCATCCGCTACCGGATTGCCGGCGAGCTTGGTGCAAGTGCTGCGCGTCCATCACGAACGGGAGCACTGGTTCATTAAACCTTGATCCGCATCGGCATCCTCGGTGGCTCGTTCAACCCCGCGCATCGCGGGCATCGCGCGATCACGCTTGCCGCGATCGATGCGTTGGCACTCGACGAGGCTTGGTGGCTCGTTTCGCCCGGCAACCCGCTAAAGGACGGCGCGCGCGACATGGCGCCATTTGCCGCGCGACTCGCCTCGGCACGGGCGATGGCGAAGCGTGCGCCGATCCGTGCGAGCGATATCGAGGCGGGTCTGCGGACCCGCTACACGCTCGATACGATCCGAAAACTGAAGCGGCGTTATCCCAAAAAGCGCTTCATCTGGTTGATGGGGGCGGACAATCTGGCCGAGTTCCATCGCTGGCGCGGGTGGCGGCAGATCGCTGCCGAGGTTCCGATTGCGGTAATCGCGCGTCCGGGATATGACGGGCGCGCCCTCGCAGCACCCGCGATGGGATGGCTGCGTCGCTTCCAACGGCCCGCAGCTAAGGCGAAGAGCTGGACGACGTGGAGATTGCCGGCACTTGTGCTGTTGCGCTTCCGACCCGACCCGACCTCCGCGACCGGCCTGCGCGCCGGCGATCCCGACTGGCACCGGCGTTTTGCCGGGCCGGTAGCCCAACCCAGGAGCTGACTTGGCCACTTCCCCTACCGTTCCCCGTGCGACCGACCCGCAAGAGGTCGAAGCACTCCACGCGCTGATCCTGGCGTCGCTTGATGACGATCAGGCGGTCGAGACGATCTCGATCCCGCTAGCGGGCAAGACGAGCATCGCCGATTACATGGTCATCGCCAGTGGGCGTTCGACGCGCCAGGTCGCGTCGATGGCGTCGAAACTCGCCGAGCGGATCAAGGGCGAACTCAAGCGTCCGACCCGGATCGAAGGGCTGCCGACCGCCGATTGGGTTCTGATCGATGCGGGCGATGTGATCGTCCACCTGTTCCGTCCCGAAGTGCGTAGCTTCTACAATCTCGAGCGCATGTGGGCGTTCGGCGATGCGCCAACCCCGCCCGCCACGCCGATGATGAGCGAAGACTGACGCGTAGGCGGCGATGCTGCTTCACATCGTCGCCCGCGGCCGGATCGGACGATCGCCCGAGGCCGAGCTGGTCGCGCGCTATCTGAAGCGCATCGCTTGGCCGACGCGGGTGACCGAGCTGCCCGACACGGGCGGCAAAATCCCGGCGCTCGAGCCGCAGACCCGGCGCGTGCTGCTCGACGAGACCGGTGAAACGCTGTCGTCGGTCGCGTTCGCGCGGATCCTCGAACGCTGGCGTGACGGCGGCGTGCGCGAGGTGCGGTTCGAACTCGGCGCTGCCGACGGTTTTGACGACGGCGCACGGGCGGAAGCCGATCTGCTCTTCTCGTTCGGCCGCGCGACCTGGCCACATCTGCTGGCGCGCGCGATGCTCACCGAACAGCTGTTCCGCGCCACCAGCATCCTTGCCAATCATCCTTACCACCGCGAAGGTTAACCCCATGCGGGTGGGGAGGGTTCTTGTGATGTGCGCCGGCGGGCTAGCGCTGGTGGGCGCCGTCCGCACGCCCGCGCTCGCGGATCAGCAGGCGCGGCTCGCGGCCGCCAAGCGCGACGCCGCGATCGCTGCCGTCCGTGCCGACCGGCTCGCCAACGCGGCTGCCGCTGAACGCGGTGCCGCCGAACGCGCGCGCGCCGACGAGCGCGCGCTCGCCGCTCGCGTGACCGCAGCAGAGGCCGATCTGGTTGCCGCGCAGGCGCGGGTGGCGATCGTCGATCGCTTGCTTGCGGCGCAGCGCGCCCGGCTCGGTACCGCGCAGGCACCCGTCGCGCGGTTGCTCGCCGCGCTGCAATCGCTGGCGCGCAGACCGACGATCGTCGCGGTTGCGCAGCCGGGGTCGGTGGACGATCTCGTCCATGTCCGCGCCGTCCTGGGTAGCGCGCTGCCAGTCGTGCGCGCGCGTACGGAGGGCGTCCGCATCCAGCTCGCCGAGACGCACCGGTTGCAGGACAGCGCGATACTGGCTGCAAAGGCTCTGCGCGACGGTCGGATCCGCCTCGAAGCCGATCGCCTCGCGCTCGCGCAGCTCGAAGCGGCGCACCGTCGACGCAGCCAGGCGCTGGGGCGGGGCGCGCTCAGCGAATCGGATCGCGCGCTCGCGCTTGGCGAACGCGCGCGCGATCTGGTCGACACGATGGCGGAGGCGGGAAGCGCCGAGGCGACCGCGGCAAGCCTTGCGGGTTTGCCCGGCCCGTCGCCGCGACCGGTCGCCGCTGGCGCGGTATGGCCCGATCCGCCGCGCGGGATCTATCGCAGGCCTGTCGCGGGCCGGCTGCTCACCGGGTTCGACGAAGTGTCCGATGCGGGCGTGCGGTCGCGCGGACTGACCTTCGCGGCGCCCGCTGGCGCGGCGGTGGTCGCGCCCGCCGCCGGCATCGTCCGCTATGCGCGCCGCTTTCGCGACTATGGGATTATCGTCATTCTCGACCATGGCGGCGGCTGGACCAGTCTGGTCACGGGCCTGGCGCGCGTCGGAGTCGCCGCAGGGCAGCGCGTCGATGCGGGCGCAATGCTCGGCGCAGCGGGCATTGGCGACGATCGGAGCATCACGGTCGAACTGCGCCGCCACGGCCGTCCGGTCGATGCTGCGGCGCTGATCGGGTAAGCGACCTCGGACGCAGAGGGGAGTCAGCCCCGGTTCAGCCCCTTGCGGCTTTGCTCACGGCGCAGATTGCCGCTAGGCTCGTTTGCACCTCCGGATCCAGGACCCTTGATGCCTCGTCCTATTCTTACCGCGACCGCGATACTCGGCGCGCTGACGCTTATTCCTATCGCGACGTCGGCGATGGCTGCGGTCGATACCGATACCTACCGCGAATTCGATCAGTTCCTCGACGTCTTCAACCGCGTGAAGGCGGACTATGTTGACAAGGTCGACGACAAGACGCTGATCAAGGGCGCGATCCAGGGCATGCTGGCGGCGCTCGACCCGCATTCAAGCTATGTCGACGCGCTCGATTACGAAAATCTGCGGATCATGACCGAAGGCAATTACGGCGGCCTCGGCCTGACGGTGCAGATGGAGGACGGCGCGATCAAGGTCGTCTCGCCGCAGGAAGACACACCGGCGGCGCGTGCCGGGGTCAAGTCGGGCGACTATATCACGCATATCGACGGCAAATTGATCTACGGCGATTCCCTCGACGAGGCGATCGGCAAGATGCGCGGCAAGCCGGGTACCAAGATCACGCTCGGGCTGGTGCGACCGGGTCGTGACAAGCCGCTCGAAGTATCGATGATGCGCGAGATCATCGTGCAGAAGCCGGTGAAGTGGGAAGTCCGCGGCGACGTCGGCTACATCAACATCAATACCTTCAGCGAAAACACCGGGGCGGACACCCGCGCCGCGATCATGAGCATCGACAAGTCGCTCGGCCACCGGCCGCTCGGCTATGTCGTCGATCTGCGCGAGAATGGTGGCGGCTTGCTGACGCAGGCGATCGCGGTGTCGGACGCGTTCCTCGATCACGGCGAGATCGTCAGCCAGCGCGGCCGCGAGAAGACCGATATTGAGCGCTATTATGCGAAACCCGGCGACGATGCTCACGGCCTGCCGGTCGTGGTGTTGACCGACCCCGGCACGGCGTCGGCGTCCGAGATCGTCGCGGGTGCGCTGCAGGATCATCACCGCGCGCTGATTATGGGCGAGCGCACCTTCGGCAAGGGTTCGGTGCAAACGGTACTCCAGCTCGGACCCGAGACCGCGCTGCGCCTGACCACGGCGCGCTATTTCACGCCGTCGGGCCGGTCCGTGCAGGAGGGCGGGATCGAGCCCGACATCAAGGTCCCGCAGATCAGCGACCCCGACTACAAGTCGCGGCCGGTGTTCCGCGAGGCGGACCTGCGCAAGCATCTGATCAACGAGATGAAGGCGGACAATTCGGTGCTCGAGGAAGACAGTAAGACCGATCCGCGCTTCGCCGAGACGCCCGAGCAGCTGAAGAAACAGGGGGTCGAGGACTTCCAGCTCTATTACGCGCTAAAGACGGTCGCGCGGCTGGGTGGCGCGGCGCAGGTCGCGGCGGCGACGAAGCCGCGGGCCAAATAGCATGACCAAGAACGAAGAGCTCGCGCGGGCTGTCGCGTTCGGGCTGCCGCTTTTGCTGCTGTTGGGGGCGCTGGGGTCGCAATATCTGGGCGGGCTGTACCCGTGCGAGATGTGCCATTGGCAGCGCTGGCCGCATTATTCCGCGGTCATGATCGCGGGCGGCGCGTTCGTCGTGCCGGGCCCCGAGATGCGTCGGTCGCTGGTGCTGATCGCCGCGCTGTTGATCGCGCTCAGCGGCGCGATCGGGGTGTTTCACGCCGGCGTCGAATATCATTGGTGGAATGGCGTCACCGCCTGCACGTCGACGATCGCGGGTGGTGCGACGACCTCGGCCGAGCGGCTGGCGGCGATCATGAACGCGCCGATGATCCGTTGCGACGTCGCGCAGTGGCGGTTCGCCGGAATCTCGCTTGCCGGGTTCAACGCGATCCTTTCATTGGGCGGCGCGCTCACCATCTTGTCTCTCATGAGGAAGACACGATGAACGGCTGGAAGCCAGGCGACGCCAAGCGCGCGACGGACGCGATGGTCCGCGTGGATCAGGCCGGTGAATTCGGCGCGATCCGCATCTATGCTGGACAGTTGGCGGTGCTGGGCGATCGCCACCCCGCCGCGCGCCAGATCCACCACATGGCGCAGCAGGAGGAACGCCACCGCGCGTTCTTCGACCGGATGATCGCCGAGCGTGGCGTGCGGCCGACGATCCTGCAGCCGATCTGGAGCGTTGCCGGGTTCGCGTTGGGCGCCGTGACCGCAGCGATCGGCCCCGCGGCGGCAATGGCGTGCACCGCGGCGGTCGAGACCGAGATCGACAAACATTATGCCGAGCAACTTGTCGAACTCGGCGACAGCGACCCCGAATTGTCGGAGGCGATCGCCGACTTTCAGGCCGAGGAACTCGAACACCGCGACACCGCGCTGGCGGCGGGTGCCGAAACCGCGTTCGGCTATCCCGTCTTGAGCGCGTTGATCCGGCTCGGCACCAAGGCGGCGATCGCGACCGCCAAACGCATCTGAGGAGTGGGCGTATGAAGAGTCTGTTGATCGCGGGTCTGTTGCTCGCCGCGCCGACGGCGGCGCAGACCGTCGCCGGACCGGCGCCGGCGCCCGCCAAACCCGTCTCGACCGCGCCGGGTCAGGTGTCGCGGAATGCGCCGATCAACGGTGTGCTGACGCTGTTCGGCAACGAACGCTGCCCGACGAATGCGAACGGTGAAGAGATTGTCGTCTGCGTTCGCCGCAGCGCGCAGGAACAGTATCGCGTTCCGAAGGAACTTCGCGAGTTCGTCGTGACGCCCGAGAATGAGAGCTGGGCCGCCAAGGCGCAGGGGGTGATGGACACCGGCGTTGGCGCCAACAGCATCGGCAGCTGTTCGGCGGTCGGCGCAGGTGGCGCGACCGGATGCTTCGGACAGCGCGTGCGGGACGCACGGGCGGAGAACCGGGCCCGCGCCGCCGACGTCCCGGTTCTCCCTTGATCACGCGGTCAGGCGTGGGCCGTTGCGCCCGGATCGCGGAGCAGGACGCTCAGTGCGTCTGGGCCGAGGTCCCGGCGCAGCGTTAGGTTGACGATCACCACGCAGGTTTCGCGCTGCTTGCGCAGATTGGGCAACCGCAGAGTCGCCTTGCTGGTGCGATAGGCGGTCAACGCGCGGGTCTTGAGCGTTCGCGCACCGTCGATGGTACGCCAGCGGATGATCGTTGCGGCTAGGCCGATAACGTCGCGCGCCGTGGTGCCAGCCTTGCGGATCCGCCCCAGGGCGCGATGCGTCATCGGGGTCTGCGCGAACACCGAGAGATCGGTCTGGCGCCACGCGACGCGAAAGCCGTCGGGCACCGCCTGCCAGCTAGGCGGTCCCGACGCCGACGATACCAGATCGTGGGTGCAGCGCTGGCAGCGGCTGAACAGGAAGCCCTGATTTTCCAGCGTGACGGGTGCGGCGCGGTGACGGGACAAGGTGCAGAGCAGGTGCATGGCGAGCGTCCGTATTGGAGGGCGGAGTCAGGTGAAGCGTTGCGAGCATGGCGAGATCGGCAGGGCCGTGTTCGAGCACATGATCGAGGTTCCAGATCTCGAAATGATCGCCCATGCCGACCAGCAGCGTCCGCTGGGCGATACCACGCCGCCCGCGCATCCACGGGGCGATCGCGATGCGGCCGCGCCCGTCGAGCTTGGTCGGCGCCACGAACCCGAAGGCACGGCGGCGGGCGGCTTCGCTCGCTCGAGCGTCGTCGTCATTGCCTTGTCGCTCGCGGTCGCGGTGGTGTCGGGCGGCAACACCCGCGCGATCATAGACAACCATGCATTGCGCTTCGTCATGCAAACCGACGAAGAGATGGTCGTTCGTCGCGCGCGACTGGATGGTGATGCAGAACGCGTCGTGCAGCGGCATGTTACCACGAACACCAATGCACGACAGTGCACTGCCGATGAAGAAATCGTCCATATATGTCCATCCACCGAATCAGAAGACGAAGAACCCGCAGGTTTTCCCGTCAACGCGTACCCAGTAACCATAGTCGGCTGGCTTCGGTTGGCTCTCACCGAGATCGTTACTGCAGGCGACTAGGCGTGAAATCGAACGATAAGTAAACAAATAATGGAGATTATTGCTTAACGGCGACGATTTTTTCGGAAAGTGTACCCAAAGTCATTTTTGTTCATTCGGGGTTGTAATTTTACGTTGCCGGAATCGCGCAAGCCTGCGGAATCACACATCAAAAGGGATGTATGGCTCAGGCCGGCTCGCATTAGGCCGATCATGACCGATTCGCGGGACCCGGCACACTCGGCGAGTCGCGACTCGAACGAGCGTTGCCAACGCAGCGAGGTCCTCCAAAGAATGCGGTTTCCGCAACGCAGGATGTTGCTGCGCCGCAAAATGCTGTCATGCGCAGCGGCATGACCAGTCGCCACACCGCGTTTGCCTTTGTCCCCGTCCTGCTGTGGTGCGGTTCCGCGCATGCGCAGTCGGTCCCCGCACCCGAGATCGTCGTTACCGGTCGCGGTTTGGAGGAGGCGCCCGGGGATCGTGCCTATGACATCGTCGTGATCGACCGCGCGCGGATCGAAGCGAATGCGAGCGACCGGCTGGAGAGCATCCTGGGTGACGTCGCGGGGCTGCAGCAGTTTCGGCGATCGGATTCGCGCAGTGCGAACCCGACGAGCCAGGGGATCAGCCTGCGTGGGATCGGCGGCAACGCGTCGAGCCGGGCGCTGCTGATTTTGGACGGTGTTCCGCAGGCCGATCCGTTCGGCGGTTGGGTGGCGTTTCCCGCTTACGCGACGGGACGGCTGGGCCGTATTCGCGTTACACGCGGCGGCGGCAGCGGGTATCAGGGGCCCGGCGCTCTGGTCGGGACGGTCGAGCTTGAAAGCGCCACGCCCGATCAACTGACGCCGTTTTCGGGAAGCGTCGCCTATGGCAGCCGCGATTCGGTCGATGCGCAAGGCTCGGCCGCCTTGGTGCGCGGATCGGGGTTCGCGACTCTGTCGGGCGCCTATGCGCGCGGCGACGGGTTTACCCCGACGGTCGCCGAAAGCCGCGGACCGATCGATCGCGCCGCGGTTTATGAGCAGGCATCCGCCGCACTACGGAGTGTCGTCAGTGTCGGTGCCAAGACTGAGCTGCAGGCGAACGTCAGCGGTTTCACCGATCGCCGCGAGCGTGGCAGCGCCTTCACCGCCAACCGCAGCGAGGGCGCCGATGCTAGCGTGCGGCTGGTTGGGCATGGCCGCTGGGCCTATTCGGCGCTTGCCTATCTGCAGACGCGCGGCTTCGCGAGCAGCTTCAACAGCATCAATGCCGGTCGCACGACCGCGATCCAGTCGCTCGACCAGTACAACACCCCGGCGACCGGGCTTGGTGCGCGGATCGAGCTGCTGCCGCCGGTCGGCGAGCATGTCACGCTGCGGGTCGGCGCCGACGTGCGCGATGTGAGCGGCAAGACGCAGGAACTGTATACGTTCGTCGCGGCCGCGCCGACGCGACGACGGGAGGCGGGGGGATCGACGCGGACAACCGGTCTGTTCGCCGATGGCAGCCTGGTTGCCGGCGACCTGACGTTCAGTCTCGGCGGCCGGATCGATTGGTGGAGCATCGACGGGGGCTATCTGTCCGAACGACCGCTCGGCGTCGGTGCTGCGCTGACCGATCTCGCCTATCCCGATCGCGACGGAAGCGAAGCGACCGGGCGAGCCGGCGTCGCCTGGCAGCCGGTCGCGGGCGTGACGCTGCGCGGGGCGGGGTATCGCGGCTGGCGGTTGCCGACGCTCAACGAACTCTATCGGCCGTTCCGCGTCGGCAGCGATGCGACTGCGGGGAATGCGCTGTTGTCGCCCGAGCGACTGACGGGGATTGAGGGCGGCGTGACGCTGACGCCGGCGCCATCGGTCAGCATCGCCGCGACCTATTTCTACAACAGACTGAAGGGGGCGATCGCCAATGTGACGACACTGACGCCGCCGCAGGTACTGCCCGGCGTCACCACCTATCGCATCCGCCAGAATTTGGATGCGGTACGCGTGCACGGGTTCGAGATCGATGCGTCGTGGCGGCCCGGGCCCGTCGGCGTGCAGGCATCGTGGTCGCACAGCACTTCGCGGGTCGAGGGATCTGGCGTGAGTGCGGCGCTCGACGGGTTGCAGCCGGCGCAGACTCCCCGAGACCAGGTGTCGGGCACGCTCGATTGGCGGCGTGATGCGCTCGCCGCGTCGCTGACGGTGCGGCATGTGGCGCGGCAGTTCGACGACGATCAGAACAGCCGCAGCCTGGCGCCAGCGACCACGCTGGATGCGTATGCGGCATTGCCGATCACGCGCGCGCTGGTGGTCGAGGCGCGGGGCGAAAACCTGTTCGACAAGCGCGTCGAGGCGGGCACGAGCGGTGTCGGGATCGTCGAGCGGGCGACGCCGCGGACACTGTGGATCGGGCTGCGTTACGCGATGCGGTGAGGCGAAAGCCCGCCGATCCAGGCGACGAGCGGATCCCATAGCGCAGTGCGCGCTCGTCCGCCGACGATCATGCCGACATGGCCGAGCGCAAGGTCACGGCGGTCGGCGAACCCGATCGCGGTCGCCGCGGGCACGATGCGGTCGGTGAGCGAGACGAATTCGACCGTGGGGCATTCCAGACGCAGCGGGTCGACGATCGTATCGCCAATAAGCCACGCGCCGCGGCCCGGGCGATCGGTTGCAATACAGTCGGCGAACAAGGTTCGCGCGGCGGCGTAAGGCAGCGGCGCACCGGTATTCGCCCAGTCCTCGAGCCGGACGAAGGCGCGCGCCGCGGGGCTGTCCGCGGGCATGCGCGCGAATGTTTCGTATTTGGCGATCGTGCGGCCCGGGTCGAGTTGCCAGAACGCTGTCTGGAGCACCTCGATCGGCAGAAGTCCGAGCGCGGAGGCGGCGGGCTCCACCGCCGTCCACATCGCCGCCAGCGCAGCGCGCGCCGGTTCGCCATAGCCCGCGAAATGCCACGGCGCGGCGATCGTCGCGACTGCTGCGACCGGCATACTGGCAGCAGCGGCGATCGCTAGCGTGCCGCCGAGACAATAGCCGACGAGTACCGGGGGCGTGGCAAGACCTGCGAGCAGCGGCACGAGCAACCGATCGACATGGTCGGCGAGATCGAGGTCACGGTCTTGGGCGGTGGGCGTTCCCCAATCGACCAGGAACGCGCGCATGCCCTGCGTCGCGATCCAGCGGAGCAGCGAGGTTTCCGCCGACAGGTCCAAGATCCCCGGCGGGTTGATCAGGGACGGCACGAACACGACCGGGCGTCCGGTGCCGCCATAATCGCGCAACGTGACGCGGCCGACCTGCGCGGCCACCGGCATGGCGGGCATCGGCGGCTCTCGAACCGCGTCCTGATACGCGTTCAGACCGGCGAGCGCGCGCGTCGTCCGGTCAGCGTCCGCTGCGGTCTCGGCCTGCAGTAGCGTCAGGAACAGCGGCAGCGGCCGGGGGCCGTGTTGCGGTGCGTCATCAAAGACTGTACCCATCGACTCAAACACAAAATGGGGGATTCATGAAAAAGCAACCGGCAGCGGACGGTATTGTCATCATCAAGAAGTACGCCAATCGGCGGCTCTACAATACCGAAACTTCGTCCTACATCACGCTCGAGCACCTCGCGGCGATGACGCGCGAGGGTCGCGAGTTCAAGGTCGTCGACGCCAAGACCGACGAGGATATCACGCACAACGTGTTGACGCAGATCATCATGGAAGAGGAAAGCCGCGGCGAGACGATGCTGCCGGTCAATTTCCTGCGCCAGCTGATCGCAATGTACGGCGATTCGATGCAGGCGATGGTGCCGGGCTATCTGGAGGCGTCGATGGACAGCTTCCGCCGCAACCACGACCAGTTCAAATCCGCGGTCGAGGGGGCATTCGCGAACTCGCCGTTCGCCGAGATCGCCAAGCGCAACATGGCAATGTTCGAGACCGCGACCCAGGCGTTCAAGCCGGGTGCAGCGGGGGCGGCCCCGGCTCCCGCGCCGACGGCGATGAACCAGGACGATGAGATCGCCGCGCTCCGCGACGAACTCGCCAACCTGAAGGACAAGGTCGAGAAGCTCAGCCACTGATGCAACCGCTGTTGTGGGGCGCGAGCGGCGGATTCGCGGTAGTGGCGCTCGCGGCGGGGCTGGGGGATCGTCGACGCCGACGCCGACGCGATCCCGATTCGGTCGGTTGGGTCGACTGGCCGACGGTGCAGATGCTAGCGCTGATCGCGCTCGCGGTCACCGTCGGCCTCGCGCTCAAGGCCTGACGAAGCGGCGGTCGCGACGGAGATGGACGACCGTGTGCCATTTGCCGCGTGGGACGGTGAAGACGACCCGGTAGTCGCGCGCCAGCGCCGCCTTAACAATGCGCAGCGTGTCCGGATTGTAGACCGAAGCGCGACGGTCCGAAGTGACGACCACTGGGGGGCGGTTCGCCATGATGCGTCGGACCTCGGCCGGCTGGTCGACGCCGATCGCACCCTGCTCCGTGGCGTAGGAGAGCAGGTTGGGGAACGCATACGCCGTCGGCACGCAAGCGTGCGCGAGGTGATAGGTGATCGAGTGGCCGACAAACACGTAGGGACATTCGCGGCCGATATTGGCCTGAACCACGGCGGCGACGGCGCGCGCCGCGTCGCGGTCGTCGGGCGATACGACACGGTCGACGATCAGGATCGCGGCTGGCACGACCAGCGCGAAGGCGAGTATGCGGCGCGAGCGCCCGAGCGTCAGCGCGGCGATAATCGCGAACGGCGCGACCAGCGGCAGGCCGTAGTGATCGAAGAAGGTGCCGATGATCAGGAACCCGACCATCGCCGCGGCGACCCAGGCGAACGCGATCGTCATGGTCTCCGCAGCAAGACCTTCGCGGGGGCGACGGCACCAGGTGAGCCCCGCGGCGACCAACAGCGGCAGGAGCTGTGCGACGATGCTGAGCAGGCGGATCGCGAGCCGGGCGGCCGAATAGCCAGGGCGCAGGCCAATCGAGGTGACATTGGCGAACCAGAAGGCTTCGAACACCCCCGGTCCCTTGGCAAAGTACCAGCCGATCGCCGCGAGCGTCGGTGCCACCCCCATCGCCATCCACAGCAGCGCCGCGGCGACGATCATGCGCGCCCGCGCGCCTGCACGGTGCAGGAACCAGCAATGCGCGAGACCGAAAAACGCGCCCTCGAACAGCGGCGTATACTTCATCTGGATGGCGATACCCGCCAGTAGACAGGCGATGGCGCCGCTGCCGACGATCGCACCGACCTGTCGGCTCGCCGCCTTCGCGGGTAGCCGCAAGGTCAACAACGCGGCGAACGCCATCGGCAAATTGTAGAAGACCGGTGCCTGCCCTCCGCCGCCGCTGAGCAGCGATAGGCTCGCGAGATAGAGCACGCCCGCCGCACAGGCGCCGCGCCGGTTCGCGCCGAGCGTTCGCGCCGCGACTGCGACGATCACCGCCGTTGCCCAGGCGAAGGCGGTCGCGACAAGCTGATAGGCGAGGATGCCGTCGCCGGGCAGCAGGCGAATCGCGGCGTATAGCGCGAACAGGCCGATCGGCTTGCGGTCCCACAGGTCGATATAGGGCACCGCGCCGTGGAGCAAATGGTCGCCGACGAGCAGATAATATTGCTCGTCGGCGTCGATCACCGGGTTGCCGAAATCCCAGCCGCGGATCGCCAGCGCGACCAGCAGCAGGAGCATGGCGATCCCCACCCGGCCGGGTCGGGATATGGTCAATAGAAATTCCGAAGGGTCAGCGTCCGCACAGCGCCGTCGCAGCCGGTGAGTTCGACCACGCGGCCGGGCTTGCCGACCGCCCAGGTCGCAAGCGCACTGGTCGGATAATCGGTCGGGATCGCGGTGCCGTCGATACGGCAGATCGTGTCGCCGGCCTTCCACCCCGCAGCGGCTGCAGGACCGCCGCGCATGACGTGGAGGACCTTCAGCCGGTCACGCTCGACCCCGACGAGTAGGCCGCTGGTCGAACGCAGCGGCGGAGCGTCGGCCCTGGGGCCGGGGGCGAGGATCATGCGGCCGGCACCGGGATCGAGCAGCACGCGGTAGTTCTGCAGGAAGCCCGAGCCGATCCGCCCCGCGGTGCCAATCGATTGCGAGAAGCCGCCCGGTGGCTCGACACGGACCTCGACCGACCGCGCGGTCAGCTGGCCGAGCTGGATCGCCGGTACGATGGCGAGGCCGCTGACCGCTGCGCCGCCGAGCCCGAACGCGATCGTCGTGGTGGTTGGCAGGCGCGTAAGCCTCGCCGCCTTCCAGCCGGCGTCGCTGACCGTGATCGACGATCCATCGCCGGTATCGACCACCAGCGGGGTAAGCGGGTGGTCTCCAAGAGTCGCGCGGCTTTCATAGACCTGGCGTTTGGCGGAGATGGTCAGCGGCGCGGTAGCGCCGGTGAACGGCATCCGCCCCGATCGGAGCAGCCGAAAGCGGCGCCCGGCATAATCGATATCGAGCGCATACGGCGCGACCAGGTCTCGACCGACCAGCAGGTCGACCGAGTCGGCGCTGCCGGTGGCGATCGCAGGCAGTTCGGCAACCGTGACGCCCCCGCCGGTGCGGGCGAGGCCGCCGAGGTTCAGCGTGCGCGTCGGCATCCATTGCAGCGCGACCTGTCCGCCGATCGCAGTCGCGGATCCACCGGCGACCAGCTTCGCACGGTCGATCGCCGAGGAGGTTTTCGCCAGCAGCGTGTAGCTGACGCCGGTATCGAGGATCGCGGTGACGGCGCGGCCGTCGAGCTGCATCGTGAAGCGGATCTGGTTGCCCGGGGTCAGGTCGAACGGCACCCAGTGGCCTTCACTGTCTTCGGCCAGGCGAGCGGCGCCCGGATCGCGCGACGCAGGGCCGATGGAGTCGGGGACGGCTCCGATCAGCGGCAGAAGGGCAAACAGAATGGCGAGACGCATGCTGCCGCCTACCGTGTTCCTGCGCGGGCAGGAACCGGGGTTGTTGGCCACTGCGCTTGTACCCTGGGCTCCTGCCGACGCAGTGAGCACGCCATGCCTCAGAGGCACGCCTCCAGATAGGCCTGGTCGAAGCCGAACTGCCGCGCCTTGTCGAGCGTGTAGGGGCGCAGACCCATCGATCGGTATTCGCCGACGATCTTGCCGTCCGCCGATTCGTCGAGATATTCGAACTTGAACAGCTCCTGCGTGACGATCACCGGGCCTTCCATGCCGATCACTTCGGTGATGTTGGTCACGCGGCGTGAACCGTCGCGCAGGCGCTTCACCTGGATGATCAGCTCGACCGAATCGGCGATCTGGCGGCTGATCGCTTCCTTCGGCACCTTGATGTCCGACATCATCACCATGTTCTCCATACGCGCCAGCGCCTCGCGCGGGGAGTTGGCGTGGAGCGTGCACATCGAGCCGTCGTGACCGGTGTTCATGGCGGCGAGCATGTCGAAACACTCGGATCCACGGATTTCGCCGAGGATGATGCGATCCGGGCGCATACGCAGTGCGTTCTTGACGAGGTCGCGGATGCTGATCTCGCCCTGGCCCTCCAGATTGGCGGGCCGGGTTTCGAGCGGGAGCCAGTGCGGCTGTTGCAGGCGAAGTTCCGCTGCGTCCTCGATCGTCAGCACGCGCTCGCCGGGGTCGATCATTTTCGACAGCGCGTTGAGCATCGTCGTCTTGCCCGAGCCGGTACCGCCCGAGATGACGACGTTGAAGCGCGAGGCGCCGGCGATCTTGAGCGCGGTCGCCATCTTCGGCGACATGCTGCCGAAGCCCGCCATCATGTCGAGCGTGATCGGCTTGGCCGAGAATTTACGAATCGAGATCGCAGTGCCGCGAAGCGACAGCGGCGGTACGATGACGTTGACGCGGCTGCCGTCCTTGAGGCGGGCGTCGGCGAGCGGCGTGGTCTGATCGACGCGGCGGCCGACCGAATTGACGATCCGCTGCGCGATCTGGAACAGATGCTCCTCGTCGCGGAACTGGATCGGCGCCAGTTCCAGCTTGCCCTTGCGCTCGACGTACGTCTGCTCGGGACCGTTGACCATGATGTCGGTGATATTCGGATCGCTGAGCAGCTCCTCGAGCGGTCCGAGGCCGAGCAGTTCGTCGACCAGCACCTTTTCCAGCGCGAACTGCTCGCGGCGGTTGAGCGTCAGCTTCAGCTCGGCGAGCACCTCGCCGATGATCGGGCGGAATTCCTCGGCGAGCTCGTCCTTGCCGAGCGTCGCGGCCGCTTCGGGGTCGACGCGTTCGAGCAGGCGGGGGAGGACCTGTTCCTTGATCTTGTGGATCGACTGTTCGAACCCCTCGACGCGGCTGTTGCCGGCCTCGCCGCTGGCGTTCTGACGATCGGACAGGCGCTGCATCGCTTCCATCGCGCCGCCGGGCATGGTGCCCGACAGGCCGTCGCTCTCGCCCGGAAGCGGCAGCGATTCGATCGGCGGGAACTGGCTGCCGCCTTCGGGTTCGGGCCGGGCGGCGGGGCCGCCACCTTGCATCGGCCGCGCCACGCCGAACGCCGGCCGCGCCGCGGTTCCTCCACCCATGCCATTACGACGCCCGAACGCACTCATGCCTTGTCCTTCATGGTTGCCATCGGATTAGGCGCGAAGCCTTGAGATTTCATAAACCAGGTTCCAGCCGTGCATGGCGCACGATAGGAAGCGCGATGATCCTGCGCCTTCTGTTCATGCTCGCTCTGGTCCTGGGTTTCACGGCACCCGCGGCGGCAGACGATATCGCGGCCACGGGCCGCGGCGTGGTGCGGATCGTGACGATCGCGGTGGTCGACGACCAGGTGGTCGGATTCGGCCATGGCAGCGGGTTCGCCATCGCGCCGAACCGGATTGTCACCAACGCGCACGTCGTCGACCTCGCCGAGCGCTACCCCGACAATGTCGTGATCGGCGTCGTGCCATCCGAAGGCGACAAGTCGTACCAGGGCCGTGTCATCGCCTATGATTCGCAGGCCGACCTGGCGCTGATCGAGTTTAGCGGTGCGCGGTTGCCACAGGCGGCGTTGTATACTGGTCCGGTGACCGAGGGAGACCCGGTGGTCTCGCTCGGCTTTCCCGGTAATGTCGACGTGGCGACGGCGCGGTCGGCGGCGGATTATATCCGGCCGATGTCGCCGGTGCGGTCCGAAGGCGTCTTTTCGGGGCGGCGGACGCTGACCAATGTCGAGGTTCTGCTTCATACCGCGAGCATCGCCCGGGGTAATTCGGGCGGGCCGCTGCTCGACCGGTGCGGCCGGGTGATCGGGGTCAATTCGGCGATCACCCATGCCGAGGAGGGCGATGCGACGTTCGGGTTCGCGATTGCCGATACCGCACTGGCGACGTTCTTGCGCGAGGCGAAGCAGCCCTATGCCTCGGTCGGGACGCCATGCACCTCGATCGAGGAGCGGATGCGGCAGGATAGCGATGCTGCGGCGCGGGCGGTGACCGATGCGGCGACGGCGCGGCGCGAGGCGGCGACTCAGGCCGGGCTGGCGCGGGAAACCGCGGTGGAGACGGCGCGGGTCGCGGCGCAGCGCTCCAGGGAGAATGTGATGGCGATCGCGGTGCTGCTTCTGGTCGGCGGGGCGCTGGCGATCGGCGGGGCGGGTTTGTTCGAGACGCGCGGCGAGCGGACCCGGGCGCTGTGGGCACTGGGCGGGGGTGCGGTCGGCGTGGTTGCGGCGGTCGTGGTGTTCGTGGTGCGGCCGTCGGGCGAGGTCGTCGTTCCGATGACGCCGGCGGCGCGGGCGGCGATCGTCGCCGATGCGACGCTCGGCAAGCTGGTGTGCCGGCTGGTTCCCGACCGCAGCCGGGTGACGGTGTCGTCGAGCCAGGACGTGTCCCTCGACTGGGGCAAGGGCGGGTGCATGAACGGCCGGACGCAATATGTCGCGGCGAGCGGTCGGTGGGAGCGGGTGCTGGTGCCGGATGCCGAGCAGACCGTGTCGGTGCTGGCGTTCGATCCGGCGACGCGGACCTATGCCAATACCCGGTATCTGATGTCCGCGGCCGGGATGGCAGCGGCGCGGACCGCGCGGGGTGCCGTTTCAAAGACGTGCACGGCGGACGAGACCGCGCTGGCGAAGCTGGGTGCGGCGCAGGCGGCGGTGCGGGCGACGTTGCCGCCGCTGCCGAACGAGAAGCTGGTCTATTCCTGCACATCGGCGCGCTGAGCTTCCGCGGCGAGTAGCGCGCGCTTGCGATCGAGGCCGTAGGCATAGCCGCCGAGCGCGCCGCCGATCCGCTGGGCGCGGTGGCAGGGGACGATGATCGAGACCGGGTTCTTGCCGCACGCGCTGCCCGCCGCGCGGACCGCACTGGGGTTGCCGGCGAGCGCGGCGAGTTCGCTGTAGGTGCGGGTTTCGCCGAGCGGAATAGTGCGCAGGGCCTGCCAGATCGCCTCCTGGAATGCGGTGCCGCGGACGTCGAGGGGGAGGTCGCAGTCGAGGCCGGGGGTCTCGACTTCGGCGACGACTTTGGCGGCCAGGTCGCCGAGCGCCGCGTCGGCCTCAATGATCGTCGCGTTCGGGAAGCGGAGCCGGAGCGCCGCCGCGTCCTCGTCGAACGAGACGCGGCACAGGCCCTTGTCGGTCGCGGCGACGAGCATCGGCCCCAGGCTGGTGGCAGCGATCGTCCAGCGGATCGTGACGCCTTCGCCGCCGCGGACCCAGGCGCTGGGCGCCATGCCGAGCCGCTTGGCGGCGTTCGCGTAGAAGCGGCTGGGGGCGGCATAGCCGGCGTCGTAGATCGCCTCCGTCACGGTGTTCTCCTCGGTCAGCGCGTCTGCGGCGCGGGTGCTGCGCCGGGCGCGGGTATAGGCGGCGGGGGTGACGCCGGTGGCACGCTTGAACAGGCGGTGGAAATGATGCGGGGCGTAGCCGACCTGGGTGGCGAGCGTGTCGAGATCGATGCGGTCCTCGGCGGCGTCGAGCAGTGCGAGCGCTTGAGTGACGGCGATGCGGTCGCGGCCGATTTCGTCGGGCTTGCAGCGCAGGCAGGCGCGGTAGCCGGCGTCGCGGGCTTGGGCGGGGTCCGTATAGAAGGTGACGTTGCGGCGATGCGGGTGGCGCGCCGGGCAGCTCGGCTTGCAATAGATATGTGTGGTGCGAACCGCGACGACGAACCGGCCGTCATGCGTGCGGTCGCGGGCGGCGAAGGCGGTCCAGGCGGTTTCGGGGTCGGGGATCATGAGCATGGTCTAAGCGTGATTCGGAGAGGGGGCATCCCGGCGCTTGCGGTCAAAGCGGCGCGAATGTTGTCAATGTTGAGACGCTGGCGCGGTTTTGTGCGGTGAATGTTGAGGGGGGCGGCGATTGCGCGGCCAATGTGCATGGCGTGGCTCTCGGTTGCTGGACAGCGCGCAGGGGCGGGACTCGGCATGATGGGGATCGTGTCAGATGCGCGCTGTGTAGGACAGAGGGCGGGTCCGGGAAAATCCTCCCCTGCAAGGGGAGGTGGCTGGCGCAGCCAGACGGACGGGTGACGCGCTCCAATCGGCGTGGACACCCCTCCGTGAGCCCTGCGGGCTGCCACCTCGCCTTTCAGAGGAGGATGTGGGGGAGGCCTGGTCTTTGCCTTTCATTTCCACCCCGGCGGAGGCCGGGGCCCAATTGGGAAGGTCTTGGTAACGAAGCGCAGTCCGCCGTTAGCGGGGTCCCCCAATTGGGCCCCGGCCTTCGCCGGGGTGGTGCTATGGTATGGAGTGCCGCGACGATCGTATGTTGAGACCGATGACAATCCGTTCACGTCCGCGTCATCCCTTGCGCCCGCCCGGCTTGCATCCCCGCCAACCCGATGCTACCCGCGCCGCTTGCCGTGGAGAGGTGCTTTCGCGCCCTCGTTTCCCATGGTCTTATTTGTTGCAGGCGAGGATTACAGCTTCCGTGGAGACATCCGGCGGTATTCAGGCGAGCTTAGGTGGACGTTATGCGCTCGCCCTGTTCGAACTCGCGCGTGACGCGAAGGCGATCGAGACGGTCGAGGCCAGCCTCGCCACCGTGCGCGACGCGCTGGCGCAGTCGGACGATTTCCGCGCGCTGACGACGAGCCCGATGGTGTCGCGCGGCGCCGCGGTTAAGGCCGTGTCTGCAGTGGCGGAGTCGCTCGGCGTCGACGCGACCACGCGCAGCTTCCTGGGCGTGCTCGCCGAGAACCACCGGCTGGGCGCGCTGCCCAAGATCATCCGCGCGTTCCGCGAACTGGCCGCGCAGCATCGCGGCGAGGTGAGCGCCGAGGTCGCCTCCGCCTATCCGCTGACCGATACGCAGGTGATCGAGCTGAAGCATCAGCTCCGCCAGCGCGTCGGCCGTGAGGTTTCCGTCGACCTGTCGGTCGATCCCACGCTGCTGGGCGGGCTCGTCGTCCGCGTCGGCAGCCAGATGATCGATTCGTCGATCAAGACTCGTTTGAACACGCTCGCGCAGGCGATGAAAGGTTGACCATGGATATCCGCGCCGCAGAAATCTCGAAGATCATCAAGGATCAGATCGCCAATTTCGGCACCGAGGCCCAGGTCAGCGAGACCGGCCAGGTGCTGAGCGTCGGCGACGGCATCGCGCGCATCTATGGCCTCGACAACGTCCAGGCCGGCGAGATGGTCGAATTCTCGAACGGCGTGCAGGGCATGGCGCTCAACCTCGAGGCCGATAACGTCGGCGTCGTGATCTTCGGGAGCGATTCCGAGATCAAGGAAGGCGATATCGTCAAGCGCACCGGCACGATCGTCGACGTGCCGATCGGCAAGGAGCTTCTCGGCCGCGTGGTCGACGGCCTCGGCAACCCGATCGACGGCAAGGGCCCGATCGTCACGACCGAGCGCAGCCGCGTCGAAGTGAAGGCGCCCGGCATCATCCCGCGCCAGTCGGTCAGCGAGCCGGTGCAGACCGGCCTGAAGGCGATCGACGCGCTCGTTCCCGTCGGCCGCGGCCAGCGCGAGCTGATCATCGGCGATCGCCAGACCGGCAAGTCGGCCGTCGCGGTCGATGCGTTCATCAGCCAGAAGACCGCGAACGCCGGCGACGACGAGTCGAAGAAGCTGTATTGCGTCTATGTCGCGATCGGCCAGAAGCGCTCGACCGTCGCGCAGCTCGTCAAGACGCTCGAAGAGAATGGCGCGATGGAATATTCCATCGTCGTGGCAGCCACCGCGTCGGACCCCGCACCGCTCCAGTATCTCGCGCCCTATACCGGCGTCGCGATGGGCGAGTATTTCCGCGATCGCGGCATGCACGCGCTGATCGTCTATGACGATCTGTCGAAGCAGGCCGTGGCGTATCGCCAGATGTCGCTGCTGCTGCGTCGTCCGCCGGGCCGCGAAGCCTATCCGGGCGACGTGTTCTATCTGCACAGCCGCCTGCTCGAGCGTGCGGCGAAGATGTCGGACGCGAACGGTGGCGGATCGCTGACCGCGCTGCCGATCATCGAGACGCAGGCGGGCGACGTGTCGGCGTACATCCCGACCAACGTGATCTCGATCACCGACGGCCAGATCTTCCTCGAAACCGACCTGTTCTTCTCGGGCGTGCGCCCGGCGATCAACGTCGGCCTGTCGGTCAGCCGCGTCGGTTCGGCCGCACAGACCAAGGCGATGAAGAAGGTGTCGGGCTCAATCAAGCTCGAGCTGGCGCAGTACCGCGAGATGGCGGCATTCGCGCAGTTCGGGTCGGACCTGGATGCATCGACGCAGAAGCTGCTCAACCGTGGTGCGCGTCTGACCGAGCTGCTCAAGCAGGGCCAGTTCTCGCCGCTGCCGTTCGAGGAGCAGACGGTGTCGATCTTCGCGGGCACCGCCGGCTATCTCGACAAGGTGCCCGTCGCCGACGTGACGCGCTACGAAGCCGCGCTGCTCGCCGACATGCGCGCGAACCATGCCGACGTGCTCGCGATGATCCGCGACACGCGCGATCTCGGCAACGACACGAAGGCCAAGCTGGTCGAGTCGATCGACTCGTTCGCGAAGACGTTTGCTTGATGCGGTAACCTAGCTGCCGTCACCCCGGGCTTGACCCGGGGTCCCGCTTCAAACGGCGGACAGGCAGCGGGACCCCGGATCAAGTCCGGGGTGACGGAAGAAAGAAGACAATGGCATCACTCAAGGCCCTCAAGATCCGCATCGGCTCGGTGAAGTCGACGCAGAAGATCACCAAGGCGATGAAGATGGTCGCCGCCGCGAAGCTGCGCCGGGCGCAGGACGTGGCGGTCGCCGGGCGTCCGTATGCCGAGCGGCTCGAAGCCGTGATGGCGAGCCTGGCCGGCCGCGTCGGCATCGCACCGGGCGCGTCACCTCTGCTCGCGGGAACGGGCAAGGACCAGGTGCATCTGATCGTCATCGCGACGTCGGAGCGCGGGCTTGCGGGTGCATTCAACACCAACATCGTGCGTGCGGCGCGGCGGAAAGCCGAAGAGCTGATCGCGGCGGGCAAGACCGTGAAATTCTACATCGCCGGCAAGAAGGGGCGCGTGATCAAGCGCTTCTTCCCGAACGACATCCTGGCCGACCACGAGATGGGCCATATCAAGAAGCTCGCGTTCGGCGATGCGCAGGCGATATCCGAGGACCTGATCAAGCGCTTCGGCGAGGGCCAGTTCGACGTCGCGCACCTGTTCTACGCGAAGTTCGTGTCGGCGCTGGTGCAGGTGCCGACCGGGATCCAGATCGTGCCGGTGCCGCTGTCGAGCATCCCGGGTGCCGAGGGCAAGACCGGCGCCGCGACCGCGGTGACCGAGTATGAGCCCAGCGAAGAGGCGATCCTCGCCGACCTGCTGCCGCGCAACGTCGCGATCCAGATTTTCCGCGCGCTCCTCGAGAATGCGGCGTCGGAGCAGGGCAGCCGGATGAACGCGATGGACAACGCGACGCGCAACGCCGGCGACATGATCACGCGACTGTCGATCCAGTATAATCGCACGCGCCAGGCCGCGATCACGACCGAGCTGGTCGAGATCATCTCGGGCGCCGAAGCGCTCAAATGAGGACGGTTGCTGTCCTGACTCTGGCTGGGTTGCTGGCGGGCTGCGGCAAGCCGGCACCGACGGTGCGCGAGACCGAAGCGACCAAGGTCGCCGCGGTGTCCACGCTCACCGGCTGGGACCGCGTGTTCGCGTCGCCCCAGGAGGTGATCGGCGCGATCAACCAAGCCGGGCTCGGCATCGATATGCCGGCCGCCGCCGATTATGCGCTGTCGGGGCACGAGCGGATGATCTCCAATTCGTCCGCCGCGGTGCCGAACACGATCAATGCGACCGTCAAGGGCGCCGAACCCGCGCGGATCGACACGATCACCTATTCGCTCAGCCTGACCGATCCGGTGGACGCGAAGACCGCGCGTCGGCGGTTCGCGCAGACGATCGGCGACTTTCTGACCCGGTTCAAGCTGCCCGGTTTTGCCGCGCTGCTCGATGCGGCGCGCGACGGCCAGCCGTTTGCGCAGACCGTGGCGGGCGCGCCTGCCAGCGTGGTCGTCGTGCCGCCAGCTAACGGTGCGCCCGAGCGCATCGACGTGACTTTTACCCGTCCTGCGGCTATCAGCCCAGGCAACACCAAGACCCAAGGATAGTGTGATGGCCACCGCCGCTGAAGCAATCCGCCCTACCGAGGGCACGACCAACAACACCGGCCGCATCGCGCAGGTCATTGGTGCCGTCGTCGACGTGCATTTTCCCGACAATTTGCCCGCCATTCTGTCGGCGCTCGAAACCGATAACAACGGCAACCGGCTGGTGCTCGAAGTCGCGCAGCATCTCGGCGAGAACACGGTTCGCACGATCGCGATGGACGCGACCGAGGGCCTGCGTCGCGGCCAGACCGTGACCGACACCGGCTCGCAGATCCGCGTGCCGGTCGGCCCGAAGACGCTGGGGCGCATCCTCAACGTCATCGGCGAGCCAATCGACGAGCGTGGCCCCGTCGGCGCCGAGACGACCGCGCCGATCCACGCACCAGCGCCGCTGTTCGTCGACCAGTCGACCGAGAGCGCGATCCTGGTCACGGGCATCAAGGTCATCGACCTGCTCGCACCCTATGCGAAGGGCGGCAAGATCGGCCTGTTCGGGGGCGCCGGCGTCGGCAAGACCGTGCTGATCCAGGAACTGATCAACAACATCGCCAAGGGCCATGGCGGCACCAGCGTGTTCGCGGGCGTCGGCGAGCGGACCCGCGAGGGCAACGATCTGTATCACGAGTTCCTCGACGCGGGCGTCATCGCCAAGGATGCCGACGGCAATCCGCAGTCGGAGGGCTCGAAGGTCGCGCTGGTATTCGGCCAGATGAACGAGCCGCCGGGCGCGCGTGCCCGCGTCGCGCTGTCGGGCCTGACCATCGCCGAATATTTCCGCGACGTCGAAGGCCAGGACGTGTTGTTCTTCGTCGACAACATCTTCCGCTTCACGCAGGCGGGCGCGGAAGTGTCGGCACTGCTCGGCCGTATCCCGTCGGCGGTGGGCTATCAGCCGACGCTGTCGACCGACATGGGCGCGTTGCAGGAGCGCATCACCTCGACCAACAAGGGGTCGATCACCTCGGTCCAGGCCGTGTACGTGCCGGCCGACGATCTCACCGATCCGGCGCCGGCGACGTCGTTCGCGCATCTTGACGCCACGACCAACCTCAACCGCGCGATCTCGGAGCTGGGCATCTACCCGGCGGTTGATCCGCTCGATTCGACCTCGCGTCTGCTCGAACCGCGCGTCGTCGGCCAGGAGCATTACGACACCGCGCGTGCGGTCCAGTCGACGTTGCAGAAGTACAAGTCGCTGCAGGACATCATCGCGATTCTCGGCATGGACGAGCTGAGCGAAGAGGATAAGCTGACCGTGCAGCGGGCGCGGAAGATCCAGCGCTTCCTTAGCCAGCCGTTCCACGTCGCCGAGGTCTTCACCGGCATCAGCGGCAAGTTCGTCCAGCTCGAAGACACGATCCGCTCGTTCAAGGCGGTGGTCGAGGGCGAGTACGACCACCTGCCCGAGTCGGCGTTCTACATGGTCGGCGGCATCGACGAAGCCGTCGCCAAGGCCGAGAGGATGGCCGCCGAGGCGTAACTGAAGTTCCCCTCCCGCTTGCGGGAGGGGTTAGGGGAGGGCCTGTAAAGCCGTCCCTTGCCGACAGGCCCTCCCCCAGCCCCTCCCGCAAGCGGGAGGGGAGTGAGACCCAAGACATGCTGCATTTCGAACTCGTCACGCCTGAAAAGCTCGTCCGCTCGGAGGAGGTCCACATGGTCGTCGTCCCCGGTGCCGAAGGCGACTTCGGCGTGCTGGAGGGCCATGCGCCGTTCATGTCGACGGTCCGCGACGGCGCGTTGCAGCTGTTCCGCACCGCCGGCGGCCCGGCGGAGACGATCACGATTCGCGGCGGGTTCGCGGAAGTGAATGCGTCGGGGCTTACCGTGCTGGCCGAGAGCGCGGAATAAACCCTCCTGTGTCCCCGCGAAGGCGGGGACCCAGACTGGGCACCCGCCTTCGCGGGTGAACGGCGCTACAGGAAATTATACGGGTCGACGTCGACCGTCACCCGCGCCTTGCTCGACCAGTCGAGCTTGCCCAGCCAGTCGCGGATGACGTCCTGGACGTCGAGCGCGCGCTTGGCGTGGACGAGCAGGCGGTAGCGGTGGCGGCCGCGGAGCATCGATAGCGGCGCAGGGGCGGGGCCGTAGACGTGCATGCCGTCGACCTCCGGCGCGCTGCGGCCCACCAGTTTTGCGACATCGTGCGCGCAGGACTGGTCCTCCGACGAGACGACGATCGCGGCGTAGCGGCCGAACGGCGGCGCGCCGGCGTCTCTGCGCGCCTCGGTCTCGGCGGCGTAGAAGGCATCGGCGTCGCCGGTGATCAGCGCCTGCATCACCTGCGCCTTGGGGCTGTGCGTCTGGATGAAGACATGGCCCGGCTTCGCCCCGCGCCCGGCGCGCCCCGACACCTGGCGGATCTGCTGGAAGGTGCGTTCGGCCGCGCGCAGATCGCCGCCGTCGAGGCCGAGATCGGCATCGACCACGCCGACCAGCGTGAGGTTGGGGAAGTGATAGCCCTTGGTCACCAGCTGCGTGCCGACGACGATGTCGATGTCGCCCGCCTCCATCCGGCCGACGAACTCGGCGGCCTTGGCGGGCGACCAGATCGTGTCCGAGGTGACGACTGCGGTCTTGGCGGCGGGGAACAGCGCGGTGACCTCGTCGGCGATGCGTTCGACGCCGGGGCCGCAGGCGACCAGCGTGTCCTCGCCCTTGCATTCGGGGCAGACTCGCGGGGTCGGTTCGACATGCCCGCAATGGTGGCAGGCGAGCCGGCGGGTGAGGCGGTGCTCGACCATCCACGCGGTGCAGTTCGGGCATTGGAAGCGGTGGCCGCAGGTGCGGCACAGCGTGAGGGGCGCGTAGCCGCGGCGGTTGAGGAAGAGGAGCGACTGCTCGCCTTTTTCGAGGTTCGTTTCGAGCGCCTTCACCAACCGCGGCGCGAGCCAGCGGCCGCGCTCGGGCGGTTCCTGGATCAGGTCGATCGGTTCGATCGTCGGCATCTCGGCAACGCCGAACCGGCCGGGCAGCTTCAGTTCGGCATAGCGACCCGTCGCGACCTGCTGGCGCGTCTCGATCGCGGGCGTGGCGGAGGCGAGGATCACCGGGCATTCCTCGAACAGCCCGCGCATCACCGCGACGTCGCGCGCGTGATAGTGGACGCCGTCCTCCTGCTTGAAGCTGGTCTCGTGCGCTTCGTCGACGACGATCAGGCCGAGGTTCGCGTAGGGCAGGAACAGGGCCGAGCGCGCGCCGACCGTCACCAGCGCCTCGCCGCTGGCGATCGCGCGCCACGCGCGGCGGCGCTGCGTGCTGCGCAGGCCGGAATGCCACGCGACGGGTTCGCAGCCGAAGCGATCGTGGAAGCGCTTGAGGAACGGTTCGGTCAGCGCGATCTCGGGGAGTAGGACGATGGTCTGCCGACCGTCGCGGATCGCCTGCGCGACGGCTTCGAAATAGACTTCGGTCTTGCCGGAGCCCGTGACGCCGTCGAGCAGCGTCGGCTTGAAGGCATGGTCGCGCACGCCGCCGACGAGGACATCGGCGGCCGCCTGCTGGTCGTCGGACAGGACCGGCTGGTGATGGTCGGGATCAGGCACCGGATAGGGGCTGTCCATTTCGACCTCGACCGCCTCGATCGCGCCCGATTTGACCAGCCCGCGGATCACCGCGTCGCTGACGTCGGCGATGGTCGCAAGTTCGCGGATGATGCCCTGGCGGTCGGCGATGCGTTCGAGCGCCTGCTCGCGCTGCGGCGTCAGCCGGGGCGGCACGACGCCGGTCGCGCGATATTCGATCGCGGTGCGCGCGCCCTCGAGCGCGGAGGTCGACGCGAGCGTCATTCGCAGGACCGAAGCGGGCGCGGCGAGATAATAGTCGGCGGTCCATTCGACCAGGCGGCGCAGCGGCGCGCGGATCGGCGGCGCGTCGGCAACGGCCAGCAGGTTGCGCAGACGATTGTCACCGACTTCCGCGTCGGAGGGCATGCGCTCCGCTTCCCAGGCCACACCGAGCAATTGTCGGGGCCCGAGCGGTGCGACGACGATCGACCCCGGCTCGACCGTCATTCCGGCGGGAACGCGGTAGTCGAGCGGGCCGAGCGCGGCGTTGAGGATCAGAATACGGGCGCGGGACATGCCGGGCCTATATGGGGGCAGAGTGCGGTCGCGTGAACCGGATTGTCGGGGTTGTGCTGCGACGGACTACGGTTTGGGGGCGTGGGTCCTCAAATCCGTCAGGCGGCGTCGCGACGGTCGGTGCTGCGGCGGCGGCGGTCGCCGACACGCGCGCGCTTCGAGGCGTACAACATGGTATCGGCGTGGTGGACGAAATCGCGAACGCCGGTGAATTCGCGGTCGAAGGTCGCGACCCCCACCGTGCCGGCGCTCACCAGTGCCAGCCCGTTGGCCTGCACCGGAACGCACAACGCACCCTCCAGACGCGCGGTGAGCGCGGCGGGGGCGGCGGCGAGATGGGGATCCTCGACGATCACCGCGAATTCGTCTCCGCCGAGCCGTGCCGCGATGCTGTTCTTGAGCCATGGTGCGCGCAGGCTGCGGCCGACGTCGCGCAGCACGTCGTCCCCCGCGGTGTGGCCGAGCGTGTCGTTGATCACCTTGAACCCGTCCAGATCGATCAGGGCGAGCAGCAGCGGTGCGCCGTGCGCATGCGCGCGCGCCATCGCCGCTTCAAGCGCGCGTTCGAACGAGGCGCGGTTGGCGAGGCCCGTCAGCGAATCGGTGTCGGCCGATCGGCGCAGCCGGGTTTCAAGCGCGTGGCGTTCGGTGACGTCCTGAAACACGCCGACAAGCGCGACCGGGACACCATCGACCATCTCGCGTTCACCCAGCATGCGTACGCGGCGCAGCACGCCCTTCGCGGTCCTGAGATCGACTTCGAGATCGAACGATTCGCCCGGGTCGACCGCGCGTTCGAGCGCGGCGGCGACTTGGTCGCGCGCGAGCGAAGGATAGAAATCCAGGGCCGCCGCGACCGAGGGCATGTCGCCGACCGCCAGATCGTGGATGTGATAGACGCCGTCCGACCAGTGGACCGCGCGGTCGGGAAGCGAAACGCGCCACGATCCGATCGCCGCCATCCGTTCGGCCTGGCGGAAGATGCGGTCTTGGCGCGAGAGGATGGTCGCCTGGCGTTCGGCGGTCGTCACGATCTCGATGGCGCGGTTCGCCGCGGTGCGCGCGGCGATCGTCGCTTCGGCCAGCGTCGCGAGATGCATCAGCGCGCGGCGCCCGTCTTCGCCAAGGATGCGGGGTGCGGTGTCGAGCACGCAGATCGCGCCGATGGCGTGCCGCTCGCCGCGGCTGTCGACCGCATGGATCGGGGCGCCGGCGTAAAAGCGTACGGCCGTGTCCCCCGTCACGAGAGGGTTGTCCGCGAACCGCACGTCGTCGCGCGCGTCGGCGATGATCATCGGTTCGCCGCTGCGAATGGTGTGGTCGCAAAAGGCGACGCTGCGCGGCGTCTCGCGCCCCGGGAAGCCTTGCGCCGCCTTGATCCACTGGCGATCGCGATCGATCAGAGTCAGCAGCGCGGTGGGGGCGTCGAGCATTTGGGCGGCCAGCGCGACCACCGCGTCGAATTCGCGTTCGGGCTGGCTGTCGAGCAGCGCGAGCGCGTGAAGGGCCGCGAGGCGGCGCGCTTCATCGTCACGGGAATCGGCTGCGGCAGGGGAGTCGGCGTTGGTCGAACTCATCTGATTCGGGTATCGCAACGACGTTAATTTTGTTTGTGCGACCGGCGGGTTAGTCTGGATCATGGAAGAAACTACGCACGACCTGCTCCCGTGGATGCTGTGGGCCGAGCATTTGGCACGCGACCGGCGGCGATCGGTGCATACGGTGCGCGCCTATCGCGCGTCGGCGGAGCGGCTGGTCGCGTTTCTCGGCCACCATTGGGGCGAGCGGATCGACCGGGCCACGCTGGCGAAGGCCACCGCCGCCGACATCCGCGCGTATCTGACGCAGCGGCGCGGTGCGGGGCTGGGCAACGCCTCGGCCGCGCGGGAATTGTCGGCGGTGCGCGGGTTCCTGGCCTGGGCGAACGCCGATGCCGAGCCGCCGCGGCTGCGGGGCCCGCGCGTGAAGGCGGGCGTGCCGCGGCCGGTGTCGCCGGCCGAGGCGATCGCGCTGGCCGAGGAGGTGGCGGACGACGCCGCCGAGCCGTGGATCGGCGCGCGCGACTGGGCGGTGCTGTTGTTGCTGTACGGCGCCGGGCTGCGAATCGGCGAGGCGGTGGCATTGACGGGAGCGGTGCTGCCGCTGGGTGCGACGATCATGGTGACGGGCAAGCGGGCGAAGACGCGCGTCGTGCCGCTGCTGCCGCAGGTGCGGGCCGCGATCGAGGCCTATGCGGCGCAGGTGCCGTTCGTGGTGGCGCGCGACGAACCGCTGTTCCGCGGGGCGAAGGGTGGGCCGTTGTCGGCGGGCGTGGTGCGGCGGGCGGTGCAGGCGGCGCGGGGGCGGCTGGGGCTGGGCGAGCGGACGACGCCGCATGCGCTGCGGCACAGTTTCGCAACGCATCTGCTGGGGCGCGGGGCGGATCTGCGCGCGTTGCAGGAGTTGCTGGGGCATGCGAGCCTGAGTTCGACGCAGGTGTACACCGCGGTCGATGCGGCGCATTTGATGGACGTCTACCGCAGCGCGCATCCGCGGGCCTGACTACGCTCCGTCATCCCAGCGAAGGCTGGGATCTCGTGCGGCAGGGGCGCCCTTCATGACGGGAGACCCCAGCCTTCGCTGGGGTGACGATGCTGGGCGCGCTAGTCTTTCGGCTTCCACGTCAGCACGCGCCAGACATAGGCGACGATGATCACAACGAACGTCGCGATCGCGACCGGGCCGACATATTTGTCGAGCTCGCCGAAATGCGCACCGAACGCGATGCCGGCCCAGGCGAGGATGGTATTCCAGATGGCGGTGCCGGCCGCGGTCCAAAGCAGGAATTTCCACAGCGGCATCCGAATCATACCCGCGGGGAGCGAGATGACGGTGCGGAAGGTGGGCATGAAGCGGAACACGAACACCACCCAGATGCCGCGCTTCAGGAAGAAGGCGTGGAGCCGTTCGACGTCGCGCCACTCCATCGTCAGCCAGCGGCCGTGGCGCGCGATGAACGGGCGGAACCGCTCATAGCCGATGTTGCGGCCGAGCCAGTACCAGAAGTAATTGCCTGCGACGGAGCCGGCGGTGCCCCAGGCGACCAGCGGGACGAGGCTCATGTCGCCGCGCGCGACCGCCATGCCGCCAAGGCCCATGATGACTTCGGAGGGGACGGGGGGAACGATGTTCTCGAGCGCCATCAGCAGGAAGATGCCGATGTAGCCGCCCCAGGCGATGAGGTTGAGGATGAACTCGGTCACGTGCTTTCCGCCCCTCCCGCTTGCGGGAGGGGCCGGGGGTGGGCTCGCGCTATCGGCCGGTGCGAATACGGAGACCGCGGGCTCACCCCCTGTCCCCTCCCGCAAACGGGAGGGGGGAAGTTAGGCACGCACCTTGGCCTCGATCGCGTCCCAGATCAGGCCGGCGACATCGGTGCCGTCGAAGGTCTCGATCGCGACGATCCCTGTCGGCGACGTCACGTTGATCTCGGTCAGCCACTCGCCGCCGATGACGTCGATGCCGACGAACAGCAGCCCGCGCTTCTTGAGTTCGGGCCCGAGCACCGCGCAGATCTCGCGCTCCTTGTCCGTCAGCTCGGTCTTCTCCGCCGACCCGCCGACCGCGAGGTTCGAGCGGATCTCGCCCTCGCCGGGCAGCCGGTTGATCGCACCCGCGACTTCGCCGTCGACCAGTACGATGCGCTTGTCGCCCTTGGCGACGTCGGGAAGAAAAGCCTGCACCATGTGCGGCTCGCGCCAGGTCATGTTGAAGACCTCGATCAGCGCGGACAGATTGGCGCCGTCCGATTCGACCTTGAAGATCGCCTTGCCGCCATTGCCGTGGAGCGGCTTGACGACGATCGCGCCGTGCTCGGCGAGGAAGGCGCGCGCCTCCTCGAGGCTGCGGGTGACGAGCGTCGGTGGCATGAACTGGGGGTAGTCGAGCACGAACACCTTTTCGGGGGCGTTGCGGACCTGGGCGGGGTCGTTCACGACCAGCGTCTTGTCGGCGATGCGTTCGAGCAGGTGGGTCGCGGTGATGTAGCCGAGGTCGAACGGCGGATCCTGACGCATCAGCACGACGTCGGCGTCGTCGCCGAGATCGAGCTGCACGGGCTCGCCGAAGGTGAAGTGGTCGCCGACGACTCGCTGGACGGTGACGGGATGCGCCTTGGCCCAGACCCGGCCGTCGCGGTAGTTGAGGTCTTCGGCACCATAGTGGAACAGCCGGTGCCCGCGGGCTTGTGCCGAGAGCATCAGCGCGAAGGTCGAGTCGCCGGCAATGTTGATGTCGGCGATCGGGTCCATCTGGACGGCGACGGTGAGGGGCATGGGCTGGTCCTGCTACGTCACCCCAGCGCAGGCTGGGGTCTGTGTGGGGCGGGCGCCAGGGCCCGAACGGGGAGACCCCAGCCTTCGCTAGGGTGACGGAATTGGTGTGAACGCGATGTAGGCGGCGGGCGTTCCGCTGTCACCCGCTCTAGGGCTGCCACGCATTCTCTATATGGCGCGGTCGGGTGCCGGGGGCGAGCAGGATGACGTCGACGCGGATGTCGTCGCCGGGGCCGGCATAGGTCGGCATCAGATATTCCGCGGCGGCGGCGACGCGGGCGAGGCGGCGTTCGTCGATCGCGAAGTCGAGTTCGGCGGCGGTGGCGCGGGTCTTCACCTCGACGAAGGCGACGAGGTTGCCCTTGCGCGCGACGAGGTCGACTTCACCGGCGGGCGTGCGGACTCGCCGATCGAGGATGCGCCAGCCTTTGAGCTTAAGCCACCATCCCGCGAGGCGTTCGCCACGCCGACCGACCGCTTCCGCGGTGCGGCGGGAGTTCGTGCTTCTGGCGGAGCGAGGACGCTGCATGCGGCGAGTGTGGCGGGGCGAGTGGCGATCAACAACCGAGATGTTGTGATGAGCGGTGTCTCGGGTCGCCCAATGTCAGCCTCAACTTCGGCGCTTTGGCGCCGTCGCGATGCTGGACAGGTCGGTTGCCGCATCGATCGGTACGCCGGCATCCTTCCGCTCCGAATACCGGTCAACGAGCTGATCCGCGTGAGGACGAAGCAAAACGGTGAACCGCACCAGCTCCTCCATCACGTCAACGATGCGATCGTAGTAGCTGGACGGTTTCATCCGGCCGGCGTCGTCGAACTCCTCGAACGCCTTAGCGACGCTCGACTGGTTGGGGATCGTCACCATCCGCATCCAGCGGCCGAGGACGCGCAGGGTGTTCACGCTGTTGAACGACTGCGATCCCGCCGACACCTGCATGACGGCGAGCGTCCGGCCTTGAGTCGGCCGCATCCCGCCCATCGACAGCGGCAGGTGGTCCACCTGCAGCTTCATGATGCCGGTGATCTGGCCGTGCCGCTCGGGGCTGCACCAGACCTGCCCCTCCGACCACATCGACAGCTCGCGCAGTTCGTGGACGGCCGGATGGTCGTCGCCGGCCGTCTGGTCGGGCAGGGGCAGGGTCGAGGGGTCGAAGATGCGCGTCTCGGCGCCGAAGAATTGCAGCAGGCGCGCCGCCTCCTCGACGCACAGCCGGGAATACGACCGCTCCCGCAGGGAGCCGTAGAGCAGCAGGATGCGCGGGGGCGGGTCGCCTCCGCCCAGGCAGAGGGCAGGACGGTCCAGCGCGTAGCGGCGATCGAGCGCGGGTAGATGGTCGGCGTCGGTGAGGGTGCGGAGGGGCATCAGGTGGGGTTTCCGATGATGTTCAGGGCGTTTCCATGGCTCACAGGCCGCTGATCCGCAGCGCGAGCGCGGCAAGCGTCACCAGCAGCACCGGGACAGTCAGGGTCGCGCCGATCCTGAAGTAGTAGCCCCAGCCGATTCGGATGCCCTTCTGTCCGAGGACGTGCAGCCATAGCAGCGTTGCGAGCGAGCCAATCGGTGTGATCTTGGGGCCGAGGTCGCAGCCGATCACGTTGGCGTAGATCATGGCTTCCTTGACCGCGCCCGTGGCGTGGGTCGCGTCGATCGACAGGGCGCCGACCAGGACCGTCGGCATGTTGTTCATTACCGACGACAGCAGCGCGGCGATGATGCCCGTGCCGAACGCCGCGCCCCAGACGCCGCCCTGGGCGGCGCGATCGAGGAGACCGGCGAGGTGGTCGGTCAGGCCGGCGTTTCGGAGGCCGTAGACGACCAGATACATGCCGAGCGAGAAGATGACGACTTGCCAGGGCGCGCCCCGTAGCACCTTGCGGGTCTCGATGACGTGGCCGCGCGCGGCGACGGCGAGCAGCAGGACCGCGCCGGCAGCGGCGACGGCGCTGACCGGTACGCCGATAGGTTCGAGCAGGAAGAAGCCGGCCAGGAGGGCGGCGAGGACGACCCAGCCGGCCCGGAACGTGGCTCGGTCGCGGATCGCGTCGGCCGGTGCGCGGAGCTGCGCCACGTCGTAGCTGGTCGGGACGTCGCGGCGGAAGAACAGCAGCAGCACGACCAGCGTCGCGGCGATCGACGCGAGATCCACCGGCACCATCACGGACGCGTAGTCGGCGAAGCCGATACGGAAGAAGTCGGCCGACACGATGTTGACCAGGTTGGAGACGATCAGCGGCAGGCTGGCCGTGTCAGCCACGAATCCGGCCGCCATGACGAACGCCAGCGTTGCCTTGTCGCGGTAGCCGAGCGCCCGCAGCATCGCGATGACGATCGGCGTCAGGATCAGCGCCGCGCCGTCGTTGGCGAACAGCGCCGACACGGCCGCGCCGAGGAGGACTATCAGGACGAACAGGCGTCTACCGTGCCCGCCGCCCCAGCGGGCGACGTGAAGCGCCGCCCATTCAAAGAACCCGGCCTCGTCCAGCAGCAGGCTGACGATGATGATCGCAACGAACGTCGCGGTCGCGTTCCAGACGATGCCCCACACGACGGGCACGTCGGAGAGGGAGACCACCCCGACGAGCAGCGCCACGGCTGCGCCGCCCAGCGCGCTCCACCCGATGCCGAGGCCTCGGGGCTGCCAGATGACGAGCGCGATCGTGACGACGAAGATGGCGAGGGCGAGAAGCATCAGGCGATGCGCTGCCCGGAGGCGTCCACGACCTGTTCGCCATCCTCCTTGGCGAACGCGCCCCGCTGCGGCTTGGGCAGTAGATCGAGGACGGCTTCGGACGGACGGCAGAGCCTCACGCCGAGCGGCGAGACGACCAGCGGGCGGTTGATGAGGACCGGGTGCGCCACCATGGCATCGAGGAGCGCGTCGTCGCTCAGCGAGGTGTCGCCAAGGCCGAGCTCGGCGTAGGGCGTCCCTTTTTCGCGCAGCAGATCGCGGGGCGTGATTCCGGCGCGATCAATCAGCTCGACGAGTAGGGCGCGGGCCGGCGGGGTCTTCAGATACTCCACGACGTGCGGCTCGATGCCGGCGTTGCGGATCATCGCCAGCGTGTTGCGCGACGTGCCGCAGTCGGGGTTGTGGTAGATCACGATGTCGACGGCCATGGCGCGTCCTTTCAGCAGCAAGGGGTGAGTTCGGCGAGAAGGGGCGCGCACAGCTCCGGCGAGCCGGCGCAGCAGTCCTTGACCAGGAACAGCGTCAGCGCCCGCAGGCCGTCGAGGTCGGCGCGGTAGATGATGGACCGGCTGTGCCGCTCGGATCGGACAATGCCGGCGCGCGCGAGGATCCCGAGATGCGCCGACATGGTGTTCTGCGGTACGTGGAGCTGGCGGGCGATCTCGCCCGCCGCCATGCCGTGTGGCTCATGCCGCACCAGTAGGCGGAACACGTCTAAGCGAGTGCCTTGCGCAAGCGCGCCTAGGGCGGCGATGGCCGAATCGTTATCCATGCATCCGGCATAACGGATATGACGGTCGATGCTAGGGCAAGTTTTCGGAATGGCAGCTATGCACCGCTACGCGCCTGAAAGCGGACCGACAGCTTTCCACCCAGTCGGACGTTCGACATAAGCCCAGTCCGCGCCTTATGCGGTTGGTCGAGCCATAGAGTCGATTACCCCTTCATCGCCAAGGCTCGCGCGTAGAGCGTCTTGCGGTCGAGCCCCAATTTCTTGGCAACCTCGCTTGCGGCTTGCCCCGTCGATAGGCGGGTCAACGCTTCGGCGAGCGCGGTGTCGCCGTCTTCCTGGCTGGCGGGGGGGGCTTCGCCGGGGGGGGCGACGACGATAACGATTTCGCCGCGGGGGGGCGCGTCGGCATAGCGGGTGGCGAGCTGGGTGAGGGTGCCGGTGACGGCTTCCTCGAACTTCTTGGTGATCTCGCGCGTCACGGCCGCCTCGCGGTCGCCGAGGCCTTCGGCGAGCGCCGAGAGGCAGGCGGACAGGCGGGGGCCGGACTCGTACAGCACCAGCGTCGCGCGGATGGTGGCGATCTCGGCGATCGCCTCGGTGCGGGCATGCGCCTTTGACGGCAGGAAGCCGACGAACAGGAAACGGTCGGTGGGCAGGCCCGCGAGCGTCAGCGCGGCGACCGCGGCGCACGGGCCGGGAATCGTCACCACCAGATGCCCGGCGGCGCGGGCGTCGCGGACCAGCTTGAAGCCGGGGTCCGAGATCAACGGCGTGCCGGCGTCGGAGACGAGCGCCACCGCCTCGGTCGCCATACGCGCGATCAGGCCGGGGCGGACGCCCTCCGCGCTGTGATCGTGATAGGGCGTCATCGGGCGCTTGATGCCGATATGGTGGAGCAGCTTGGCGGTGACGCGGCTGTCCTCCACGGCGATCACGTCGGCGCGCGACAGCACGTCTGCGGCACGTTTCGTCAGATCACCGAGATTGCCGATCGGCGTCGCGACGATGTAGAGGCCGGGCTCAAGAGGATTTTGGGGGATGGTCATGGCTGAGGCATCGATAACGCAAGGCGGCCGGTTCGTCGCGCGCTGGATCGTGATCGCCGCGGGCGGCTTGCTGGCCGCGTGCCAGACGATCGTGCCGAAGGGGCCGGTGACGCCGTCGCAGCAGCGCCCGGACGCACGGCCGCCGGCCGACCGGCCGGTCGATGTCGAGGCTGGCATCCCGCGCGATGCCGAGCGCAACCGAGTCGCGCTGCTGGTGCCGCTGTCGGGCGGTAACGCAGGCGTGGGCACGTCGATCGCCAATGCGACGATGCTGGCGCTGCTCGATACCCAGAACCAGCGGGTGCGGATCACCAATTACGATACCGCAACCGGCGCGGCGGCGGCGGCGCAGCGGGCGATCGCGGACGGTGCGCAACTGATCCTGGGGCCGTTGCTGGCCGACGATGTCCGCGCGGTCGCGCCGATCGCGCAGGCGGCGAAGGTGCCGGTGATCAGTTTCTCGAACGATACGGGCGTGGCGGGCAACGGCACGTACCTGATGGGCTATGCGCCGACCCAGTCGATCGCCCGCGTCGTCGATTTCGCCAAGAGCCGCGGCGTTACCAACTTCGCCGGGCTGGTGCCGAACGGATTGTACGGCGAGCGAGCGTCGACCGCGTTCCTGCGTGCGGTCGAGGGGGCCGGCGGACAGGTCGTATCGTTGCAGACCTATGCGCGCTCGGCGGGCGGCGTGACCGGCGCGGCGTCGCGGCTGGCGGCGAAGGCGCCGTATGACGCGGTGCTGATCGCCGACAGCGGCGCGACCGCGGCGCAGGCGGCGGCGCTGGTCAAGCGTGGTGCGGGCGCATCGACCCGGGTGCTGGGGACCGAGCTGTGGAATTCGGAGACCGGCCTTGCCGCAAAGCCTTCGCTGGCGGGCGCGTGGTATGCGGCGGTGTCGGACACGCTGTACCGGCAATATGCCGCCAAGTACCGCGCGCGGTTCGGCAGCGGGCCGTACCGGCTGTCGAGCATCGGCTATGATTCGGTGCTGCTGACGGTGCGGATCGCGCGCGACTGGCGGCCGGGGACGGCGTTTCCGGTCTCCCGCCTGCGTGATGGCGATGGGTTTTCGGGGATCGATGGCGCGTTCCGGTTCGGGCGCGACAGCGTCGCCGAGCGCGCGCTGGAGGTGAAGGAGATTCGCGGCGGCACGACCACGGTGGTGTCGCCTGCGCCGGCCGGGTTCGGGGGGTAGGCTACTCCCCTCCCTGGAAGGGAGGGGGCGGGGGTGGGTATAGGCAACCCCTGCGCGTGAGGCGACCCACCCCCAACCCCTCCCTTCCAGGGAGGGGGGCTTAAGCGATCACGATTTCCGGAAGGATCGCGTCGAGCAGCAGTGCGCCGGCTTCGGTGACGCGCAGGCGGCCGGGGGTGTGGGCGATCAGGCCTAGCGTCTCCAGCCGCGCGACGGCGGCGAGGTCGACCGGGACGACGCCTGCATTCAGCGACGTGATGCGGTCGAGGTCGACGCCCTCGGTCAGGCGCAGGCCCATCAACAACGCTTCGGTCGCGCGGGTCGAGGGGGTCAGCGGATCCTCGACTTCGAGGCCGTGGCCGTTGCGGTCGACCGCGCTCAGCCAGTTTTCGGGCTTTTTGCGCCGCACCGTGGCGAGGCCACCGCGGCGGCCGTGCGCGCCGGGACCGATGCCGGCATAGTCCTGGTAGCGCCAATAGGCGAGGTTGTGGCGGCTCTCCGCCCCGGGCCGCGCGTGGTTCGAGGTTTCGTAGGCCGGTAGCCCGGCGGCGGCGGTGTCGGCACGCGTGGCTTCGAACAGGTCGGCGGCGCTGTCGCCGTCGGGGATGGTGATTCGGCCGGCGAGCGCCTCGGTCGCGAAGCGCGTGCCGGGTTCGATGGTAAGCTGGTAGAGCGAGAGATGCTCGGTGCCGAAGCCGAGCGCGCGCGCCAGTTGCGCGCGCCAGTCGGCGATGCGCTGGCCGGGGAGCGCGTAGATCAGGTCGAAGCTGACGCGGGGGAAGACGCTTTGTGCCGTGGCCAGCGCGGCCTGGCCTTCGGTGACGTCGTGCGCGCGGCCGAGGAACTGCAGCGCCTCGTCGTCGAGCGATTGCAGGCCGAGCGAGACGCGGTTGACCCCGGCGCTCGCCAGATCGGCGAAGCGCGCGGCCTCGACCGAGGACGGGTTCGCCTCCAGCGTGATCTCGATGCCGTCGGCGAACCCCCAGGCGCGTTCGGCGGCGTCGAGCACCGCGGCGACCGTCTCAGGCGGCATCAGCGAGGGGGTGCCGCCGCCGAAGAAGATCGACTGGAGCTTGCGGCCGGGCAGGACGCTGGCCTCGTGCCTGAGGTCGGCGAGCATCGCGCTGCGCCACGCGGCCTGGTCGACGCTGTCCCGGACATGGCTGTTGAAGTCGCAATAGGGGCATTTCGACACGCAAAACGGCCAGTGGACGTAGAGCGCCAGATCGGCCTTGGACTCGGGACTTGGCGTTTGGGTTGGGACCATTATCTCGCGCCTATGGCCGCGGTGGCCGGCGGAGGAAAGCGTGAAGGCTCTGGGACTGGCGATCATGCTCGCGCTTGCCGGCTGCGCGCAACAGCCGGCGCGGGTCATAGAGCCGCGTACAACCGACGCGCCGGCGCCGCGCGGCGCGAGCCTGTTGAAGGCGGCGATGATGCAGGGGCATGCGCGGGCGCGGGCTGCGGTCGGCGTGCCGCCGCTGGCGTGGAGCGATACGCTCGCCGCCAGCGCACGCGGCTATGCCGAGACGATGGCGCGGACCGGGCGGTTCGAACATGCGGTGCAGCCGATGGGGCCGGGGCGCGAGGGCGAGAATCTGTGGACCGGCACGCGCTATGCCTATGCGTATCCCGAGATGATCGGGCATTGGGTCGCCGAGCGGAAGGATTTCGTCAACGGCGCGACGCCGGGATTCAGCCGGACCGGGCGCTGGGAGGACGTCGCGCACTATACGCAGATCGTGTGGCGGGAGACGACACAGGTCGGCTGCGCGATGGCAAGCAGCCGGACCGAGGATTATCTGGTCTGCCGCTATTCCCCGCCGGGGAATGTGGTGGGGGAGCGGGTGTATTGAACCATCCGTCATGCCGGACTCGTTCCGGCATCCACGGGGCCGCTTGATCCGCGGCCGGTTGGTACGCGGCCCGGTGGACCCCGGAACAAGTCCGGGGTGACGAGGATCTAGAACACCGCGTCTTCGAGCAGCTTGAACGCCGCGTTGCGGTGGCTGATCTGGTTCTTCGTCTCGTGTGGCAGTTCGGCATAGGTCTGGTCGTAGCCGAGCGGCTGGAACACCGGGTCGTAGCCGAACCCGACTTGCCCGCGGGGTGGCCAGACGAGCGTACCGTCGGCGCGGCCTTCGAACCATTCGACATGGCCGTCGGGCCAGGCGAGCGCGAGGACGCTGACGAAATGCGCGCTGCGGCTGGCGTCGGGGCCCTTGGCGCGGACCGCGTCCTCGACCTTTTGCATCGCCATGGCCCAGTCGCGACCGGTGGGCGTCTCGGCCCAGTCGGCGGTGTAGACGCCGGGGTCTCCGCCCAACGCCTCGACGCACAAGCCGCTGTCGTCGGCGAGCGCGGGATAGCCCGACAGGTCGGCGGCCGCGCGCGCCTTCAGTTCGGCGTTGGCGAAGAAGGTCGTGCCGGTCTCGACGGGTTCCGGCAGGTCGAGATCGGCGGCGGAGACGACATCGAGGCCGCGACCTTCGAGCAGGGCCGCGATTTCGCGGACCTTGCCCTTGTTGTGGCTCGCGATGACGAGCTTGCCGGCGGCAAGCTTGCGGATCGCCTGCGGGACGTCGCCCTCGCCGCTCATGCCTTCACGGCCTTCTCTTGCGCGGCGAAGATGTCGGCGCAGCCGATGCGCGCGAGGCGGAGCAGGCGGAGCAGCGCTTCCTCGTCATAGGTCGCGCCCTCGGCGGTCGCCTGCGCCTCGGCGATGTTGCCGTTTTCGAGCAGGACGAAGTTCGCGTCCGCATCGGCGCCCGAATCCTCGATATAGTCGAGGTCGAGCACCGGGTTGCCCTGATAGATGCCGCAGCTGATCGCGGCGACCTTCTGCGTCAGCGGGTCGGCGGTCAGCTTGCCGCTCGCGAGCAGGCCGTCGATCGCGAGCCTAAGCGCGACCCAGCCGCCCGAGATCGATGCGGTGCGGGTGCCGCCATCGGCCTGGATCACGTCGCAATCGATCACGATCTGGCGCTCGCCGAGCAGCTTCAGGTCGACGACGGCGCGCAAGGATCGGCCGATCAGGCGCTGGATTTCCTGGGTGCGGCCCGACTGCTTGCCCTTGGCGGCCTCGCGGTTGTTGCGCGTGTTGGTGGCGCGTGGGAGCATGCCGTATTCGGCGGTCACCCAGCCTTCGCCCTTGCCGCGCATGAACGGCGGCACCTTTTCCTCGACGCTGGCGGTGACCAGCACCTTGGTGTCGCCGAAGCCGATCAGGACGGAGCCCTCGGCATGTTTGGTGAAGCGCGGTTCGATCGAGATCGTGCGCATCTGGTCTGGGGCGCGGCCGGAGGGGCGCATATCGTCTTCCTTCTTGGTTTGGCCGTGACCTAGCCTTTCGTTTCGGCGGTCGCCAGCCTAGATCAGGGACATGGCCGCTCCCGTCACCGAACTGACCGATCGCGCACGCGAGATTTTTCGCGCGGTCGTCGACAGCTATCTGGCGAGCGGGACGCCGGTGGGGTCGAAGACGATCGCGCAGCTTGCCGGATTGAGCCTGTCGCCCGCGTCGATCCGCGGGGTGATGGGTGAGCTGGAAGGGCTGGGGCTGCTCGCGTCGCCGCATACCAGCGCCGGGCGGATGCCGACGGACCGGGGCTTGCGGCTGTTCGTCGACGGGATGATGCAGGCGATGGAGCCCTCGATCGAGGAGCGCCAGACGATCGAGGCGCGGGCCGGCGTCGGTGGGCCGGTCGAGGAGGCGCTGGCCGCGACGACGCTGGCGCTGTCGGGGCTGTCGGCGTGCGCGGGGCTGGTGATGGTGCCCAAGCGCGAGACGACGCTGCGCCAGATCGCGTTCGTGCCCTTGTCGGCGGAGCAGGCGCTCGCGGTGCTGGTCAGCGAGGACGGGTCGGTCGAGAACCGCGTCATCGCGCTGCCCGCGGGGATGACGTCGTCGGCGCTGGTCGAGGCGGGTAATTTCATGACCGCGACCTTGGGCGGGCTGACGCTTGCCGAGGCGCGCGGGCGGATCGAGCGCGAGCTGGCCGACGGGCAGGCGGCGATCGACGGTGCTGCGCGGACATTGGTCGAGCGGGGCCTTGCGGTGTGGAGCGAGGACGCCAATCGCCGCCCGGTGCTGATCGTGCGCGGGCAGGGGCGTCTGATCGATGCCGCTGCGGCCGCCGATCTCGACCGGGTGCGTGACCTGATGGACGATCTGGAGGGCAAGCAGGAGGTGGCATCGCTGCTCGACAGCGCCCGCGCCGGCGATGCGACGCGGATCTTTATAGGTGCGGAGACCAAATTGTTCGCGCTGTCGGGGTCGTCGGTGATCGCGCGGCCGTTTCGCGGGCTCGACGGGCGGGTGGTCGGCGTGGTGGGGGTGATCGGCCCGACGCGGTTGAACTATGCGCGCGTCGTGCCCATGGTGGATTTCACGGCTGCAACGCTCGCCCGGTTGATGGGTTGAGCGGGCCACAATTACAGGGACTCACATGACCGATATCGACCAGAACTCGCCTGCCGACCTGCGCGACGAAACCGCCGAGGCGGCGCCCGAAGTCGCCGAGCACGACCGCGTCGGCGAGCTCGAGAACCAGCTGGCCGAGGCCAAGCAGAACGTCCTCTATGCGCAGGCCGAGGTCCAGAACGTCCGTCGCCGCGCCGAGAAGGAAGCGCAGGACGCCCGCGCCTATGCCGCGACGGCGTTCGCGCGCGACATCCTGTCGGTCGCCGACAATCTGTCGCGGGGCTTGGCCGCGATTCCGGCCGAGCTGCGTGACGACGAGAAGATGAAGGGTCTGGTGACGGGCCTCGAAGCGACCGGGCGCGAGCTCGACACCGTGTTCCAGCGCCACGGCCTGACCAAGATCGCGGCGATGGGCGAGATGCTCGATCCCAACAAGCACCAGGCGATGCTGGAAATGCCGAGCGATGAAGCGCCGGGCACGATCGTACAGGAAATGCAGACCGGGTACATGATCAAGGACCGGTTGCTGCGGCCTGCGCTGGTGGCGGTGGCTAAGAAGGCCGACTGACGGAAGGTCGGGCGATGACGGTCTATCGCCCCGAATTCGAAACGGCGCTTCGTCTGTTTGCGCGGGCGAGCAGATTGCTCGTTGCGCAAGGGTATGAAGCGCCAATTCTCGTCGGCGGTGCTGCCGTCGAAATCTTCACTGCAAGTGCGATCGCCACGGGCGATTTCGATGTCGTCACCGCACGTCAGGAGGCTTTCGAAGCGGCGCTGCGGAGCCTCGGCTTTGCAAAACCCTCCGGTCCTGATCAATCGACGCGCGGCTGGGTTCATCCCGACCTACGCCTGTCCTTCGAAGTCGTCTCGGCGAGACTGCTTGATGGACTGGCGGATCGTGCGCGTTTGGTCCTCATTGATTTCGGAGAAGACGGTACCGCGGCGATCATCTCCGTCGAGGACATGATCGCGGACCGTATGGGGCAATATGCGTCGGGTTCGGCGCCCGAAATGCGCGGACAAGCGCGGGCGATGCTGGTTCTTCACACCGATATCGATAGAGCGTATCTCGCGCATCGTATTATCGAGGAAACCGCTGGTGACTATCGGATCGAAGACATCGAAAGCGATTCCCTTTGAGGTTTTCGCCGCGGACATGGCGCGGCGTAGAGCTGCTGCAGGAGATGTCGATGTCCCTCGCAACGCCGGCAACCGGCGCACCCCTAGCAAACGCGCGTTGTTGAAGGCGCTCGACGACCTGGGCGCGAAGTGGTGAACCCGAACCTTGCCGCCGATCGTCCGACCTTCGTCACGCATCTCGAATGCTCGATCACCGGCGAGCGGTATGAGGCGGACCAGTTGCATGGGCTGTCGCGCGCCGGGCGACCGTTGCTGGTGCGCTATGATCTGGATGCGGTCGCGGCTTCGTTGCCTAAGCGGATGCTGGAGACGCGGCCGACCGATTTGTGGCGGTGGCGCGAGCTGTTGCCGGTGCGGCATACCGCCAACATCGTCAGCCTGGGCGAGATCGAGACGCCGCTGGTGCCGATTCCGAAGTCGGGCGGACCCAACGTGCTGGTGAAGGACGAGGGGCGGTTGCCCACGGGTTCGTTCAAGGCGCGCGGGCTGGTCATGGCGGTGGCGATGGCGAAGGAGCTGGGCGTCACCAAGATCGCGATGCCGACCAACGGCAATGCCGGCGCCGCGCTGGCGGCCTATGCGACGCGGTGCGGGATCGAGACGATCGTGTTCTGCCCCGACGATACGCCCGAGATCAACGTCCGCGAGATCGCGATGCAGGGCGCGCGGGTGTGGCGCGTCAACGGGCTGATCGACGATTGCGGCGCGATCGTCGGCAAGGGCGCGGCGGAGGGGCGCTGGTTCGATTTCTCGACGCTGAAGGAGCCGTATCGGATCGAGGGCAAGAAGACGATGGGGCTGGAGCTGGCCGCGCAGCTCGGCTGGAAACTGCCGGACGCGATCTTCTATCCGACCGGTGGCGGGACCGGGCTGATCGGGATGTGGAAGGCGTTCGACGAGCTCGAACGGCTCGGCTGGATCGGGTCGGAGCGGCCGAAGATGTTCGCGGTGCAGGCGAGCGGGTGTGCGCCGATCGTCAAGGCGTTCGAAGAGGGCAAGGAGCATGCCGAGCGCTGGGAGGATGCGGCGACGGTCGCGGCGGGGATCCGGGTGCCGAAGGCGGTCGGCGACTTCCTGATTCTCCGCGCGGTGCGGGAGTCTGGTGGGCAGGCGCTGGCGGTCGGCGATCCGGCTATCCTGGCGGCGGTCGATGCGGCGGCGAAGAAGGACGGCCTGCTGCTCTGTCCGGAGGGCGGCGCGACGCTCGCCGCCTACCATCAGGCGCTGAACGCGAATCTGGTCGATGAAGACGACAGCGTGGTCTTGTTCAATTGTGCGACCGGACTGAAATATCCGATGCCCGAGGCTCCGCAAGCGCTTGATCGGACACGACCTATTGATTTCGACGCACTGTAGGGCGCAGATTGTCCCCAATTCGGGTCGTCGCATTGGCGGTTGAAACCGATTTGGGTTGATTGCAACGAGGACCCTTATTCACAAAAAGGGGTCCCCGTGCAGAAACTCATCCAAGTCGTTTGCGTCGTTCTCGTTGCCGCCATCGTGATGTTCGGCGGGCGTTGGTACATGTATGTCGCGCGCAGGCAGAGCCCGTATGACGAGGTCGGGATCGCGCTCAACGGCTATGCGCCGGGGCCGATGCGCAGCTGGGGTTGCCACAAGATGCAGGCACGGTTCCCGGGTCAGCTGCCGCCTTATGGGTGTGCGGGCCCCGATGGTCGCAGCTGGATGTGATTTGGCGTCATCCCAGCGAAGGCTGGGATTTTGCGGCAAGGGCACGCGCCATTACCGGGAGATCCCAGCCTTCGCTGGGATGACGGGTGGGGAGGGCGTGAACGGCAGCAGCGTTTCGTACTGCGCTAAGGGCGGGGCGCCGGGAATCCTAGCGCCGGCCCGCAGCAGGAAGGCGTGACGGACGATTTCGCCCTGTTGCTCGATGCCGTAGCGCTTGAGCGTCAGCCCCGGCTTCAACGCATAGTCGTACCGGCACCAAGGATGGCGCACGAGCGGCAGGAATATGCCACGCTGGTGCTGCCAGACGTGCACCATCTCGTGAATGAACAGCCCCTGCTGGTCGAGATGCGCGTGGGCAAAATCGTCGCACCACAGGTCGCCTTTCGGGTGGAAGTGGATGCAGCCCCGTGGCGCCATCACCGTGTCGCGCGGCTGGAAGAACGCCCATTTGGTCCGTGCCAGACGGACTTGCGCATAATCGATCGCATCGCCGAAGACCGAGGCGGCGAGCGCGGTCTCGCCGTCGGTCAGGGCCCGCTTCATTTTCCGCCCGGATCGCCCGCCGCGATCACGTCGGCGTTTCGCAGGATGCGCGTGCCGTCGGCAAAGGCGAAGGTGAAGAGGAGCGGGCTGCCGCGCTTGATGCCCGCATTGACGTTGAACAGCATTACGTGGCGGCCACCGGGCTTGAAGGCGACGTCGGTGTTGGCGGGAATCTCGACGCGCTGCAGCGGTGCCATCGCCGACATCGTGCCTTTCGTCATCGTCTCGTGCATCTCGGACCGGATTGCGACGTCGGTGGTGACCGAGATCAGCGTTGCCGGTGCCGGCCCGCCATGGACGGTAAAATAGCCGGCGGCGGGGCTGCCGGGTACCGCGCCGAGCCTGACCCAGGCGCCGTCTACCGACAATTCCTTTGGCTGTGCGCAGCTTGCCAGGAGCGGCGCGAGCGCCAGTGCCAGAACGATACGCATAATCTGCTCCGCATTGCCTCTTGCGGTCCTTACGTGCGGTACAATCTTGCGACAAGCGTGGGGCCACCTATATCGCGCCCATACCGCTATTTGGTTCCGCCGCCGTAACGGGGCGGGGCCGAAAATTTTTATTGTTTGCGAGGGGCTAGTTAGAACTCATGGCTAAAGTAATCGGCATCGACCTCGGCACCACCAACAGCTGCGTTTCCGTGATGGAAGGCGGCAAGCCCAAGGTCATCGAGAACGCAGAGGGCGCGCGCACGACGCCGTCGATCGTCGCCTTCGCCAAGGATGGCGAGCGGCTGGTCGGCCAGCCGGCGAAGCGGCAGGCGGTCACCAACGGCGACAACACGATCTTCGCGGTGAAGCGCCTGATCGGCCGCCGCTTCGACGATCCGATCACGAAGAAGGACACCGAGCTGGTCCCGTACAAGATCGCGCGCGGCCCGAACGGCGACGCGTGGGTCTCGGCCGGCGGCAAGGATTACTCGCCCTCGCAGATCTCGGCGTTCACGCTGCAGAAGATGAAGGAGACCGCGGAGTCCTATCTCGGCGAGACGGTCACGCAGGCGGTCATCACGGTCCCCGCCTACTTCAACGACGCACAGCGCCAGGCCACCAAGGACGCCGGCCAGATCGCCGGCCTCGAAGTGCTGCGCATCATCAACGAGCCGACCGCGGCTGCGCTGGCTTACGGGCTCGAGAAGCAGGACGGCAAGACGATCGCGGTCTACGATCTGGGCGGCGGGACGTTCGACGTCTCGATCCTCGAGATCGGCGACGGCGTGTTCGAGGTGAAGGCCACCAACGGCGACACCTTCCTGGGCGGCGAGGATTTCGACAACAAGCTGGTCGAATTCCTCGTCGAGGGCTTCAAGAAGGACGAGGGCATTGACCTGTCCAAGGACAAGCTGGCCCTGCAGCGCCTGAAGGAATCGGCCGAGAAGGCAAAGATCGAGCTCAGCTCGGCCGCGTCGACCGAAGTCAACCTGCCCTTCATCACCGCCGACCAGAACGGCCCGAAGCATCTGGTGCGCAACATCACGCGTACCGACCTCGAAAAGCTGGTCGACGACCTGATCAAGCGCACGATCGAGCCGATGAAGAAGGCGCTCGCCGATGCCGGTCTCAAGACCGCCGACATCAGCGAAGTCGTGCTCGTCGGCGGCATGACTCGCATGCCCAAGGTGCGTGACGCCGTGAAGACGTTCTTCGGCAAGGAGCCGCACACCGGCGTGAACCCGGACGAAGTCGTCGCGATGGGCGCCGCGATCCAGGCCGGCGTGCTGCAGGGCGACGTCAAGGACGTGCTGCTGCTCGACGTGACCCCGCTGTCGCTCGGCATCGAGACGCTGGGTGGCGTGTTCACCCGGATGATCGATCGCAACACGACGATCCCGACCAAGAAGTCGCAGACCTATTCGACCGCCGACGACAACCAGGGCGCGGTGACGATCCGCGTGTTCCAGGGCGAGCGCGAAATGGCGGCCGACAACAAGATGCTCGGCAATTTCGACCTCGTCGGGATCCCGCCGGCGCCCCGCGGCGTGCCGCAGATCGAGGTCACGTTCGACATCGACGCCAACGGCCTGGTCAACGTGTCGGCCAAGGACAAGGGCACCGGCAAGGAGCAGCAGATCCGCATTCAGGCCTCGGGTGGCCTGTCGGACAGCGACATCGACCAGATGGTCCGTGATGCGGAGCAGTTCGCCGAGGAGGACAAGAAGCGCCGTGCGGCAGCCGAGGCGAAGAACAACGCCGAGAGCCTGATCCACACCACCGAGCGCCAGCTTGCCGATAACGGCGACAAGGTCGACGACGCGCTGAAGGGCGAGATCCAGACCGCGATCGACGAAGCCAAGGCCGCGGTCGAGGGCGGTGATCCCGATGCGATGACCGAGAAGAGCAACGCGCTCGCGCAGGTCGCGATGAAGCTCGGCCAGGCGATCTACGAGAAGCAGGCGCAGGCCGACGCGTCGCCTGAGGCTGGCGCCGAGGCGAAGAAGGACGACGATGTGGTCGACGCCGAATTCTCGGAAGTCGACGACCACAAGGCGTAAACGATCCTCCTCCCTCTCCCGGGCGGGGAGAGGGAGGAGACTAGGGGCAGTTTCGAGGGCAGCGCGCGGGGCGCTCCCTCCCACCCCTCTCTCCAGAGGGGAGAGGGCGAATGGCTATGAGTACCCAGACCGACTATTACGAACTGCTCGAATGCGAGCGGACCGCAGATGCGGGGACGATCAAGTCGTCCTATCGCAAGCTCGCGATGAAGTATCACCCGGACAAGAATGCGGGTTGCAAGGATTCCGAGGCGCAGTTCAAGGCGGTGTCCGAGGCGTACGACTGCCTCAAGGACCCGCAGAAGCGCGCGGCCTATGATCGCTTCGGCCATGCCGCGTTCCAGAATGGCGGCGGCGGTCAGCAGGGCGGCCAGGGGTTTGGCGATTTCGGCGACATCTTCGAAAGCGTGTTCGGCGAATTCATGGGTGGCCAGCGCGGCGGCCGCACGGCTGCACGGCGCGGCGCCGATCTGCGCTACGACATGGAGGTCACGCTCGACGAGGCGTATCACGGCAAGGCGACCGAGATCACGGTCGACGTCTCGGCACAGTGCGACACCTGCGATGGCTCCGGTGCACGCGCCGGTACGCGCGCGAAAACCTGCCAGCATTGTGGCGGGCACGGGAAAGTCCGCGCGCAACAGGGATTCTTCGTGGTCGAGCGCGCCTGCCCGGTCTGCGGTGGCGCAGGTCAGGTGATCGCCGACCCGTGCCCGGATTGCCGCGGCGAGGGCCGCGTCGACAAGACCAAGACGCTGAGCGTCAACGTGCCGCCGGGTGTCGACGAAGGCACGCGGATCCGGTTGTCCGGCGAGGGCGAGGCGGGGCCGCGCGGGTCACCGGCGGGCGACCTTTACATCTTCCTGCACGTCGCCAAGCATCGGCTGTTCGAGCGCGAGGGCACCACCTTGTTCGCGCGCGCGCCGGTCAGCTTCACGGTCGCCGCGCTCGGCGGTTCGCTGTCGATCCCGGGGCTCGATGGGCAGAGCCATGAAATCAAGATTCCGGCGGGCATCCAGTCGGGCAAGCAGCTCCGCCAGCGTGGCGCCGGTATGCCGGTGCTGCAGGGCCGAGGGCATGGCGACCTGGTGATCCAAATCGACGTAGAGACGCCGACAAAACTGTCGTTGCGGCAGAAGGAGTTGCTCGAAGCGTTCCGCGAGACCGAGACGGGCGACGAGTGCCCCGAAAGCCAGGGCTTCTTCGCGAAGCTCAAGGGCGTGTTCGCAGCGGAATAAGGGGGGCGTGAACGAGCATGACGGGGGCTAGCGATCGACAGATTCCGGTAGCCCCCGTCGCGCTTCCTGCGAGCTTGACGGAGATCGTTGCCGGCTATCGCTGGTCGCGCGATCTGGTCGGGGAGTCGGGCGGGTCGGTCTACCGGCTCGAGGCGGATGATGCGCCCGCGCTGTATCTGAAACACGGCACCGGCGACGTCGCGGCGGCTGTGACCGACGAGATGAGCCGACTAGCCTGGCTCGCGCACCGTGCCGCTGTTCCGGAACTATGCGGGTTCGTCGCGCTGCCCGACGCTGCCTGGTTGCTGACGACCGCGATCCCCGGACGGACCGCATTTCAATGGATGGAAGACTCGCCGCAGGATCGCCCCGTCATCGTTGCGGCGTTGGCGGCGCATCTGCGTAGTTTCCATGCGTTGCCGACCGACCTCTGCCCGTTCGACAGCGGCCTGCCACACCGCATGATGCTGGCGCGTGCGCGCATCGACGCCGACCAGGTCGACGCCGAGGATTTCGGCGACGAGCATGCCGGGTGGACACCACTTGCCGTGTGGGACGAGATGGTCGCCGAACTGCCCTTGGCTGCGGACCCGGTGGTCACGCATGGCGACTATTCGCTCGACAACATCCTGATCGCGGATGGCCGCGTGACCGGGTGTATCGACGTAGGGCGCGTGGGGGTCGGCGATCGGTATCAGGATCTGGCAATCCTGTGGAACTGCCTCGGCGAGTTCGACGAGGCGCTGCAGGCTCAGCTGTTCCGCGACTATGGCATCGCCGACCCGGATCGCGCGAAGCTGCGCGTGTTCACCAATCTGGACGAGTTCTTCTAAATTCGCCCGGCGGGGCTCAGGGCTTCGACTTTCCGAACCGGAAAGTTGTCACTTGACGAAACGGAAAGTCGGAGGCACTCTTTCCATATCGGAAAGGGAGAGGGATCATGGAGTACAGCAGTGACAACGCCGCCGAGGCGCTGGCCTTTATCGAACAGTCGCGGGTGAAGCTGGCGGCGGCGTCGGAGACGCCGGTGCTGCGGCATCTCGTGTTTGCGGGCCTGATGGGCGCGCTCACGGCAAGCCCGGCGGTGCCGTTGCCGTATCGGTTTGCGGTGTTCGCGTTGATCGCGCTGACCTTGCCCATGATCATACGGTGGGACCGGCGGCGAATGGGAATGTTCATCAACGGGTATCGGGCGGGCAAGACCCGCATGGTCACGGCGGCGATCCTGGTGACGGTGCTGCCGCTCTACATCCTCGCCGCATGGCTGTCGGCGGAACGCGGGGTCGGCTGGGCGCCGCTGCCGCTCGGGCTAGTCGCGACCGGGATCGCCTATGCGGGCAGCGTGTGGTGGTGCCGCGTGTTCCGGCGCGAGATGCTCGCGGGGGTGGCATGATCGGATTGGACCCGGTCATCCACCCACCCGCGCGCCTGCAGATCATGGCGGTGCTGTGCGAAGTGCAGGACGCCGAATTCGCTATGCTGCGCGAGACGACGGGGGTCAGCGACTCGGTGCTTTCGAAGCATCTCGCCGCGCTGGCGGAGGCGGGCTATGTCCGGCTGCGCAAGGCCCCGTCCGAGGGGCGGGTGCGGACCTGGGCAGCGGCGACGCGCGACGGACGCAAGGCCTTTGCGGCGCATGTTCGGGCGCTGACCACCCTGGCCAAGGTGACGGCATCGAAGGCCGCGGAATAGCAGCGGCTAGCCCCGCCCTCAGCACATGCGAGGGCGGGCAGGCCGATGGATCAGAAGGCGGCGATTACCACCCCGACCACCAGCGCCTGGGCCGCGATTGCCAGCATGGTGCTGGTCACGGTTTCGAACATGCGCATGGGTAGGTCTCCGATACCGGAGAAATATCCGGTAACGGCGATATGGCTATAGTTGCGGCTTGTCGCAATTTTGTAACATACAATCGTAATTGCGTTGCGTGCAATCGTCGACCGTTTCGGTGGGATTAAGCCGCCCCGAACACCCGAGCGAAGATCGTGTCGACGTGCTTGAGGTGATAGCCGAGGTCGAACTTGTCCTCGAGTTCGGCATCGCTGAGCGTCACCTCAGGGTCGGCCTTGAGCAGGTCGAGCAGCGATAGCGCGCCGTCCGAATCCCAGACTTTCATCGCGTTGCGCTGGACCAGGCGGTACGAAACCTCGCGGCTGACGCCGGCCTGGGTGAGTGCGAGCAGTACGCGCTGCGAATGGACCAGGCCGCCCATCTTGTTGAGGTTCTTCAGCATCCGCTCCGGATAGACAACGAGCTTGTCCATCACGCCGGTCAGCCGCGCGAGCGCGAAGTCGAGCGTGATCGTCGCGTCGGGGCCGACGTAACGCTCGACCGACGAGTGCGAGATGTCGCGCTCATGCCACAGCGCGACGTTCTCCAGCGCGGGGGTGACGTAGCCGCGGACCATGCGCGCGAGGCCGGTCAAATTCTCGGTCAGCACCGGATTGCGCTTGTGCGGCATGGCCGACGACCCCTTCTGGCCGGGCGAGAAATATTCCTCGGCCTCCAGCACTTCGGTGCGCTGCAGGTGGCGCACTTCGGTCGCGAGCCGCTCGATCGAGCTGGCGATGACGCCGAGCGTCGCGAAGAACATCGCGTGGCGATCGCGCGGGATGACCTGGGTCGAGACGGGTTCGACCGACAGGCCGAGCTTCTCGGCGACATAGCTCTCCACGAACGGGTCGATGTTCGCAAAGGTGCCGACTGCGCCCGAGATCGCGCAGGTCGCGACGTCTTCCTTGGCAGCCACGAGCCGCGCTCGGTTGCGCGCGAATTCGGCATAGGCCTGCGCCATCTTGAGCCCGAAAGTGACGGGTTCGGCATGAATGCCGTGGCTGCGTCCGATCGTCGGCGTCATCTTGTGTTCGCGCGCGCGGCGTTCGAGCACGACGAGCAGCGCGTCGATATCGGCGATCAGGATGTCGCTGGCCTTGGCGAGCTGGACTGCCAGACAGGTGTCAAGCACGTCTGAGGAGGTCATGCCCTGATGCATGAAGCGCGCCTCCGGGCCGACATGCTCGGCGACGTTGGTCAGGAAGGCGATGACGTCGTGCTTGGTCTCGCGCTCGATCTCGTCGATCCGGTCGACCTCGAACGCGCCCTTGGCCCAGATCGCCGCGGCGGCTTCCTTGGGAACGACGCCCAGCTCGGCGAGCGCATCGGTGGCGTGTGCCTCGATCTCGAACCAGATCTTGAAGCGCGCTTCGGGCGTCCAGATCGCGACCATGTCGGGGCGGGAATAGCGGGGGACCATGGATTCTTCCTCTGGGCGCTTGGGAGAGACTGCGGGCGCATTCCGCGACGAAAGGCGCCGTTCGCGCGGCGGGTAGCAGGCCTCACGCCCCCGCACAAATGCCTGGTCGGGAACCGCAGCGGCAGTGGCGGGTTTGTTCCCTGCACTATTCGAAAGGTCACCGCTGTGACGTTCGAGTAACGATTGCGATAACGATTGGAGAAACGCAATGTTGAACCCTATCTTGCTGGCCGGTACGATGATCATCGCCGCCCCAGCCATTGCCCAGACCGCACCGCAGACTGGCGCGAATCCGGCACCCGCTACCGCGACCGCCCCGGTTGCTCAGACCGCGCCCGCGACGACTGCGAATCCGGTACCAACAGGCCCGCAGGCGGCCGCACCGGCGCCTGCTGCACCCGCGCAGGCCGCCCCGGCCGAGCAGCCCGCGACGGGCAGTCAGGTCGCACAGATCGTCGACGCCGAGTTCCCGACCTATGACAAGGACACCAACGGTACGCTGAGCTCTGCCGAATTCGGCGACTGGATGACCGCGCTCAAGGTCAAGTCGGATCCGAGCACCAAGGCGGACAGTCCCGCGGTCAAGAAGTTCAACACCGCAGCGTTCGTGCAGGCGGATACCGACAAGAGCAAGTCGGTCTCGAAGGACGAACTGACCGGGTTCCTGTCGAAGGGCTAATCGCCCCGCTTCAAGATGCCGACATGGCCGCCGGGTTCGCGCCCGGCGGCCTTTTGCGTGAGAGCCGACCTTCGTAGAGGCGCGGATTAGATCAACCCTTGGCCGCGCAAGCTCGCATGGCCGCTGGTGCCCATGACGATATGGTCATGCACCGCGATGCCCAGCCGCTTGCCCGCCTCCGCGATCGTCCGGGTGATCTCGATGTCGGCGCGGCTGGGGGCGGGATCGCCGCTCGGGTGGTTGTGGACCAGGATGATCGCCGCCGAGCCGATCTCTAGCGCGCGGCGGATCACCTCGCGGACATAGACCGCGGCCTGGTCGATCGATCCTTCGCTCATAACCTCGTCGCGGATCAGCATGTTCCGGGTGTTGACCCACATCAGGCGGAGGGGAAGTGGCGCATGTGATGGAACATGCGGAACACGAACGTCCGAATCTGGGGGTTAGCTGCCGTTCGCAACCACGGTCGCCTCGCCAACGAACCGACCTTCCCAAAGATAGAAGCGGCCCGCTTTCTCGATGGCCGCTACCGCCTCTTCGGGCGACAAAAACACAAAACCCAAGCGTCGGCACTCGCCGGGTTCAAGCGCTTGGTCCCGCAGTAGCGGGAGCGCGTCAAAGCCCAATAGCGGCTCGATATCCGACACCATCACCGGACAGGCCCAACCGGGCGCGGCGGGAGCCGCCCTGCCGCCGTTTGCCGTCTCATACATCCTGACGTCCGCCACGATCTCAGGTGCGGCGTCGCGCTGTATGTCTACCCTGCTCATCACCGCAGATTGAGACGCTTGGCTAATGTCCGCAAGTGGGCGTGAGCGGCCATCCGCCGATAGTCCGCAAAAAACGCATACAACCGGTTTCCACTTGTTGAGATGCAGCACCCGGAACCGTTCGATCGCGTGATGCGCCATGTCGGCGCGCAGGTAATCGAGCAGCGCCTGCCAGTTGGCGAGCACCGGCCGCGCGGCGACGTCGGCCTGCAGCAGGCGGATCGCCGCGGCATGCGCGATCTTGATCGCGGCGGTCGCGGTTTCGCCCATGCCGGGTACGCGCGCCAGCGCTTCGCCATCCGCGGTGAGCACGCCCCCGATACCGCCGAACTCGCGCAACAGCGCATAGGCGAGCGGCTTGGTGTCGCGACGGGGGATCGCGAGGGCGAGCAGATATTCGATCAGTTCATGGTCCAGCAGTGCGTCCCCGCCACGCGCGAGACGCTGGCGCAGCCGCGCGCGGTGACCGGTCTTGTCGTCGGGGGCGTCGTTATCGGCCATGCGGCGATGCTAGCACCGCGCGCGGGTGGTGCAATTGCATGTCTTGGCCGGTACCGCCTATGCTCGACGCGACGCGTAATGGAGTGGGTGGGTGAGCGAGACGAGCGAGACAGGGGTACGTCCCCGCCGCCGACGCGTCTGGATCCTGCTTGCCCTCCCGCTGGTCGTGCTGGCCGCGCTGTGGGTCGCGCGCCGGCCGATCGCCAGACATTTCATCGACCGCGAACTGGCCAGCGCGGGTGTTCCGGCGCGGTACGCCATCGCCGATTTCGGGCTGGCGGGGCAGCGGCTGACCAACGTCGTGCTCGGTGATCCGGCAAACCCCGATCTGGTCGCCGACTGGGTCGAGACGCGGACCGGGATTGGCCTGTCGGGCGCGTATCTGGCGGGCGTTCGGGCGGGGCACGTGCGGCTGCGCGGGCGGCTGGTGAACGGCAAGGTGACGCTCGGCGCGATCGACCGGTTGTTGCCGGCGCCCTCGGGCAGGCCGTTCGCGCTGCCCGCGCTCGATGTCGACGTCGCGGATGCGCGGATGCGGCTGGAGACGCCGCAGGGGGTGGTCGGGCTGAAGCTGGCCGGGTCTGGTGTGCTCAACGACGGGTTCCGCGGCACGCTGGCGGCGGTCAGCGACCGGCTCGCGACCGGCGGATGCGTCGCGACGGGAGCTACGGCCGCGGTACGGGTACGGATCGACGCCGACCGCCCAACGATCTTCGGACCGGTCCGCGCCGCGACCCTGTCCTGCGGGACCGCGATCGCGAACGCCGTCGCGGCGACGCTCGATGTCACCCTGTCCGCCGCGCTCGATCACTGGCGCGGCAAGGCGAGCCTGGCGAGCGGGGCGGTCCGCGCGCCCGGCGTGACGGCGCACCGGCTGGCAGGAACGGTGGCGTTCGACGGCAACGCCGCAGCGACCGCGGGCACGCTGGACCTGACCGGCGCAGCCGTGCGTGCCGAAGCAGGGCGTACGGCACGGCTGCAACTCGCGGGGGCCTACCGGATCGGGCACGAGTCTCGGTTCGACGGGACGGTGCGCGCGAACAACGCCGCGGTCGCGCCTGCTATAGTGGCGAAGGTCGCCGCGCTGGACGCATCGGCGGCGGGAACGCCTGTCGCACCGCTGGCGGCTGCGGCGGCGCGCGCCATGGTGACGGCGGCACGCGACTTCGGTGGCGAGGGCGCGGTCGCGGTCCGGATGGCCGGGGGCAAGGGATCGGCGGTGGTATCGCGCCTATCGCTCGCGGCGGCGAGCGGCGCGCGGGTCGATTTGGCGGGCGGCAGCGGGGTGACGATCGGGTGGCCGGCGGGCGGCGTGCGACTCGATACCGCGGTGACCCTGCGCGGCGGTGGCTTGCCCGAGGGGCGCGTGTCGCTGGCGCAGGCGCGCGCCGGAGCGGCGATTCGCGGAGTCGCGCGACTGAGCCCCTATGCCGCGGGCGGCGCCCGCCTCGCGCTGACGCCGGTGACGTTCAGCGCGACCCCGGGTGGCGCCACCGCGATCCGCACCACCGCGACGCTCAGCGGTCCGATCGGCGACGGGCGTGTCGACGATATGTCGTTGCCGGTGGTGGCGAACTGGGACGGCGGCACGCGGCTGGTGGTCAACACGATGTGCGCGCCGCTCGCGTTTCGGCGGGTCGCTGTGTCGGGGCTGGTGCTCGCACCGGGGCGGCTTGCGGTGTGCCCGGTCGACGGCGCGCTGCTGCGAGTGGATCGCCGCGGCATCGCTGGTGGCGTGCGGATTGCCCAGGCGGCGCTGTCGGGGCGGATCGGCACGACCCCGATCGCGCTGGTGGCCTCGGGCGCGACGCTGACACTGGCGAACCGTGGCTTCGTGGTGGAGGGCGTCGGCACGCGAATCGGCGCCCCGGGGCGCGTGACACGGCTCGATTTCACGCGGGTCGCGGGGCGGATGAACGCGGCAGGCCTGGCGGGCAGTTTTGACGGCGGGGCGGGGCAGATCGCCAACGTGCCGCTGCTGATCGGCGCGGCGCAGGGCGACTGGACGCTCGCGGGCGGCGCGTTGCGACTGACGGGCGCGATGGGCGTGTCCGATGCGGCGGCGACCGCACGGTTCAAGCCGCTGGCCGCGCGCGGCGTGACGCTGTCGCTGGTCAACGGCACGATTGCCGCGGCGGGGACGCTGTTCGAACCGACGCGCGACGTGAAGGTCGCCGACGTGACGCTGGTCCATGCGCTCGGTGCGGGCGCGGGGCAGGCCGATCTGGCGGTGCCGGCAATCGCCTTCGCCAAGGGTGCGCTGCAACCCGAGATGCTGACGCCATTGACGTTCGGCGTGATCGCGGACGTCAACGGGTCGATCGGCGGCGAGGGGCATATCGGCTGGACCCCCGCGGGCGTCACCAGCACCGGCGTGTTCCGCACCGCGGGCACCGACCTCGCCGCGGCGTTCGGCCCGGTGACCGGGATTGCCGGCGAAATCCGCTTCACCGACCTGCTGGCATTGCAGAGCGCCCCCGGCCAGGTCGCGACGATCCGTACCCTCAACCCCGGCATCCCCGTGAATGACGGTACGGTCCGCTACCAGACGCTGCCCGGTGCACGCGTGCAGGTGGAGGGCGGGCAGTGGCCGTTCGCGGGCGGCACGCTGACGCTCGACCCGACCTTGCTCGATTTCTCGGCGCCGACCGAGCGGCGGATGACCTTCCACATCGCCAACATGGCCGCCGATCAGTTCCTGCAGCAGTTCGATTTCAAGAACCTCAACGCCACCGGGATCTTCGACGGCGTGCTGCCGATGATCTTCGACCAGAGCGGTGGGCGGATCGAAGGCGGCGATCTGCGCGTGCGCGCGGGCGGCGGCACGATCGCCTATGTCGGCGACCTCAGCCAGAAGGACCTCGGGCTGTGGAGCAACATCGCGTTCCAGGCGCTGAAGTCGCTGCGCTACAAGACGCTCAGCGTCGGCATGAACGGGCCGCTCGCGGGCGAGATGGTCACCGACGTGCGGTTCGAGGGCGTCAGCCAGGGCGCGGGGGCGAAATCGAACTTCGTGATTCGCCGGCTGCAGAAACTGCCGTTCGTGTTCAACATCCGGATCAAGGCGCCGTTTCGCGGACTGCTCGATTCGGCGCAGAGCTTCTACGACCCCAAGCGGCTGATCGCGCGCAACCTGCCCGCGTTGCTCGAACGGCAAACGCCGACGCCGCCCGTTCAGCCTCAAGCAAGCGAGATCGTGCCATGACCGAAACAGGATTGCAGAAGTTGGAGCAAGCACCGATCTTGGGTATGATGAAGAGGATGATCCTGCCGGTTCTGACCGCCGTCGCCCTGTCGGGCTGCGTCAACGTGTCGGCACCCGACAAGCCGATCGTGATCAATCTCAACATCAACGTGACGCAGGAAGTGGTCTATCGTCTCGATGGCGAGGCGAAGTCGCTGATCCAGCAGAATCCGGGGATATTCTGATGAACAAGGTCTTGGTTGCCGCGATGATCGCTCTGGCCGGCCTGTCGAGCGCGGCGGCGGCGCAGCGCGATCCGGCCTATGCCGCGGCGCGCGCCGGCGGCGAGGTCGGCGAGCAGCCCGATGGCTATCTGGGGCTGGTCGGCGCCGCGAGCGGCGATCTGCGTGCGTTGGTCAACAACATCAACATCCAGCGCAAAGCGGCGTACACTGCGAAGGCGCAGGCGAGCGGCGCAACGGTCGAGCAATTGGCGTTCACCAGCGGCTGCAACCTGATTGTGCAGACGTCCGCCGGCGAGAAGTACAAGACGCCGGACGGGGTTTGGAAGACACGGAGTGCGGCGGCGCCGGAACGTGATTCGCGGTGTGTCTAGTATCTGCTCCCCTCCCTGGAAGGGAGGGGCTGGGGGTGGGTTGGCCCGAGAGGAGCGCTGCGGGCACCCCAAGCCGACCCACCCCCGACCCCTCCCTTCCAGGGTGGGGAGAGTTCCGAAGCATGACACTTCCGTCACACCGGTTGACTTGAGCACCCCCCCTTTCTAAACGGGCCGCGCCTTGGCGGGATCGCTCGTCGCTGCGCGTCTCTCCCCGGTCGATACTAGATGAGGGGTAGTGCGTGGCGGAGATCGAACCCGGACAGGACCCCCAGGGTGTTGACGATCCACGACTTTCCGCGCTCGACGAGCGGTTGAGGGAAGCGCGTGGACGAGAGACGCTCAAGACGGGGCGGGGAGGACCGAACGCCGAGCGGGGATACTCGCAAGGCAATCGCGTCATTTCCGCGCTGATCGGGAGTCTCGTCGGCAGTGCGCTGATCGGCTGGTTGATTGACCGCTGGTTTCACACTGAGCCATGGGGGCTGATCGTGCTGCTGTTCCTAGGAATCGCGGTCGCGTTCAGGCAGATCATTCGAATTTCAGGCGAACGCCCGGAGTAACCGGGCGTTTGTCGTTTCAGACGGCAGGGATTCCACGTGGCGGCAGCGGCAGAACAGGGCGGCAAGATCGATCCGATGCACCAGTTCCTGATCGAGCCGGCGTTCGGCTCGCACTGGATCGTGGGTGGTTACGACCTGTCCTTCACCAATTCCGCTCTGTGGATGGTGGTGACGCTGGTCGCGCTATGGGCGTTCATGATCGGCGGCATGAAGCGCGATCTGGTGCCCGGGCGCTGGCAGATGGCGGTCGAGGGCTTCACCGGGTTCATCTCGGGCATGCTGACGCAGAACATCGGGCCGGCGGGCAAGCGCTTCGTGCCCTATGTCTTCTCGCTGTTCATGTTCATCCTGTTCGCGAACATCATCGGTCTGTTGCCGTTCGGCATCGTGCCGGGCGTCCACCCGTTCACCGTGACCAGCCACATGACCGTCACCGGCGTGCTGGCGATCATCAGCTTCGCGATCGTGCTGATCGTCGGTTTCGGCAAGCACGGCTTCCACTTCTTCAGCCTGTTCGTGCCGAGCGGCACGCCGGCGCTGATGATCCCGCTGATCTTCGTGGTCGAGCTGATGAGCTTTCTGGTGCGGCCGTTCTCGCTCGGTCTGCGATTGTTCGTCGCGATGACCGCGGGGCATATTCTGCTCAAGGTGCTCGCCGCATTTGTGATCAACGGCATCAACATGGGCCCGGGTTATGTCGCGATCGTCAGCCTGCCGAGCTTCGTCCTGATGATCGGGATCACGCTGCTCGAGCTGCTGGTCGCCGCGATCCAGGCCTATGTGTTCGCGCTGCTGACGTCGGTCTATCTGAACGATGCGGTCAACCTGCACTAAGTTTTCTTAACCTACTGATTTACCAAGGGAGTTTTCGACATGGACGCACAAGCAGCAAAGATGATCGGTGCCGGTCTGGCCGCGATCGGCATGGGCCTCGCCGCACTGGGCGTGGGCAACGTGTTCGCCCAGTTCCTCGCCGGCGCCCTGCGCAACCCGGGCGCGGCGGACAGCCAGCAGGGCCGTCTGTTCATCGGCTTCGCGGCCGCCGAGCTTCTCGGTCTGCTCGCGTTCGTGACGATGATCATCCTGGTGTTCGTCGCCTGATTTGCCTGGTCGACCGGACTATCCCGTCCGGTCGACCATGTGACTTTCGCGACTTTAGGGACGCCCAATGCCTCAGATTTCCCAGATAGCCGCCACCTACGCGTCGCAGATCTTCTGGCTGCTCATCACCTTTGGCATCCTGTATTTCGGGATCGGCAAGGCGATGGTACCGAAGATCGTGTCCACGGTGGACGCGCGTGAAGCGCGGATCGCCGGCGATCTGGCAGCAGCGGAAGCCGCGCGCGCCCAGGCCGACAAGGTCCAGGACGATTGGCATGCCGAGATGGACGGCGCGCGTGCCGCGGCGCAGGCCGAGACCGCCGCCGCCGCCAAGAAGGCAACCGCGACGTTCGAGCAGCAGGTTCACGCCGCCGATGTCGAACTGGCCGAGCGGCTGGGGCATCACGATCTTGCGGTCGCGAACGCCAAGACCGAGGCGCTACTGAACCTTCAGGGCGTCGCGGCGGAGGTCGCACAGGAACTGACCGCCAAGGTCGCGGGTCTCCAGGTCAGCCTGGATGCCGCGAGCGATGCGGTGCGTAGGACGATGGCGCATGGCTAATCCCGACACCCCCGCCAAGGTCGTTTCGGCCGAGGGCATGGCGCCCCAGGGTTCTGCGGACAACGAAGGGCTGCAGGGTCACACCACCGCGCCCGGCGGCGCGCATCACGTCGTCGACCCGGTTGACAACGTTCTCGGCCTCACCTCGACCGGTTGGGTCGCGGCGGCGGCGCTGATCGTGATCGCGCTGATGCTGTGGAAGAAGGTGCCCGGCATGATCGGCCGGATGCTCGACGGCCGGATCGCCACGATCCGCGTCCAGCTCGACGAGGCCAAGGCACTGCGCGCCGAAGCCGAAGCGCTGCGCGCCGAATATGAGGCGAAGGCCCAGTCGGCGCATGTCGAGGCCGAAGCGATGCGTGCGCACGCGCATCACGATGCCGCGGCGATCATCGCGAAGGCCAAGGCGAGTGCCGAGGACCTGATGGAGCGCCGCGCGAAGATGGCATCGGACAAGATCGCCGCCGCCGAGCGCGCCGCGATCGCCGAAGTGCGTGCGCGGGCGGCGGAAGCCGCCGCGAAGGCAGCGGGTCTGCTGATCGCCGAGCATCATGGCGCGGACAGCGATCACGCGATGGTCGACCGGGCGATCTCGGGGTTGGGCCGGCCGAACTGAGTTCCCGTTCCCCAGCGAAGGCGGGGGTCCAGGGTCGCGTAATGCACCGCCTGCAATCCTGGACCCCCGCTTCGCGGTGGAACAGCAATAGTTTTGACGGCCGTCTCTTCCCGGGTTTCCGGCGGCTGTATCTCCAACCTGAGCCCGTTGGAGATTTGTGTGTCCTGGATCATTCTCGCGGTGGCCGTCGTCACCGAAATCAGTTGGGCGCTGAGCCTGAAATGGGCGGCGACGCTCGCCACTTGGCAGGCGTCGAGCGTGCCGATCATCCTCAGCTTCGTGAACATGGGCCTGCTCGCGCTCGCGATGCGGGGGCTGCCGGCGGGGACCGCCTATGCGATCTGGACCGGCGCGGGGGCGATCGGCGTGATCATCGGCGGGGTCGTGCTGTTCGGCGACAAGGTCAGCGGTGTGCAGGCGGCGTTCATGGCGCTGACCGTGGTGGGGATCGTCGGCACCAAGGTGTTCGCGCAGGCCTGACCCTTTTTCGCCCCGGAGGGGCTGGAAGATTGATTCACGCTGAGCCGAGCAGACGCAAAGAGAAGGGTTTTTTCGCGTGGAGGCGCGGAGGGCGCGGAGGTGGTGTGGTCGGGACTGCGGTATCGACCATCTCCAATTGTTGGCAGCCTCCGGCGATCTGGGGCGGGGGCCCCTTCTTCTCCGCGCCCTCCGCGCCTCCGCGCGAACCAAGTCTTCTCTTCGCGTCTTCGGGTGAACCAGCTTTCTCCGAACCGCCACGCCCGCTGGCGTTGAGTCACCGCAATCCCTAGATCGCACGCAATGTCCTCCCCCAATTCCCCCGACCGGTTCAACGAAGACAAGTCCACGTTCGCGGTCCGCGGCGGCGGCGAGGCGCCGGACATCCAGGCGGGCGTCGCGGCGATCCGCAACGTGCTCGACACGCTGCCGGTGCGGCCCGGCGTCTACCGGATGCAGGATGCGCGCGGCGACGTGCTGTATGTCGGCAAGGCGCGCGCGCTGAAGAACCGCGTCGCGAACTATGTCCAGGTCGACCGGCTGACCAAGCGGTTGCAGCGAATGGTCGCGCAGACCCGGTCGATGACGATCGTCACGACCAACAACGAGGCCGAGGCGCTGCTGCTCGAATCGCAGCTGATCAAGCGCTATCGCCCGGCGTACAACGTGCTGCTGCGCGACGATAAGAGCTTCCCGTTCATCCTGCTGCGCGACGACCATGATTTCCCGCGCGTGCAGAAGCATCGCGGCGCGCGGCGCGCGAAGGGCAATTATTACGGTCCGTTCGCGAGTGCGGGGTCGGTCAACAACACGCTCAACGCGCTGCAGAAGCTGTTCCTGCTGCGGTCGTGCACCGACAGTTTCTTCAAGACGCGCGATCGGCCGTGTCTGCTGTACCAGATCAAGCGATGCTCGGCGCCGTGCGTGGGGCGGATCGATGAGGCCGCGTACAAGGAACTGGTCGAGGACGCGAAGAGCTTCCTCGGCGGCAAGTCGACCGGGGTGCAGGCCAAGCTCGGCGCACAGATGCAGGCAGCGGCGGAAAACATGGACTTCGAGCTCGCCGCGCTGCTGCGCGACCGGCTGCGCGCGCTGACGTTCATCCAGGGGACGCAGGCGATCAACGCGGAAGGGGTGGGCGACGCCGACATCTTCGCGATGGCGTGCAAGGACGGGCTGATCGGCATCCAGGCGTTCTTCATCCGCGGCGGGCAGAATTGGGGGCATCGCAGCTTCTTCCCACAGCACACCAACGACGTTCCCGAGGACGAGGTGCTGACGAGCTTCCTCGGCCAGTTCTATGAGGAGGTGCCGCCGCCCAAGCAGATCCTGCTCGACCGCGAGCTGCCCGAAGGCGCGTTGCTGGTCGAGGCGCTGGGCGATCGCGCGGGGTACAAGGTCGCGCTGCAGGTGCCGCAGCGCGGCGATCGCGCGCGGCTGATGGACCAGGCCAAGCGCAACGCGATCGAGGCGATCGAGCGGCGTCAGGCGGAGAGCACGACACAGGCCAAGCTGCTGCGCGAGGTGGCGGACCTGTTCGACCTGCCCGAACCGCCGAACCGCATCGAGGTTTATGATAACAGTCATATCCAGGGCACCAACGCGGTCGGCGCGATGGTCGTCGCGGGGCCTGAGGGGTTCCGCAAGGGCCAGTATCGAAAGTTCAACATCAAGAACAAGGACACCGTGCCGGGCGACGATTTCGCGATGATGCGCGAGGTGTTCACGCGACGCTTTGCGCGCGCGCAGGCGGAGGATCCGGACCGCGACGGCGGCGAATGGCCGGACCTGGTGCTGATCGACGGCGGCAAGGGCCAGCTGAGCGCGGCGCGGGGCGTGCTGGAGGATCTGGGGATCGAGGACGTCAACCTGGTCGGCGTCGCCAAGGGGCCGGATCACGGTCGCGAGGGGCGCGAGATATTCCACATGCTCGACGGCCGCGACTTCCAGCTGCCGGTCAACGCGCCGGTGCTGTTCTACCTCCAGCGCCTGCGCGACGAGGTCCACCGCTTCGTGATCGGCGCGCATCGCGACAAGCGCAGCAAGGCGATCGGCGCGAGCCCGCTCGACGAAGTGCCCGGCATCGGGCCGGCGCGGAAGAAGGCGTTGTTGATGCATTTCGGCACCGGCCGCGCGGTGCGGAATGCGAGCCTGCAGGATCTGCAACAGGCGCCGGGGGTGTCCGCCGCGGTCGCGCAGCAGGTGTATGATTTCTACCATTCGCGGTGAAGGCGGCGGGAGATCCACCCCTTACCGTTCGTCCTGAGTAATTGTAGAAGGACAGCTTGGCACGCGGAACCTGTGCTTCGATACGAGTCCTCGATACGCGCCTTCGGCGCTACTCGGTCTCTACTCAGCACGAACGGATGAAGGGGCCTGGATGGGGTCTGATGGAGCTGACGGAACGCGCTGCTTTTGTGAATAATGCGCAACGTAATGTTCACTCTCGACTGCTAGCCAAGCAGCTGTGACAACGCCCGTTTTCCTGACCGTCGACACCGAATTCGCGTGGCGGCACCATGCGGCTGGGCTCGACGAAGATACGATCTATGCGCGGTCGATCGAGCCGGCGGGGGTCGGGCTCAGCTATCAGCTCGCCGAGATCAATCGCCATGGGCTGAAGGCGTGCTTCTTCGTCGATCCGATGCCGGCGCTGGTGTTCGGGCTCGATCCCGTTCAACGAATGGTCGATACGATCCTGACCGCAGGGCAGGAGGTGCAGTTGCACTGCCATGCCAATTGGGCGGGCGCGACGCTGGGCGATCGCGGCGCGACGTTCGGGCGGTTCAGCCTGTACGACTACGACCTCGCCGCGCAGACCGCGCTACTGGCGCAGGCGCGCGACCTGCTGGTCGCGGCGGGGGCGCCGATGCCGATCGCGTTCCGCGCGGGCAGCTATGCCGCCAACGACGACACGCTGGCGGCGCTCGCGTCGCTCGGTTTCATCTATGACAGTAGCCATAATGGTGCCGAGGCGCCGAATGTCAGCCGCATTGGATTGTCGCCGCGCCAGATCGCACCGATCGCGCGCGACGTGATCGAGGTGCCGGTGACGGTGATCGAGGATAGCCCGGGGCGGCTGCGTACGTTCCAGCTGTGTGCGTTGTCGGCGGGCGAGAGCTATGACGCGCTCGAACATGCCGCGGTGTCGCAGCATGCGGTGGTGACGATCGTCAGCCATGGGTTCGAACTTGCCAACCGCCGCGGCACGCGCGCGAACACGGTGCACGTCCGCCGTTTCCGCGCGTTGTGCGCGATCCTGGAGGAGATGCGCGACGTGCTGCCGACGGTGCATTTCGCCGACCGGCCGGCGCTGCCGCTCGACCGCGACGACGCGCCGCTCGCGCCCGACCGGTTGCGCAAGCGCTGGCGGCAGGCGGAGCAGCTCTGGTCGAATTGGGTCTCGGAACGGGCATGACGCCGGCCGTGCCGTTGCGGTTTCAGGTCGGCGCGCGGGCGCTGGCCACGGTGCGGCGACGGCTGGTGCGCGTGCCGCTGTCGCTCGACGTGGTGCTGTCGGGCACGGTCCCCACGCTGCCGGCATTGTCTGCGGACGCCGACGGGTTTCTGATAACGTCGCTGCCCGAGGCGGCGCTGGGGAGCGTCGACCGGCATGGGCTGCTGGGCTTCGTGCGACAGCGGTATGTGCGGTATCACGTCGATCTCGGGATCGGCGTCGACGCATGGCTGGCCGGCCTGTCGGGCAGCGCGCGGTCGGGGTTGAAGCGCAAGGCGAAGAAGCTCGCCACGGCCTCGGGGGGCGTGCTCGACGTCCGCGCCTATCGCACGCCGGCCGAGATCGCGGCGTTCCACCCGCTGGCGCGCGCGGTGTCGGCGACGACGTATCAAGAGCGATTGCTGGGGTCGGGGTTGCCGGAGGACGTCGCACCGCTGCTGGCGCTGGCGCGCGAAGACAGGGTGCGGGCGTGGCTGCTGTTCATCGCGGGGACGCCGGTCGCCTATCTGTGCTGCACCGCCGACGGCGAATCGTTGCGTTACGACCATGTCGGGCATGATCCGGCGCATGGCGATCTGTCGCCCGGTGCGGTAATGCAGCTTGAGGCGATGCGCGCGCTGTTCGGCGATCGGTTCGCGCGGTTCGATTTCACCGAGGGCGAGGGGCAGCACAAACGCCAGTTCGCTAGCGGGGGGACGGCATGCGTCGACGTGCTGTTGCTGCGGCCGACGCTGGCGAACCGGGCGCTGATGGTGGCGCTTGGGGCGTTCGACGGGGCGATGGCGCGGGCAAAGCGCGCGGTGGCGCATCCGGGATTGCAGCGATTGGCGAAGCGGGTGCGGCGGTAACCCTTGTGTCCCGCGAAGGCGGGGCACAGGCTGGGCTCCCGCCTTCGCGGGAGAACAAGATGGCGCGCCCGGCCCCGCTTTTGTCTATCATGCCGGCATGCACCTGCGCACGTCCGCCATCGTCGTCGCCGTCCGCCAGCATGGCGAGCACGGCGCGATCGTGCGTGCGCTGACGCCGAACGACGGCGTGCAGCCCGGCTATGTCCGCGGCGGGCGGTCGCGGGCGATCCGGCCGATCCTGCAGGCCGCCAACACGATCCAGGGCGAATGGCGCGCGCGGACCGGCGAGCAGCTCGCGTCGCTGACCGTCGAGCTGGTCCATAGCCGCGCCGCGCTGCACGGCGAGCCGCTCGCCGCCGCGGCGCTCGAATGGACCACCGCGCTGACCGCGACCGCACTGCCGGAAGCGCAGACCTATCCGCGGGTGTACGACGCGCTGGGCGGCGTGCTCGACGCGATCGAGGCGGCGCCGTCGGCGCGGGGCTGGGCGGCAGCGCTGGTGCGGTACGAACTTCTGCTGCTGGCGGAACTGGGGTTCGGGCTCGACCTGGAGACCTGCGTCGCGAGTGGATCCACCGCGGATCTCGACTTCGTCAGCCCGCGCAGCGGTGCCGCGGTCGGGCGCGGCGCGGCGCACGGGTACGAGGCCAAGCTGCTGCCGTTGCCCGCGTTCGTCCGCACCGGCGGTGCCGCCGAATGGAGCGACATCTTCGACGGGTTACGGCTGACCGGGCATTTCCTGGCGCGCGACATCCTGGTCGACCGACGTGCGGAGACGCTGGCGGCGCGTGAGCGGCTGGTCGACCGGCTGAAAAGGGCGGTTGCGTGACGCGCGCGCGCCCGGCACATGCCGGGGCAGAGGAGACGACATGCCCCTGATCGCGATACTCGCCGGCGACGGCATCGGCCCCGAAGTCACCGCACAGGCGCGCCGCGTGCTCGACGCGCTCGGGCTCGAGCTCAGCTATGAAGAGGCGCTGGTCGGCGGTGCGGCCTATCATGCCGAGGGTCATCCGCTGCCGCCGAAGACGCTGGCGCTCGCACGGCGGGCGGATGCGATCCTGTTCGGTGCGGTCGGCGATCCCAGCTGCGACGCGCTTGAACGGTCGCTGCGGCCGGAACAGGCGATCCTGGGGCTGCGCAAGGAACTCGGGCTGTTCGCAAACCTGCGGCCGGCGACCTTGTTCAAGGGTCTGGAGGACGCCTCCGCGCTGCGCCCGGAAGTCGCCGCCGCGATCGATCTGGTGATCGTCCGCGAGACCAATGGCGACGTTTATTTCGGCGAGAAGGGGTTTCGCACCACCCCCGCGGGTCGCCGCGAAGGCTATGACGTGATGTCGTACGATGAGGACGAGGTCAGCCGCATCGCGCGCGTCGGGTTCGAGACCGCGCGGACGCGAAATCGCCGGCTGTGCTCGATCGACAAGGCCAACGTGCTCGAAACATCGCAGCTGTGGCGCGACGTGGTGACGGCGATGGGCGCGGAGTATCCCGACGTCGAGCTCAGCCACATGTATGTCGACAACGCCGCGATGCAGCTGGTGCGCAACCCCGGCCAGTTCGACGTGATCGTCACCGGCAATCTGTTCGGCGACATCCTGTCGGACCAGGCGAGCATGTGCGCAGGCTCGATCGGCATGCTGCCGTCCGCCACGCTCAACGGATCGGGGCAGGGGCTGTACGAGCCGATCCACGGGTCTGCGCCGGATATCGCCGGGCAGGGCAAGGCCAATCCATGCGCGGCGATCCTGTCCGCGGCGATGATGCTGCGGCATTCGCTGGCGATGCCCGAGGCGGCGGACCGGATCGAGGCGGCGGTGGCGGCGGCGATCGTCGGCGGCGCGCGCACGCCCGATCTCGGCGGCACGCTGTCGACCGCGGCGATGGGTGACGCGGTGCTGGCGCAGCTCGGGTGACGCCCGACCTCCTCGAACTTGCGGTCGTCATCCCGACGTTCAACGAGAAGGCGAACGTGCCGACGCTGATCGCCAAGCTCGATCAGGCGCTGGCGGGGGTGAACTGGGAAGCGATCTTCGTCGACGACGATAGTCCCGATGGCACCGCCGCCGAGGCACGGGAGATCGCACGGCTCGATTCGCGCGTCCGCGTGATCCAGCGGATCGGGCGGCGCGGTCTGTCGTCGGCGTGTATCGAGGGGATGTGCGCCACCGCCGCGCCGGTCGTGGCGGTGATCGACGGCGATCTGCAGCATGACGAGACTCTGCTGCCGGCGATGCTCGACCTGTTGCGCGGCGACGATCTCGATCTGGTGGTGGGATCGCGGTTCGTCGCGGGGGGCGGCACCGGGGAATGGGACCGCGACCGCGTCGCCAAGTCCGCGCTGGCGACGAAGCTGTCGCGGCGCGTGTTGAAGGCGGATCTGAGCGATCCGATGTCGGGCTTCTTCGCGATCCGGACGCAGGTGGTGCGCGACCTGACGCCGAAGCTGTCGGCGATCGGGTTCAAGATCCTGCTCGACCTGTTGACTGCGAGCCCCAAGCCGCTGCGCTTCATCGAGCTGCCCTACACGTTCCGCACCCGCACCGCGGGCGAGAGCAAGCTCGATCACGTCGTCGCGATGGAATATCTGATCGCGCTGTACGACCGGATGTTCGGTCGGATCGTACCGGTGCGGTTCGCGATGTTCTCCGCGATCGGCGTGCTCGGGGTCGGCGTGCATATGGGCGTGCTGAGTGCGCTGTATCTAGGGCTCGGCGCGTCGTTCCTGCTGGGCGAGATCGCCGCGACCCTGACCGCGCTGACGGTCAATTTCTTCCTCAACAACGCGCTGACCTATCGCGACCGGCGGTTGAAGGGGTGGCGACAATTGCTTGACGGCTGGGTGTCGTTCGCGGTGATCTGCGCGGTGGGGGCGGTCGCGAATGTCGGGGTTGCGGCATTCCTGCACGACTGGCGGAACGGCGCCTGGGCGCTGTCCGCGTTGATCGGCGTGCTGGTCGGCGCGGTGTGGAATTACGCGCTGTCGTCGAAATTCACCTGGGGGCGGTACTGATGCGGGCGGGAGCTGCCGCTTCTCGTCATCCCAGCGAAGGCTGGGATCTTTATGGGCGGGTGCTGCGCCCGCCAACGGGAGACCCCAGCCTTCGCTGGGGTGACGGGTGATCACGCCCAGCTGCTGAACCAGATCCACCGGACAAACGCGCGAGAGTCCGGCAATGCCGCGGCGGATAGGATCGGGTAGAAATAGACGAACAGTCCGGCCGCGAGCGTCAGGAACGCAACGTCCCATGGCCGCCGCCGCCCGACCCGGTCGAGCGCCACCGCCAGCACGACGCACAGCCAGATGCTCGACAGATAGTAATAATAGAAGAAGCCGACCGACTTTGGGATGACCGCCCACATCGCCCAGGATCCGGCCCATAGCCCTGCGACGGCGTACAGCATGGCGCTGCGTTCGCGGATCGCGGCCCGCAGGCATAGGGCGACCGCGACCAGCCCGCCCCACATCACCACCGGATTACCAATCATCAGCACGCCGCGCACCGCGCCATCGACGGGCTCGTAGAGGTACCAGACCGGCCGGATCATCAAGGGCCAGCTCCACCAGGGCGACTGGTAGTTGTGGTGCGGCAGCACGATCGTCTGGCGCGTGAGCATCTCGAACTGGAACGGGATCAGCGTCCGTATCGTCAGCGGATCCTGTGCGTAGAAGAAAGCCGGGGCGAATGTCGCCAGATAGGTCAAGCCGCTGCCTAGCCCCAGGATCGCCAGCGCCCGCCACAGGGCAAGTCCGGGCCAGCGGTTCGGACGGTTCAAGCAGAGAAAGGCGATCCCCGCATAGGCCACATAGGGCAGCGCGGTCCATTTGACCCCTACCGCAAGCCCCAGCAGAACGCTGCCGAGCAGCCAGCGGCGCCACACCTGCGGGCCTTTACCGCGCATCGCCCACAGCATCGCCGCGACCGCGCCGACGACGAAGGCCGCCATGAACCCGTCGAGCATCGCGATCCGTGCCTGCACGAACACGGTACAGTTGACGAGCACCAGCAAGCTGCCGATCACCGCCCGTCGCACGCGCCCGAGCATCAGCCACAGGATCGCGTAGACGCCGAGCACGGTCGCCGTCCCGGCCAGCGTCGACAGCGCGCGCCAGCCGAGCGGATTGTCGCCGAACAGCGCGATCCCGAGCGCGATCAGCAGCTTGCCGAGCAGCGGGTGTTCGGTGTTGACGGGATGCCACAGCGTCAGCAGAGTCCGCGCCGCGGGGACGTAATGGATCTCGTCGAACACCAGGCTGTGCGGCGTCGTCAGCCGCCATGCGAACACCGCCTGTGCGAGCGCGCCGATGGCGATAGCGGGAGCCAGGGGGCGGGTGCGCATGCCCCGCTTGTGCCCCGGTCGGGGGCCCCCGATCAAGGGTCCGCCCTTGTCATCCGGGGCCGTCACCGGCAAAGCGGCGCGTATGAAGCGCAAGACCGGCCAGGATCGTTCGATCACCCAGACATGGCGTCCGCAGACGCAGGCCGTGCGCGGAGGTACCGCGCGCAGCGAATATGGCGAGACGTCGGAGGCGTTGTTCCTCACCTCGGGCTATTGCTACGACAAGGCGGGCGATGCCGCGGCGCGCTTTGCCGGCGAGCAGGACGGGATGACCTATTCCCGGCTGCAGAACCCGACCGTCCAGATGCTCGAAGAGCGGATCGCGCTGCTCGAAGGCGCGGAAGCGTGCCGGACGATGGCGACGGGCATGGCGGCGATGACCGCGGTGCTGCTGTGCCAGCTGCAGACCGGCGATCACCTGGTCGGCGGCCGCGCGGCGTTCGGGTCGTGCCGCTGGCTGACCGACACGCTGCTGCCGAAATTCGGCATCCAGACGACGATCGTCGATGCGCGCGACCCGCAGGCATTCCTCGACGCGGTGAAGCCGAATACGAAGGTGTTCTTCTTCGAGACTCCCGCCAATCCGACGATGGACGTCGTCGACCTGAAGGCAGTGTGCGACATCGCGCGCGAACGCGGCATCACGACGGTGGTCGACAACGCCTTCGCGACGCCCGCGCTGCAGCGGCCGATGGAGTTCGGCGCGGACGTCACCGCCTATAGCGCGACCAAGATGATGGACGGGCAGGGCCGCGTGCTGGCGGGCGCGGTGTGCGGGACCGAGGATTTCATCGCCAACACGCTGTTGCCGTTCACGCGCAACACCGGCCCCACGCTGTCGCCGTTCAACGCCTGGGTGGTGCTGAAGGGCTTGGAGACGCTCGACCTGCGCATCCACCGCCAGTCGGACAATGCGCTGAAGGTCGGCGCGTTCCTGGAAGGCCGCGTACCGCGCGTGTTGCATCCGGGTCTGGCGAGCCACCCGCAGCATAATCTGGCGATGAGCCAGATGGACGCGTGCGGGCCGATCTTCGCGTTCGAGGTCGAGGGCCGTGAGCAGGCGCACGGTCTGCTCGATGCGCTCGAACTGGTCGATATCTCGAACAACATCGGCGATTCGCGCTCGCTGATGACGCACCCCGCCTCGACCACGCATTCGAGCGTCGCCGAGGACAAGCGCCTTGAGATGGGCGTGACCGAGGGATTGTTGCGGCTCAACGTCGGGCTCGAGGACGCACAGGACGTGATCGACGATCTCGACCGTGCGCTGGGGCGCGTCGGGCTGTGAAGGCGCTGTTCACCTATGCGGCGACGACGCACGAGGTGACGGTGCGGGTCTCGGTCAGCTATCTGCCCGAACAGTCGGAGCCGCAGCGCGGCCGCTGGTTCTGGGCCTATCATATCCGGATCGAGAATGACGGCCCGGGCGCGGTGCAGTTGCTGACGCGGCACTGGGAGATCACCGACGGGCGCGGTGCGCGGCATAGCGTCGAGGGCGAGGGCGTGGTCGGCGAACAGCCGCTGATCGAGGTCGGCGCGAGCTTCGACTATGTCTCGGGCTGCCCGCTGGCGACGCCCAGCGGCGCGATGCAGGGCACGTACCGGATGGTCGACGATACCGGCGCGGTGTTTGACGTCGATATCCCGCGGTTCACGCTGCTGGCGCCGGCGGTGGCGTCGTGAGAGGCCTGCATGCCCCTTTCCCAGCGCGCACCCCAATCCGTCACCCCAGCGTTGGCTGGGGTCTTCATGGGGCGGGTGCTGCGATCAGCAACAGAGAAACCCCAGCCTTCGCTGGGGTGACGGAATTTGGCGAGGGGACGGCATGAAGCGCACGCATCTCCCTCTCAACGGGCTCCGTGTGCTCGACGCCGCGGCGCGGCATCTGTCGTTCACGCGCGCCGCGGACGAACTCGCGGTGACGCCGGCAGCCGTGGGACAGCAGATCCGCGCGCTCGAGGATACGCTCGGCGTCGTGCTGTTCCGCCGCACGACGCGGGGGCTGGAGCTGACGCCCGAGGCCGAGGCGGGGCTGGGGCCGCTTCGCAACGGCTTTTTGCAGTTCGAAGAAGCGGTGCGCGCGATGCAGGCGGGGCAGTCGTCCAAGTCGCTGACGATCGCCGCACCGCGCGACCTGACCGAGAAGTGGCTGATGCCGCGGCTCGCCGAGATCGCGGCGGCGGATGGCGAATTGCGGTTCGTGCTGATCACCGCGGATGAGAATGTCGACTTCACCGAAGCCAATCTTGACCTCGCGATCCGCTGGGGCGACGGGCCCGGCGAGCATGAAGGCGAAGCGCTCGAATCCGAAGGGCTCGTGACGATCGCCGCGACCGGCGGCCAGTCGGATGCCACGATCGTCTGGAGCGGCGACGCGGTCGGCGCGCTGGTGCGGGTCGCCGATGCGGGGCTGGCGATCGATGCCGCTGCCGCCGGCTTCGGACGGACGACGGTGCCCGAAATGCTCGCCCGGGGCGACATCGCCAGCGGTCGCGTCGCGGTGATCGGCGAGGCACAGCCGTCGCGCGGCGGCTATTGGCTGGTCGCGCCCCTGCCGCAGTGGCGGCAGAAGAAGGTACGCGCGCTCGTCGACGCGCTGACGGCATGACCGATCATCCGGTCTTGGCCACCGCGCGGCTGCGGTTGCGGCCGCTCGTCGAGGAGGATGCGTCAGCGCTGCATCCGATGCTCGCCGACGCCGAACTGATGACCTATTCCGCGGACGGCCCGCTCGACACCGTCGATGCCGTCCGCGTGTATCTCGCCGAAGAGGCGGAGCCCGGCAACCAGCGGACCTGGGCGATCACCCGCACCGGCGACGACCGCGCGATCGGCTGGGTCTCGGGCAGCGAGGCCGACGGCGACGAACGCGGCGGGGTGACCGAGATCGGGTTCATCCTCGCGCGTGAGGCATGGGGACGCGGGATCGCCAGCGAGGCTGTGTCCGCCGTGGTCGACCGACTGTTCCAGGAGGGCCGCAAGCGCGTGTTCGCCGACGCCGACACCGAGAATACCGCGTCGATCCTGTTGCTGGAACGGCTTGGGTTTCGTCGCGAGCGGTTGCTGCGCGACGAATGGGAAACGCATCTCGGGATGCGCGACAGCCTGATCTACGGGCTGCGCGCGCGGGATTGGCGCGCAGTGGGTCGGGCCTGAACCCTTCGTGACCCCGGACGTGGTCCGGGTCGACGGGGCTGGCGGATACCCGACGCCCTGACATATCCCGGCAACATATCGGCGGCAGAGCGAGCGGGTCGCCGCTTCTCCCTCCCGCGGCGGCATCGGCCGGGTTTTCACCCCTGTTGCCCGGTCTTCTCCCTGAACTACGGGGCGACCTTTCAGGTCGCCCCGCTTTTTCGCGTCAGGCCGCCAGGTTGCGCAGCACGTACTGCAGGATGCCGCCGTTCAGGAAATATTCCAGCTCGTTGACGGTATCGATCCGGCAGCGCGTCTCGAACGTCTCGCTCGTCCCGTCGGCGCGGGTCAGCTTGACGGTCACGTCCTGGCGCGGACGGATCGCGGCCACGTCGGTAATCGTGAACGTCTCCGAGCCGTCGAGCTTCAGCGTCTGGCGATCGACACCGTCGGCGAACTGCAGCGGCAGCACGCCCATGCCGACCAGGTTCGAACGGTGGATACGCTCGAAGCTCTCGGTGATGACCGCGCGCACGCCGAGCAGGTTGGTGCCCTTCGCCGCCCAGTCGCGCGACGAGCCGGTGCCATATTCCTTGCCGGCGACGATCACCAGCGGCGTGCCGTCTTCCTTGAAGCGCATCGCGGCGTCGTAGATCGCCATGGTCTCGCCGTTGTACTTCGACATGCCGCCTTCGACGCCGGGGACCATCTCGTTCTTGATGCGGATGTTGGCGAAGGTGCCGCGCATCATCACGTCATGGTTGCCGCGACGCGCGCCGTAGCTGTTGAAGTCGCCCTTGCTGACCTGATGCTCCTGCAGGAAGCGGCCGGCCGGGCTGTCCGCCTTGATCGAGCCCGCCGGGCTGATGTGGTCGGTCGTGATCGAGTCGCCCAGGATCGCAAGCGGCTTGGCGTCGATGATGTCCTGCACCGGGGCAGGCGTCATCGACAGGCCCTCGAAATAGGGCGGGTTGGCGACATAGGTGCTGCCTGCGCGCCATGCGTAGGTGTCCGAACCGGTCACTTCGATCCCGCGCCACTTGTCGTCGCCGGCATAGACGTCGCCGTAGCGCGACCCGAACATCGTCGCGTCGATATTGGCGTCCATCGTGCTGCGGACTTCGGCGTTGGTCGGCCAGATGTCGCGCAGATACACGTCCTGGCCGTCCGAACCCTGGCCCAGCGGCGTCTCGATCATGTCGGTCGTGACGGTGCCCTTGATCGCATAGGCGACGACGAGGGGCGGCGAGGCGAGGAAGTTGGCGCGGACGTCGGGCGACACGCGGCCCTCGAAGTTGCGGTTGCCCGACAGCACCGACGCGGCGACCAGGTCGTTCTCGTTGATGGCGGCCGAGATCGGCGGATCGAGCGGACCCGAATTGCCGATGCAGGTGGTGCAGCCATAGCCGACCAGGTTGAAGCCGAGATAGTTCAGGTCGTCCGTCAGGCCTGCCTTGTCCAGATAGTCGGTGACGACCTGCGAACCCGGCGCCAGCGACGTCTTGACCCACGGCTTCGACGTCAGGCCAAGCGCGCGTGCCTTGCGGGCGACGAGCCCTGCGGCAACCAGCACGCTCGGGTTCGAGGTGTTGGTGCAGCTGGTGATCGCCGCGATCACGACGTCGCCGTCACCGATGTCGTGGGTCTTCCCCTCGACGGGCACGCGGAGCGCCTTTTCCTTGTGGTAGATCTTGTGCAGATCGCCGTTGAACACCTCGTCGACCTTGTTGAGGCTGACGCGGTCCTGCGGGCGCTTGGGGCCGGCGAGCGATGCGACGACGGTGCCCATGTCGAGTTCGAGCGTGTCGGTGAACACCGGATCCGGCGCATCGGCATCACGCCAGAAGCCGTTGGCCTTGGCATAGGCCTCGACCAACTCGATGTTTTCGTCGGACCGAGCGGTGAGACGCAGATAGTCGATCGTCTTGTCGTCGATCGGGAAGAAGCCGCAGGTCGCGCCATATTCGGGTGCCATATTCGCGATCGTCGCGCGGTCGGCGAGCGTCATCGTGTCGAGGCCGGGGCCGTAGAACTCGACGAAGCGGCCGACGACGCCCTTGGCGCGCAGCATCTGCGTGACGGTCAGCACCAGATCGGTCGCGGTGATGCCTTCGTTGACCGCACCGGTCAGCTTGAAGCCGACGACTTCGGGGATCAGCATCGAAACGGGCTGGCCGAGCATCGCGGCCTCGGCCTCGATCCCGCCGACGCCCCAGCCGAGCACGCCCAGGCCGTTGATCATCGTGGTGTGGCTGTCGGTGCCGACCAGCGTGTCGGGGTATGCCATCATCGTGCCGTCGCCATGCTGGCCCGACGATGCCGACGACCACACGGCCTGGCCGATATATTCGAGGTTCACCTGGTGGCAGATACCGGTGCCCGGCGGCACGACCTGGAAGTTGTCGAGCGCCTTGCTGCCCCATTTCAGGAACTCGTAGCGTTCGATGTTGCGCTGGTACTCGAGGTCGACGTTATCCTCGAACGCCTTGGGCGTGCCGAATTCGTCGACCATCACCGAGTGATCGATGACGAGATGGACGGGCACCTGCGGATTGATCTTCTCGGGGTTGCCGCCGAGCTTGGTCATCGCATCGCGCATCGCGGCGAGATCGACGACGCAGGGCACGCCGGTGAAATCCTGCATCAGCACGCGCGCGGGGCGATACTGGATCTCGCGGTTGGAGCGGCAATCCTTCTGCCAGTCGACGATCGCCTGGATGTCGTCGCGCGTGACGGTGACGCCGTCCTCGAAGCGCAGCAGATTCTCGAGCAGCACCTTCATCGAGAAGGGCAGGCGGCTGATGTCGCCGAGCTGTTCCGACGCCTTGGCGAGGCTGTAGTAATCATAGGTCTTGCCGCCGGTCGACAGACTCGTGCGGGTTTTCAGGGTGTCCTGGCCAATGGCAGTCATAGGGGTCCTTCCCATGGGCGCCGGTCGCAGGGGCGCCGCGGGGAAGCGGCCGAAAGGCCGCGCGGGGCGCGCCGGGGAACCGAGCAGAATGCTGTTACCCGGCGGGCCTTAGCAAGGGGGAGGGGGTGGGGGAAGGGCGGGCGCGGTCCTGCGAGCGGTTCTCTTGAGCACGCGGGATTTGCCAGAATCGCCAGATGACGGTGGATCGCGGTGATTTCCCTGTAACGCTCGTCCGTAATATACTGTAACATTTGTAGCAGTTGCGTTTCGAGGGGGATCAGGAATGGGATTGATCGGCCATTCGACCGGGGACATGACCGGGCGGTTCACGGGCGTCGATTCGGCATTTTGCGACATCATCGGGGTTCCGATGGATCGCCTGATCGGCACCCGGATCATCGCCGTGACGGCGCCGGAAAGCCGCGAAGACAACCAGGCGTTGTTGTGCCAGACGCGGCGCGACGGCAGGCCGTTCACAATCGTCAAACGCTATATTCGCGGCGACGGATCGAGCGTTTGGGTGCGCAACGAGGTGTCGCTGATCCGCATCGTCGGCGCCGAGCCGCAGTATATCGCGACGACCCACCTGCTGGACGCGACCGAGGATCGCAGCGAATCCGGCGAACTGCTGAACGTGGCGCGTCTGCTCTACAAAAGCCGTCGTCTGCGCAGCGAGATCTTTGATCGCGGGCTGTTCACGGATCCCGCCTGGGATGTGCTGCTCGCTGCCTATGTGGGGGAAATGGAAGGGCGTGAGCTGACGGCGGGTGCGATGTGGGAGGAACTCGGCATCGCGAAACCCACCGGGGCTCGCTGGCTGAAAGTCCTCGCACTCGGCGATTTCATCGAGTGCGAGCCAAGCAGAACCAGTCCGGTCGACCGCGCCGTTCGCCTGACGTTTCGCGGTCAGACGCGGATCGAGCGTCACTTGCGGGAACTGTTGGCTTGGCAAGGCGTGGCTTTGCCGGGCGCGAGTACCATTTGCGGACCCAGTTTCGGAAGCTTTCACTAAGCGACGATTGACTGCCCTGTTGCAAAATTGACGCGTTTCCGTCGGCTATTTCAACTTTGTAACATGACGGATTACGTCTCCAAAGAGCTGTGCATAGGCTGTCGGCACGACGACCGCTGGGGAAGGTGTGTCGCGCTATTGGGGGAATACAGGGTTATGGCGATCGTATCCACGCGTGCACTGAGTCGCGTCCGCACCGGTTTGATGGCGTCTACCGCGTTGCTGGCTTTGCCCGCTCTGGCGCACGCACAGGACCGTCCGACGGGCGTGGAGAACGGTGCGCAGGCCGTCACGCTGCTGAACGTCAGCGATCTGGAGAACAAGGCGCTCGCGGGCACCGTCCTGAAGGCCTCGGATCTCGGCTACGAACCCGACATCGTCGTCCGGTCCCCTGGCACCCCGACGACCGCGCAGGATACCGCGGGCGGCGTCAACGGTGTCGGCAACATGACGATCGCCTATGCCGACGGGATCGGCATTTGCACCGGAACGCTGATCAACCCGCGCACGGTGATCTTCGCCGCGCACTGCGTGAACGAGAACGCTGCCGGAACGGGCCCGCAAAACCCTTGGGGCTATGGGTCGCAGGGCGGCGGCATTCCGATCGCGTTCGGCTTCGCGCAGGACAATCTTGCGGCGCTGCGTGCGTGGTACCTGCCGACGGTCACCGGCGGCGCGGTCAACACCCAGCAGTTCAAGACCAACACCGCCAACTTCCTCTACAACGTCAACCAGGTCGTTTATAACGCCGACTCGCTGAAGCTCGGCCTGGCGCAGAACTTCATTCAGGCCGACGTCGCGATCGCGACTCTCGATACGCCGGCGGCAAACGTGCCGACCTGGGCGCTGTTGTTCTCGGCCCTGCCGGCGCCCGCGACGATCGGCAACACCACCGGCACCGGTTACCACGTGACGCTGACCGGCTATGGCCGCAACGGCACTGGCGGCACCACCACAGGGGACACCGGCGGCATCGATTACCGCCGGCGCATCGCGGAAAACACGATCGGCCTGCTCGGCTCGTTCGACGACCGTGATGCGTTCCTGTTCGGCGCGCCGAGCGGCCTGCCGCAGAACCTGTACCAGCTCGACTTCGACGATCCGCGCCGCGGCACGGCGCAGGCCAGCCCGTATGACTTCAACCTGTTCAAGGATGATGCGCTGCCCAACGAGGGCACGACCGCGGGCGGCGATTCGGGCGGTCCGCTGATCCTTGACCGCGCGTTCGCCAAACAGGTCGTGATCGGCGTGCTGTCGGGCGGCAGCCGATTCTACAGCCAGACTCCGTTCGGCGCCTATGGCACCCAGAGCTTCTATCAGCCGCTCTATCTGTTCTGGGACTATATCGCCGCGAACAATCCGTATCGCTATGCGCAGAGCAAGGCGGGCGATGCGGCGTGGACCGATGCCAGCCACTGGGTGACCGCGCTGGATCCCAATTATCAGGTGATCGTCAACGGCGCGCTGGTGAACGGCGTGCCGACCACCACCGGCGCAGGGATCGCCGGCGATGCCAACAAGTTCGGCCAGATCTGCTTCCAGACCGATTGTTATGACGTGAAGACCGGGATCGAGACGATCAACGGCGTGCCCGTCACGACGACCGATTCCCCGGCGGTCGCGGCTGCCGTCGCCAAGGAGGACGAACCCGCCACGACGATCGTTGCCGGCAACACCGTCACCACCGCAAGCGGCCGCGGCGGGATTTCCGCCGAGAACGTCGCGCAGGACGGCAGGGTCGATTCGAGCCTGCTCAACGGGGCCGAGAATGTTGGTCAGGCCGACGTCTCGGCTGCGGTCGTCGCGACCCCGCCGGCGACCCTGGTCAACGGGCTGCCGGGCGCGACCAATTTCGTGCCGAACAACATCGATCCGGACCGCACGACTCAACGCAGCGCGCGCTATTACGACGTCAGCCTGACGGCGGCGGGCACGACGACCCTGGCCAGCGCGGTCACGGTCGACAAGTTCACGGTCGCGGGCAGCGCTGCCCGCCTGGCGGTGACCTCGGCCGGCTCGCTGACCAGCCTGATGACGATCAACCAGGTCACGGGCACGGTCCAGAACGACGGGGTGATCTCCACGCCGGGCGACTATTTCATGCTCGCCGGCTTGCTCACCGGATCGGGTCGCATCAACACGCCGTACTTCACCAGCGTCAGCGGGATGATCGCCCCCGGGACGATGGGGACGATCGGCACGCTGACGGTGGGCGGCAACGGCGTGCTGGCGTCGGCCAGCAACCTGCTGATCGATCTGGGGCCGAACAACACGTCGGATCGCCTGGCGTTCGTCGCGACCACCTTTAACGGCACGACGCCGACCAACGGTATCGTCAACCTGGGCGGTCGGGTCGGCTTCGCACCGGTGGCGGGCCACATGATCCGCTCGAACGACCTGTACACCATCCTGACCGCGCAGGGCGGAACGACCGGCAGCTTCGCGGCGGCGACCCCGCTGAGCGCGATCCTGACGCCGACGTATGTCTATACCCCGACCTCGGTGCAGGTCCGGATCGCCGCCGGGCTGTACCAGAACGTCGTTGCCGGGACTGCGGTGCAGGGGGCCTATGCCGGGCTGCTCGACCGCAACCGTTCGAACTATGCGACTCTCAGCGGGTTGTATGGTCCGCTCGATCTGCAGGATACGGCGACGATCCGCGCGACCCTCGAGGGGCTTGCACCGCGTGCGGAGACGTTGAAGACGGCGATGGGTATCGCCGCGCTCGACAACATCTCGCGCTTCCACCGCGACCGTCTGGCGCAGATGGACGTGGCGGCCGGTCTCGGCGGCACGCTGGCGGTGATCGGCAAGCCGTTCGAGGTGGCGTCGCTGCTGGCCAGCGACCTGCCCGGCGCGCAGCAGACCGCGAGCGATTCGGCGTCGATGACGATGCAGCCGGGCCGTTTGCCCGACGACATGAGCGGGTTCCTCGCCGCGGGCTATATCGACGGCAACAGCCAGTCGATGCCGACCGCGCGTCCGTTCGGGGGCCGTGACACGTTCGACGGCTATTACATCGCCGGCGGGCTCGAGAAGCAGGCCGGCGACGATGGCGCGATCGGTTTCAGCTTCTCGTACAGCAACCTCGACGGGCGGACCCGCGGGCAGGTGCAGGATGCCAAGGGCGAACTGTATCAGGCGACGCTCTACGGCAAGCTGGAGACCGCGACCGGGATCGTGCTGGACACCCAGTTCAGCGCCGGCGCATTCGTTGCCCGGACCGATCGTAGCGTCGGCGTGGTCGGTACGACCTATCGACTGCGCAGCACCGATTCGGCGCTGACGGTGGTCACGGAGGTCGGACTCGGCAAGGCGTTCAACCTGTCGGACCTGAAGGTCGGGCCGCGCATCTCGATGCGCGCCAGCCATATCGGCTTCGGCAAGGCGCTCGAATCGGGCGGCGGTCCGGCATTGTTCACCGATCGCCGTGCGTTCGACAGCTTGCAGGGGCGTGCCGGGCTGTCGCTCAGCGGCGGTACCACGATCCGTCCCTACGCGTCGGCCAACTTCGTCCACGACTTCCAGTCCACGCCCGCGGTGTTCGGGGCAAACTTCGTCGGCGGCATCGGACCCAACGCGTTGTTCGCGCTGGCCGGGCAGGACAAGAACTGGGCGGAGATCAGCGCCGGACTGACTCTGGTCGGACGCCGGGTCGACCTGTCGATCGGCGCCGACAGCACGGTCGAGCGCAACGATGTCGAGAACCAGTCGTACAAGGGGACGGTGACGTTCCGGTTCTGACCCGGGCCGTCCTGTACCACATCACAAGAGCCGTTCCCGAAAGGGAGCGGCTCTTCGTTCGTCTATCGCAGCGTTAGCGTCGCACGGCGCCCGCGCCGCCGCATTCAACGTGTATAGTCACGATACCATTCGACGAACTTCGGGATCCCGGTATCGATCGCCGTCGTCGGGGTGAAACCCAGATCCCGCTGGATCGCCGAGATATCGGCATAGGTCGCGGGCACGTCGCCATCCTGCATCGGCTGATAGTCGCGGATCGCCTCGCGCCCACATGCGGCTTCGAGCACGTCGATCATCCGCCCGAGCTCCTCCGAGCGGTGGTTGCCAATGTTGTAGATCGTGTGCGGGGCGACACTGCCACCCGCCTTCGCCGCGCCGTCGTCGGCGGGCGGATGATCGAGCGCGGCGACCACGCCGGCGACGATGTCGTCGATATAGGTGAAGTCGCGCTGCATCCGGCCGTGGTTGAAGACCTTGATCGGCCGTCCTTCCAGGATCGCCTGGGTGAACAGCCACAGCGCCATGTCGGGCCGCCCCCACGGACCGTAGACGGTGAAGAAGCGCAGGCCGGTCTGCGGCACGCGGTAGAGATGCGCATAGGTCTCGCTCATCAGCTCGTCCGCCTTCTTGGTGGCGGCATAGAGCGAGACGGGGTGATCGGTGCGATCCTCGACGCGGAACGGCAACGTCTCGTTGCCGCCATAGACCGAGGAGGACGACGCATAGACGAGATGCGCTACCCGGCGGGTCCGGGCGAGCTCGAGGATGTTGACGTGCCCGACCAAGTTCGACTGCACATAGGCGCGCGGATTGTCGATCGAGTAGCGCACCCCGGCCTGGGCGCCGAGATGGACGATGCGGTCGAACGCTTCGCCGTCGGTCGCGGCGTCGAGCGCGGCGTTGTCGGCAAAATCAACGTGGTGGAAGGTAAAGTCGCCGCTCAGCTGCGCGAGCCGGGCACGCTTCAGGCTCACGGGATAATAGTCGTTGAGGTTGTCGATCCCGACGACGCGTTCCCCGCGTGCCAGAAGAACCCCCGCGACGTGCATGCCGATGAACCCGGCAACTCCGGTAACCAGGACGGTCATGGTGTCACGCTCTCCTCAGATCGCGGTGCCCCCGCCGCGGTGACGGGGCGGGGGCCGTTCGCGGTTGTCTCCAGCGTCGAATCGCCGCCGAGTACGCGGTACAATGTCACGCGGTTCTGCCCGCCGACCAGCTGAGTCGCCACCAAATTGCGCTGCGCGGTGTAGAGCTGGCGTTGCGCGTCGAGGCTGGTGAGGAAGGTGTCGATCCCGCCGCGGTACCGCGCATCGGTCAGGCGGAAGGTATCCGCTGCGGCGGCGGCGAAGTTGCGGTTGGCCTGCAGCTGGTCGGCGAGCGTCCCCTGGCGGGCGAGCGCGTCGGACGTCTCCTGGAACGCCACCTGGATCGACCGTTCGTAGCTGGCGAGCGCGACGTCGCGCTGCGCCCGCGAATATTGGACGCCCGCTACGCCTGCGCCGGCGCGGAAGATTGGGACGCTGATCGAGGGCGCGACCGAATAGTTGAACGCGCCGCCGGTGAACAGCGACGACAGCGCGGTGCTGGCGAACCCCAGTAGCCCGGTCAGCGAAACACGCGGGAACAGCTCGGCGCGCGCTGCGCCGATTTCGGCATTGGCGGCGCGCAGCTCGTATTCCGCCTGGACCACGTCGGGGCGACGCAGCAGGATCCCACTGTCGAGCCCGGCGGGCAACGTGGCGAGCGTCGGCAGCGCCTGATCGATCGACGCGGGCAGAAGTGCGGGATCGATCGGCGCGCCGACCAGCAGCTGCAGCGCGTTGACGTCCTGCGCGAGCGCTGTCCGCTGTTCCGCCAGGTCGGACTGCGCGGTGTACAGGACTTGTTCGGCCTGGCGCAGGTCGGTGCGCGGCGCGATCCCGCCGCGCAACCGCGCGGTGGTCAGCGTGACGCTGCGTTGCGCGCTGGCGGCGGTATCCTGCGCGATCTTCAGCAGGCTCTGGTCCGCGGCATAGCTCAGCCAGGCGTTGGCGATGTCGCCGACCAGAGTCAGCCGCGTCGCGCGCGCCGCCGCCTCGGTCGCGAAATAGCGGTCGAGCGCGGCGCCGGTCAGCGATCGGATGCGCCCGAACAGGTCGAGTTCGAACGCGGTGGAGCCGAGATCGACCGAGAAGGAGCTGTTCGAGCCCGAGGTGCTGACCACCGATCCGGTGCCGCCGGTGCCGGTTCCGCCCGTTCCGGTGCCGCTACCCGTTCCCCCCGTACCCGTACCGCCCGTCCCGGTGCCCGTACCGCCGGTACCAGTACCGCCATTGCCGTTACTGCCGCTGATCGCGGTGCTGCGCGCGCCGTTGCCGCCGCCCGAATAGGAATAGCGGCCGCTGGCATCCACCTGCGGCAACAGGTCGGCGCGCTGGATACGGTATTGCGCGCGCGCCGAGGCTATGTTCGCCGCGGCGACGCGCAGGTCGCGGTTGTTCGCGAGCGCCTGGACGATCAGCGACTGCAGGCGCGGGTCCCGGAAGATGTCGCGATAGGTAATTGCGGGCAGCGCTGCTTCGGACTGCCGTAGATACGCATCGCCGACCGGCCAGGACGGCGGCACCGGGAGTTCGGTACGCGCATATTTGGGCGCGAGCGAACAGCCGGCCAGCGCGGTCGTTGCGATCAACAGGGGAAGAAAACGCATCATGCTGGCTCCGGCTTCGGGGGCCCCATGGGCGGATCGTCATTCCTGTGGCCACCGCCCTGATGGCCGGTCGGTCGGCCGCGCAACTTGGCGATGCCATCGCGCGCGCCGCGGCGGACGAGCACGAAGAACAACGGGATATAGAAGATCGCGAGCAGAGTTGCGGTCAGCATGCCGCCAATCACCGCGGTGCCGATCGCGATTCGGCTGTTGGCGCCGGCGCCGGTCGAGATCGCGAGCGGCAGCACGCCGAGGATAAACGCGAACGACGTCATCAGAATCGGGCGAAGGCGAATCTTCGCCGCCGACAATGCCGCATCCATCACGCTTGCGCCCTTCTTCTCCTCCTGCTCGGCGAACTCGATCATCAGGATCGCGTTCTTGGCGGCGAGCCCCATCGTCGTGAGCAGACCGATCTGCAGATACACGTCGTTGATCAGCCCGCGCAGCGTGACCGCGAGGATCGCGCCCACCAAGCCGAGCGGGATGACGAGCATCACCGCGATCGGGATCGTCCAGCTCTCATAGAGCGCGGCGAGGCACAGGAACACGACGAGCAACGAAAGCCCGTAGAGGAACGGCGCCTGGCCCGAGGACAGGCGTTCCTGATACGACAGCCCCGCCCAAGCGACCGAGGTACCGGAGATTTCCCCGGCGAGTTGCGCGATCCGCTCCATCGCGTCGCCCGAACTCTTGCCCGGTGCCGCTGAGCCCTGGATCTCGTAGGATGCGATGCCATTGAAGCGCGACAGCGTCGTCGGTGCCTGGCTCCAGCTGGTCGTCGCGAACGACGAGAACGGCGCCATCTGGCCGTTGCTGCCGCGTACGAACCACTGGCTGAGATCGGACGGCTCGGCGCGGTACGGTCCATCGCCCTGGACATAGACGCGCTTCACACGCCCGCGATCGATGAAGTCGTTGACGTAATTGCCACCCCAGGCGGTCGACAGGGTCGCGTTGACGTTCGCCTGGCTCAGCCCGAGTGCGGCGAGCTTCTGCTGGTCGATATCGACCTTCAACGTCGCGACATCGGGCAGCTCGGTCAGGCGGATCGACGCAAGCGAGGGGTCCGCGCGTGCGGCCGCCAGCAGCTTGTCGCGCGCTGCCGCGAATTCGGTGGCGGACAGACCACCCGAATTCTGGAACTCCATCGTGAAGCCGTTCGACTGGCCCAGCCCGCGCACCGCCGGCGGCACGAGGGAATAGACCTGCGCATCGCGGAACCCGCGGAACGCCGCGGAAGCGCGGCCGGTGATCGCTTCGGCGGTGTTGTCCTTGCCCTTGCGGTCGTCCCACGGCGCGAACGAGACGAAGCCCTGGCCGGTGTTCTGGCCGCTGGCACCGCCGCCGCCGCCGCCCGACACGGTGAACATCGTGCCGACGTTCTTGCCCTCATTCTCGAAGTAATAGTTCTCGATCTGCTTCTGCAGCGCAAAGGTACGGCCTTGCGTCGCGCCCGCGGGCAGCTGGAACTGGACGATGCCGGCGCCTTGGTCCTCGGTCGGCAGGAAGCCGGTCGGCAGGCGCAGGAACAGCACCGCCAGCAGCGCGACGACGCTGGCATAGATCAGCAGGAACAGCCACCGCCGCGCGACGACGGCCTTTACTGCGCCGGTGTATTTCACCACGCCGCGGTCGAAGGTGGTGTTGAACTTGTCGCCTGCGCGGCTGAAAAAGTGGGACGTCTTCGGGAAGGTGCGCTGACCCCAGCTTCGCTCGGGATCGCCGTTCGCATCGGTCTTCTTTTGCTTCAGCAGAGTCGCGGTCAGGGCTGGGCTGAGGATCAGCGCTACCGCGACCGACAGCATCATCGCTGCGACCATCGTGATCGAGAACTGGCGATAGATGACGCCGGTGGAACCGCCGAAGAACGCCATCGGCAGGAACACCGCCGACAGCACTAGCGCGATCGCGATCAACGCGACGGTAATCTCGTCCATAGACTTGACGGTCGCATCGCGCGGCGAAAGGTCGGGATCCTCCTCCATCAGCCGCTCGACATTCTCGACGACGACGATCGCGTCGTCGACCAGCAGGCCGATCGCGAGCACTAGCCCGAACAGCGTCAGCGTGTTGATCGAAAAGCCGGCGAGATAGAAGATGCCAAGCGTACCGAGCAGCACCACGGGCACCGCGATCGCCGGAATAAGGGTCGCGCGCCAGCTCTGCAGGAACACGAACATGACGATGACGACGAGGATGATCGCCTCGATCAGCGTCTTGACGACTTCCTCGATCGACAGCTTGATGAAGTCGGTGGTGTCGTTGGCGTACGCGTATTTCAGACCAGGCGGGAAGCTCTTGGCTTCCTCGGCGATGTACGCCTTGACGAGTTCCGCGGTCTTGAGCGCGTCGGCCCCGGGCGCCAGCAGGACGGCGATGCCCGCGCCCGGATGGCGGTTGACACGACTGCGCGCGTTATAGTTTTCGGCGCCAAGTTCGATCCGTGCGACGTCTTTCAGCGTGACGGTGGCGCCGTCGGACTGCGTCTTGAGGATGATGTTGGCGAACTGCTCGGGCGTCTGCAGCCGCGACTGTGCGGTGACGGTCGCATTCAGCATCTGCGTATCGGGCTGAGGCTGGCCGCCGAGTTCGCCGGCCGCGACTTCGGTGTTTTGCTGCTGGATCGCGGTGATGACGTCGCTGGGGATCAGCTGTACCGCGGCAAGCTTGTTCGGGTTGAGCCAGATCCGCATCGCATATTGCGCGCCGAACACGTTGCTGTCACCGATTCCGGGGATGCGCCCGAGCGGGTCCTGCAGATTCGAGACCAGATAGTCCGAGACGTCCTGGTTGGTCATCTTGTCGGTCTCGTCATAGACGCCGACGATAAGCAGATTGTCCGGATTGGACTTGCGGACGACCAGACCCTGTTGCTGGACCTGGCTGGGCAGACGCGACAGCGATTGCTGGACCTGGTTCTGGACCTGGACCTGCGCGATGTCGGGGTCGGTGCCCTTGGCGAAGGTGACGGTGATCGTCACCGATCCGCGCGAGCTGGACGAGGAGCTGAAATAGAGCAGCCCGTCGATACCGGTCAGCGACTGTTCGATGACCTGCGTGACGCTGTTCTGGATCGTCTGCGCATTGGCCCCGGGGAAGCTGGCGCGCACCGAGACCTGCGGCGGGGCGACGTCAGGATATTGCGCGATCGGCAGACCCATGATCGCGCCGACGCCGCCGAGCATTACGATGATTGCGAGCACCCAGGCGAAGATCGGGCGATCGATGAAGATTCTGGATAGCATCTGCGGTCAGCCGCCCTTGCTCTGCGCGCCGGACCTGCCGGACTTCTCCTGCTCCTCCTTCGATGGCGGTTTGATCACCTGCGCGGAATTGGCCGGTACGGGCTTGACGCTCTGGTTTGGCACGATCTTCGACAAGCCCTGCGTGACGATGCGGTCCCCGGCGTTCAGCCCGCCGGTCACGACCCAGAACGCACCCTCGGTGCGATCGGCCTTGACCGTCTTCTGTACGGCCTTGTTCGCTGCGTCGACGACATAGACCGTGGCATTGCCCTTCGGGTCGCGCGCGACCGCGGCCTGCGGCACCAGGAAGGCGTTGGTGTTGATGGCCTGCGAGAACCGCGCGCGCACGAACATGCCGGGCAGCAACAGCCCCTGCGGATTGGGGAAGCGCGCCCGCACCGTCACCGTGCCGGTCTCGACATTGACCAGTGCTTCGGAAAACTCGACCGTGCCGGTCAGGCCGTAATCGCTGCCGTCTTCCAGCGCGAGACGCACCTCGGCGCGGGTCGCGACGATGCCGTCCTTGCCGAGCGACCGGCGCAACGCGAGCATGTCGGCAGCGGACTGCTGAATGTCGACGAACATCGGATCGAGCCGCTGGATCTGCGCGAGCGGATCGGTCTGGGTGGCCGACACGAGCGCGCCAACGGTGAACAGCGAGCGGCCGATGCGACCGCTGATTGGTGCGGGGACGGTGGTAAACTTCAGGTTGATCCGCGCGGTTTCCAGCGCGGCACGGGTCTGTGCGACCGATGCGGTGGCCTGGCGCGATGCGGCGATCGCGTTGGTATATTCCTGCTTGCTGATCGCCTCCATGTCCGCGAGCGGCTTGTAGCGGGCGGCCAGCACGCCTTGGGCCTGGGCGTTGGCCTGCGCGCTCTGCAGATTGGCCTGCGCCTCGTTGGTCGCGGCGCGGTACAGCCGCGGATCGATTTCGTAGAGCGGCTGCCCGCGCTTTACCAGCGTGCCCTCGGTGAAGAAGCGGCGGCGGATGATCCCGGTCACCTGCGGTCGCACGTCGGAACTTTCGAACGCGGTGGTCCGGCCGCTGAGTTCGGTCGGCACCGCAACGCTGGTCCGCTGGACGACGACAAAGCCCACGGTCGGCGTGCCCTGGCCCGGTGCGCTTGCGCCCTTGCCCTTGCCTTGCGACTGGTCTCCGCCGCCGGAGCAGCCCGCGAGCGCAATCGCGATGAGGGTTAAGGCGGTTCCTGTCGAGGCGGACGGCCTCGCGAAAAGTCTTGCTGTCAAATCTGGTTCCGCTCGCGATCGGGGATGGGGCGCCCTAATCAGGAAATGTACCAGAAGTGTGTCCGTTGCACAGCACACGCAAAAAAGCGGTGTGCGTTGGGTGTCCGTCATCCCGGGATCCAGGGTGACGGACGCTGCGTTTGTGGTCCTGTAGCCTGGGACAAGCCCGGGATGACGTGCGGGTGGGCTGATGATCGATAGCGACAAGAGGGCGGCGGCGCTGGCCGCGGTGATCGAGGTGCAGGACGGCATGCTCGTCGGCCTTGGCACCGGATCGACCGCGGCGTTTGCGATCGCCGCGCTCGGCGAGCGGGTCGCGCAGGGACTCGCGATCCGCGCGGTGGCGACATCGGCGGCCAGCGAGCGGTTGGCGCGCGACGTCGGAATTCCGGTTATCAACTTCGCCGAGGTCGGCCAGGTCGACCTGACGATCGACGGCGCCGACGAGATCGATGACCACTTGTTCGCGATCAAGGGGGCAGGGGGCGCGATGCTGCGCGAGAAGATCGTCGGCGCAAGTTCGGCACGGATGATCGTGATCGGCGACGGTTCCAAGCGGGTCGCGCGGATCGGCGCGGCGAAGGTCCCGGTAGAAGTCCTGCCGTTCGCCCAAACATATGTAATGCAAAGGCTTGCCGAGATCGGGGGCAATCCGGTCGTCCGGCCAGACTATCGCACCGACCAGCAAAACCTCGTCGTCGACTGTCGTTTCGCGCTGCTTGACGATCCGCGGGCACTGGGAATCGCGCTTGCGGCGATCCCTGGTGTGCTCGGGCACGGGCTTTTCCTCGACGAGGTCGACGCCGCCTATATTGCAGACAACGGACTTGTTACGCGGCTGGAACGCCGCGACGCATCCGCCTAAGGGTTCGGCAACGTGGCAACCCAATCGAACGCGCGGCGTTCGGTACAGTCTAGAGCGAGGCTTTTTGCATGACCGATACCCGAACCGCCGCTGCCCCCACGGCGGACCCGAAGCTGCACGAGGACGGCTCGATCGAGCGGCTGACCATCGACACGATCCGCACTTTGTCGATGGACGCGGTGCAGAAGGCGAATTCGGGCCACCCCGGAACGCCGATGGCGCTGGCGCCGGTCGGCTACACGATCTGGTCGCAGTTCCTGCGGTACGATCCCGCGCACGCCGACTGGCCCAATCGCGACCGCTTCGTGCTGTCGGTCGGTCATGCATCGATGCTGCTCTATTCGCTGATCCACTTGGCGGGCATCGAAGAGATCGGCGCGGACGGCGAGAAGAGCGGCAACGAGGCGGTCAGCCTCGAGGATATCCGCCAGTTCCGCCAACTGTCGTCGCGGACCCCGGGCCACCCCGAATATCGCCATACCACGGGCGTCGAGACGACCACCGGGCCGCTCGGCGCGGGGTGCAGCAACTCGGTCGGCATGGCGATCGCCGAGCGTTGGCTCGCCGCGCGCTACAACCGCGACGGCTTCCCGCTGTTCGACCATGACGTCTACACCGTGTGCGGTGACGGTGACATGATGGAAGGCGTCGCCGCCGAGGCTGCGAGCCTGGCCGGGCATCTGAAGCTCAGCAATTTGTGCTGGATCTACGACAGCAACCACATCTCTATCGAGGGCGATACCGATCTCGCTTTCGACGAGGATGTCGGCCTGCGCTTCCAGGCTTATGGCTGGAACGTCATCCATATTGACGATGCCAATGACGTGAAGGCGCTGGCGGCGGCGATCCAGACGTTCAAGGCCACCGCCGACAAGCCGACCTTCATCGTCGTGCATTCGGTGATCGGCTATGGCAGCCCCAAGGCGGGCAGCGAGAAGGCGCACGGCGAACCGCTCGGTGAAGAGAATATCCGCCTGACGAAGAAGGCCTATGGCTGGCCGGAGGACAAATCGTTCTACGTGCCCGACGGCGTCGTCGAGCATTTCCACGGCACGATCGCGGATCGCGGCGCGAAGTTGCGCGACGCATGGGTCGCGATGACTGATCAGTATCGCACCGACTATCCCGAGATGGCGGCCGAACTCGACCTGCTGCTCAAGGACGAGCTGCCCGAGGGCTGGGACGCCGACATTCCGGTGTTCGAGGCCGATGCCAAGGGTCTCGCGAGCCGCGATTCGGGCGGCAAGGTGCTCAACGCGATTGCGGGACGCGTGCCGTGGCTGATCGGGGGCTCGGCTGATCTGGCGCCGTCGACCAAGACCGACATCAAGGGCAAGCCCTCGTTCGAGGCGAACAACTACGCCGGCCAGAACTTCCACTTCGGCGTGCGCGAGCACGGCATGGGCGGCGTCGTGAACGGCATGGCGCTGTCGCACCTGCGATCCTACGGCTCCACCTTCCTGGTGTTCTCCGATTACATGCGCGCGCCGATCCGGCTCTCGGCGATCATGGAGATCGGCGCGATCTGGGTGTTCACGCATGATTCGATCGGCGTCGGCGAGGACGGCCCGACGCATCAGCCGATCGAGCATCTGGCGACGCTGCGCGCAATCCCGGGGCTCGACACGATCCGGCCCGGCGACGCTAACGAAGTCGCCGCGGCCTACAAGGCGGTGATGCAGGATGCGAGCACGCCGACCGCCTTGGTGCTGTCGCGCCAGGCGCTGCCGACGCTCGATCGCACTAAATATGCGAGCGCGGATGGTGTCGCGAAGGGTGGCTATGTGCTGGCCGATTGTGACGGCACGCCCGACGTGATCCTGATCGCGACCGGATCCGAACTCTCGCTTGTCGTCGACGCGCACGAAAAGCTGATCGCCGACGGCGTCAAGAGCCGCGTCGTGTCGATGCCGAGCTGGTATCGCTACGAACTGCAGGATCTGGACTACAAGGAAAGCGTGCTGCCCAAGGCGGTGTCCGCGCGTGTCGCGGTCGAGATGGCGGGTGAGATCGGTTGGGCGCGCTATGTGGGTCTGTCGGGCCGCGTGATCGCGATGACGACGTTCGGCGCGTCTGCGCCGCTGGCGAAACTCGCCGACAAATACGGGTTCACCGTCGACAATGTCGTCAAGGTCGCCCGCGAAACGATGGAGACCAAGTGATGGGTGCGCTCAACCAGCTCGAAGGCTTCGGCCAGGCCGTCTGGCTCGATTTCGTCGACCGCAAGTTTCTGGAGGCCGGCGGCCTGCAGAAGCTGGTCGATGCGGACGGCCTGACCGGCGTGACGTCGAACCCGTCGATCTTCGAAAAGGCGATGGGCCACGGCGACGCGTATGACGGCACGCTCGCGGCGTACGACAAGGAGCATCCCGGCGCCGCCACGATCGACCGCTACGAGCACCTCGCGATCCAGGACATCAAGGCCGCGGCGGAGACGCTGAAGCCGGTGTACGACCGGCTCGACGCGAAGGACGGCTATGTCAGCCTCGAAGTGTCGCCGTACATCTCGGACGACACCGACGCGACGATCGCCGAGGCGCAGAAGCTGTGGAAGATGGTCGACCGCCCGAACCTGATGATCAAGATCCCGGGGACCCTCGCGGGTGCGCCGGCGATTTCGGCGACGATCGCCGCAGGAATCAACGTCAACGTCACGCTTTTGTTCGCGCTCGACGCGTATATTCGCGTCGCCGAGGCTTATGCGACCGGGCTCGAGGAGCGGGTGAAGCACGGCCAGCCGATCGACAAGATCGCGAGCGTCGCCAGCTTCTTCGTCAGCCGCATCGATGCGACGATGGACAAGGAAATCGATGCGCGTGTCGAGAAGGGCGATGCCGAGGCCGAAGCGCTGAAGGCGATCCGCGGCAAGGTCGCGATCGCCAACGCCAAACTGGCGTATCAATGGTATCTCGATTTCCTGAAGTCGGATCGCTGGCAGGCGCTGGCCGCCAAGGGCGCGCAGCCACAGCGGTTGTTGTGGGCGTCGACCGGGGTCAAGGATCCGGCCTATCCTGACACGCTCTACATCGACACGCTGATCGGCAAGGACACGGTCAACACTATGCCGCCGAAGACGATGGACGCATTCCGCGATCACGGCACTGCGGCGGAGACCATCACTGCCGATGTCGAGCAGGCCAAGCACGTGCTCGCAGAAGCCGACCGGCTGGGTCTCGACCTCAACGGGGTCACCGGCAAGCTGGTACAGGAGGGTGTCGCGTCGTTCGTGAAGGCGTTCGACGACCTGCTCGGGTCGATCGCGAAGAAGCAGCCCGCCGGGGCCTGATCTCCGCCGTCATGCCGGACCTGTTCCGGCATCCACTGTTCCGCGAACCCGATGGCTTGGGGTGTGCGGCACGGTGGACCCCGGAACAAGTCCGGGGTGACGCGCTTTGCTTGGTACGACAATCACGAAGGATCCCGCATGAAGATCGGACTGATCGGCCTCGGCCGCATGGGCGGCAATATCGCCCGCCGCCTGATGAAGAACGGCCACGAAGTCGTCGCCTTCGACCGCAACGTGCCCACTGTGGAAGCCCTCGCCGCCGACGGCGCGATCGGCGCGTCGTCGCTCGACGACATGCGCGGCAAGCTCGCGTCGCCGGCGATCTGGTGGGTGATGCTCCCCGCCGGCGGCCCGACCGAGGATACGATCGCGACGATCGCGGAAAAGGCGAACGCAGGCGACATCGTCATCGACGGCGGCAATACCTTCTACAAGGACGACATCCGCCGCGCGAAGACGCTCTCGGACAAGGGCATCCACTATGTCGACGTGGGCACGTCGGGCGGCGTCTGGGGCCTCGAGCGCGGCTATTGCATGATGATCGGCGGCGACAAGGACACCGTCGACCTGCTCGACCCGATCTTCGACGCCCTCGCGCCGGGTATGGGCACGATCGTCCGGACTCCGGGCCGTGAAGAAGCCCATGAGGATCCGCGCGCGGAGAAGGGCTATATCCATGCCGGTCCGGCGGGTGCGGGGCACTTCGTCAAGATGGTGCACAACGGCATCGAATACGGCCTGATGCAGGCCTATGCCGAGGGCTTCGACATCCTGAAGGGCAAGTCGTCCGAGAAGCTTCCCGAGGATCAGCGGTTCGATCTCAACATGGCCGACATCGCCGAAGTATGGCGCCGCGGCAGTGTGATTTCGTCCTGGCTGCTCGATCTGACCGCGATCGGCCTCGCCAAGGACCAGAATCTCGAACAGTTCACCGGCAGCGTCGCGGATTCGGGCGAAGGCCAGTGGACGATCGACGCCGCGATGGAGGAGAAGGTCCCCGCCAACGTGCTGACCGCCGCTCTCTACGCGCGCTATCGCAGCCGGGTGGACCACACGTTCGGGGACAAATTGCTGTCGGCGATGCGCTTCGGCTTTGGCGGGCATGTGGAGATCCCGCAGTGAGCATCCGCCTGCTCGTGTCCGATGTCGACGGCACGCTGGTCGACAAGCAGAAGCAGGTCGCGCCGGCGACGGTCGACGCGGTCGCACGGCTGAAGGCGGCCGGCATCGGCTTCACGATCATCAGCGCCCGCCCGCGTTCGGGGATGATGCCGATCGCCGATCTCCTCGGCATCGACGAACCGATGGGCGCGTTTAACGGCGGCATCGTCTTCAAGCGCGACGGGACCGTGATCGAGCACCACATGATCGACGAGACCGTCGCGCGCGGGGCGATGGCGATCATCGGCGATGCACCCGTCGACACCTGGGTGTTCGCGGACGACATCTGGTACGCCAGCACCGACCAGGGCGGGCATGTCGGCAGCGAGCGAAAGGCCTCCGCGCAGGATCCGGTCATCATCGCCGACTTCGGCGAGATGATGGCGCGCGCCGACAAGATCACCTTCGTCAGCGATGACGAGCCGCTGTTGCGCGATCTGCACGCCAAGGTTGCGGCGCAGTTCGGCGAGCAGGCGACGATCGTCCAGAGCCAGACCTATTATCTCGACATCACGCCGCTCGCGGGCAACAAGGGCACCGGCATAGGCGAACTGGCCGACGCGTTCGGCGTGCCGCTTGCGCAGACCGCGGCGATCGGTGACCAGGCCAACGACATTTCGATGCTGAAGCGCGCCGGCCTGTCGATCGCGATGGGCAACGCGCCTGAGGCGGTTCGCGCGGTGTCGCACGAACTGACGTCGGCGAACGACGCCGACGGTGTTGCACGCGCGATCGATACATTCATCCTTGGAGTTCCCGCATGAAAGAACTGGTTGCCTTCGACCTCGACGGAACGCTGGCCGAGAGCAAGCAGGCGCTGCTGGAGCCGATGGGCGAAGCGCTCGCCGATCTGCTCGAGGTCGCGCATGTCGCGGTGATCTCGGGCGGCGACTGGCCGCAGTTCGAAAAGCAGGTCGCCAGCCGCCTGCCCGAGCGCGCTGACCGCACCAAATTGTGGCTGATGCCGACGACCGGCACCAAGCTCTATCGCTATGACGGCGAATGGCGGGTGGTCTATGCCGAGCTGTTCGAGGACGACGAGAAGCACAAGATCCTCGAAGCGTTCGACGCGTCGCTCCATGCGACCGGCTTCGTCCCCGAGCAGACCTGGGGCGAGCGGATCGAGGATCGCGGCAGCCAGATCACCTTCTCCGCGCTCGGCCAGCAGGCGCCGATCGATGCCAAGGAGCACTGGGACCCCGATTTCGCCAAGCGCAAGGTGATCCAGGCCGACCTGCGCCGGCGGCTGCCGGGCCTGTCGATCAACATGGGCGGCGCGACCTCGATCGACATCACGCGTGAAGGTGTCGACAAGGCGTATGGCTTGAAGAAGCTGAGCGAGACGAGCGGGATCGCGCTCGAGGCTATGATGTTCATCGGCGACGCGATCTTCCCGGGCGGCAACGATTATCCGGCTGAGCAACTCGGGCTCGACGTCGTCAAGGTCAAGAACCCCGAGGGCACGCTAGCCGCGATCGCCGGCATCGTCGCATGCTTGAAATAGCATGAGCGTCGCGTTCCGCCGCGACAGCGACGAAGAGCATCTCGAACCCAAATTCGAGATGCCAATCGCGCCGGGGCCCAATCTGGTGACTCCGCGCGGACTTGCGCTGATCGGCGAGCGGGTCGAGGCGATCGAGGCTGCGATCGAGGTCGAGACCGACCCGGTCGCGCTCGAGGTGCTGAAGCGCGACCTGCGCTATTGGCATACCCGGCAGACGACGGCCGAACTGGCGGATGCGCCCGAGGCGGGCGAGGTCGGGATCGGATCCACGGTTCGTGTTCGGATGAATGGCGCGGAGCGGACGATCGCCATCGTTGGCGGTGACGAGGCCGAGCCCGGCGCGGACCGCCTGGCATTCTCCGCGCCGCTCGCCCGCGCGCTGATCGGGGCGATGGTCGGCGAACGCGTCGCGTTCAATGGTCGCGACGACGCGATCGAAATCCTGGAAATCCGCTGATGGCTGCCGAGAAGTTCGAACGCCATCGCCAGCCCTGGACGCAGGACGAGATCCAGAAGCTGCACACGCTGGCGAAGAAGGGTATGGCGCTGAAGGCGATCGCCAAGGCGATGACGCGCAGCGAGGAATCCGTGAAGGACCGAGCCAAGGCGGACGGGCTGAACATCGCGAAGTTGCGCTGACGGTAGGCAGAGCGGAACCCCCATCCCCCGTCATCCTGACGAAAGTCAGGATCCAGAGCCAAGCAGCGCAGCGCCCGTAATCCTGGATCCTGACTTTCGTCAGGATGACGGAAGGGGTTAATGCTCCCCCCACCCCGGCGGAGGCCGGGGCCCAATTGGGAAGGCGGCCTTAACGAAGCGCAGTCCCCCGTCCCAAGCGTTCCCCAATTGGGCCCCGGCCTTCGCCGGGGAGAGGTATGCGTGTAAGGCCCCGCATTCCCGATCGGTCCGGGGTGACGGAGTGTGTGACGTGACTGTGCCTACCTACGACGCGATCATCCTCGGCGCAGGCGCCGCCGGCCTCATGTGCGCCGCCGTCGCCGGCCAGCGTGGGCGCCGCATCCTCCTCGTCGATCACGCCGACGAACCGGGCAAGAAGATCGTCATCTCCGGCGGCGGTCGGTGCAACTTCACCAACCTGCACACCGCCGCAGACCGGTACCTCTCCGCCAACCCGCATTTCGCCAAATCCGCGCTCGGCCGCTACACCGCCGAGGATTTCCTCGCGCTCGTCGAGTCCTACGGCATCGCTTGGCACGAGAAGGCGCTCGGCCAGCTCTTCTGCGACGGTTTCGCGAAGCAGATCGTCGCCATGCTGCTCAACGAATGCGCGAAGGGCAGGGTGGACTGGTCGCTCGGCCGTGCGGTGACCGGCGTAACGCATGACGGCGACGACTACCGCGTCTCGATAGACGGCCGCGACGTAACCGCGCCGGCGCTGGTGATCGCGACCGGTGGGCCGTCGATCCCGAAGATGGGTGCGACCGGTTTCGCCTATGATCTCGCGCGTCAGTTCGGGTTGAAGGTGGTGGAGCCGCGCCCGGCGCTGGTGCCGCTGACGCTCGGCGGCGACGAGATCCTGTTCCGCGAATTGTCCGGCGTCGCCGCCGATGTTGTCGCGTCATGCGGCAAGACCGCGTTTCGCGAAGCCGCGCTGTTCACGCATCGCGGGTTGTCGGGGCCGGCGATCCTGCAGGTGTCGTCCTTTTGGCGCCACGGCCAGCCAGTGGCGATCGACTTCCTGCCGGACCGCGACGCCGGCTGGCTGCAGTCCGCCAAGCGCAGGACTCCGCGTGCCACCGTCCGCAAGACGCTCGCCGGGGCTTTGCCCGACCGTCTGGCGGAGACATTGACCGAACGCCTCGGCCTGACCGGCGAATTATCCGCGCAGACCGACAAGAAGCTCGCCGAGGCCGAACGCGAGCTAAGTCATTGGCAATTTACGCCAAATGGTTCGGAAGGCTATGCCAAGGCCGAGGTCACGGCAGGCGGAATCAGCACCGCGGAACTTTCTTCGCAAACAATGCAAGCCAAACGTGCAAAAAACCTGTATGCGATCGGCGAAGCGGTCGATGTCACGGGTTGGCTCGGCGGCTACAATTTCCAATGGGCATGGGCGAGCGGGTGGGCCGCGGGTCAGGTCCTGTAGGGACAATCCGCCAGAGGTCTGCTCAAAGCAGCCCGGCCACACATCTAGGACGTACATGCCTTTCTCGAATATTCCGTCGCTTCTTTCCGAGGCGCTCGAAGCGCGTGGCTATACCGCGCTGACCCCCGTCCAGGCTCATGTGATCGAGGACAATGCCCGCGGGCGTGACCTGATCGTGTCGGCACAGACCGGCTCGGGCAAGACCGTCGCCTTCGGTCTTGCCATGGCGCCCGAAATCCTCGGCGAAGCCGGCGAGGACGGCGTCCAGCGCCTGCCCGCGCCGCACAAGCCGCTCGTGCTCTGCATCGCCCCGACCCGCGAACTCGCGCTGCAGGTCAGCCGCGAGTTGATGTGGCTCTATGCCAAGGCCGGCGCGCGTATCTCGACCTGCGTCGGCGGCATGGACGCGTCGAAGGAGCGTCGCAGCCTGGCGCATGGCGCGCACATCGTCGTCGGAACACCAGGCCGTCTGCGCGACCATCTCGAGCGCGGCGCGCTCGACCTGTCGGCGCTGAAGGTCGCGGTGCTCGACGAGGCCGACGAGATGCTCGACATGGGCTTCCGCGAGGATCTCGAGCAGATCCTCGACGCGTCGCCCGAACAGCGTCGCACGTTCATGTTCTCGGCGACGATGCCGAAGCCGATCGTCGCGCTCGCCAAGCGTTACCAGAAGGATGCTGTGCGCATCTCGACCGTCGGCGAAGATCGTGGCCACGGCGATATCAGCTACCAGGCCGTCACCGTCAGCCCGTCGGAGATCGAGCATGCGGTGATCAACCTGCTGCGCTTTCACGAGGCGGAGACGGCGATGCTGTTCTGCGCGACGCGCGACAATGTCCGCCACCTGCACGCCAGCCTGGTCGAGCGCGGTTTCGCCGCTGTCGCGCTGTCGGGCGAGCATAGCCAGAACGAGCGCAACGCCGCGCTGCAGGCGCTGCGTGACCGTCGCGCCCGCGTCTGCGTCGCGACCGACGTCGCCGCGCGAGGCATCGATCTGCCGACGCTGAGCCTCGTCGTGCACGTCGAACTGCCGCGCGATGCCGAGACTCTCCAGCATCGCTCGGGTCGCACCGGTCGCGCCGGCAAGAAGGGCACCGCCGTGCTGATCGTGCCGTTTCCGCGCCGCCGCCGCGTCGAGATGATGCTCCGCGGTGCGAAGATCAACGCCGAGTGGCTCAATGCGCCGACCGCCGACGACATCCGCAAGAACGATCGCGAACGCCTGATCACCGCGCTGATGCTGCCGGTCGAAGTGGACGACGAGGATCGCGAGCTGGCGACGCGCCTGATGGCGGAAAAGACGCCCGAGGATATCGCCGCCGCCCTGGTGCATGTGCATCGGTCGGCGATGCCGCAGGCCGAGGACCTGATCGACCAGAGCAAGCAGTCGGTCGGCGACGACCGCAGCACCGGCCCGCGTGCCGGGTTCGAGGACACCGTCTGGTTCCGCATGGACATCGGCCGTCGCCAGAACGCCGATCCGCGCTGGATCCTGCCGCTGATCTGCCGTCGCGGGCACATCACCAAGTCCGAGATCGGTGCGATCCGCATCGGCCCGAACGAGACTGCGTTCGAGATCCCGCGCAGCGTCGCCTCGCGCTTCGTCTCCGCCATCCAGCGCACCGCGCAGCAGGGCGAAGAGGAAAGCGGCGTCGCGATCGAAGCGATGCAGGGCGCGCCCGAGAGCGGTGCGCGGCATGACGGCGGTGGTGGCAACCGCAGCAATGCCGGCGGTCCGCGCCAGACGCTGCACCGGTCGCCTTCGCCGCGCGGCGGGCCTGCGCCGACGCGCCATCGCCCGCCCAATCGCGGTCCGCGTCCGTAAAGCGATACCAACGATCCTCCCCCCGCCAGGGGGAGGTGTCACCGAAGGTGACGGAGGGGGAGGATACGAAACCGATGTTTCGCTTGCCGCCCCCTCCGTCAGGCTACGCCTGCCACCTCCCCCTGGCGGGGGAGGATTAGAATTGATGACCCCACCGATCCGCATCCTCGTCGACGCCGACGCGTGTCCCGTGAAGGACGAGATCTACAAGGTCGCGTGGCGGCACGAGGTGCCGGTCACGATCGTCAGTAACAGCCATTTCCGCATCCCGGTCCATTCGCTGATCACCCGCGTGGTGGTCAGCGACGGCTTCGACGCCGCCGATGACTGGATCGCGGAGCAGGCGGACGCCAGGGCCGTGGTCATAACCGCCGACATCCTGCTCGCCGATCGCTGCGTGAAGGCGGGCGCGACGGTCCTGTCGAACACCGGCAAGCCCTTTACCGCCAACTCGATCGGCGGCGCGGTGGCGACCCGCGCGATCATGGCGGATCTGCGCGCGGGCGGCGACGTCATCGGCGGGCCCGCGCCGTTCGCCAAGACCGACCGCTCGCGCTTCCTCTCCGCGCTCGACGCTGCGTTGGTCCGTCTGAAGCGCGGCTGACGCGCAGCCCGCTTGATCTTCGCACCGGATCATAGGCATAGGCGCGCCGTCACCAGGAGACCGACGCCATGCAGACAGCTGCCGGTCCCGCGCTGGGCCTCGATTTCGGCACGACGAATACCGTGGTCGCGCTCGGCAATCCGGGCGCATTGCCCGATCTCGTGCCCTTTGCCGCGCCTACCGAAACCAGCCCGGTGTTCCGGTCGGCGCTATGCTTCTGGCATGACGACGTCCCCGGCGGGCTCGCGTCGGATGCCGGGCCCTGGGCGATCGCCGAATATCTCGAATTCCCGCAGGACAGCCGCTTCCTGCAATCGTTCAAGTCGGTCGCCGCCAGCGCGTCGTTCGAACAGGCATCGGTGTTCGACAAGCGCTTCCGCTTCGAGGATCTGGGCCGGCTATTCCTCGACCGGCTGGTTAAGCATGCCGGCGGGCGCCTCGACACGCGGCCGCAGCGGATCGTGGTCGGTCGCCCGGTCAAATATGCCGGCAGTCGTCCCGACGAGACGCTCGCTCGCACGAGGTACGACGCGATGTTCAAGGGCTTCGGCGCGGACATCCATTATGTCTACGAACCGCTCGGCGCTGCCTATAGCTATGCAACCCGGCTGACCGAGCCGGCGACGATCCTGGTCGCCGATTTCGGCGGCGGCACCAGCGACTTCTCGGTCGTCCGCGTCGCCGAACCAGGTGCGGCGCGCCGCTGCACCCCGCTCGGCCATGCCGGCATCGGGATCGCCGGCGACCGGTTCGACTATCGGCTGGTCGACCGGCTCGTACTGCCGATGCTGGGCAAGGGCAGCAGCTACCGCTCGTTCGACAAGGAACTCGAAATCCCGCGCGGCTATTTTGCCGATTTCGCCGATTGGTCGCGGCTTGCGTTGATGCGCAACCGGCGGACGCTGGAGGAGCTCGACCGGCTGCGCCGGACCGCGATCGATCCGGCGGCGATCGCTCGGATGATCGCGGTGATCGAGAATGAACTCGGCTATCCGCTCTACGACGCGGTGGGGCGGCTCAAACGCGCGCTGTCGACCAACGAGACGGCGCATTTCCACTTCTCCGGCGCCGGGCTCGAGATCGAGGCGGACGTCACGCGCGCGCAGTTCGAGGAGTGGATCGCCGACGACATCGCCCGCATCGAGACGACCGTCGATCGCGCGTTGTCCGCTGCGAACACCGGGCAGGGGGGTATCGATCGCGTCTTCCTAACCGGCGGATCGTCGCTGATCCCGCGCGTGCGGCGCATCTTCACCGAGCGGTTCGGCGAAGCGGCGATCATGAGTGGTGGCGAACTCACCTCGATCGCACATGGCCTGGCGCTGATCGGCGAACAGGACGATATCGCGGCGTGGTCGGCATGATGGGGGCCGCCTGATGGTCCCGCGCGTCCTTCTCGACACCGCACAGGTACCCGATGGCGGCGAGCTGCGCCTGCTGCAACGCGGCGCCGAATTCTCGATCATGCTCGGCGCCAACGAGCTGATGAACAGCCGGTTGAGCGGCTCCGAAGAGGCGCTGGCGGAGATGGCCTGCGAGCGGATCGGCACGCGGTCCGGCGTGCGGATGCTGATTGGCGGGCTCGGCATGGGCTTCACGCTCCGCGCCGCGCTGGCCCGGCTGCCGGTCGATGCAGAGGTCGTCGTCGCCGAACTCGTCCCTGCCGTGATCGCCTGGGCGCGGGGACCGATGGCGGCGCTGCACGGCGACAGCCTCGACGACCCCCGCACCCGGATCGTCGAGGCGGACGTCGCCGAACCGATCGATGCGGGCAATTGGGACGCGATCCTGCTCGACGTCGACAACGGTCCCGACGGCCTGTCCCGCGTCGGCAACGACCGCCTGTACAGCGCGCGCGGTCTTGCCACGGCGCGGCGTGCGCTGCGACCCAATGGCGTGCTCGCGGTCTGGTCATCGGCGCCGAGCAAGGCCTTTTCCCGAAGGCTGGCGGACGCCGGTTTCACGGTCGACGAAGTCGTCGCGCGCGCCAATCGTGGGGGCGGCGCGCGACACGTCATATGGTTCGCCACCGTGGCGGAATGTGGACCGGCCTTGCGGCATGAGGGTCGCAAAGGTTAATGACCCAATCGCGTGACCCCGCCGGACGGCCGCGAAACCAGGAGAGAAGCCGTGATTCCATCCGAGACCTATGCGGTCGCCGAGACGCCACGGCGCAAAAAATGGAGCGGCCAGCTCTATCTCCAGGTCCTGATCGCGATCGTGCTCGGCGCCGCGCTTGGACATTTCTATCCGACCTATGGCGCCCAGCTTAAGCCGCTCGGCGATGCCTTCATCAAGCTGGTTAAGATGATCATCGCGCCGGTGATCTTCCTGACGCTCGTGACCGGCATCGCGGGGATGAAGGAACTCGGCGCGGTCGGCCGCGTCGCGGGCAAGGCGTTCGCCTATTTCCTGTTCTTCTCGACCCTGGCGCTGATCGTCGGGCTGATCGTCGCCAACGTGATCCAGCCGGGCGCGGGCATGAACGTCGATGTCGCCTCGCTCGATGCCGCGTCGATCGCGGATTATTCGCATAAGGCGCATGAGACGACGATCACCGGCTTCCTGATGTCGATCATCCCGGACACGCTGGTCGGCGCGTTCACCGATGGCAACATCCTGCAGATCCTGCTCGTCGCGATCCTCTTCGGTATCGCGATCAGCCTGGTCGGCGACCCCGCCAAGCCCGTTCTCGACTTCCTCGAACGCCTCAGCATCGTCGTGTTCCGCCTGGTCGGTATCCTGATGCGCGCGGCGCCTATCGGCGCGTTCGGCGCGATCGCCTTCACCATCGGCAAATACGGCATCGGCAGCCTCGCCAACCTGGGTGCGCTCGTCGCGACCTTCTATCTGACCTCGGCGCTGTTCGTGCTGGTCGTGCTCGGCACGGTCGCGCGTCTCACAGGCTTCTCGATCCTCAAGCTGATCCGGTATCTGAAGGCCGAGCTGCTGCTCGTCCTCGGGACATCGTCGTCCGAGGCGGCGCTCCCCAACCTGATCGTCAAGATGGAGGCCGCGGGTTGCGAGAAGTCGATCGTCGGCCTGGTCGTGCCGACCGGCTATTCATTCAATCTCGACGGTACCAACATTTACATGACGTTGGCGGCGCTGTTCATCGCACAGGCGACCAACACCGACCTGACGCTGGGGCAGGAGGTGTTGCTGCTGCTCGTCGCGATGATCTCGTCCAAGGGTGCCGCGGGCGTCACCGGTGCTGGATTCATCACGCTTGCGGCAACGCTGTCGATCGTCCCGACGATTCCGATCGCCGGGATGGCGCTGGTCCTCGGCGTCGATCGTTTCATGAGCGAATGTCGCAGCTTGACCAACTTCATCGGCAATGCCGTCGCTACCGTCGTCGTCGCGCGCTGGGAGAATGCGCTCGACCGCGACAAGCTGAATGCGGCGCTCGACGGCCGGTTGCCGGAGCCGTCGCCGGCGGTCGAACCCTTGCCAGCGGCGCATTGATACCCTTAGGGCAGCGATCCGATTCAGTACGAATCGCTGACCTATTATCACAAGGTATTGCCATGTTCCGTCCGCTGACCGGCGGTGCGCTGTACGCGCTTGCTGTCACCCTTGCCCTCCCCGCGTTCGCGCAGTCTGCGAGCCAGTCGCAGACCGGATCGGCACAGACCGACCCTGTCGCGCAGAACGTCCCCACCGCGGGCGGAACCAAGGCACCCGAAGCGGAGCAGAGCACGTACCCCGCCGAGGCCGAAGGCTATGGCGCGACGACGGGCGGCTACAACATCTCGCGCTGGGCAGAGGACTGGAGCAAGTACAAGGACCCGGCGAAGCGCGATGACGTCCTCGACTCGCTGAAGTACATTTCGATCTCCGATCAGGACGACGTCTACCTCACGCTGAGCGGCGAGGTGCGCGCGCGGGTGAATTTCACGAGCAACCCGGGGCTGGTCGAGACCGATGCGCAGCGGCTCGATATCCTGCGCGTCGTCGGTGGCGCCGACCTGCATCTGGGCAACCATGTCCGTGTCTATGGCGAGCTCGCGAACGGCACGGTCGGGGGCGTCAATACCGGCGCGGTCGCGGGAACGCAGCGCAACGACCTGTTCGCGCAGCAGATCTTCGCCGACGTCTACGGCAAGGTCGGTAACGTCGACGTCGGTGTCCGCGGCGGCCGCCAGGAGTTCACCGACGGGATCAGCATGTTGGTGTCGGCCCGCGACAACAATGCGGTGATGTTCGTGCTGGACGGCGTCCGCGCCTGGGCCAAGAGCGCGACGGTGCGCGCCGACGTGTTCGACTTCAACTTCGTCAATTACGGCACCGAAGGGCTGTCGGACGACACCACCGACGGCGGCACGCGGTTCAGCGGCATCAGCCTGGGCGTCGTGCTGCCGAAGACCTTGTTCGGCGGATCGAAGCTGTACTTCGACCCGCTGCTTTGGCGGCTGCGCAGCCGCGAGCAGACCTGGGGCGGGGTCACGGGCCGCGAGGAGCGCATTTACTATGGTGGCCGTCTGTGGGGTACGGTCGGGCCGCTGACGGTCGACTATACCGTCACGCGCGAGGAGGGCGATTTTGCCGGCCGCCCGATCAAGGCATGGCAAGTGTTCGCGGCGCAGACCTATCGCCTCGGTACCGGCGCGACCGCCCCCCGCATCGGCCTGCGCGGCGACTATGGCAGCGGCGGCGATGCGTTCGACCCGACCAAGCCGCTGCGGACGTCGTTCTCGCCGTTCGGCAACAACATCTATTATACCTACGGCGTGTTCGTCGGCCCGATCAATTTCCTGGCGGCGGCGCCGAACCTGTCGTTCCAGCCGATCAAGAAGGTGCGGGTGACCGCCGAATACGAGTTCATGTGGCGTTCGACGGACCGCGACGCGGTATATCGCTCGAACGGCACGCCCTATGCCGGAACGCAGAACGTTGCAGGGCACGAGATCGGGCAGGCGGCGCGACTGCAGGCGGTGTGGAGCATCTCGCCTCGGCTGTCGTTCACCGGGCGGCTCGAGCATGTGCAGGCCGGCGATGTGCTGACCCGCGCGGGCTATAAGAGCTCCAATTTCGGGGCGGGGTGGCTCAGCTTCCGGTTTTAGGACCTAATCCTCCCTCGGCGGGAGACGGTAACGGTTTTCCATACCGCTCTTTCAATTTTGTCCCAATCTGTGGCACAGCAGCTCCAGCATCAGGAGTCGCAGACCATGGACCTGTCGTTCACCGCCGAAGACGAAACCTTCCGCGAGGAGGTCCGCGCCTTCTTCCGCGAACACCTCCCGTCACGGCTCGCCGCGCAGACCCGTGAGGGCCGTCGGCCGGGCAAGGCGGACATGGAGGAATGGCACACGATCCTCAACGCGCGCGGCTGGCTGGCCAACCATTGGCCGCGGGAATGGGGCGGGCCGGGCTGGAGCGTGATGCAGCGCTTCATCTTCGAGACGGAGGCGGCGCTGGCGCACGCGCCGCGCGTCGTGCCGTTCGGGGTCAACATGCTTGGTCCGGTGCTGATCAAATACGGATCGGACGACCAGAAGCGGCATTGGCTGCCGCGTATCCTCGACGGCTCAGACTGGTGGTGCCAGGGCTATTCCGAACCCGGTGCCGGCTCGGACCTTGCCGGACTCAAGACGACCGCCGTCAGGAAGGGCGACGTCTATGTCGTCAACGGCCAGAAGACCTGGACCACGCTCGGCCAGTTCGCCAACATGATCTTCTGCCTCGTCCGTACCGATTCTTCGGCAAAGAAGCAGGAGGGGATCAGCTTCGTGCTGATCGACATGACATCGCCGGGTATCGAAGTCCGTCCGATCACGCTGATCGACGGCGAAGCCGAGGTGAACGAGGTGTTCTTCACCGATGTCGAGGTGCCCGTCGCCAATTTGGTCGGCGAGGAGAATATGGGCTGGACCTACGCCAAGTACCTGCTGACCTATGAGCGCACCAACATTGCCGGCGTCGGCGCGTCGATGGCGGCGTTCGAACAGTTGAAGACGGTCGCGGCGTCGCAGCGCAAGAACGGCCGCGCGCTGGCCGACGATCCGCTGTTCGCGGCGCGGATGGCACGGCTCGAGATCGATCTCGCCAACATGCAGACGACCAACCTGCGCGTGCTCGCCGCGGTCGCGGGCGGCGGCGCGCCGGGGGCGGAAAGCTCGATGCTGAAGATTAAAGGCACCGAAATCCGCCAGGAGATCACCGCGCTCAACCGTCGCGCATTCGGGGCCTACGCCGCGCCCTATGTGCCCGAAGCGCTGGAATCGGGGTGGAACGGCGAACCGATCGGCCCCGACGACGCGGCGACCGCGGCGCCGAGCTATTTCAACAACCGCAAACTGTCGATCTTCGGCGGATCGAACGAGATCCAGAAGAACATCATCTCCAAAACCATCCTGGGTCTCTGAGCCATGAACTTCGAGCATACCGACGACCGCCGCATGCTGGCTGATACGCTCGGGCGCGCGCTGCGCGATGGCTACAGGATCGAGACGCGCAACGGCGGCGCCTATGGCGAGGCGGGGTACGACCCCGCGGTCTGGGCGCAACTGAGCGAACTCGGCATCGTCTCCGCGCTGTTCGATGAGGCCGCGGGCGGGTTCGGCGGCAGCGGGTTCGACATCATGGTGGTGTTCGAGGCGCTCGGCCGCGCGCTGGTGGTCGAACCGTTCCTGGGTGCGCTGATGGCGGGCCGCGCGCTGGCGGTTGCCGGCGGACATGACGAGGCGCTGGCAGCGATCGTCTCCGGTGCGACGATTGCGACCTTTGCGCATGACGATGCCGCCGATCCGGTCACCGCGACGCAGAGCGCCGACGGTTGGGTCCTGAACGGGACCAAGGCGGTGGTGCGGCAGGCGGAGGCGGCTTCCCTGTTCGTCGTCAGCGTGGGGGACGGGGCCAACCTGTTCGTCGTGCCCGCCGGTACGCCTGGCCTGTCGGTGCGCAGCTATACCGTCGTCGATGGCGGTGCAGCAGGCGAGGTGACGTTCGAGAATGTCACGCTCGGCGCAGACGCGCGGCTTGGCGGCGGCGGCCAGCGCATCCACGATGCTGCGATCGGCGCGGGGTTGCTCGCGCTGTCCGCCGAGGCGCTGGGCGCGATGGAATATGTGAAGGAGGCGACGCTCGGCTATCTGCGCGATCGCAAGCAGTTCGGGGTGCCGATCGGCAAGTTCCAAGCATTGCAGCACCGCATGGCGACCGTGCTCTTGGAGATCGAACAGACGCGCTCCGCGGTGATCAACGCCGCGGCAGCGTTCGATGGCGACGATGCGAAGGCACGGGAGCGCGCGCTATCGGCGGCGAAGTATACGATCGGCCGCACCGGGGCGCTGGTCGCAGAGGAGGCGATCCAGATGCACGGCGGCATCGGCATGACGTGGGAATATGCGGTCTCGCACTATGCCAAGCGGCTGGTGATGATCGACCACCAGCTCGGCGACGAGGATTTCCATCTGCAGCGGTATATCGCGTTGGGGTGACGCTGCAGAACTCCCCTCCCTGCAAGGGAGGGGGCGGGGGTGGGTCGGCTCGGGGCACGCGCGGCGTTCCCTCGAAACCAACCCACCCCCAACCCCTCCCTTCCAGGGAGGGGAGCAGAGGTCAGCCGATCGCCTCGACCACCGCCGCCCGCAGCTCGGGGATCCCCATCCCATATTCCGCCGACGTCACCAGGATGTCGGGATGCGCCGCCGCCCGCTTGCGTGCCTCGACCGCGGTCCGCTCGGTGACCTCGACGAGCTCGCTCGCCTTGATCTTGTCCGCCTTGGTCAGCACCATCCGGTAGCTGACCGCCGCCTTGTCGAGCATCTCGAGGATCTCGCGGTCGACATCCTTGATCCCGTGGCGTGCGTCGATGAGCACCAGCGCGCGTTTCAACTCCTGCCGTCCGCGCAGGAAGTCATTGACCAGAAACCGCCATTTCTTGACGATGTCCTTGGGCGCCTTGGCAAAGCCGTACCCCGGCATGTCGACCAACCGAAACGCCAGCGGCGCGCCGACGTCGAAGAAGTTCAGCTCCTGCGTCCGCCCCGGCGTGTTCGACGTCCGCGCCAGGCTGTTGCGACCGGTGAGCGCATTCAGCAGCGAAGACTTGCCGACGTTCGACCGGCCCGCAAACGCCACTTCCGGCACGCTGGCGGTTGGCAGGAATTCCAGCGTCGGCGCCGACTTCAGGAACTGGATCGGCCCCGCGAACAGCTTGCGCGCCGATTCCAACGTCTCCGCATCAAACGGCGGCACTACTGGCGTTGCGAGCTGCGTGTCGGGTTCGCTCACTTCGTCACCGGCACGTTCAAGTCCGGATGCCGGGCGTAGAGCAGCTTCTGCTGCGCGATCGTCAGGATGTTCGACGTGATCCAGTAGATCAGCAAGCCGACCGCGAACGACGACATCACGAACATCAGGATCCACGGCAGGAACGCGAAGACCTGCTTCTGGGTGTCGTCCATCGGCGTCGGGTTCAGCTTGAACTGGAAGTACATCGAGATGCCGTACAGGATCGGCACGATGCCGATCGCGATCGCATGCGGCGGGGTGAACGCCAGCAGGCCGAACAGGTTGAGCGGAGTCAGCGGGTCGGGTGCGGACAGATCGTGAATCCAGCCATAGAAAGGCTGATGACGCATCTCGATCGTCAGCATCAGCACCTTGTACAGCGCGTAGAACACCGGGATCTGCAACAGCGTCGGCAGGCAGCCGGCGAGCGGGTTGACACCCTCGGCCTTGTACAGCGCCATCGTTTCCTGCTGCATCCGAACCTTGTCGTCCTTGTAGCGTGCCTGGAGCGCCTTGGTCTTGGGCTGGATCGCGCGCATCTTGGCCATCGATGCGAACTGGCGCTGCGCGATCGGGAACATGATCCCGCGGATCGTCAGCGTCAGCAGGATGATCGCCACGCCGAAATTGCCGACCAGACGGAACAGCCAGTCGAGATAATAGAAGATCGGCTTTTCGACGAGGCGGAACCAGCCCCAATCGATCGCGTAATCGAGCTGCGTCGCGGCGCCGGAGTCGGTGTAGCGGTCCAGCAGGCGCACTTCCTTGGCGCCGGCGAAGAACTTCGACGTCTGCGTGATTGCGGCACCGGGTGCAACGATCTTCGGCTGCAGGGCATAGTCGGCCTGATACGCCTTGTTGGCGCCGGCGCGGAACTGGCCGTCGAAGGTCTCGTTGCGGTCGGGGACCAGCGCGGTCAGCCAATATTTGTCGGTGAAGCCCAGCCAGCCATTCTTGGTCGTGAAGCGCTGCGGCGCCTCGTCGACGTCCTTGTAGTTGGGGCGGTAATGCGCGCCGCCATTGTCGACCGACATCGGACCGACATGGATCGTCATCGACGACGGGTCCTTCGAGATGCCGATGCGATTGACCAGGCCATAGGTCGCGACCGGCACCGGTGCGGCGCCCGCGTTGAGCACGGTCTGACGCACGGTGAACATGAAGTCGTTGTCGACCGCGAGGACGATGCGGAAGCGCTGGCCGGTCGCGTTCGACGCGTCGAGCGTCACCGGCGTGGTCGGTGTCAGCGTGTTGCCGCTTGCGGTCCAGACCGCATCGGCACCCGGCGGGGTCAGGCCGTCGGCGCGCCAGCCGAAGCTCGCGAAATACGCGTCGGGGCTGCCGGCGGGCGACAACAGGCGGATCGGCGGCGAATTCTTCGCGACCGTCTCGTCATATTGCTTGAGCACCAGATCGTCGATCCGCGCGCCCTTTAGGTTGATCGAGCCCGACAGGCGTGGCGTCTCGATGCGGACGCGCGGCGATTCGGCGAGCACGACGCCGCGATCGCGGATCGCGCTGGCGCCGTCGGCGGCGGGATCCGCGTTGGGGTTGGCGATTGCCTTCGACTTGCCGTCGACGATCTTCGTGACCGGCGGATTGGCGGTCGGGAAGAACTTGCCCTGGATCAGCGGCCATCCGAACAGGATCAGCGCCGCGATCACCGCGAACAGCACGAAATTCTGCTTGTCGTCTTTCACAGGGCGGGATCTTTCAAGATTTCGACTCAGGGAACCGGATCGGGTCCGTACCCGCCCCAAGGATGACAGCGCGCGATACGCTTCGCCGCCAGCCAGCCCCCTTTCACCGCGCCATAGCGGGTGAGGGCGGTGATTGCATAGGCGGAACACGATGGCGTGTAGCGACAGGATGACGGCAGGACGAGCGAGGGGCCGAGTTGCCAGCCGCGTGCGAGCAGGATGAAGAGGCGGGCGATCATACGCCTACCTCCGTCACTCCGGACTTGTTCCGGGGTCCATGGTGCCGCGAGGGCAACGTACGATACTTAAGCGCCACCCCTGCCGCACGATGGATGCCGGACCAAGTCCGGCATGACGGGGGGGGGAGGGACGAGGTCACCGTGCCACCTTACCCAACGCCTTGCCGAACTCGGTCAGCAACAGCGCGTAATCGCGTTCGATCCCGCCGTTCCGGCCGATCAGCACATGATCGGCGCCGGCAATGCCGCGTACCGGCAAAAGCTCACGCGCCAACGCCCGCAACCGCCGTTTCATGCGGTTCCGGACGACAGCGTTGCCGATCTTCTTCGTGACGGTGAAGCCGATTCGCATCGTCGCATCACCGTCATCGCGCGGGCGCATCAGCAGGACGAATCCCGGCATCGGCGCCCGCTTGCCAGCATTCGCCGCGAGGAAATCGCGGCGCTGGCTGATGATGGTTAGGCCGACAGCTTCTTGCGGCCGCGTGCGCGGCGGGCGTGGATCACGGCCCGACCGCCGACCGTCGCCATCCGTGCACGGAAGCCGTGGCGGCGTGCGCGGACCAGGTTGCTCGGCTGAAAGGTGCGCTTCATCGGTCATTCCTAATTCGTCAAACAGAAAAGGGCCGCCCGAGCGGACGGCCTTGATGGGGCGGCGCATAGGCAAAACGGGGGCGCAAGTCAATCGACGGCGACGGTTCGTGCGGCCGCTTTGGCGCGCCCGTGGCGGCGCAAAGCGCTCGGCCGACGCATCACCCGGTCGACCATATGGCCGGTGCGCGGCCAGCGTCGCTTCAGCCGCGCCCATTTGGTCTTCGCGCGCCGCGAATTGCGCAGGATCAGGATCATCCCGCCGGCGAACAGGAAGATCCCGCCAGGGCCCGGTAGCGGCCCCATGATTCCCGCGCCGACGATCAGCACGCCGCCGAGGCCAAGCTGCGCGGCGCGCATCACCGGATGGCGGGGTTGGGGACGGGCTGGCTTCACGACGGGCATGTGGGTCCAGTGTGTTAGATCGGCAAGGCACGTGGCATGGGCAGACGCCGAAATTGGGGTATTACTAAGGCGGTGGATGCGCGAGCGCGATAAGGCGGGGGAAACGGGTGGCGGCGATCGTGTCGACGGTGGCGTATCTCGGGCTGGAGGCGCGCGCCGTCGAGGTGCAGGTCCAGCTGATTCCCGGGTTGCCCGCGTTCAACGTTGTCGGGCTCGGTGACAAGGCGGTCGGCGAGAGTCGCGAGCGCGTACGCGGTGCGATCGCGGGCATGGGGCTGGCGCTGCCGCCCAAACGCATCGCGGTGAACCTATCGCCCGCCGATTTGCCCAAAGAAGGGTCGCATTTCGACCTACCCATCGCGCTCGCCTTGCTGGGCGCGATGGGGATCGTCGACGTCGAGACGCTGGCCGACTATGTCATCGTCGGCGAGCTCGGGCTCGACGCGCGCATCACCGCATCGCCCGGCGTGCTGCTCGCGGCGCTTCACGCATCCGAGATCGGCAAGGGTCTGGTCTGCCCGGCGTCGCAGGGCGCGGAAGCCGCCTGGGCCGGATCGATCGAGGTCATCGCCGCGCCCGACCTGCTGGCGCTGATCAACCATTTCAAAGGCCACGGCCTGCTCAAGCCACCGGCACCCGGCGAAGCGGACGATGTCGTCCACGGCCCCGATCTGCGCCAGGTGAAAGGCCAGGAGACCGCGAAGCGCGCGCTGGAGATCGCCGCGGCCGGGGGGCACAATTTGTTGATGAGTGGCCCTCCGGGGTCGGGCAAGTCGCTGATGGCATCGTGCCTGCCAGGCATCCTGCCACCGCTCGACCCCGCCGAGGCACTGGAGGTGTCAATGGTCCAGTCGGTCGCCGGCACGCTCACCGGCGGTCGCCTGACCCGCACCCGCCCGTACCGTGCGCCGCACCATTCGGCATCGATGGCGGCGCTGACCGGTGGCGGGCTGAAGGTCAAGCCCGGCGAGGTCAGCCTCGCGCATCTCGGCGTGCTGTTCCTCGACGAATTGCCAGAATTCCAGCGTGCGGTGCTCGATTCGCTGCGCCAGCCGCTCGAGACCGGCACCGTCAGCGTTGCGCGCGCCAATGCACACGTCACGTTTCCGGCGCGCGTCCAGCTGATCGCGGCGATGAACCCGTGCCGCTGCGGGCATCTCGGCGATGCTAGCCTTGCCTGCGCGCGTGCGCCGAAATGCGCGGCGGACTATCAGGCCAAGGTGTCGGGGCCGCTACTCGACCGCATCGACTTGCACGTCGATGTCGCCGCGGTCAGCGCCGCCGACCTCGTCCTGCCACCGCCGGCTGAGGGATCGGCCGAGGTCGCCGCGCGCGTCGCTGCGGCGCGCGCGATCCAGGCGGCACGCTACCGCGACCACGCCGTGCGCACCAATGCAGAGGCCGACGGCCCATTACTCGATGCGGTGGCGATGCCCGACGATCCCGGTCGCAAGCTGTTGGCGCAGGCGGCGGAATCTATGCGTCTCACCGCGCGCGGCTACACCCGCATCTTGCGTGTCGGCCGGACGATCGCCGACCTGCAGGGCGCCGAAACGGTGCGTCGTGTCCATGTCGCGGAGGCGCTCAGCTATCGCCGGCGGTCGCCACCCAATTGATGACGGGTCCCGTTCAAAGGCCGCATTCCGAATGCGGCTGCGAGCACGGCAATTGTCCGCCGTGGATTCTCTCTATATTCTGGCCTGAGACGTAGAAAAGGGGGAGGCAAGATGCGTGTATTCGTGCTCGCGATGATGGCCCAAATTCTTGCATCGGCAGGCCCAGCACATGCCCAGTCGGCGCCTGCTGGCCCGGTAGCGGCGCCAGACCTGAGGGGCATGTCCGGCGATGCTGCCGAACGATGGCTTGATCGCCAATCCAACTATACCAGGTTGAACGACGAAGTCGTGGCGTCGTCGCGGTCGCTACGTCCGGTCCCCGCGCGGCCGAAGGACATTCTCCAAGGCTTGGAGGTTCGGGACGCCAAAGGCCTCGTCATCGGCACGGTCGCCAAGGTCGGCAGCGGGTTCGCGGTGGTGGCCAGTCCCACCGGCAGCGTCGAAGTCGATCTCGGGTCGTTCGCCAAGAACAAGAATGGCCTGCTGATCAACCTGCCCAAGACCAAGATCGACGCGATGATGACAGGCGGCAAGCCGGCATCATGAAGCGCCGAGGCGGTGTTGCCGGATCTGGAGCATCGTTGCGCAGCATCTCGCGACCCGCGCGTGGCAGGGTCACCGCTCCTTTTTGTAGGGGTTCCGCAAGTCGAGTGTCCAGCCGGCCTTGAGCCTATGATCGGTGGGCGCTGGGGCGGGGCGCACCGCGATCGCAACCTTGGCCTTGGCGTCGTTGGGGTCGATCGGCTGCGCGAACTTCAGTCCGGCGGTACCCTCGCGGACCCAAACCACCGTTGCCCCGATCGCTTCGAGCGCACCGACCGTGACGAGCACGGTCGCGCCCATGCGCAGATCCGCCGCCTGATCGATCCGCACGCCACCGGGCGACAGGTCGCGAACGCGGTGCTTGGTCGGTCCGCCGCCGCCGAACCGCTCTACGGTCGCGCTCAGCATTACGCTGGCGCGCGGCGGCCGTTCTCTGCTGGCGCTGGCGGCGGTGCCGTCGGACCCGGGGCAATCTGACGTGTTCGGCATGGTTCATAATTGGGGGTAGGGCGGTGGTTTCGCAATCGGGAGCGCCCGCTTGATCCCGCCCCGCGCACCGGGCAGGGCAGCGGCAGGAGGATGTGCGTGGACATCGTTGCCCTGAAACAGCTTGCGGCTCGCGCGCTGCGCGAACAGCGCGTGGACGACGCGATCGATGCGTATCGCCGGGTACTCGCCGCCGACCCGGAGTCGACCGACTCCTGGTACAATCTCGGCTATCTGCTGCGCTGCGCACGATCGTATGAGGCCGCGCTCGACGCCTATGGTGAGGCCCTCGCGCGCGGCATCGGGCGACCCGAAGAGGTGCATCTCAACCGTGCGGTGATCCTGTCCGAATTCCTCGTGCGCAACGGCGATGCGGAGCGCGAACTGCGCGCCGCGGTGGCGGGCAACCCACGGTTCGTGACCGGCTGGCTCAACCTCGGCCTGCTGTACGAGGATCGCGGCGATGCCACCGCCGCGCGCGACAGCTATGGACGTGTCCTCGCGCTCGATCCCGCGCACCCGCGTGCGCTGGCGCGGCTGAGCGCGATCGACATGTTCGAAGGCAAGGCGCGCGTCGTTCCGGCCCGGCTGGCAGCGGTGCTGGGCAAGCCGCGTCTGCCCGCGGCTGACGCGGCGGAGATCGGCTTCGCGCTCGGCGGCGCGCTCGATGCGCTCGGGCGGTACGACGATGCGTTCGCGGCCTATGCGCGCGCGAACCAGGCGGCGCAGGCGGCAGCGCATCCGTCGCACCGCTATGATCGGGCTGCCCAGGAACGGCTGGTCGACGCGCTGATCGCCCTGCCGCCGGCACCGCCAGCCACCGACGATTCCTGGTCGCCGCTGTTCGTCTGCGGGATGTTCCGATCGGGGTCGACCCTTGTCGAACAGATCCTGTCGCGTCACAGCCGCGTTACCAAGGGGGGCGAGCTCGAGATCCTGCCGGCGCTGGTCGCCACGCGGCTGCAACCCTATCCCGACACGCTTGCCGCGGCCACGCCAGAGACGCTCGCCGCGCTGCGCGATGCGTATCTGCATGAGGCGCGCGCGCTGTATCCGGATGCCGATATCCTCACCGACAAGCGCCCCGACAATTTCCTGCATATCGGCCTGATCAAGCACCTGTTCCCGTCGGCCCGGATCGTCCACACGACGCGCGACATGCTCGATACGATGCTGTCGGTCTGGTTCCTGCACTTCGACGACAGCGTCAGCTATGGCCATTCGCTCGACGATATCGCGCACTGGTTCGGCCAGTATCGGCGGCTGATGGCGCATTGGCACCGGCTATACAGTGGCGATATCCATGACGTCGCCTATGAGGACGTCGTGAGCGCGCCGCGCGCGACGATCGGCGCTCTGCTCGACTTCGCCGGCCTGGACTGGGAGGACGCGGTGCTCGCCGACCAAGGCGCGGGCGGTGTCGTCCGTACCGCCAGCGTGTGGCAGGTCCGGCAGCCGCTGCATGGGCGCTCGGCAGGCCGCTGGCGGAACTACGCGCAGCATCTGGAGCAGTACCGCGCGCAACTCGACGAACCCTAGGGCGCCACGCCGCCCTGACCGCTGATCCGGAACACGTCGCGCAGCAGACGGCGTTCCTGCGCGGTGAGATGCGGGTTCCAGACGTCGAGGATCAGCACGATGCGCGGCGCGTCGCTGCGGTTCCAGGCCTCGTGCTCGATCGTGTCGTCGAACGCGAACGCCTCGCCCTCGCGCCACGCACGCGTTTCGCCGCCGACGCGGAAGCTGCACCCTTCGGGCACGACCAGCGGCAGATGGACGATCGTCCGCGCGTTGGTGACGCCGGTATGCGCCGGGATGTGCGCGTGCGGCCGCAGGATCGAAAAGAAGGCCGTCGGTGCCTTGCCGGGGATGTCGGTCTGCGGCACCGCCGCCAGCGCCGCGGCGGTCGCCGGGCAGCGATCGCAGGCGGCATCGTTGCGCACCCCGAACTCCCATAGGAAGCACGCGCTCCAGTCGGCATTGTTGTCGAGCGCGGACCATTTGTTCTGCGGCGTGCCACGATCGAGCCGGACATAGGGGCGGATCGGCGCGTCGTCGGACGCGACCAGCGCCAGCGCTTCCGCGCGGATCGCGGCGGTCTGCGCTTCCAGCGCGGCGAACCAGGGGAAGGCGGCGGAATCGAAAAACTCGTCAGCAGGCAGGAACGGCACGTGCACGCCCGAACACTGGTTGGTGTAGATCGCACGTCTGCCGAGCATATGGTCGATGCACGCGGTGATCCGCCGCGCCCCGGCGTCGCCCAGCGCCGAGCCGAGCTCGCCGGCCAGTGCCGTGCCCAAGGTGGCGGTGTGATCCGCTAGGAACGCGCGGCCGCGGACCAGCGCGTCCTCGATCCCCGGCGGTCGTTCGGTCATCGCGGTGGCCATCTGCACGACCCCCGACCAGCCCTGCGCCGCCGCGATCGTGTCGCCGCGTCGCTGGTGGAGTTCTGCCATCCGCAATTGCGCGGTGAAGTTGAGCCGGTCGATCGCCAGCGCGGCGTCCAGCGCGGCGCGTTCGCCAGCGTCGTTGCCGCGCGTCCGGTGGATCGTCGCCTGATTGATCCACAGCACCGGCTGGCCCGGATCGCGCGCGGCGGCGCGTTCGAAACAGGTCAGCGCCTGGTCGAGATCGCCGTCGCCCAGCGCGCGCATGCCGCGCGCATTGAGGATCTGCGGATGGTCGGGCGCGGCGCGGAGCGCGTCGTCGAGCAGCCGGCGTTCGCCGGCGGCATCGCCGCGCTGCCGCGCTGCGAGTGCGGCGTTGACGAACGATGTGGCTGTGGGGGGAATGTTGGCCATCGGCTCTATCCTCTACCTTGGGTCGGCATGCGCAAGTGGCGACCGCGCCCGCCAACGAAAAAGGGGGCAGCCTGGCGGCCACCCCCTTCGATCGTTCGCGGCAGGTGCGCTTAGAAGCGCAGCTTGCCCGAGACGCTGAACAGACGACCGAGGACGTCGTAGGTCGCGGGATAGGTGTTGCCGCTGTTGTACGCGGTGGACCCGGCCGACGAGCCGACCAACGGCGCCTTCTTGCCCGTCAGGTTGCGCAGCGACCCGGTCAGCGTGAAGTTGTCGTTGACTTCGAACTGCACCGACGCGTCGAGGTAGTTGTAGGCCTCGATCTTGTTGAAGTTGTACTGGCCGCCGGCCAGCGGCGACGGACCGGTCACCGTGCCGTTGAACAGGTTCCGCGAGGTAGCCGAGAAACCGCGTGCCGCGAAATCGTCCGCCTGGCCCTCATACTGAACCGCGCCCAGGTGACGCCACAGCAGCGACAGCGTGGCCGGCCCGTAGGACAGGCTGGTACGCTGGTTCCACTGATACTCCGGCTGGATCGAGGTGCAGTTAGTGCTGTAATAGCCCACGCAGTCGCGGTTGTAGCCGGTCGGCGATGCCTGGAAATAGCGATGCGCGGTCCAGGTGCCCTGGAACCCGATGTTGAACCCGAAATCACCGAAGTCGCGGGCGTAGTTGGCGGTCAGGTCGATACCGTCGGTCGCCAGGCGGCCGCGGTTGGTCAGCGGCTGCGGCAGGCCGGGGATCGTTGCGCTCGAACCGCTCAGGCGACCCGTCGTGGTGCCGCGACGGATCGAGGTACATGCAGCCGAGGCAGCTTGCGCCGCGGTGATCGCAGACGGGTTGGAGCCGAAGCAGTCGCTGAGGATGTCGCTCGGCTGTGCCGAGGTGATCGCGTCCTTCACCTTGATGTTGAAGTAATCGACCGCGACGCTGAGGCCCGGCACCAGACCGCGCGGCTGGATGACGACGCCCAGCGTATAGGTGTCGGCCTTTTCCGGACGGATGTTGACGCTGCCGCCGCCGGTCACGTTGACCTGGCCTGCCGACGGTTCCTGGATCGTGCCGATTACCGCCGCCGGTGCACCCTGGTTGCGGCATGCGGCGGTCAGGTTGACGTTGCCGACCGGACGGGCGCCGACGCAGGGGTCGAGCCCTGGTGCGAGGTTGTCGAGGCCGGTGACGACGGGCGAGAACAGCTCGTCGATGTTCGGCGCACGCACCGCGCGCTGATAGACGCCGCGGAACTTAATTTCCTCGACCGGCTCGAAGCTCGCACCGCCCTTGTACGTCCAGGCGTTGAAGCTCGGATTGTTCGCCGCCTGGACCTTGTAGTCCGAATAGCGGAAGCCGCCTTCGAGCGTCAGCGAATGGAAGAACGGACGCCCGGTGACCAGCGGCGCGATGACCTCGCCGAACACCTCGCGGACGTCGAAGCTGCCCGAGAATGGCAGGATCGCGCCACCGGCGCCGCCCAGTTCGCCTGGCGACAGCGCATAGGCGTCGGGACTGCGGCGATAGCTGTACTTGCGATACTCGCCGCCCAGCGCGAAGCCGATCGGCTGGTCCGCGAAGGGCGAGGTCGTGCCGAAATCGCCGTTGAGAACGGCCTTAGCCTGCGACAGCGCGGTCTTGATGCGGATCGAGCTCTCGCCGTTCAGGAACGCCGCCTGCGCCGCGGTGATCGACCCGGCTTCGCCGAACAGGTTGAGCGGGACGCAGCCATTGGTCGTGACGTTGCAGGTCGTGGTGTTGGTCGCATTGAGTGCCTGCTGGACACGGCTGCGCAACACATAGCCCGACTGGACCTGCGTCAGTTCGCTCTCGCCATAGGCGCCCGATACATCAAGCTTGACGTGATCGGAGAAGCGCAGGCGCAGGCCGGCCTTATAATCGAAGACCTGGGTCGTATAGTCGGACACGCGCGGTCCGAGTTCGACCGAACGGCGATAGACCGCGGGCAACAGGATCGCGGGATTGGTGTTGCACGCCGCTCCCAGTGCGATGCCGTTGAGCGTGCAAAGCTGATCACGGATGCCTGCGGGCAGATACGGGTTGTTGCCCGGAACCGTCAGCTGTTCGCCGAACACGCCCGACGGCGCGATGATCGTGCTGACGGTGTTCTTCGAGAACAGCCCGCGCGTATAGACTTCCAGGTTGTCGTTGATCTCGTAGTTCGCCTGCGCGAAGATGTTGTAGCGCTTGAACGGCGTCTGGAAGATATTGTACGGGTTGAAGTTGAAGCCCTGATATTGCGGCACCAGCGCGGTGCCCGCGGGATTGATCTGAAGATCACCGCTGGAGAACGAGATCGTCGTCGGCACGCTGGTGAAGGACGAGCCCGACGCCACACCGTTGCCCGAGCCGATCCCGAAGACCGAGACGTCGCGGTCGCCCTGGTACAGCGGATCCGCTTCCTGGTAGCCCAGGCTCAGCACGGCGTTGCCGCGACCATCGTCGAAGTTCGCACCGATCGTCAGGTCCGCGCGAAAATAGTTCGAATCGCCGTCCTCGGTGACCTGCTGGCTGGCCGATGCCTCCATGCCGGCGAAGTTCTTCTTGGTGATGAAGTTCGCGACGCCCGACACTGCGTCGGCGCCATAGGTGGTCGACGCGCCGCCGGTCAGGATGTCGACGCGCTGCAGCAGCGCGACCGGGATGTTGTTGAGATCGACCGTGCCGTTCTGCTGCGCGGGGACGATCCGGTCACCATCGAGCAGCACCAGGTTGCGCTTCGATTCCAGGTTGCGAAGGTTGATCGTCGCAAAGCCGCCATTGCCGTTGTTGGTGGCCGAGCCGAGGCCCGCGACCGCGCCCGGCAGTTCGCGGATCACCTGTTCGACGTTGTTGATGTTGCGCAGCGTCAGTTCGTTCTCGGAGACCACGTTGACCGGGCTTGACGAGACGAGGTTGGGGTTGCTGATCAACGTGCCCGTGACGACGATGTCCTGGCCCTCTTGGGCCGGCGGGGGCGTGTTGGGATCCTGCGAAACCTGCTGGGTTTCCTGCGTGGCGGGCGTGATCTGCGCGGTGGCAGGCGCAGCGAACACGGCCGCCCCCGCGAACAACGTCGACGCGAGCAGGCGCGAACGGACGGTCATCTGCATCATAAACCCCTTTTTCAATTGTCTTACGGTGGTTCGGCAGAGACTTTGCTCCGTTTTTCCGACCACCTTGGCGCCATGACTAGGATATGTTCGCAACAACTCGCAATCATGCGTGCGATATTCGGTTACGTTTGTGCAGACTCTGTGTCCTGTTCGTCACAAAAGGGAAGCATTACTGTCGCCGAATAAGGAAGTGTTGCTGTCGTTGCCTGTGCAGGATCATCACGCTACCCTGCGGAAAACATCGGGGGATCGCATGCGACGCGCAGTATTGGCAGTTTCGGTTGCAACGATGGCGGCGACGCCGGTTGCGGCACGGGAGCGCGAGGCGGCGACCCCGTCAAAGGCGCTCGACGACTTGGCGCGGTGCGTCGACATTGCGCAGGATGCCGAACGACTTGCGTGTTTCGACCGCACCGCCAAGGCCGTCGTCAGCGGGCAGCGCGCGAAGGACTTCGTCGTTCTCGACCGCGCCGAAGTGCAGCGCGCGAAACGATCGCTGTTCGGATTCTCGCTGCCGTCGATCAAGCTGTTCGGCGGGGGCGACGACGAGCAGGCGCTCAAGCAGTTGACCGCGGTCATGCGGAGTAGCGTGTCGCTGCCCGGCGGGCTGATGCGGTTCGAACTCGACGACAACAGCGTCTGGGAAACGACCGATCAGGTCATGCTGCCACCGCGCCGCGGCGACACCGTGACGATCAAGGCCGGCGCGCTCGGCAGCTATGTCGCGACCGCGCCCGGCCGGCGATCGCCGCGCGTGCGGCGTCTGCGCTAGCGCGGGTGGCGCGCAAACGCCGGTTTTTGACCGCGACCCTGCCCGACGGTTACGTCAAGACGATCGGCCCGACCGCCGATGCGTTCACGCACTACTGGCGGATCGTCGCGGTGCTCGCGAACGGCAAGACCGAAGTGTTCTGGGGCCATACGCGATCACTGGCCGAGGCCAAGCGCAAGCGGACCGCCACCACCGATGCGGCGCGCATGCGGGGCTGGACCCGCCACGCGTTCGAGATCGTCGAACTCGTCGAGACCGACGCCTAGCTGTTGGCGCGTGCAAACGCCGCGGCGTCGGCGACTTGATCGGCCGTCGGGGTCACGCCCGTATACAGCGTGAACTGGTCCAGCGCCTGCAACGTCGCGACCTCGGTGCCGGTGATCGTGCGTTTACCGGACGCTGCGGCAGCGCGTAGGAACGGGGTCTCGGGCGGATATTGCACGACGTCAAACGCGGTGCTGGCCGCCGCGATCGTTTCGACCGGAAACGCTAGTGTCCCTTCGTCCGGCCCGGTCATGCCAATCGGGGTCGCGTTGATCAGCAGCGCCGCGCCCGGATCGACCGCCACGCTCCAGCCGAAGCCGTATTGCTCGGCGAGATTACGCGCCGCCGGCTCGTTGCGTGAGACAATGCGGCCATCGCAAAACCCGGAATCGCGCAACGCCGCGGCCACAGCCTTCGCCATGCCCCCCGAACCGCGCAGCACGAACCGCGTCGCGGGGTCGATTCCGGCGAGCAACGTGACCACCGCGGCATAATCGGTGTTGTGGCCGGTCAGCACGCCATCGTCGTTAACGATCGTGTTGACGCTGTCGATCACCGCCGCCGACGGCGCGAGCCCGTCGAGCAGTGCGATCACCGCTTCCTTGAACGGCATCGAGATCGCGCATCCACGGATCCCGAGCGCGCGGATGCCGCCCACTGCGCCTGCCAAATCCGCAGTCGAAAACGCCTTGTAGACGTAATCGAGTCCAGTCAGCGCGTAGAGGCGGTTATGGAAGCGCGTCCCGAAATTGCCGGGCCGCGCCGAGAGCGACATGCAGAGTTGCGTATCACGACCGATCAGCGGCTTCGGGGGCGTCGCGCTGTCGGTCATGTGGGGTCCTTGCTACGGTGTCAGTCGATCCGGTACTGGATCGGCTTGAACGCGCCGCCGTTGGACTGCAACGCCGAACATGCGGTCAACCCGATGACGAGGTCCATCTCGGCGCGGAACACGATCGTGTCGCCCGCCTGGCTGAGCGGCGGTTCGACCGTGAAGGTGCCCGTCGTGCCGTCGATCGGGACGTTCATGAAACAGTTGAACGCGATCGGGATCATGTCGGGCTCGACACCCCAGGGGTCGAGCGCTTCGGCAAGGTTGCCGAAGCAGCCACGGTGCGGATCGGTGTCGCCATAGATGATCGCGAACGTCTCCTTCGAACACGGCGTCAGCAGGAAATCGTGCCGGCCGACATCGTCGGACACGATGTTCAACATCACGTTGCTGCGGTTCGAATAGAGCGGATCGCCGGTCGTCAGATATAGCCGGCTAGCGTAATCGAGCGTCCGTCCCGACGATAGCACCTCGCGGATGTCGGCGCGGTTGAACGCAAGCAGATCGGCGACCTGCCGACCCTCGGGATCGATCACCGTCAGAGTCTGCCCTCGGTCGAGCGTAAAGCCTGCGCCCGACTGCGGCGGGATCGTCTGCACGTCACCCATGCGCTTCACCTCGCTTGAACGGACATTTCCACGATTCGTCGACGACGCGGCCGCTATACTGGCGTGCTTCACTGGACTCCCCGTGTCGCGCCAGCATCGGATTCTCGCTGCCCGCATAGACCAGATCGCGCGCCAGGATCGACGAGCGCAGCTTGTCATAACGCTGCTGGGTGCGCAGCACCTCGAACTGATCGTGCAGATTGAACACCATCGCCGGCGATTCGAACCGCCGCGCGGGGCGGCTGGCGTTGGGGTGCAGCCCAACCACGAAGAAGGCCTCGCCCGAGAAGCTCAGCGAGAAATGGGGATCGTCGGGGTCGCTGCTGACGCTGGGATCGGGCCGGTACCCCAGCCATTCGTCCTTGTCGCTCAGCGACTGCGCGCGCGCCCACAGATGCGCCTCGAACTGCTCCTCGGTCAGCAGCGCAGGCGCCTCGAACAACACGACGAGCGTACGAAAGATCGCGCGGTCGTCATGATATTTGCGCACCGTCTCGCCGAGCGCCGGCAGGATACGCATGTCGTCCCAGGCCGACCGCACGTCGCGCGCGACGATGATGTCCATCTGCCCGCGTCCAAGGGCCGATTTGGCGCCGACACACGGGAATTGCGGGGCCTCGACAGTCGCGATAAACGCCTGGGCCAACGGGTGATCATTCTGAAATATCGGTCGATACATGGTCGCCGAGGAACACTCGGGCGGGGCTAATGTTTCACATGCGACGACATGCATTGACCTATGTAAGTACGAATCCTGCGGTTGTGCGGGTGCCGAACACCGGGAAAAAGGGGGCGCGATGCTAACCGGAAAATTTCTGCTCGGTCGCGGTCGCGACGAATTGAGCGACGACGAGATCCGCGTGATCGAAGACAGTGTCGCAGGGGTCCGGTCGCTGCCGGCGCGGCACCAGCTGGTGCGTGCGGGCGACCCGGTCGACAGCAGCACGCTGCTGCTCGAAGGGTATATCTGCCGCTACATGGACGACCGCGAGGGGCAGCGACAGCTCGTCGCGGTGCACGTGCCCGGCGATTTCGTCGATCTGCACGGCTTTCCGATGAAGCGGCTCGATCACGACGTCGCGACCCTGGGTCCGGCGAAGGTTGCGACGTTCGACCATCGCACGCTGACGACGATCACCGAACGGTTCCCACATCTCACGCGGATGCTGTGGTTCAGCACGTTGCTCGATTCGGCGATGCACCGCGAATGGATCTTCCGGCTCGGGCGGCTGGGCGCCGAGGGGCGGCTCGCGCATCTGTTCTGCGAATTGCACGTCCGGCTCGAGATGGTCGGACTCGCCAAGGACGGGGTGTTTTCGCTGGCAATGACGCAGCCCGATCTTGCCGAAGCGTGCGGAATTACCGGCGTCCACGTCAACCGCGTGCTGCGCAGCCTGCGCGAGCGCGGCGCGATGACGTTCAAAGGCAGTGAAGTGCGGATCCTCGATCGCAAGGCGCTGGAGCGGATCGCCGAGTTCGAGCCCGACTATCTGTATGGCAGCCGGCTCAACCCGAAGGATCAGTCGCGCTGATCTTCGTGTTCGGGCGCGATGCCGGCCGGCCGGCCAGTTGGCGGGAGCGGTAAGGCGGTGAGCGCCGGGAGACGGATCGGGGGTTATACCGCCCGCCTTTCTCTCTATGGTGCCCGGCACATCGACCGGGAGTTCCATGTGAAGTCTTTCTATTTCGCCGCCGGCGCCGCGCTGCTGCTCGCCTCGACCGCAGCCATCGCCCAGAAGGCGACCGCGCCAGCCCCTGCCGCCAACCCGCTGCTCGCTGAGTGGACCGGCCCCGATGGCGGGGTGCCGCCGTGGGACAAGGTGCGGCCCGAGCTGTTTCCGCCCGCCTTTGCGACTACGCTGGCCGAGCGCGCCGCGGAATACCGGACGATCGCCGACAATCCGGCCAAGCCGACGTTCGCGAACACGATCGTGCCGATGCAGTTGGCGGGCAAGCGTTACGGCCAGGTGATGACGTTGTTCGGCGTGATGACCGGCAATATGAACACGCCGGCGTATCAGGCGCTCGACCGCGAATGGTCGCCCAAATTCTCCGCCGCGTCGGACGCGATCACCTTCGACAAGCCGCTGTTCGCACGCATCCAGGCGATCTACGACACGCGTAATTCCAGTGGGCTGAACGCGCAGCAGATCCGCCTCGTGACGCGGATCTACGATAGCTATGTGCGGCAGGGCGCCAAGCTCGACGACGCGCAGAAGGCGCAGCTTTCGCAGTATAACCAAAAGCTTGCGACCGCGTTTTCGACGTTCGGCGAAAAGCTGCTCGCCGATGAGAGTACGGCGATCACGGTCACCGACGAGGCGCAGCTCGCCGGCCTTCCCGACAGCGTGAAGGCGGTCGCCAAGGCCGCCGCCGTCGAGCGCAAGCTGCCGGGCTGGGCGATCGTCAACACGCGCTCGGCGGTCGATCCGGTGCTGACCTATGCGACCGACCGTGGCCTGCGCGAGAAGGTGTGGCGCGCGTTCGTCAATCGCGGCGACAATGGCGACGCAAACGATACCAACGCGACGATCGCGCAGATCGTCAAGCTGCGCGCCGACCGCGCGCATCTGCTCGGGTTCAAGACGCATGCCGACTGGCGGATGCAGGACACGATGGCCAAGACTCCCGCCGCGGCGATGGACCTGATGATGCGCGTCTGGCCCGCCGCAAAGGGCCGCGTCGCCGAAGAGGTGGCGGATATGCAGAAGGTCGCGGGCACGTCGCTGACGATCGAACCGTGGGATTACCGCTTCTACCAGGAGAAGGTGCGTAAAAGCCGGTACGACCTGGATCAGGCGCAGCTGAAGCCGTATTTCGAGCTCGGCAACATCATCCAGGGGTCGCTCTACGCCGCCAACCGGCTGTACGGGCTGAACTTCAAGGAGATCACCGGCACCGTGCCGGTGTTCGAGCCCAACATGCGGGTGTGGAGCGTCACCGACCGCAACGGCAAGGATGTCGGCCTGTTCTACCGCGACGATTTCGCGCGAACCGGCAAGCGTTCGGGCGCTTGGGCGAACACCTATCGCGGCCAGCGTGGACTCGCCCCGGCGCAGCTAGTGCTGTCTTCCAACAACAACAATTTCGCCAAGGGCGCGCCCGGCGAACCGATCCTGATCAGCCTCGACGACGCGCAGACGCTGTTCCACGAATTCGGCCACGCGATCCATGCGATGCTGCAGAATGTGGAATATCCCGGCCTAGCCGGCACACCACGCGACTTCGTCGAATATCCGAGCCAGGTGAACGAGCATTGGCTGCTGACCCGCGACGTGCTCGACAAATATGCGCGGCACTACCAGACCAAGGCCGCCATGCCGCAGGACCTGCTCGACAAGATCGAGAAGTCGCGCACCTTCAACCAGGGCTTCGCCACCGCGGAATATCTGTCGTCGGCGATCGTCGACATGAAGATCCACACCGTCCCCGACGGGGTGATCGATCCCGACAAGTTCGAGGCCGCGGCGCTCGCCGAAATCGGCATGCCCAGGCAGCTCGTGATGCGGCACCGCGTGCCGCAGTTCCAGCATCTGTTCGCATCGGACAGCTATTCGGCGGGCTATTACAGCTACCTCTGGTCCGAGACGATGGACGCCGACACGTTTGCCGCGTTCGAGGAAGCCGGCAGCCCGTGGGACAAGGCGACCGCCGACAAGTTCGCGCGCGTTCTGCTGTCGACGGGCAACGAGACCGACCGGGCGGAGGCGTATCGCGCGTTCCGCGGGCGTGATCCGGACGTCAATGCACTGCTCAAGAAGCGCGGCTTTGCCACGCGGGGGACGAAATGATGGAACGCGACCAGAAGACCCGCCTAAAATCGATCCTCGGCGGCTCGGCGGGCAATCTCGTCGAATGGTTCGACTGGTACGTCTATTCGGCGTTCGGGCTGTATTTCGCGCCGGTGTTCTTCCCGAAGGGCAATTCGACCGCGCAGCTGATGAGCGTCGCGGCGGTGTTCGCGGTCGGATTCCTGATGCGGCCGATCGGGGCGTGGGTGATGGGCATCTACGCCGACCGCAGCGGCCGCAAGGCGGGGCTGACGCTGTCGGTGACGTTGATGTGCGCGGGCTCTTTCCTGATCGCGATCACGCCGGGGTTCGCGACGATCGGCTGGGTGGCACCCGCGCTGCTGGTGTTCGCTCGGCTGATCCAGGGGCTCAGCGTCGGCGGCGAATATGGCGCCAGCGCGGTGTATCTGTCGGAGATGGCGGGCAAGTCGCGACGCGGCTTCTTCTCCAGCTTCCAGTATGTCACGCTCATCGCCGGGCAGCTGCTCGCGCTCGGCGTGCTGTTGCTGCTGCAGGCGACGCTATCGACGGCGCAACTCGACGAATGGGGCTGGCGCATTCCGTTCGCGATCGGCGGCGTGCTTGCGCTCGTCGTGTTCCGCATCCGTCGCGGGTTGCTGGAGACCGAATCCTACCAGAACGTCAAATCGGACGGTGCCCCCAAGTCGAGCGGATGGCAGCTGTTCAGCAAGTATCCGCGCGAGGCGTTCACTGTACTGCTGCTGACCGCGGGCGGTACGCTCGCATTCTACGCCTACACCACGTACATGCAGAAGTTCCTGGTCAACACGAGCGGGTTCAGCCGCGAATCCGCGACGCTGATCATGACCGCCGCGCTGGCGCTGTATGCGGCGTTCCAGCCGGCCGCGGGCGCACTGTCGGATCGCATCGGACGCAAGCCACTCATGGTCGGGTTCGGCATCGCCGGCGTGCTGTTCACCGTGCCGATCTTCACCGTGCTAGAGACCGCGACCAACCCGTATCTGGCGTTCGCGCTGGTCGTCGCGGCGCTGTTCATCGTCACCGGCTACACCGCGATCAACGCGGTGGTGAAGGCGGAGCTGTTCCCCGCGCATATCCGCGCACTGGGCGTCGCGCTGCCCTATGCGCTGGCCAACACGATGTTCGGCGGCACCGCCGAATATGTCGCGCTGTGGCTCAAGAACGAGGGCATGGAGCGCGGCTTCTACTGGTACGTCACCGCGATGATCGGCGTATCGCTGATCGTGTATCTGCGGATGAAGGACACCCGGCTGCACAGCAAGATCGCGGAGGACTGACCCCTTAGGCGTCGCTTTCCGCTACCGTCTTGACCGCCTGGACCGCCGGATAGGGCATCACCAGCGACCCGTCCGGCGCGGCGGTCAGCGTGGTCTGGGTGGGGAAGGCGATCTCGATCTTCTCGTCGTTGAGGCGTTGCAGAATGGCGATCCCGACCGCGGTGCGGCCGTCGTAGAACGCCTTGTAGTCGGGGCCGTCGCTGTCGAACTGCACTTCGAAATCTAGGCTGGAGGCGCCGAACCCGGTGAACCCCGCGCGGATGAAGGTCTTGCCGTTCGCCTCGACGATCTCCTGCAGCATGTCGGGGATCCGTGCGCATACCTCGGGCGGCGTGAAATAGGAGACGCCGATCACGAATTTCGCGCGGCGGTGGTTGCGCTGCGTGTTGTTGAGGATCTCCTTGTCGAGGAGGTTCTTGTTCGAAATGATCCGCTCTTCGCCGTCGATGCCGCGGATGCGCGTGGATTTCAGGCCGATGCCCTCGACGCTGCCGGACGCGGTGTCGTAGCTGATATTGTCGCCGCGGCGGAACGGGCGGTCGAAGATGATCGCGAGGGCGGCGAACAGATCGGCGAAGATGCCCTGCGCGGCCAGCCCGATCGCGATGCCGCCAACGCCCAGACCCGCGACCAGGCCGGTGACGTTGACGCCCAGATTGTCGAGCACGACGACCAGCGCGACCGCGAACAGCACGAGCGTGACGAGCAGGCGAATAAGCCCCATCGCCGACAGCAGCGCTTCGCCCGAATAATGTTCGGAGGCGGTGCGATGCTCGATCGAGCCGAGGATGATCTCGCGCGCCCAGATCGCCGCCTGGAACACCGACGCGACGGTCCACAGGAAGTTGACCGTCGTCGACACCTCCTGAGGGGCGCCCGCATAGCCGACGACTAGTTTGACCGCGAGCATGACGATGAAGAAGTTGTTGGTCCGCACGATTGCGCGACCCGCAACGCTGGTCCAGCCGAACCGCGCGCGGTCGCCGTCGCACAGCTTGCGGCCCAGCCGGCGCGCGGCGTGCAGCGCGATCACGATCACCGCGCCAGCCGCGAACGCGATCAGGATCTTTACCCAGTTGGTGTGGATCCAGAGCGTGCTCGATTCGAAGAACGTCTGGACCTGCGCCTGGATATCGACGGGTTTGATCAACGGGGCTTTGGCAACGGTCGGCGTTTTGGACATTCGATAACTCTCGTCAGGCGGCTTTCGCGATCGGTGCGGCGATCGCCGCCACCAGCGCGGGGGCGGCGGGCGTCCCGGCCTCGAGGAATTTGATCAACCCGCATTCCTCGCGCGTCAGATAGCGTTTGGCGCGGGGCAGGCGGAGCCCCGCGCGAAAACTGGACTGTCCCTTTTTCACCAGGTCGATGAGCGAGGGATGAACATAGCTCTTGCGCGCGATCGCCGGGGTGTTGCCGAGCTTGGCGACGACGGGTTCGAGCATCGTCTTCAGGCTGAGGTCGCGCTCGGCGGTGGCGAGCGCCTCGAACGCCGCGACGCTGGCGGCCCAGGTGCGGAAATGCTTGGCGGTGAAATCCTCGCCGGTCGCGGCCTTGATATAGGCGTTGACGTCGGACGAGGTGACCGGGTGCGCCTCTCCGGCGTCGTCGAGCCAGGCGAACAGATGCTGTTCGTCGAGATCGGCCATTTTCTTTACCACGCTGGCCAGCGCGCGGTCGGCAACCTTCAGCGTGCGCTCCTTGCCGGACTTCCCCTTGAACTGCAGTTTCAGCGTTCCGCCGCTGACCGCGCCATGCCGTTTGCGTAGCGTGGTTGCGCCGAAGCTCTCGTTCGCCTCGGCATAGGCTTCATTGCCGACGCGGATATGCGCGGTGTCGAGCAGGCGGACGACCGCGGCGACCGCGCGGTCGCGGGTCAGCGTGCGGGTGGCGAGGTCAGCTTCGACGCGCTTGCGCAGCTTGGGCAGGGCGTGACCGAAATTGGCGCAGCGTTCGTACTTCGCGGCGTCCTGCGCTTCCCGAAAGCCCAGATGATAGCGATATTGCTTACGACCCTTCTCGTCCCAGCCAACCGCCTGGATATGACCATTCGGCTTGGGGCAGAACCACGCATCGCCATAGGCGGGCGGCAGGCCGATCGCGTTCAACCGGTCGATCTCGTCGCGATCGGTGATGCGGACGCCCTTGGCATCCCAATAGCCCCAATTGTCGTGGACCTTCTTCCGGGTGATGCCGGGCTTCGAGTCGTCGGAATACACGATGCGTGTCGCCAAATGCGTCGCTCCTTTGGCCTTTCGAAATGTTCGACGCGACGCATCGTTCCGGAACGCGGCGGGGCGGCCGCGTGTTCTGGGGATAAGCAATCACCGGAGATACGACATGGCCGATATTTCACAGGCACGCGTTCTGTTCCTCGCCACGGACGGGTTCGAGACCGTCGAACTGTTCGAACCGCGCAAGGCGCTCGAGGCCGCGGGCGCCAAGGTGACGTTGGCGTCGATCAAGACCGATCCGATTCAGGGGATGAAGGGCGACATCAACAAGGCCGAGACGGCATCCCCCGATCTGACGCTCGACGAGGTCGACACCGATGATTACGACGCGCTGGTGCTGCCCGGCGGGGTGGTGAACCCCGATACGATGCGCCAGCAGGAGCGCGCGATCGAGATCATTACCGAGTTCATGGAAGACGGCAAGATCGTCGCCGCCATCTGTCACGCGCCGTGGCTGCTCGCCGAGGCCGACGTGATCGATGGGCGTCAGATGACCGGCTATCCGTCGATCCGGACCGACCTGGAGAATGCCGGTGCGGACGTCGTCGACCAAGAGGTCGTGGTCGACGCCAACCTGATCACCAGCCGCAATCCGAACGACATCCCTGCGTTCAACGCGGCGATTATCAGCGCGCTCGAGGAAGAGCTTGCGGACGAGCCGACGGACTGACGCATCAGCCCGGAGTAGACCCAGGATCCAGTGTTGCCGGTGCAGGCAGCGCTGGATCCGGGCGTCCGTTGGCACGACCCGTGCGGTTGATCCATCGTTGCGCGGGGCGTTCGACCAGATGGTAGAGCGCGATAGAGCTCACTAGCACCAGCGCGAGATAGGCCGCGATGAGCCCGGGCGAGACCGCGGTAGCGTCGCTGACGAAACTCAGCTTGAATACGACCCAGAGCATGAAGTGGCCCAGATAGGTCGCGTAGCTGATCTCGCCCAAGGCGTGCAGCCAGCGTCCTTCAAGCGGGTTGCGCGCCGCGCCGGATGTCAGCGCGAGGACAAGAAGCAGGCAGGCGAACGCGGCGGGGACGACCAATGTCTCCCGCGCTCCCAGCGCCCATGCGGCCAGCAATGTCGCCCCAACGGCGGCGGCGATCGGCGCGCTGCGCGTCCCACGCAGACGCAGCCACAGTGCGCCGACTATCGTGCCGGTGGCGAATTCCGTCAGGCAACGGAGCAGGCCGAAGCGCGGGATGTCGGTGCCTAGCGTCGGCGCGCCCATCGTTACGTGGAGCAGCATCAGGATCGCGACCGCCGCCCCGATCAGCGCGGCAATAGGCACGCGGCGCCAGTCGACCGCGGCAACCAGCACCGGAAACAGAAGATAAGCACCCAGTTCGGCGCTGATCGACCAACTCGGGTCGTTCCAGGCCAGTCGACCGGTGAAACCCCAATTCTGGACCAGCAGGATGTGCAGCGGCAGGTCCGCGAACGGATAGTCGGCCGGGTCGGCGCGGCCGGTCGCCTGCAGCACGAGTGCCAGTGCCACCGCGCCGGCTAGCACCACCAGGTGCAACGGCCAGATCCGGGCGAGGCGCTTGAGCAGGAACCACCGGACATTGCCCGGCTCGCGCAGACGCTGATGCCAGGTCAGCCAGATCACGAAGCCGGACAGCAGGAAGAAGAAATCGACCGCGAGATAGCCCTTGGCCAACACGTCGCGCACCGCCACCGGCAAGCCGGCGATCGACAGGCGGATATGGTAGAGGACGACGAACCAGGCGGCGATCCCGCGAACGCTCGTCAGCGCGCGCAGTTCGGTCATGCGGGCAGCGGGTCTGCCGCGCGGCGCATCGGGCGGAAACTCTCTTCTCGGCGCTTGCGCGCGAGATAGGTGTCGAGCCCGATCTGCGCGCCGATCAGCATGTAGATGAACGGCTGGAACGCGATCGCGATGAATGCCGCGCCGAGGAGGTACACCAGGTGCCCGCTCTGCAACGCGGCGGCGAGCGGTCCCGCCCAGGCATAGGGCCCCTCGGGATCGCGGTAGCGGCGGCGCAGGATCTCCATGCGAACGATCCCGACGAGATTGATCGTCAGCCACAATGCGAGCCCGAAATAGCCCTGTTCGCCGAGCATCTCGAAATAGGCGCTGTGATAGGCACGCGCCTTGTCGATCTCGACCTTGGGGCCGGCCTTAGGTGCGCTGCCGTCCGCGGTCTTGAGGTCGTAGCGGATGCGGTTGCCACGATACGCCTCGAACCCACCGCCGAACGGGTGCGACTTGGCGTAGTCGATGGTCCATTTCCACACCGCCAGCCGGGTCGAGGCGGACTCGTCGGCCTGATAGGTCTGGATCGTATTCATCCGGTCGGTGAACGTCGAAGGTAGGAACGGTACTGCGATCAGCCCGAGCAGCGCGAGCGCGCCGACATACAGCCCCTTGCGCTTGACCGCGCGGAGCGAGAGCAGCGCCAAGAGCGCGATGCAGAGCAACCCGGTCCGTGTCGAGGTCCCCACCGGGATCAACAGGCACGCGAACACCAAGGCGAGGCAGAAGGTCTTCACGCGCCAGTCGGGCTTGAAGATCGTGCCGAATTTCATGAACCAGACTATCAGCGGCACGATCGCGATCGCGACCGCGCTGATCGTGCTGCCCTCGTACAGACCCGAATTGTTGTCGACCATCAGGTTGAGCTGGCCATAGCCGCCGCCGCCGCTGGCGATCGTCTTGATCCCACCGACGATGATGATCGACGCCGCCGACAGGATCATGAACAGCAGCAGCGATTCGATCCGCAACCGCGTGCGCAGCGTCAGCGGCAGGAACGCGGCGAAGGCGAGCGCCTTCCACACCCAGTCCCATTTCTCCAGCGCCTCGATCGGGAAGTCTGCGCTCAACGTCGTCGCCCAGCAATAGAGCAGCAGCAGCACGATCAGCCCTTGGCGCGGCGCGACTCGCGTGTCGCGCTTGTCGTCGGCGACCGCCCAGCCGCCGACCGCCAGCGCCACCGCGATCAGCGAGATCGGCACGCTGTTCAGCAGGTAATAGGTCAGCCGCTGCGGCGAGACGATGTCGATATAGACATAGACCAGCACGAGCAGGAACGGGCGCCGGATCCCCATCCCGAACAGCCCGAGCAGGAACGCGATGAACGCAAGATCACGCACCGAAACGGCCCTTTTTGCGCGGAGCCTTCGCGTCGCGCTCGGAATCGAGATCGGGCCGCTTGAGGAGCAGGAACGCGGCCAGCATCATCAGGCCGTGCGTCAGGCCGAGCGCGAGATTGTCGATCATGGTACGGCCTGCTCCAACGAAGGCCCGTCGTAGCGCGGCCCGGTTGACGCGCCGTTAAACCAAAAGGTGGCAGGAGACATCCATGCGCATTCTCCACATCCTCGACCACGGCCTGCCGTTGCAGAGCGGCTATACGTTCCGCACCCGCGCGATCCTGAAGGCACAGGAGGCTTGCGGGTGGACGGTCGCGGCGGTGACCGGGCCGCGGCACGGTACGGCGCCGGGCCTGGTCGAATCGATCGACGGCCTGACCTTCCATCGCACGCTCGCACCCGCCAAGGCCGGGCCGATCGGCGAACTCGCGGGCATCCGTACGTTCGCGACGCGGATCGAGGCGGCGGTCGAAGCCTTTCGCCCCGACATCCTGCACGCGCATTCGCCGGTGATCGATGCGCTGGCCGCGCTGATCGTCGCGCGGCGGCGCACACTGCCGCTGGTCTACGAGATCCGCGCGTTCTGGGAGGATGCGGCGGTCGGCAACGGCACCGGAACCGAAGGCTCGCTGCGCTATCGCACGACGCGTGCGTTGGAGACCTGGGCGGTGCGGCGGGCGGGGGGAGTCGCGGTGATCTGCGAGGGGCTGCGCGGCGACCTGATCGCGCGGGGAATCGACGCGGACAAGATTATCGTGTCGCCCAACGGGGTCGATCTCGACCTCTTCGGTACCGTGCCGCCGCGCGACGATGCGCTCGCCGCCGAACTCGGTCTCGACGGCAAGGACGTCGTCGGGTTCATCGGCAGCTTCTATGATTACGAAGGGCTCGACGATCTGATCGCGGCAATGCCGGCTCTGGTCGAGGCGCGGCCCAACGCGCGGCTGCTGCTGGTCGGCGGCGGTCCGATGGAGGCGGCGTTGCGCGCGCAGGCGGCGTCGTCGCCGATGGCGGGCGCGATCCACTTCGTCGGGCGCGTGCCGCATACCGAAGTCGAGCGTTATTACGGCCTCGTCGACATCCTCGCTTACCCGCGCAAGCGGATGCGGTTGACCGATCTCGTCACGCCGCTCAAACCGCTGGAAGCGATGGCACAGGGGCGACTCGTAGCAGCATCCGATGTCGGCGGGCACCGCGAACTGATCCGTGACGGCGAGACCGGGACGCTGTTCGCGCCCGACGATCCCGCGGCGGTCGCGGCGGCGCTCGCGGGCATGTTCGAGGACCGATCGGGCTGGGACGCGCGGCGCGACGTGGCGCGGGCATTTGTCGAACGGGAGCGTAACTGGTCGTCAAACATTCGCCGTTACGAACCGATCTACCGGCGGCTCATCAAGACCGCTTCATTGGATGTCTCATGTCAGCGTTCACCAGCAAAAATCTGATGCGGTCCTTCCCCGTCTATGGCGGCCTGGGCGTCGGCGTGATCGCCGCGATCGGCTTCGTCGCAATGCCCGCAGAGATGCTCGAATCCCTGGTGTGGAACAGCGGTGTCGCGGCATTGCTGCCGGTCGCCGCGCCGCCGCTGGGCGCGACCGCGCGCGCGCTGCTGGCGCTGGGCAGCGGCGTATTGTTCGCTGCGGTGACATGGGCTGCGCTGTATCTGTTGTTCGGACCCGGCGGGTTCTTGGTCAAGCCGGTGCGCAGCGCGGGCGTTCCCGTGCTGCGCCGCGCCGATGCGCATCCCGACGCGCCGCCGCGGATGCCAATGACCGCGGCCGATCTAGGCCAGCCGCTGATGGAGGTGGTGATGCCCGCCGCGCCCGAGCGGCCGATCCCGGCGGACCTCGATCTGCCGCTCGCCGCGTTCGATCCGGCGGCGCTGTTGCCGGTGCCGATGGAGCCGGCGCGTCCGGTTGCTCCGCTGGTGATCCCCGAACCCGCGGTTGTGGCCGCGCCCGAGCCTGCGCCTGAGCCGGCGGTGATCGAGGCGGTGGAACCGGCTCCGATGCGTGCGCCGCGGCCGGCTCCCGCGCCCGCAGGTCCCCCGACCATCGAATCGCTCCTGCGGCGCCTCGAACAGGGCGCCGGCCGGCGCGCGCAGGCGGCGCGCTGACGTACCCGATAGCCGCGAAACCGCTTTTTCTCCGCGAGTTGCTCTGATACCCAGTGTTCGAAAGACCATAGGAGGGATCATGGCAACCGCCGCAACCGGGATCGACACGGACCGCGACGCGAGCGCGTCGCGCTACGCCTGGTACGTGTTGTCGGTGCTGTTCCTCGTCTATGTGCTGAACTTCGTCGATCGCCAGATCATCTCGATCCTAGCCGAAGACATCAAACGCGACCTGGGGCTGAAGGATCAGGATCTCGGTTTCCTGTACGGCACCGCGTTCGGCGTGTTCTATGCGCTGTTCGGTATCCCGCTCGGGCGGCTCGCGGACAATTGGCACCGCGTGCGGCTGATGACGATCGGGCTGACCTTGTGGTCGGTGATGACCGCGGTGTCGGGCTTTTCGCGGACCGGCGGGCATCTCGCCGCGGCGCGGATCGGCGTCGGGGTCGGCGAGGCGACCGCGAGTCCTTCGGCCTATTCGATCATCTCGGATTATTTCCCGAAGCGGCTGCGCGCGACCGCGCTGTCGATCTATTCCGCCGGGCTATTCGTCGGCGGTGGGTGTTCGTTGTTCGTCGGCGGGTTGATCGTGCAGGGCTGGAACCGCGCCTGGCCGGGCGGCGGGCCGTTGGGGCTGGTCGGGTGGCAGGCGGCGTTCATGGCGGTCGGCCTGCCTGGACTGATGCTGGCGATCTGGGTCTCGACGTTGAGGGAGCCGATACGGGGCGCCGTCGAGGGGTTGCCCGAGCCCGAGAAGCACCCCGCGCCGTTCCGTGCCTTTGCCGGTGAGCTGCTTACGATCGTGCCGCCGCTGACTCTGATCGGCGCGGCGATGGGGGGCACGCGTGCGTTGCTGGTCAACATTACAGGACTGGCGCTGGTGATCGGTGGCGTCGTGGCGCTGGTGGGGGCGGGCGAGCCATGGCCGCAATGGGTGTCGGTCGGGATCGGGGTCTATGCGGTCTTTTCCTGGGCCTGCGCGCTGAAGCGCCGCGACCCGCCGACCTTCGCGCTGATCGTCGGCACACCGGCGTTTCTGTGCACGGTCGTCGCCTACGGGTTCAACGCGTTCCTGAGCTACGCCGCGAGCTTCTGGGCGGCGCCCTATGCGCTGCGCGTTCTGGAACTGACGCCGTCGTCGGCGGGGCTGATGGTCGGTGGACTTGGGGCGGCGGCAGGGTTTCTCGGGCTGACGATCGGCGGGATCGTGTCGGACCGGCTGCGGCGGAGCAACCCGGCGGGGCGGCTGTGGGTGGTGATCTTCGGCGCGGTGGTGCCGGTGCCGTTCCTAATCCTCGCCTTCACCGCGAGCGCGGCATTGCCCTTCTACATCGGCATCTTCTTCGCGCAGATTACCGCGGCGTGCGCGCTGGGCGCCGCCGCCGCCACGACGCAGGATATGGTACTGCCGCGGATGCGCGGGACGGCGACCGCGACCTTCTTCATCGGGACCACGCTTATTGGACTGGCGCTTGGGCCGTATCTGGCGGGGAGGGTGTCGACGCTGACCGGCAGCCTGTCGACCGGCATGTTGTCGTTGCTGGTGGTGACGCCGATCACGCTGGCGGCGGCGATCGCGGCATATCGTCTGGCGCCGGGGGCCGAGGCGACCCGCGAAGCGCGCGCGAAAGCGGCGGGCGAGGCGCTCTGACGCCTCCCCCGCCGCCAGGGATCAGGCCGGAGCGAAGACGCCGCAGGCGATGCGGCCGCCGCTGTTGCCCGACGGGTCGGTCATCAGGTCGTCGGGGTTGGCATGCACCACGAACGACGATCCGTCCGCGTCCATCAGCCCGGCCATCGTCGCGCCGGGGATCGTGATGCCGATCGTCCCGCGACCGTCGGTGCCGATGATCAGGTTGGGCAGATCGCCCTCATGCGGGCCTTGCGGGTTCATGCTGCCATGTTTCGCCCCGGCCGGGTTCCAATGGCCGCCCGCGGTGGTGAAGTCGGGAGCGTCGCAGCGGCCGACCATGTGGATGTGCGCGCCGTGCGTGCCGGGTGGCATCGCCTTCGCGTCGAGCGTGAAGCGGATGCCGCCGGCGACTTCGCTGGCGGTCGCGCGGCCGACGTCCGCGCCATCGGCGGTGCGCAGCATCGCGGTCGCAGTCTGGCCACCTGCCATCGGCGCACCGGTCTCCATCTTACCCGTCTCACAGGCCGAAAGGCCGAGGGTCGCCGCGCCCATCATCGCCAGTGTCGCAATCCGCATGATCAGTCTCCCTGTTGTTTCATAGCGAACCCACGGCCTGTCCGCCGGTTCCCAGCGGCCAGCGCATCACCGGTTCGTAGCGCGCGCCGTCGCGCGTGAGAACGCTTTCGTACAGCATCATGTGCGGCAGCGCGAACGGCGCGCTGGCCAACCCCGCATGATCCGCGATCCAGCGATCGGCGTCCGGCCCGGCCGCGCCGCGCGCGAGCCGCGCCAGCGTGACGTGCGGCAAATAGGCGCGGTGCTCGGCGGGCAGGCCTGCGCGGATGCAGGCCTGATCCACCTTGCGATGGAGCGCGGCGAGCGCGTCGTGGGGGGTGACGCCCGCCCACAACGTGGTGGTCGCGCCGCGCCGCTCGAACCGCCCGACGCCGCTGAGCGCGATGGTCGGTGCCTCGGCGTAGATCTGGCCGAGCGTGCCGGTGATGTCTTCGGCAAGCGGGCGTTCGACCTCGCCGATGAAGCGCAATGTCAGGTGGAGTTGGTCGTCGTCTTGCCACCGCGCGCCGATCACCCCCTCCATCGTCGCGGCCAACTGTGTGCGGACTGCAGGGGGCGGGCGAAGGGCGACGAACAGGCGAATCATGACCCTCCGACGCCTACCAGGAGTCCGGGTGGCGCGTCTTGAAAAAGGCCCCGTAAAGAGCGATATTCGAGTGAACCGGCATCGGGCCGGGCAAAGGAGCGAGTTTTCAACAATGGCTAACTGGTCTGACCCCCGGCCCCGTGCCGCGCCGTTCGGAGCGGCCGCCACGGGAGCCCGTACCGAAGCCTATGACGCGGGCCTCCGCGCCTACATGCTGTCGGTCTACAACTACATGGCCTCCGCAGTCCTGCTGTCGGGCATCGTCGCCTTGCTGTTCTCGTGGGGTGGCGAAACCTCGCCCGCCGCGCAGATCATGATGGGTGGTGGCCTGCTGAAGTACGTCATCATCTTCGCCCCGCTGGCGATCGTGTTCGGCATGAGCTTCGGTCAGGGCAGGATGAGCACCGGCACGATGCAGGCGCTGTTCTGGGGCTTCGCGGTCCTGATGGGCCTGTCGATGTCGACCATCTTCCTGGTCTATAGCGGCACGTCGATCGCCGGCGCGTTCTTTGCGACCGCATCGGGCTTCGCGGCGCTGAGCCTCTACGGCTACACCACGAAGCGGGACCTGTCGGCGTTCGGCAGCTTCCTGATCATCGGCGTGGTCGGCCTGATCGTCGCCAGCATCGTCAACGTGTTCCTGCAGTCGGGCATCATGGCGCTGGTGATCAGCGCGATCGGCGTGCTGCTGTTCGCGGGCCTCACCGCCTATGACACGCAGCGTACCAAGAGCCTGTATGCGCAGGTCGCGGGTACGGACATGGTCGGCAAGGTCGTGATCATGTCGGCGCTGAGCCTGTATCTCGACTTCATCAACATGTTCATGTTCGTGCTGCGTCTGTTCGGCAGCGGCCGCAACTGATACCGCGATCACACGCGTTTCAGGGAGGGGCCTGGCGGGAAACCGCCGGGCCCTTTTCTTGTACCCCAACAGCGAAGGAATTCCGCGCAATGCGCCTGTCGATCGACGTGCGTCTGGATTACGGCATCAACGGGGATGCGGACGTGCTGCTGCAGATCGAGGCGGCAGCGATGGCCGACCAGCGGATCATTGATGAATCGCTGACGATCTGGTCCGAATCCCCGATCCGCGCGGTGCGGGGCGAAGACGGTATCGGCCAGCGGTGCTGGGCGCGTGGGCACGGCCGGCTGGTCGCCGAATATCGCGCGATCGTCGATGTCGCGCGCGAGAAGGTTGAACTAGACCGCTACCGCGCGACGCCCCCACGGATGCTGCCGGGCGAACTGACCGCCTATCTGATGCCAAGTCGCTATTGCCAGTCGGACCGTTTCGACGGGTTCGTGATGCGCAAGTTCGGCGGGCTGCAGGGCGGTCCGCTTGCCGCCGCGCTCGCGGCCTGGGTGGGCGACTCGCTCGACTACCGCATGGGCACGAGCAGCGGGGAGACGACCGCGCTCGACACCTTTGCATCGCGGTCTGGGGTGTGCCGGGATTACGCGCATCTGCTGGTGGCGCTGGCCCGCGCGGGGGGAATCCCGGCGCGGTGCGTCTCCGCTTACGCGCCCGGCGTCGATCCGCCCGATTTCCACGCGGTCGCGGAGCTGTGGCTGGATGGCGACTGGCGATTGGTCGACGCGACCGGGATGGCGTCGTGCGGGGACGTCGCACGCGTCTGTATCGGCCGCGATGCCACCGATATCGCGTTCATGACGGTGTTCGGTCAGGCAACGCTGTACGAACAGGTGGTACGCGTCGTCGGGATCGACTGAGCACGGCGTTTCGCGCCGGAGTTTCGTTTCGCTTCAGGAACGTACCTCCGTACTGATCGTTGATATGCTTCAGGTTTATAGGAGATACTTGTCATGACCGATATCGATCAACGCGCGCTCGACAGTCTGTCGGTGGCGCCGGCCGAGGACGCCGAGCGGGATCCGCGTCAGGACGCTGGCCAGGACAAGTCGATCGCCAAGCGGCTGCAGAAGAGCCCCGACAGCGAGGACGCACGCCTCGACAACGCGCTGGACGAGTCGATGGACGCCAGCGATCCGCCCGCGCAGACCCAGCCAGGGGCGAGCACCGATGCCCCGGAATCGTCCGGATACAATCCCGCGGTCGAGGACGGCCTGACGCACAAGCAGGCCTAGGCTAGTAGCGTCCGGCTAAATGTAATCCGGATGGCGGAATGACACGATGCGTCGGTCCTCGCGGGATCGACGCATTTTTGTTGCGCGTGAACGCCACGATACGTGAATTTTCATGCTTCAGCGCTCGCTTCGTCGCAAGGCATGTTGCGGCGCAACAGTTTCCGTGGCGCTATGGGATCACGGCGCGGCGATGCTTAGGGCCTGTTAACCAACCCGGCGCATAGTCGCACCGTTCCTTTGAGGGCGGGGTGACGACATGGCTGCCAAAATGAAACCGGCGCAAGGCGCGACGACACTGACCGAGATGAAGGAGTTCGCAGGTTTTGCGGCGGCGACCCAGCGCTACATCCGCCGCTCGCTCGATATCGGGCTCGATCGCGACGACGCCATGCAACGCTGGTCGCGCGACGTGGTCGAGGCTGCCAGCATCCGCGCGCAGGCGAGGCTCTATGCCACGCTTCCCGATTTGCGCGCGATCGTACCCGACGACAGCGGGCTCGACTCGGTCGAGCCGTTCCTCGCGCCGCTGGTGACCCTGGTCGCGTTCGACCTGGGACAGGGGCGGCTGACGAGTTTTCCGGCGTTCCGTTTCCTTTACGAACGGCTGATCGGCGCCGAAGTCAGGCCGTGGCTCCCCTCGGCCTTTTGTGCCGCAGCCGCCTTGCCGACGCTCCATCCCGAGCTGCGCCGCAAGCTGTTGCAGTCGATCAGCGAAGCCGCGGCGACCGCGTCGGGCTGGTCGAACCGCCAGCCCGCCTTCTTCCCCTATTGGGTCGAGAAGGTCGATACGGGCACGTCGCTCGCGAACTAGCGGCAGGCGCGCCAGCCGCCGGCGCCGCGATTGGCCTGGTCGAGATGGAGATGGTCGGCGTGCGCGGCATTGTAATCGGGCGACAATGTCGTCGCGAACAACGCGCAGGCGCCGTCGCGGACCTGGCGCAGGAACCGCGCCTTGGGTCCGTCCCCCTTCCAGTCGCGGGCGACCGTGATCCGGGTACCATCGGTCAGGCGAAAGCCGGCGATGTCGACCGCGTCGGCGGTGGAATGCTCGCTCCAATTCCCCGCGTCGCGCCCATAGATGCGACGACAGCTGTAACTGCCGAAATGATCGATGCTGGCGACGCGCGCGCCGAACTGCGCCTGCGCGGCGGGCTGCACCACGTTCCATTCCCAGGCCGATAGCGCCGCGGCGACCGGGCAGGCGATGCCGAGTCCCGCGGGTGCGAAGCTGATCCGGCGCGGCCCGCCGCTTCCAAACCGCACGCCATCGGCATAGCCGCATTGCCCGTCACGCCGTTCAGGCAGCACGGTGTAGCGCACACCAGCGTGATCGAGCAGTGCGCGGCAGGCGGGGAAATCGTCGGTCAGCGCGGTCAGCTTGCGACCGGTGAAGAGCCCGATCGGCTGGCCCAGATCGAGCGGGGCCCACGGCAGATCCTGTGGGCGCCCCCGTGCGAGCGCCCACAGCAGCATGCCGAGCGCGATCGTCAGGCTCAGCCCGACCAGCCAACCGATCGTATGCCGCACCGCGCGCATCAGCCGCGGACTGCGTCGCTCAGCCGTTCGGCGGTGACCGGGTAGCCGAGATCCTCGGGGATGCAGAGATGCGCGACCCCGCCGCGCGTCTCGATCCACGGTATGACGGTCCGTTCCGGATGCAGGCGCGCGTCGGCGACGGCGTCGTCGAAACCGGTGAAGCGCGCCAGTCGTTCGAGATTACGACGTGTAGGGAAAATGATCGTCGCGCGACCGGCGTCGGCGTCGGCGAGCACGTCTGTGGCACTGGTCCACAGCAGCCGGCTGTTCTCGGTCGCATCGACGCTCGCGGGCGCCGATCCGCGCGGCAGGCGTGCGAGGTAGAAGCGCGTGTCGAAGATCCGGGCATGCGCCTGGGCGGGGCGCCAGCGGGAAAAGGGTTCGAGGATCTCCGGGATCACCCGCGAACCCGTGGCGGCAAGCGCCGCGGCGAACGGCGTGCCCGCATGGAGCGCGGCGCGCAGCGGGGCGACATCGGCTGGGATCGGATCGAGACCGATCGCGATCCCGGCCTCCTCAAGCGTCTCGCGGATGGCGGCGACGCGCGCGGCGCTTTCGTCGTCGTCGCGGCCGATCAGTGCGGCCAGCGCATGGTCGCCGGGGTCGATGCGCCCGCCAGGGAAGACCAGCGCACCGCCTGCGAACGCCATCGCCTGGGCGCGCTCGACCATCAACAACTCTGGCGGTCCGATGTCGCGGTCCCGGAAGATGACGAGCGTCGCGGCGGGGATGGCGGGGGGAAGATCGGTCATTGTTGCCTTAACGCGTGGAATGCCGCGCGGGCGCCACTATACGTCATCGCAGCGAAGGCTGGGATCCGCTGCAGTGTGCGCAGTCCTTGCCGCACGAGATCCCAGCCTTCGCTGGGATGACGCTTTGAGGGTAAGCATGTACCAGTTCGATATCTCAGCCGGCTCGAAGGCCGAACTCTATCACGACCTGACCGCCGCGCTCGACGCGCTGACCGCGGGCGAGGCCGACCCGATCGCGAACATGGCAAACGCCGCCGCCTTGGTGTGGGAATATTTGCCCGATCTCAACTGGGCGGGGTTCTATCGGCTGGTCGAGGGAGAGCTTGTGCTCGGGCCGTTCCAGGGCAAGGCGGCGTGCATCCGTATCGCCTTGGGCAAGGGGGTATGCGGCACCGCGGCGCAAACCCGCGCGACGCAGTTGGTGGCTGATGTCCATGCGTTTCCCGGGCATATCGCCTGCGACGCCGCGAGTCGGTCGGAGCTCGTCGTGCCGGTGGTGCAGGACGGAGAGTTGATCGGCGTGCTCGATCTCGACAGCCCTATGCCCGGCCGGTTCGACGCCGAGGACGCTGCGGGATGCGAAGCGCTGATGGCATTGCTGGCGCCGCGCATCGCCTGAGCCTCCCGTCGTCCAGGCTCCGCGCACGACCCGGTATGCGGCCCGAAACGGGACAGCGCGGCCGCTGGCGGCGATGAAACGAGTTTGGTAAGCAACGCGTTAACGTTCGACGTTTGCTGCGGAGTCGCGCGCGGCGGAACCAGGGAGACGGTAGATGCGGAGCCTCTTGATCGCCAGCGCGGGACTGGTGCTGATCGCCAGCGGCGCGGCCGACGCGCAGCAGCGGATCGTGCAGACCGGTCCCGGCGCCGGCTACGGCATCCCCGGTCGAACGCCTATGGCTTCGCAGAATCGCCCGATGCCATCACAGATGCAGGTCCGGCCGCAGGTTCGACCGATGCCGGGTCGGCCGGGCGTGCAGCCGATCCGCGGCCAGCGCTGGGGCAGCAAGATCGGCGGGCGCTGGTGGGGCGGGGCGAACGCGCCTGGCGGGTGGGCCGGCTATCGTCGCCCGTATCGCGGCTGGGCCGTGCCGCGCTACTGGATCTCGCCGCGCTTCTACATCACCGACTGGGCGAACTACGGCCTGGCGCAGCCCGATAACGGCTATAACTGGGTCCGCTATTATGACGACGCGGTACTGATCGACGCGCGCGGGTCGGTTTATGACACGGCCAGCGGGCTCGACTGGGATGGCGGGTATCAGGACGGTTATCGCGACGCCTATGCCGACGACTCGGTCTATGCCGGACCGGCTGATCGCGGCTACCAGCGGCGCGACGACGGCATCGGCGGCGCGGTGATCGGCGGCGTGGTCGGCGGCGTCGCGGGCAATCTGATTGCCGGGCGCGGCAACCGACTGGGCGGAACATTGATCGGGGCGGGCGTCGGCGCCGCCGCGGGCTATGCGATCGACAAGAACGAGGACCGTGGTCGCCGAGCCCCGCCGCCGCCCCGTTATTACGACGGGAACGGGGCGGGTTATCCGCCGCCGCCGATGCCGGTGTATCGCGGAGTGCCGGGCGGGTCCTGGGTGTCGCCCGATGGCGGCACGACGGTGACGACGACCAGCGGCTATGCAGGCTACCCCGGCGGGTCGACCACCACGGTGATCGTGCAGTCCGCGCCAGTGGTAACCACCACGACGACCACCACCTATTACGACGACGCGGTGACCTATTCGCGCCCGCACAAGGTGTGGAGGAAGCGCGCGAAGACCAAACTCCTGCCGCGCTGCCGCTGCTGAGCGGTAGCTTTCCGCCGTTGGCGCGCCCCTGAGGCCTACCGTCGCGCTTCGCGCCCGGCGAAGGTGACGACGCTTTCCGTGCCGCCCGCGCCGAGCGCCGAGACGCCGACGAAATTGTCGTCGACCGGCACCTGGGTCAGCACCGTCGTCGTACCGGTCACGTCGCGCGTGTCGGTCCAGTCCTGCGCATCGTTGCGCCGCCAGCGGACGCGGTAGGTCGTCGCGCCGGGCACCGCGGCCCATTTCACCGTGGTGTCGCGCGAGAGTTCCCCTGCGATCGAGACGCCGGTCGGCGCGGCGGGCGCTGCGGCAAGCCGAGCGATCGTGGCCACGTTGATCGCGGTGACCTTCGCCAGATAGGGGAAATCCATGCCGTCGACGGTGTCGCCGTACGGCACCCCGGCCTCGGTGCGCAGATCCTGGTGCTGGCGGTCCCAATTCTCGGCCGCGACCGAGAACCGCACCGCGGGGTAGCCGAGCTTCAGGAACGGCTCGTGATCGCCGCCGCGGCCGAACCGGTCGGGGCGGCGGTCGAGCATCACGTCGAGCCCGCCGGGAATGGTCTTGGCGACCCCGTCGATCGCCTTGGCCAGCGCGCGGCTGGGGCCGTCGTCCTCGCCGCCCTCGGCGCGGCGGCCCTGTTGCGCGACTTCGCCTTCGGACGCGCGGATGCCTTCGGAGAAGACGCGGACGCGGTCGTCGATCTTCACGCCGCCCTGGCCGATGGTGTTGCCGACGATATCGTTGTTGAGCATCGCCGAGACCTTCCAGCCGCGCGCCTTCGCGGTGTCGGCGAGCAGTTCGGCGCCCCACAGCCCCTGTTCCTCGCCCGAGAACACCGCATAGACGATGGTCGCGTCGAATTTGTGCTGCGACAGCAGCCGTGCGGCCTCCAGCACCAGCGCGACGCCCGAGGCGTTGTCGTTGGCACCGGGCGCGTCGGACGTCGCGTTCATCACGTCGGTGACGCGGCTGTCGATATGCGCGCCGACGATGACGACGCGGTTGGGGTCGCGGCCCTTCTGGATGCCGAGCACGTCCTCGACGACGACCCCGGTCGGCGCGCGCGGGCCGGTGAAGGTCCGGCCGATCCGCTCGACCGTGATGCAGCCGTTGCAGCTCCGCGCGATCTGCTTGAACTGGGCCGCGGCCCAGGTGCGCGCAGCCCCGATCCCGCGCTTGGGGTCGGTGGTGGTCGATGCGGTATGGCGCGTACCGAAGCCAACAAGGGTGGTGACGCTCGCCCTGAGGCGGTCCGGAGACGGAGCGGGGAGCGGGCTGGCAGCGAGCAGCAGCGGGAGCGCGAGGATGGTCATCGCGCAATGGTGGCGGGTTCGGGGCGGGGGCTCAAGCGGTTTCGGCCGCCGGCGTCATCGGCGGACGGCCCGGGCATGACGGGCTATTTGCCGTATTTCGCCCGGTATTCGCGCATCTGTCGGTCATACTCCACCTGTGCGGCGCGTGCCTTGTCCACCCGTGCCTTGTCGGTGTCGTACTGAGCCTGCGCCGCCTGATACGCCTGCCGCGCCAGCGCTGCGGCTTGCTTGTCGGCCAGGATCTTGTCGGTGTCGGCCTTCGCGCGTGCTGCGGCCGCTTGGTTGAGTTCGGTCAGTCGCGCGCGCTCTGCGGCGTCGGCCTTGGCGGCTTCCTCCTGAAGGCGGATGCGCTCGGCCGCCGCCGGCGGCACCGGCTTGGCGACAGCGCGTGGCGCCGGTTGGGGCCCTCCGGCTGCGGCCCATAGGGGCGGCGAAATCGCATCCTCGCACGGGGACCGGCTCGGGTCGGGCACGATCAGTTTCAATACCTTGGCCATCTGGACAGCATAGTCGTCCGCCTCCGCCGGCCTTTCGGCGCGTTTGGTCGCAGCCGCGGCGCAGGCGGTCCAGGCCTGCGCATTGTCAGGGTCCGACTGCGCCTTCTCCAGATAGCTGCGCGCAAGGTCGCCGTCGCTCGGCAGGATCGTCGAGGCGGGGATGTCGACGGTGGTGATGGGGGCGCTGACCTGCGCGGCCCCGGGGGTGGCGCCGAGCAGGCTCAGCGCGGCGAGTCGGAATCGGGTCATGAACGCTCCTTCAGCTCAGCCGGTCGATCGCCTCGCGGGTCAGCGAACCCGGAATGATCATGACGGGAACGGGCAGGGTCCCGGCATCGGTCCCCGAAAAATGCGCGATCAGCGCGCCCGGTGCCCCGCTGGCCGCAGCACCAAGCACCAGCGCGGCGATATTGGGGTTGGCGGCGATGATCTCGCGGATGATCTTGGGGCCCTCGCCCTCGCGCACGATGATCGAGGGACGCAGACCCGATTCCTCGAGCAATGTACCTGCGGCACCCGCGACCACGCCCTCGGCATGCAGCCGCGCTTCCTCCTCGATCGTCGCCTGGACGCCGCCGAACGCGATGAATTCCTGTGGCGGCAGGATCGTAAGGATCTCGACTCCGCCACCGGTCTTCACTGCACGCCGGGCGGCGAACCGCAGTGCGATGCCGGCCTCCGGGCTCTCGTCGATCACTACCAGATAGATGCGCATGTCGGTCCTCGTTAAGGCTAGAGCGTGACGCGGTTGCCGCGGTGGCGCAAGGCCGCTGTGTCCCCGAGGCCTTGACCCGGGCGGGCGGGGGCGCGATTGGGCGTGCCGTTACGTAAAGCCTTGGGGACTTCCATGTCGATCGAGATCAAAATGCCCGCGCTGTCGCCGACCATGGAGGAGGGGACCCTCGCCAAATGGCTGGTCAAGGAAGGCGACGTGCTCAAGTCGGGCGACCTGATGGCCGAGATCGAGACCGACAAGGCGACGATGGAATTCGAGGCGGTCGACGAAGGCACGATCGTCAAGGTGCTGGTCGCCGAGGGTACCGACAATGTGAAGGTCGGCACGGTGATCGCGATCCTCGCCGAAGAGGGCGAGGACACCGCATCGATCGATACTTCCGGCAAAAGCGAGACTCCGGCCCCCGCCGCAGCGGAATCGGAAGCGAAGCCCGATCCGACCGACCCGAACGACACCGGCAGCGAGTCGGCGCCGTTCGATCGCACCGAAAGCGAAGCCGAGGATCACGGCCGCCCGGCGGATGCCGGTCCCGCATCGTCCGGCAGCGACGCACCGGCATCGGGCGATCGCGTCAAGGCGAGCCCGCTGGCGCGTCGCCTGGCGGCCGACAAGGGTGTCGATCTGGGCAGCGTGACCGGTTCCGGCCCCCATGGCCGTATCATCAAGGCAGACGTAGAGAGCGCCAAGGTCGGCGTTGCGCCCGTCAAGGCAGCGGCCTCGGTTGAGGCCACCGCACCTGCGCCCGTGTCGGCCGTGAAGCCCGCGGCGATTCCCGACGTGCCTTACGAGGCGACCAAGCTCAGCAACGTGCGGAAAACGATCGCACGCCGTCTGACCGAATCGAAGCAGACCGTTCCGCACATCTACCTGACCGTCGACGTGCGCCTCGACGCGCTGCTGAAGCTGCGCAGCGAGCTGAACGCGAGCTTGGAAAGCCGCGGCGTGAAACTGTCGGTCAACGACCTGCTGATCAAGGCGCAGGCCGTGGCGCTGATGCAGGTGCCGAGCTGCAACGTGATGTTCACGCCCGATCAGCTGATCACCTTCGGCCGCGCCGACATCTCGGTCGCGGTCAGCACTCCCTCGGGGCTGATCACGCCGATCATCTTCGGCGCGGATACGGCGTCGCTGTCGAGCATCGCAACGCAGATGAAGGATCTCGCCGGCCGCGCCCGCGAAGGCAAACTGAAGCCTGAAGAATATCAGGGCGGCACCGCTTCGATCAGCAACATGGGGATGTTCGGGATCACGCAGTTCGATGCGGTCATCAACCCGCCGCAGGGGATGATCCTGGCGGTCGGCGCGGGCGAGAAGCGTCCGTACGTGATCGGCGGCGAGCTGGGCATCGCGACGGTGATGTCGGCGACCGGCAGCTTCGATCACCGCGCGATCGACGGCGCGGACGGGGCGCAGTTCATGAAGGCGTTCAAGAACCTGGTCGAGAAGCCGCTCGGCATGCTGGCGTAAGGCTCAGCGTGCGCGCGCCTTGTCCCCCTTCCGCTCGTGCTGAGCGAAGTCGGAGCATCCCTGTTTGCGGCATGCCCTTCGACTTCGCTCAGGGCGAACGAGGGAAGGGGTAGTGCGACCAGTCGCTATGACAAAGACGCTGGTCGAGGCATTGCACGTGGCGGCGGGATTGGCCGCCGCGCTGGCGATCACCTGGATCGCGGCAGCGTCCTATCCGCTTGGCTGGGACGTCATCTGGTGGTGTGGCGCGGGTGCGATGGTCGCGACGCTGCTGATGGGGATCGGGCCGCTGCGGCGCGCCTGGCGGGAAGACAAGGCTACACGATGACCGACCTGCCCCCCGACACCGCACCGACAATCCGCGTCACCGCGATGCCCGCCGACGCCAATCCCTACGGCGACATCTTCGGCGGCTGGTTGATGGGGCAGATGGATCTTGCCGCGGGCTCGGTCGCGTCGCGGCGCAGCGCCGGCCGCGCGGTCACCATTGCGGCGGACGCGATGAAGTTCCACATGCCCGTCGTGGTCGGCGACGAGGTATCGGTCTATGCCAGTCTCGTCGCGGTCGGGCGCACGTCGATGACGATCGAGGTCGAAGCCTGGCGCCGCGCACGGCACAGCGACGACAGCTGCAAGGTGACGCAGGCGCGCTTCGTGTTCGTCGCGGTCGGCGACGATCGCAAGCCGCGGCCGGTACCGCCGCTTTCTGCCTGAATTTCCAAGAAGGATTGTTCCGTTGGCTGACACATTCGATCTCGTGATCCTCGGTTCCGGCCCCGGCGGCTATGTCGCTGCGATCCGCGCCAGCCAGCTCGGCCTGAAGGTCGCGATCGTCGAGCGCGAGCGGCTGGGTGGGATCTGCCTCAACTGGGGCTGCATCCCGACCAAGGCGCTGCTGCGGACCTCGGAAATCTATCACTACATGCAGAACGCCGAGAGCTACGGCCTCAGCGCTGACAATGTCGGGTTCGACCTCGCCAAGGTGGTCGACCGCAGCCGCAAGGTTGCTGGCCAGCTGAACGCGGGCGTGAAGGGCCTGATGAAGAAGAACAAGGTCGCCGTGTACGAGGGCGTCGGCACGGTGACGGCCAAGGGCAAGCTGTCGGTCAAGCAGGGCGACAAGACCGTCGAGCTCGAAGCCAAGAATATCATCGTCGCGACCGGCGCGCGCGCGCGCGACCTGCCGTTCGCCAAGGCGGATGGCGAGCGGATCTGGACCTATCGCCATGCGATGGTACCGACCGAGATGCCGACCAAGCTTCTGGTCATCGGATCGGGCGCGATCGGCGTCGAGTTCGCTAGCTTCTACAACGACATGGGCGCGGAGGTGACGATTGTCGAGATGCTGCCGCGGATCCTGCCGGTCGAGGACGAGGAAGTGTCCGCGTTCATGGACAAGGCGCTGACGAAGCAGGGGATCAAGCTGCTGACGCAGACGGGCCTGGAGGGGCTGGCGACGTCGGCGACCGGCGTCACCGCCAAGATCAAGGCCAAGGACGGCAAGGTTTCCGAGGAGACCTTCAGCCACGCGATCATCGCGATCGGCATCGTGCCGAACACCGAGAATATCGGGCTGGAGGCGCTCGGCGTCGAAACCGACCGTGGCCACATCAAGACCGACGGCTATGGTCGCACCAACGTTGACGGCATCTGGGCGATCGGCGACGTTACCGGCGCGCCGTGGCTCGCGCACAAGGCGAGCCATGAGGGCATCATCGCGGTCGAGAAGATCGCGGGCGGCTCGCCGCACCAGATGGACAAGGCCAACATTCCGGGCTGCACCTACAGCCGCCCGCAGGTGGCATCGGTCGGCATGACCGAGGCGAAGGCCAAGGAAGCGGGATACGAGCTGAAGGTCGGCAAATTCCCCTTCATCGGCAACGGCAAGGCGATCGCGCTGGGCGAGGCCGAAGGCTTCGTGAAGACGGTGTTCGACGCGAAGACCGGCGAACTGCTCGGAGCGCACATGGTCGGCGCCGAGGTCACCGAGCTGATCCAGGGCTATGTCGTGGCGCGCCAGCTCGAGACCACCGAGGCCGAGCTGATGGAGACGGTGTTCGCGCATCCGACGCTCAGCGAGATGATGCACGAGAGCGTGCTCGGCGCCTACGGCCGGTCGATCCATTACTGATCGATAGCCTTGGCACCAAGATGACTGAGGAGGAGGGGATGAAACCGACGTCGGTCCTGCCGCCCCCTCCGTCAGGCCGCGCCTGCCACCTCTGCCTGGCGGAGGATATTTGACCCCGCTTTCTCCCCGATGGCGATATGGCGGACTCGCGGTGTTGCTGTGCCTCGCCTCGATTGCGGCGGCGTGGCCCGGCGTGGCGATGTACGACACCGTCGCGCAATATGGGCAGGTGTTGTCGGGTCGCTATGACGACTGGCATCCGCCGGTGATGGTGCGCCTATGGGCGGTGCTGGCGCCGTTCGGCCCCGGCGCGATGCCGATGCTGGTTCTGCAACTCGTCACCTATTGGACGGGCCTCGGCCTGATCGCCGCGGCGCTTGCCGGGGCAGGCGCGCGTGGTCGCGCGGTCGCTATCCTGTGCGTAGGTGCGTTGCCGCCGTTCCTTGGGTGGCAGATCGTCATATTAAAGGATGCGCAGCTAGTCGGCGCAGTGCTGGCGGCTACGGGGCTGGTCGCATGGTGGCGGCTGCGCGATTCGCGTATTCCACCGGTCGCCTTGGCCGCGATCGTCATGCTCCTCGGCTATGCAATATTGGTGCGCGCGAACGCGGTGTTCCTCGTGGTGCCGCTGGTTGTGATGATGCTCCCGGTTCGCCCGATGGCCAGGATCGGCATCGGACTGGTCGCGATCCTCGTGGTGCTGGCCGTATCGCCGATCATTAACCACCGCGTGTTCGCGGCCGCGCCGAGCGGGGTCGAGCGCACGCAAGCATTGTACGATCTCGCCGGCATCGCATCGCGGGTACCCGATGCGGCGCATATCGGACTGACCGCGCAGGAAGCGCATGCAGTGATCGCGCGGCAGTGTTCGAAGCCGTTCTTCTGGGATCCGCTGGGCGACGAGGCGCATTGCGCGCCGGTGATGGCGCGGCTTCAGGCGCAGCCGGTCGGGCAGCTCTACACCTCGCTGGTCGACGCCATCCTGCGCCATCCGGTCGCCTATGCGGGCCAGCGGCTGTCGCATTGGAATTCGACCGAGCGCTGGCTGGTGCCATTCCGCTGGCCGAATGCGGCACCGCCCGCCGACTCCGAGCCCAACGCGCTGAAGCTAGGCCGCGTCGGCGTGTTCGCGCGGGGGTGGCAGGTGTTGGCGCGCAGCGTGGTCGAAACACCGCTGGGCTGGCCGATCGCGTGGCTGGTGGCGGCGGTGACCACGATCGCCGTCGCGGTGCAACGGCCGCGAGCGCCGGCCCGCGATCTTGCGCTCGCCCTGCTCGCATCGGGTGTGGCGCTCGAGCTGAGCTTCGGCGTGCTGAGCATCGCGTCGGACCTGCGCTATCATTTGTGGTCGATGATCGCGACTGCGGTGGCGATCGTGCTGCTGGCGGACGGCCGGTCACGGCCACGTCGGACCGTCGGGATAGGCGCGGGGGCGCTGGCTGTCGTGATCGCTGGCGGGATCGTCGCCCGAGTGTGGTTGCCGGCGCCCCCCGCGACCTATCAGGCCATGCTGGGCCAGGTCGCAAAACCGCGCTAGGCCGCCACGGACGAGTCCCAGCGGCGGCTGGCGAGTTCGCGAGCCTCCTCAACCGGGAGCGGCCGACCGAAATAATAGCCCTGGACCTTGGTACAGCCGAACTCCTGCACCATCCGGTGCTCGGCCTCGGTCTCGACGCCTTCCGCGGTTGTCGCCATCCCCAGGCTCTCGGCGAGCGCCACCACCGCGCGGATGATCGCGATCGCCTCGCGCACGCCCTTTGCGGCGTCCCGCACGAAGCCGCGATCGATCTTGATCGACGAGAACCGCGTACGGCTGAGATAGCCGAGCGACGAATAGCCGGTGCCGAAGTCATCGAGGCTGAGCCGGACGCCCAGGTCGAGCACGCGCTCCAGCACTTTGGTCGCGCTCAGGCCCTCGTGCATGAACACGCTTTCAGTCACTTCGAGTTCGAGCCGCTCGGCGGAGAGTCCGGTGTTCGCCAGCGCGCTGGTGACGGTCGTCACGAAACTGGGGCTCTGCAGCTGGTCGGGCGAAACATTGACCGCGATCCGGATGTTGGACGGCCATTTCGCCGCCTCCTCACACGCGGTCCGCAGAACCCAGGCACCCATCGGCGCGATCAACTGCGCGTCCTCGGCGAGCGGAATGAACTTGTCGGGCGAAACATTGCCGAATTCAGGGTTGGTCCAGCGCAGCAGCGCCTCGAACCCGCGAAGCTGCCCTGATCCGGCGTCGACGACCGGCTGGTACATCAGGTGCATCTCGCCCTTCTCGACCGCCGATCGCAGCGCCATTTCGAGTACGCGGCGCTCCTCGGCCTGGACATGCAGCTCGGGCTCATAGGTCCGGAACACGCCGCGGCCGGCATCCTTGGCGCGGTATAGCGCGAGATCGGCGGAGCGGATCAGCATCTCCGCCGTGCGACCGTCGCGGGGCCCGACCGCAAGGCCGACGCTGGCGCCGATGTACAGCGTATGCTGATCGATCTCATAGGGGCGTGAAAGCGTCTCGATAATCCGGCGTGCCAGGTGTTCGAGAGCGACATGATCGGTCCCATCGCGGATGACGACGGCGAATTCGTCGCCGCCCAGCCGCCCGCACAACGTCGCGTCGGTCATGAGCTGACCCAGCCGTTCGGATACCCGTCCAAGCAGCCGATCGCCGATCGGGTGACCCAGCGTATCGTTGACAGCCTTGAAGCGATCGAGGTCGATCATCATGAACGCGCAGCGCCCGCCCCATTTGTCGGCATCCGCCATCGCGCGGGCCAATGTCTCGTTGACCATCAGCCGGTTGGGTAGGCCGGTCAGCGTGTCGAATCGCGCCATGCGATTGATCTTGTCGGCAGATGCGCATTGTTCGGTGACGTCGGAGCCGACCCCGCGGAAGCCGCAGAACTTCCCCTGTTCGCTGACCCGGGGTGATGCCGAAATCTCCCACCAGCGTTCTTCGCCGTCGATCTGCACCGGCAGCCGCAGGTCGCGAAAGCTTTCGCGCGCCTTTAGCTTTTCGGCGAGCGTTCGCAGCCCGGCGGCAAAATTGCCCGTTTCCCAGGTCGGGCCGGCAAGCACCTGCAGAAACGGCATCCCCTCGATGCTGATCGGATCGAGCCCGCAGGCATAGGCGAAACGCGGGGACGCCTTGATCACGCGGCGTGCGGAGTCGGTTTCCCACAGCCAATCTGCCCGATTCTCCTCGAATTCGCGCAGCAACAGGCTGACGGTTTCGTCCCGTTCCTGCAGCGTCATCTCGTTGGCGCGGATGATGACCAGCGACCGCGCGCGCGTCATGCACACGACCATCAACAACAGTGTGAAGATGGCGCTGCCGGCGGCGGCCGCATAATTGTGTTCGACCGCCAACTGGACGCCAATCGCTACACCGAGACCTGCCAGAAACATGAGGGTCGCAAGCACCAGCGGCGCCATCGCAACGCTGGCCGCCGTGGTGAGGATCGTCAGCACGATGCCGAGCCCTTCGGTCGTGCCCTGGGGCGCCTGCGTACAGAAGAACAACGGTACGACCGACCACGTGGCGGCGAGGCAGACGCCTTCGAACACCGTCTCGCGCATGTCGTGCATGCTGGCATAGCTATCATCGCGGTGCCGCGTTGCCAGACGTCGAAAGGCGACGGTCGTGGCAACCGCCGCCGTCAGCGCGCCCCAGCTCGCCAGCTGCCAAAGCGGCGCGACCTTGGCCATCAGGCTGATCGTCGCCGCGATACCGGAGAGATTGACGGCCAACAGCAGCAGCGCGAGCTGACGCCCTGCCGCAAGCTGGGTCGCGCGGACACGACCCCATTCGGCCGGGTCGGGACCCTCGCGCAGCCCGACCAACGTGCGAAAATCGATAGGGCGGGTGCTCGGGCGGACGGTGGATTTGCTGGTCACCCGTCAACCATAGCCGACACCGGCTGGTCGATCGGTTGTCGGAGAGGGTTAGCGCTGCGTTAACGGTGTCCCGCCGTGGCGAGCGTCGCCGTCAGGCAGCGATGTCGTAGGGCTTGATGTCGCCGCTCAGGTACAGATTGCGCGCCTTGGCGCGGCTGAGCTTGCCCGAGCTGGTGCGTGGCAGCGTGCGCGGCGGGATTAGTTCGATCACGCAGTTCATGCCCGTCACCGACCGCACGCGTTCACGGATTTCGTCGCGCAGCCGGGTACGTTCGCCCTCGTCCGAGCTCCGGCACTGGACCAGCACTGCGGGCGTTTCCTCGCCCCCCGGAGTGGTGATCGCGAACGCGGCGATGTCGCCCGCCTTGAAGCCGGGGAGCTGCTCGACCGCCCACTCGATGTCCTGCGGCCAGTGGTTGCGGCCGTTGACGATGATCATGTCCTTGGCGCGACCGACGATGTAGATATAGCCATCCGACATGTACCCCATGTCGCCGGTGTCGAGCCAACCGTTCGCCATGCAGGCGTCGGTGGCCGCCTCGTCGCGGAAATAGCCGACCATCACCGACTTGCCCTTGCACCACACCTTGCCGATCGCACGCTCGGGCAGGGGGGTGCCGTCCTCTTCACGGATCTCGACGACCATGTCGCGCACCGGCTTGCCGCAATTGACGATCGCGCGGTAGCGCTGCGGCCGGTCTTTGCCGTAGGCGCCGCCCGACAGTTGCGTTTCCTCGACGAGTTCGACGCGAATGCCTTCGCCCGGCGGCATCAACGACACTGCGAGCGTGGCCTCGGCCAGGCCGTAGCTCGGCAGGAACGCACTGGCTTTGAACCCGGCATCGGCGAACGCATCGACGAAGCTCTGCATCACGTCGGGGCGGATCATGTCGGCGCCGTTGCCCGCCACGCGCCAGCGCGACAGGTCGAAGCGGTCGCCGGCCTTGGTCTGGCTCGACATGCGCCGCGCGCAGATGTCGTAGCCGAAGGTCGGCGAATAGCTGAGCGTGGTGCCCGCATTGCGGCTGATCAGGTCGAGCCAGGCGAGCGGCCGCCGCGCGAAATCCTCTGTCTTCAGGTAATCGGTCGAAACCTGGTTGGCGATGGGCGACAGGAAGCAGCCGACCAGCCCCATGTCGTGATACCAGGGCAGCCATGACACGCAGCGATCGGTGTCGCACACTTCCATGCCATGGCTGTGCGCGGCGAGATTGTTGAGCAATGCGGCGTGGGTGATGACCACGCCGTGCGGGAAGCGCGTCGATCCGCTGCTGTACTGAAGATACGCGATGTCGTCGGGGCTCGCCGCCGGCAGGGTCGCCTTGGGCGCCTCGCGCGCCGCGAACTCGGACCAGTCGATGCCATCGACGCCGGCGAGCCGCGCCGCCTCGCTCGCCATCTGCGCGAGTTCGGGCGGGAAGATCAGCATCTTGGGATCGCAGCTCGCGAGCTGGACGCGCAGCTGTTCGATGTACGAATCGCGTCCGCCGAACGATGTCGGCAGCGGCAGCGGCACCGGCCAGGCGCCGGCATAGACCACGCCGAAGAACAGCGCGGCAAATTCCGGACCGGTTTCGGCGACCAGCGCAATGCGATCCTGAGGCGCCACACCCGCGGCGATCAGCCGGTCGGCCATCGCCAGCGCGTCGGCGCGCAGCTCCGCGTACCGATAAGGGCGGGCCAAGGTACCGCGCGCGTCGTGGAAGTTCAGGCCGCGGTTGCCGGTGGCGGCATAATCGAGCGCCTCGCCCAGCGTGCCGAAATCGGCGAAGCGGCGCGGCAGCGCATCTTCGGTGGGCGTCGCGCGGAGCGTATCCGCCGTGCTCGCCGATGAGAGGTTGGTCATCGCAGTCCCTGTCTTCGTCATGGCGTCGCGGTCGGGCGCCTCGCCAATCTATGGCCCTGACAGGCCGTGGCGTTCAATTTCGGTTGTCACTGTGGCACAATGATGGCGTGCCTAGAAACGATACCGCCCGAACACGCGAACCGCGCGTCATTCCACCGCTCGATGCGGCCGCGCTGGAGCGGCTGGCGCTGCGCTATGTCGAGCGGTTCGCGACCTCACGCGGCAAGCTGACCCAATATCTGGTCCGCAAGATCCGCGAACGGGGCTGGGAGGGCGAGCCGGCGGATGCGGCAGCGCTGGCGGAGCGGATGGCCGAGCTCGGTTATGTCGACGACCGTGTCTTCGCCGAGGCGAAGGCGGCGGCGATGCAACGACGGGGTTTGGGCGGCCGACGGGTCGCCGGCGCGTTGCGCGAGGCGCGGATCGACGAGGCGGATACCGATGCGGTCGCGCCCGCGATCGCCGATCGCGCCGTGACGTCGGCACTGGCGTTTGCACGCCGCAAACGGATCGGGCCTTATGCACTGGTCGAGGCGGACCGCGTGCTGCGCGAGAAACAGATCGGCGCGATGATCCGCGCCGGGCACGGCTTCGCGCTGTCGCGGCGGATCGCATCGGCGCCACCGCTTGCGGACGCTAGCGCCGAAATCGATGAGAAAGATTTCGAATGATGCACTGCGGGATCGTTGCGGCTGCGACGAACCGTGCTAGCAGTAGTATTACGGGGGTAAGTTCACATGCGTAGCGAGACGCAAGCGGAAGACGATGAGCCGGCCGGCCCCTTTGCTGCGGACGGCGCGGACGCACGTCCGATCGCGGGCGTGATCAAATGGTTCGACGTGACGCGCGGGTTCGGCTTCGCGGTCGCCGATGATGCAACGGTCGGCGACATCCTCGTGCATTTTTCGGTCCTGCAACCGCATGGCCGCCGCAGCCTACCCGAAGGCGCGCGCGTCGAAACCTTGGCGGTGCAGCGTGGCCGCGGGTTCCAGGCGCGCGAGATCGTTTCGATCGACATGAGCGGCGCTGTGGAAGAAGTCGCACGCACGCCGAGCGCGACCGACCGGGTCGATCCCGTCGCGCTGCTCGATGGGGCCGGCCCCTATGAACGAGTGTCGGTGAAATGGTTCAACCGGCTGAAGGGCTACGGTTTCCTGGTGCGTGCGAAGGACGGCGCCGATATATTCGTGCATATGGAAACGCTCCGCCGCGCCGGCATCGAGCAGGTTGAACCCGAACAGCCGCTGCGCGCGCGGATCGTCAGTGGGCGTAAAGGGCCGCTTGCCGTGGCCGTCGAAGAGGATGCCGGATGATCGTATCGACCAAGGCGGCGCTGGCGGCGCTGCTGTTGCTGGGGACGGCGGGCGGCGTCGCCGTCGTCGCGACGCGCGGGGGTGATACCGAACAGCCGGCGGTGAAGACCATGCCGCTGACGATCGCCAGCGTGAGTGGCGCGCACCGGTTCACGGTCGAGATCGCCAAGACGGCAGTCGAGCAGGAGCGGGGGCTGATGTACCGCACCGATCTGACGCCGAACGGCGGCATGATCTTCTGGCCCTATCCGGCGGACGGCGGGCCTCCGCGCGCCGCCAGCTTCTGGATGAAGAACACGCCGAGCCCGCTCGATATCATCTATATCCGGCCGGACGGCACGATCGCGCGGATCGCCGAGAATGCCGTGCCATTCTCCGAAACACCGATCCCCTCGGGTGAGCCGGTCGGTGCGGTGCTCGAGATCATGGGCGGCAGGGCCGCCACGCTCGGGATCGCCGAGGGCGACCGCGTGACCTGGGCAGGCGGGCCGAAGGGCTGATCCGTCATGCCGGACTTGGTCCGGCATCCATGGCACCGCGTTCCCCCGACGTTCTGGTTCGCGACGCGATGGACCCCGGACCAAGTCCGGGGTTACGAAAGGGTTTTGTCGGCCGGCCGGCCATCGCCTGTTGCTGCTCGCCGCCCTTCGGGTTAAGCGCACGCCCATGGGCTTCCTCGCATCGACCTTCACCTGGTGGAACGGCGCCACCCTTGGCACCAAATTCGGCCTTCGCGGCAAGGCGAAGATGGGCGAAGATGCGCTCGGCAACGTCTATTACGAGGGGGGTCGCGACACCGCTGGCAACCCGCGGCGCTGGGTGATCTATTCGGGTTCGACCGACGCCAGCCGCGTACCGCCGGCATGGTTCAGCTGGCTGCATCATCAGGTAGACGACGTGCCCGATCGTGCGCTGCCCCCGATTCGGCCGTGGCAGAAGCCCGCGCTGGCCAACATGACCGGTACGCCGCTCGCGCATCGCCCTGCGGGTGCGCTCGAAAAGGGCGGTAATCGCGCTGCCGCGACCGGCGATTACGAAGCCTGGACGCCCGAAGGATGACACGCTGGATCGCCGCGGCCGTGTTGGTCGCGGTGCTCGGCGTCGGCGGATGGTTTGGCTATCGCGCCTGGACCGGGTCTGCCACCACGACCGTCGCGGCACGACAGGATCTGCCAATGCCGGAAGCCACCGGCGACGGGTCGGTCGAGACGATCGATACCACCACCGCCACGATCGCGAACGGCGGCACGCCGATGGCGCAACGCGTCGCGGTGCTCGGCCTACTTAACAAGCGCAACGGCGATAGCCGCGAGATCACGTTGAAGCCCGGACAGGCGACGCGGATCGGCGATGTCGTGCTGCGGCTGCGCGCGTGCGAACGGACCGCGCCGTGGGAGCCGGAGCAGCTCACCGGTGCGTTCGTGCAGGTGGTCGTGCGCGGTGTGGACAAGCGCTGGCGGCGGACGTTTTCGGGTTGGTTGTTCAAGGAACGCCCCGCGCTGAACGCGGTGGAGCACCCGATCTACGACGTATGGACTAAGAGCTGCGCGATGAGCTTCCCGCAGACCGGCGCCGACACGGTTTCCGCGTCTGAGCCCGCGCCCGCCAACCGGTCGAGCGCGCCGAAATCGCCGGCGGCCAAACCGTCGGAGGCGCCCGCGCCAACCACGCCCGCCAGCGCCGCGCTCAGCAACGCCACGTAATCGGTGCGCCCGATCTCGATCGCGCCGAGCGATTCGAGGTGCGAAGTCTGGAACTGGCAGTCGAGCAGCGTGAACCCGCCGGCCTTCAGCCGCGCGACTAGGGCGGCGAGCGCGACCTTCGACGCGTCGGTGGCGCGGCTGACCATGCTTTCGCCGAAGAACGCACGGCCGAGCGCAAGGCCGTAGAGACCGCCGACCAGCCGATCGCCATCCCAGCATTCGACCGAATGCGCGAACCCCATCGCGTGCAGCGTCAGGAAGACGCGCTCGATCCCGCCGTTTATCCACGTCTCGGGGCGTCCCTCGACGCTCTCGGCGCAGAGCTGCACGACCTGTTCGAACGCGGTGTCGACGGTTACGCGGAACTTGTCCGAGAGGATGCGTTTCCTAAGCGATTTCGAGAGCCGGAATCCGTCGAGCGGCAGGATCGCGCGCCGTCGCGGTTCGACCCAATAGACGCTGGCGGCGTCGCGGTTGTCCGCCATCGGGAACACCCCGACCGAATAGGCGCCGAGCACGAGCTGCGGGTCGAGCATCTCCATCAGACCGCGATCCGACGTTCGACCGCGCGCCACAACTCGGCGAACGCCCGCGCTGCGGGCGATCGGGGCGCGCAGACCCCGACCGGTTCGCGCTTCGCCGCCATCCCCTCGATCGCGCTCGCCATCGGCACGATCGGCCAGTCGGGGTTCGCGGCCAGCGCGTCGGCGTGCAGCGCGCGGCGGCGGTCGACCATCACATGCACGGGCATCAGCGGCGCCCGGCCACCCAGGTGTCGTGCAACGGCGTCATAGGCACGTTGCGACAGCGGGGAGGGAATGACGGGGATCACGATCAGGTCGGCAGCGCGCATGACTTGGTCCGCCGTCTCGGTCAGGCCCGGCGGGCAGTCGAGGATGACGCGGTCATAGGCCTTGAGCTCGGCGAGCAGCTTGGCGAGCCGCTTCTTCTTGTCGAGATCATGGAAGAGTTGGTCGAGCCCGCGCAGCGAGGCGTCGGCGCCAATCAGGTCCAGTTTAGGATAGCGGGTCGGTCGAGCCTGTCGCGCGACTGCGACGTCCTTCGAGAACATCGCCTGGGCCTGATCGGTCGGCGCGCCGCCGAGCAACCACGTCGCCGCCGCCTGAGGGTCGAGGTCCCAGAGCAGGGTGCGGCGTGCGGAGTTCGCGGCTGCGCACCAGGCCAGATTGACCGCGAGGGTCGTCTTCCCGACGCCGCCCTTCAGGCTGTAGATAGCGATGGTCGCCATGCAAACGAGCGTGCCGCCGTACCGTCGCCAAGACAAGCCACAGACGCAAAAACGGCCGACGGAACATTCCGCCGGCCGTCCTTTCATACGGTACTTTGACTTAAGCGTGGCAGGTCTGCGCCGACTTGCCCGGCTGGGTCAGCGTGACGCTCGCCTGGTCGCCGGTCATCGACCAGCCGCCCTCGGCGGTCATCGGCGCACCGGCGGTCGGGGCGACCAGTTTGGTCGGCGTGCCGCCCTGCTTCGTGCGGACGTTGACCTGCTTGTCGCCCTCGAAGAAGGTCACATAGACCAGCGTATTGTCCTTGCAGCGCAGCGTCTGCTCGGCCTTGATCGCCGGCGGCAGTTCGACGGGCGCGGCGTTGGCCAGCGTATTCGCCATCGGGTCCGGATTGTTATCCACTACCTCGGGCGAAGCGGGCTTGGAGTTGCAGGCGGCCAGCGCGAGCAGCGCGGCAACGGCGGTCATGGAGATGATTTTCATAGCGACGACGGACTTCGCGCACGCAGCATGGAGCGTCAAGACGGTTTGCGGCGGGGCGTCCCGAAATCTGACGCTACGGCATGCGCGACGTGGTTCCGCAGTGCACACAAATCCCGGCCGCCACCCGTTGGCGTGGGGCATCGCCATGGCCATATCCCAGCAAGCAGGCCGTACGACCACGCGCGGCCTCATACTGAGGAATAGCATGTCCACATCAGCCAATGCCTTCGCCGCCCAGTCGGCGACCAGTCCGCTTGCCCCGTTCAGCATCGATCGTCGCGATCCAGGCCCCCGCGATGTCGCAATCGACATCCTGTTCTGCGGCGTGTGTCATTCGGATCTGCACACCGCGCGCGGTGAATGGGAAGGCACGCTGTACCCGTGCGTGCCCGGCCATGAGATCGTCGGACGGGTTCGCGCGGTCGGCGATGCGGTGACCAAGTTTGCGGTCGGCGATATCGCCGGGGTGGGCTGCATGGTCGGCAGCTGCGGGCATTGCCCGTCGTGCAACGACGGCGAAGAGCAATATTGCGAGACCACCGGGTTCGTCGGCACGTATAACGGCCCCGATCCGGTGCTCGGCGGCCACACATTCGGTGGCTATTCCGATCATATCGTCGTCGACGAGGGCTATGTGCTCAAGGTCGCCACGCCGAGGCGGATCTCGCCGCGGTCGCTCCGCTGCTGTGCGCCGGTATCACCACCTATTCGCCGCTCAAGCACTGGAAGGTCGGACCCGGCCAGAAGGTCGGCATCGTCGGCCTGGGCGGACTCGGCCATATGGGCGTCAAGATCGCCGCCGCGATGGGTGCCGAGGTCTATGTGTTCAGCACGTCACCCGGCAAACGCGAGGACGCCAAGCGGCTGGGCGCCGTCGACCTGATCGTGTCGCGCGATGCAGGCGAGATGGCGGCGCACGCCAACAGCTTCGACTTCATCCTCAACACCGTCGCCGCGGCGCACGACCTCGATCCGTTTCTCAATCTGCTCAAGCGCGACGGCACGATGACGTTGGTGGGTGTGCCGGAGACGCCGCATCCTTCGCCTTCGGTGGGCAATTTGGTGTTCAAGCGTCGGGCACTGGCGGGGTCGCTGATCGGCGGGATTGCGGAGACGCAGGAAATGCTCGATTTCTGCCACCAGCATGGCCTGACCTCGGATATCGAGATGATCGATATCCAGGAGATCGAGACCGCCTATGCGCGGATGGTGAAGAGCGACGTCAAATACCGCTTCGTCATCGACATGGCCTCGCTGAAGGCCGCGTAAGCCGCAGCGGTACGCGCGACCCCGGCGTTGGCTGGGGTCGTGTTTGCGGTGACGAGGCTTTTCTTTGGCATAGCATAGCTCGCTTGCCGCGGGCGGGGCGCGCCGCCATTTAGGACGGATGCACACACTACCCGATACGCTGTCCCTGATCGGCAACACCCCGCTCGTCCGCCTCAAGGGCCCGAGCGAGGCCGCCGGCGCCGAGATCTTCGGCAAATGCGAGTTCACCAACCCCGGCGCGTCGGTGAAGGACCGCGCCGCGCTGTATATCGTCGAGGATGCCGAGGCGCGCGGCGCGCTGCAGCCTGGCGGCACGATCGTCGAGGGCACCGCGGGCAACACCGGCATCGGCCTGGCGTTGGTCGCCAACGCCAAGGGCTACAAGACGATCATCGTCATGCCCGAGACGCAGAGCCGCGAGAAGATGGACACGCTGCGCGCGCTCGGCGCCGAACTGGTGCTGGTCCCGGCGGCGGCCTTTTCCAGCCCGTGCCATTTCGTCCACACGTCGCGACGGATCGCCGGGGAGACGCCCGGCGCGATCTGGGCCAATCAGTTCGACAACACCGCCAACCGCCGCGCGCACATCGTCGGGACCGCGGAAGAAATCTGGACGCAGATGGACGGCCGGATCGACGGCTTCACCTGCGCGGCCGGCACCGGCGGCACGATCGCCGGGGTAGGGCTCGGCCTAAAGGCGAAGGACGAGGCGGTCCGCATCGCGCTCGCCGATCCGCATGGCGCGGCGCTGTACAATTACTATGCGCACGGCGAGTTGAAGGCCGAAGGCTCGTCGGTCGCCGAAGGTATCGGGCAGGGGCGCATCACCGCCAATCTGGAGGGCGCACCGATCGATACGCAGTTCCGCATCTCCGATCAGGAGGGCATGTACTGGGTTCGCCGACTGCTCGACGAGGAAGGGCTGTGCCTGGGTCTCTCGTCGGGGATCAACGTGGCCGGCGCGGTCGCGCTCGCGCGGCAATTGGGGCCGGGCAAACGCGTCGCGACGATCCTGTGCGACAGCGGGTTCCGGTATCTGTCGACGCTGTACAACCCCGAATGGCGCGCCGCAAAGGGGCTGGCGGAGGGGGCGTATTGAGGTTCGGTCGACAAACACGCGCCGGTCGGGTATTTCCGCGCGCCAAGATGAAGTCACACCAGCATCTCTCACAAACCGGGCAACGCGTGAAGGTCGGCATGATCGGCCTTGCGGTGATCGTTTTGTTTATCGGCCTTGCCAGCGCGATCATCGGATCGGCGACGCGCGAGCGGCCGGTGTTGACGGCGGGCGCCGAGCAGAGCCGGGCGGTCGTGACCGCGGCAGTTACCCAGGACAACGCCGCCGACCGCAGTGGCGAGCCGCTCGCCCAGATGGGCGTCGCGCCAGGCGCCAACACGCAGGCCCAGGCTGTTCAGTGACGATCCGGGGAAATCCGGGGATTGCGCCTGATCCGTGCGCGAAGGCCGCGGTTTTGCGCCCCTGTACCCCGATGAACCAAACCGGGACGGATTCCCGTTCCCCCAGCAACGGCAGTCGAAAAACCGGCTGATCCCGCAATTTCCCCAATTCTCCCGTTGCGTCCCCGATCCGCTGTGATAGACAGACGGAAGTATAGGGGCACGCTCATCGTTTGCTGACGCAGGCGCTGGAACCGCGACGATGGTCGCGTTCCGGAACGAGATGGCGCGCGCCATGCAAAGGGTTTTGGCGTGACGGGCAGGGGTCGGTATCAGGGAGACGGCATCGGCCTTGTCGACGACAAGGGCCGGGTAGCCATCCCCTCCGCACTCCGCACCACGCTGTCGGCCAACGCGCCCAAGGCCAATGGCAAGGACGGCGGCACCATTATCATCGGCGCGCATCAGAAGAACCGCTGCCTCGTCGCGTATGACCCGGGCTATGTCGACCTGCTCGCCGAGCGGCTGGACCGGCTCGAAGCCGCCAATCCGACCGAAGACGGCGACATCGATTACAATCGCAAGCGCGCCGGTGCCTCGGGCGAGGCGGTGCCGTTCGATGGCTCGGGCCGCTTCATCATGCCGGCGTTCCCGCGCTTCTATGCGGGGATCAAGGGGCACGCGTTCTTCTACGGCGTGCTCGACTATATCGAGATCTGGGACCCTGCGACGCTGATCGCCACCGACGGATTGCCCCCCGTCGTCAAGGAAATGGCGCGCTTCTACATGGCCGAACGCGGGGTCGAACTGTGAGCCGCCCCGACGCTCCGCACATCCCGGTGCTGATCGACGAGGTCGTCGCCGCGCTCGCCCCCGCGCCCGGCGAGACGATCGTCGACGGCACGTTCGGTGCCGGCGGCTATACCCGCGTGCTGCTGGCGAGCGGCGCGCAGGTCATCGCGTTCGACCGTGATCCCGACGCGATCGCCGCGGGCGAAGCGCTGGCGCTCGACGGGCTGACTTTGGTCGCGGCGGATTTCTCGGCGATGGAAAGCGAGCTTGAGGCGCGCGGCGCCGTGCCGGTCGACGGCGTGACCCTCGACATCGGCGTGTCGTCGATGCAGCTCGACCAGGCCGAGCGCGGCTTCTCGTTCCAGTCCGATGGGCCGCTCGATATGCGGATGGCGCAGGCCGGCATGTCGGCGGCGGACTTTCTGAACGAAGCCGACGAGGCCGAGATCGCCGACATCATCTATCAATATGGCGACGAGCCCAAGTCGCGGCGCGTGGCCCGCGCGATCGTCGCCGCGCGGCCGCTGACGCGGACCGGCGAGCTGGCGCACATCGTCCGCCGCGCGCTTGGCTACAAGCCGCACGACAAGAAGGATCCCGCGACGCGCGTGTTCCAGGCGATCCGTATCCATGTGAACCGCGAACTGGGCGAACTGGCGGACGGGTTGGAGGCGGCCGAGCGCGTGCTGAAGCCGGGCGGTCGCCTGGCGATCGTCACCTTCCACAGTCTCGAAGACCGGATGGTCAAACGCTTCCTGCGCGAGCGCAGCGGCGGGACGCCTTCAGGTTCGCGACATCTTCCGCAGGCCAGTGCGCCGGCTGCCCCGAGTTTCGAGGCGGTCGGCCGCGGTGTGAAGGCGGGCGAGGCCGAGCTGGCGCGCAACCCGCGCGCGCGGTCGGCAACGTTACGAACGGCGCGGCGAACCGCGGCATTACCCTGGGCGAAAGAGGTGACGACATGACGGCGGCGTATCGGTTGAGGGGCGTGGGTTGGTTCGGGGGCTGCGTGGCCGTCGTGCTCGGCTTCTATCTGGTGTCGCTGCAGGTGGCGGCGGAGCGCAAGAAGCTGGATACGGTCAATGGCCAGATCCGCTCGGCGGAGCGCGACATCCGCGCGCTCGAGACCGAATTCGACACGCGCGCCAACCTGGCGCAGCTCGAGCGCTGGAACGGCGACACGCTGGCGTTGTCAGCTCCCGTCGCCGGGCAGTTCGTGACGAGTGAAAATGCGCTGGCGTCGATCGACGTGACTCAGCCGCTGAATGGCGTGGGCCAGACGCAGATGGCGGCACTGGTGGTGCCCGCGATGACCGTTGCCACGCCCAAGCCGATCCAGGCGCTTGCGGCTGCCGCACCCAAGCCGCTGAACGTTGCGGTGCAGACCGCGGCGAACACCGCGCTGAAGCCGACGGTCATCCGCGCATCGACCGGTTCGTCGCGTACGGCGGAAGCGGCGATCGTCCGCGCCCTTCCGCAGCGGATGGCCGACAAGCTCAACGAGCGGATGGCCGCGGTGTCGAAGGTCCGGCCACAGGCGGTCGCTATGCTCGACAGCAAGCTGTTGTCCGACAACACGCTCGGTGACATTCTCAGCGGCGCGCGCGCCGAGGCGCGTCGCCGCCGATGACCGTTCTCGTCGCCCGGCCCGCCCCCGAGCGACGCACCGCCGGCCAGCGCCATGCGCTGGTCGCGACCGCGCATACGCGCCTGATGATGCTGATGTTCCTGTTCGGCGCCGCAGTGCTTCTGGTGATCGCACGGCTGGGCATGTTGGCGATCCAGACCTCGATGGCCGATCCGCAGGCCGTCGCCGCCACGATCGCGGCGCGCGGCGACATCGTCGATCGCAACGGCGCGCCGCTCGCGCGGACGATCGACGCCTGGACGATCGCGGTCCACCCGAAAAAGCTGATCGGCGACCCGACCGATATCGCCAGCAAGCTCGCCGCGCTGATGCCCGAAGGCGGCGACCAGGCGCATTATTATGCGGTGCTGACCTCCAACCGCAATTTCGCCTATCTGCAGCGTCGGGCCTCGCCGGCGCTGGTCGAGCAGGTCAATGCGATCGGCGAGCCCGGCATCGTCTTCGACCGCGAGACGCAGCGGCTGTACCCGCAGTCGACGATGGCCTCGCATGCGCTCGGCTTCCTGTCGACCGACGGCCACGGCGTAAGCGGGATGGAGCGCGTGCTCGACGAGCGGCTGACCAATCCGGCGCTCAGCCAGACCCCCGTCGCGCTGTCGCTCGACACCCGCGTTCAGGCGGCGATGGACAGCGAGCTCAGCCGCGCGATGACGACGTTCGGCGCGCGGGCAGCCGCGGGCGTAGTCCTGGACGTGCATACCGGCGAAGTGATCGCGATGACCTCGCTGCCGTTCTTCAACCCCAATCGCGTCGGGATGGCGGGCACCGAGGAACTGCGCAATTCGGTGACCCAGAGCGTCTATGAGCTCGGCTCGACGTTCAAGCCGATCGCAATGGCGACCGCGCTCGACACCGGCATCGTCACCAACATCGCGCGGCGCTTCGATGCGACGCACCCGCTGAAGGTCGGACGCTACACGATCCATGACGAGCGCGGCGATCCCAAGCGCTGGCTCAACATCCCCGAGACGCTGATCTATTCGTCCAACGTCGCGACCTCGCGCGTGGCGGACGAGGTCGGTGCCGCGAAGATGCAGGCGATGTTCCGCAAGCTGGGGTTCGACACCCGCCCCGATATCGAACTGCGCGAAAAGGCACGGCCGCTGTGGCCGAAATACTGGGCGCGAACGACCGTGATGACCACCGCGTTCGGGCACGGCATCGCGGTGACGCCGCTGCACCTTGCGAGCGCCTATGCCGCGCTCGTCAATGGCGGCACCTGGCGCCCCGCGACCTTGCTCAAGGTTGGACCGGGCCACGCCGCCAAGGGGCGCCGTGTGATCAGCGAGGCGACCAGCGCGCGGATGCGGCAGATGCTGCGGCTGGTCGTGCTGCGCGGCACGGGTCGCAAGGGCGAGGCGCCCGGCTACCGCGTCGGCGGCAAGACCGGTACCGCCGAAGCCGCGGTCGCGGGCGGTTATGATCGTTCGCGTAACGTGGCGACGTTCGTTGCCGCCTTCCCGATGGATGCGCCGCGCTACGTCGTGCTGGCGATGCTCGATTCGCCCAACGGCACCAAGGAAACCGGCGGCTGGAAGACCGCGGCCTGGAACGCGGCGCCGGTCGTCGGCCGGACGATCTCGCGGGTTGGATCGATGCTGGGCGTGATTCCCGACAATAATCGCGATATCGACGTCTCCGACCTGACGCCCCTGCTCTGGCAGGAGCCGGGGGCGAAACAGCCGACGGGACAATGAGGATGGGCGAATGAAACTTGGTGCGCTGATCGGCTCCGACGTTCCCGGGGCGGACGAGCGCCAGGTCACCGGCTTCGCGATCGACCATCGCAAGGTGGCGCCGGGCACCGTCTTCGGCGCGTTCGAGGGCGCGCGCGTGAATGGCGAAGACTATATCGCCGATGCGATCCGGTCCGGCGCGATCGCCATCGTCGCGCGGCCCGGTCTGCGGATCGAGGGGGCCGCGTACATCGCGCGCGCCAACCCGCGCGAGGCGTTCGCGAAGCTCGCCGCGCGGTTCTTCGCGCCGTTCCCGGCCACCGCGGTCGCGATCACCGGCACGAACGGCAAGACCTCGTGTGTCGAAATGACGCGGCAATTGTGGCGGATGGCGGGGTTCCATGCTGCATCGATCGGGACTCTGGGCGTGACGACCGCCGATGAGCGGGTCACCACCGGGTTGACGACGCCCGACGTCGTCACTTTCCTGTCCAACGTCGCCGGCCTCGCCCGCGAAGGGGTGACCCATCTGGCGTTCGAGGCGTCAAGCCACGGCCTGACGCAGTACCGGACCGAGGGCTTACGCGTCGCGGCGGCGGCGTTCACCAATCTCAGCCGCGACCATCTCGACTATCACGGCGACATGGCGGCGTATTTCACCGCCAAGATCCGGCTGTTCTCCGAAGTGCTGTCGCCCGAGGGGGCGGCGGTGGTCTGGGCGGACGATCCGCAGAGCGCACGCGTCATCGATCTGGCGCGCGAGCGGGGCAACCGGCTGGTGACCGTCGGTACTCAAGGCGATACGTTGCGGCTGGTCGGGCGGAATCCGACCTTGCTGGGGCAGGGGCTGACGATCGAGGCCGAGGGCCAGACGTATCGGGTCAACCTGCCGTTGATCGGCGCGTATCAGGCGGCGAATGCCCTGGTGTCGGCAGGGCTGGTGATCGCCACCGGCGGCGACATCGCGAGCACGATCGCCAATCTCGCGCGGTTGCAGCCGGTGCGCGGGCGGCTGGAGCGCGCGGTGATCGCGAAGAGCGGCGCGCCGGTCTATGTCGATTATGCGCACACGCCCGACGCGCTCGAAGCGGCGATCGCGGCGCTCAAGCCGCACGCGGGCGGCAAGCTGGTTGTGGTGTTCGGCGCCGGCGGCGACCGCGACACCGGCAAGCGCGAGACGATGGGGCAGGTGGCGATCCAGCATGCCGACCGCGTGATCGTCACCGACGACAATCCGCGGACCGAGGATCCGGCAGCGATACGCCGCGACGTGCTGAAGGGTGCGGTCGGCGCGGAGGAGATCGGCGATCGTCGCGCGGCGATCGCGGCGGCGGTGCGGGAGGCAGGACCGGAGGACATCGTGTTGATCGCGGGCAAGGGGCACGAGCAGGGGCAGATCGTCGGCGAGATGGTGTTGCCGTTCGACGATGTCTCGGTGGCGCGGGAGTGCGCGGCGTGATCCGTACCCCGTCATGCCGGACGTGTTCCGGCATCCATGGTTCCGCAAACTCGCAGGCCGTTGGTTTCGCGGAAGGGTGGACCCCGGACCAAGTCCGGGGTGACGGAGGGTGGTTGTGACCGCGCCGCTCTGGACCGCCACCGAAATCGCAGCCACCACCGGTGGTAGCGCATCGGCCGACTTCGCCGTTACCGGCGTCGCCTTCGACTCGCGGGAAGTCGGGCCCGGCGACCTGTTCGTCGCGATGAGGGGCGAGGCGAGCGACGGCCATCGGTTCCTCGACCAGGCCTTTGCGCAAGGCGCGGCGGGCGCGATCGTCTCCGAACCGACCGCGCATCCGCATGTACCGGTCGCAGACAGCTTCGTCGCGTTGCAGGACCTCGGCCGCGGCAGCCGCGCGCGGTCGTCGGCCAAGATCATCGGCGTCACCGGATCGGTCGGCAAGACCAGCGCGAAGGAAGCGCTGTTCGCGTGTCTCGACCGCGCCGCGCCGGGCGAGGTGCACCGGTCGGTCAAAAGCTACAACAACCATACCGGCGTGCCGCTGAGCCTCGCGCGCATGCCGCGCGACGCCCGGTTCGGGGTGTTCGAGATGGGGATGAACCATGCCGGCGAGCTTGCCGCGCTGACGCAGATCGTCCGCCCGCACATCGCCATGGTGACCGCGATCGCGCCTGCGCATACCGAATTCTTCCGGGACGAGAGCGCGATCGCCGACGCCAAGGGCGAGATCTTCGCGGGCTTGGAACCCGGCGGCACCGCGATAATCCCGTATGACAGTCCGCACCGCGACCGGCTGATCGGCCATGCCGAACCGCATGCGAGCCGGATCGTAACCTTCGGGCTCCGGAACGGCGCCAACGTCCGCGCTGTCGAGACGATGCGCGTGGCCACGGGCGGCACCTTCGTCACCGCGGCGATCGGAGACCGCGAACTCAGTTTCACGATCGCGCAGCCGGGGATGCACTGGGTGTCCAACGCGCTCGGCGTGCTCGCCTGCGTCGATGCGGCGGGAGGAGATCTGGGGCTCGCCGGCCTCGCGCTCGCCGAACTGGGCGGGCTGCAGGGGCGCGGCGCGCGGTTCGTGGCGGGCGACGTGCTGGTGATCGACGAGAGCTACAACGCCAACCCGTCGTCGATGCGCGCGACGCTGGCGGTGCTGGCGAACGAGCCCGGGCGGCATGTAGCGGTGCTGGGCGAGATGCGCGAGCTTGGCGAAGGCTCGGACGCCTATCATGCGGACCTCGCCGAACCGATCCTTGCGGCGCGCGTCGAAACGGCCGTGCTCGTCGGCGAAGCGATGCGCCCGCTTGCCACAGCGCTTGAGGGCCGGATCGATATCGTCCATGTGGCGGACTCTGCCGCTGCGCTTTCGTCGTTACGGACGATCCTGGCGCCGGGCGATGCGGTGCTCGTCAAGGGATCGAACGGCGTCGGGCTGTCGCGGCTGGTCGCTGCCCTCGCGGACGGAAAAAACTAATGCTGTACTGGATCGCCGAGCATCTGGGGTTCCCCGGTGTGCTCAACCTGCTTCGCTATCAGTCGACGCGTACCGGCGGCGCGGTGGCGACCGCGTTGCTGATCGGGCTGATCATCGGCCCGCGCTTTATCGGCTGGTTGCGCGTGCGCCAGGGCAAGGGTCAGCCGATCCGCGCCGACGGCCCGCAGACGCATCTGGCCAAGCGCGGCACGCCGACAATGGGCGGCTTGATGATCCTGACCAGCATGGGGCTCGCCATCCTGATGTGGATGGATTTGAGCAACGCCTATGTCTGGTCGTGCCTGTTCGTGACCCTCGGCTTCGGGGCGATCGGGTTCATGGACGACTATGACAAGGTCCGCAAAGCCAGCAGCGCCGGCGTGTCGGGACGCACGCGGCTGCTGCTGGAGTTCGCGATCGCGGGCATCGCGGCGACGATCATCATGTCGCAGAACGGTCCGCACCTGTACCTGCCGTTCACCGATCGGTTCTATCTCGACCTCGGCTGGTTCTTCCCGGTGTTCGCAGCGTTCACGATCGTCGCGTTCGGCAATGCGGTGAATCTGACCGACGGGCTCGATGGCTTGGCGACGATGCCGGTGATCATTGCCAGCGTCGCGTTCATGCTGATCGTGTATCTGGCGGGCAACGTGAAGTTCGCCAATTACCTGGGTATTCCGCATGTGCCGGGGGCTGGCGAGCTCGCGATCTTCTGCGGTGCAATCGTTGGCGCAGGGCTCGCGTTCCTGTGGTTCAACGCGCCGCCGGCCGCGGTATTCATGGGCGATACCGGGTCGTTGGCCTTGGGTGGGGCGCTGGGCACGATCGCGGTGGTCGCGCATCACGAGATCGTGCTCGGGATCATCGGCGGGCTGTTCGTGGTCGAGGCGTTGTCGGTGATCATCCAGGTGTTCTTCTACAAGCGCACCGGCAAGCGCGTGTTTCGCATGGCGCCGATCCATCACCATTTCGAACAGCTTGGCTGGGCCGAGGCGACCGTCGTGATCCGGTTCTGGATCATCGCGTTCGTGCTGGCGCTGGCCGGCCTGTCGACGTTGAAACTGCGGTGATCACCGCAAGCGCCTGGGCCGAGAAGCGATATGCGGTGCTGGGGCTGGCGCGGTCCGGCCTGGCGACGGTGCAGGCGCTCGCCGCGGCGGGCGCCTATGTCGTCGCGTGGGACAGCGATGCGGCGGCGCGAAGTCGTGCAGCAGAGGTGGATGGGGTGATCGTCCATGATCCGGCGCTGCTCGACCTGACCGATGCGGCGGGACTCGTGATGTCGCCCGGCGTCCCTCTCAACACCCATCCGCTCGCCGCGCAGGCGCGCGCCGCGGGCGTGCCGATCATCGGCGACATCGAACTGTTCGCGCAGGCGCGCGCCGAGCTGCCGGCGCACAAGGTCGTCGGGATCACCGGCACCAACGGCAAGTCGACGACCACCGCGCTGGTGCACCATATCCTGAAGACCGCCGGCGTCCCGACGCTGATGGGCGGAAATATCGGACTGCCGATCTTGGGACAGGAGCCGCTTCCCGCAGGCGGCGTGTATGTGCTCGAACTGTCGAGCTACCAGATCGATCTGACGCAGAGCCTCGATTGCGATGTCGCGGTGCTGCTCAACATCACGCCCGATCATCTTGACCGCTATGACGGGTTCGAGGGGTATGCGGCGTCGAAGGCGCGGCTGTTCGCGATGCAGCGGATGGGGCGTGCCATCGTCGGCGTCGACGACGTTCCATCCCGGCAGATCGCGGATGAGTTGCAATGGCAGGCCACGCGGATCACGGGTCGGGACTATGTCAAATGGCAGCGCAAATGGCCGGCTTTGCAAGGTCCGCATAACCTACAGAACGCTGCAGCTGCTATAGCTGCAGCTGAAGAACTCGGTGTCGGCTGGCCGACGATCGAGGTTGCGTTAGCTTCGTTCACGGGCCTCCCGCACCGCATGGAGCACGTCGCGACCGTCAACGGCGTCGCCTATGTCAACGACAGCAAGGCGACCAACCCCGACTCCGCCGCGCCCGCGCTGGCGGCCTTCGACCGCATTCACTGGATCGTCGGCGGCAAGGCCAAGGGCGACGAGCTCGACGCCTGCCGCCCCGCCTATGGTCATGTCGCCCGGGCCTATACGATCGGCGAAGCAGGGCCACGCTTCGCCGCGATTTTGAAGCCCGACATGGCGGTCGAGGAAGCCGGCACGCTCGACGTCGCCGTCCACCGCGCGGCGGCGAACGCGCGGCCCGGCGATACCGTGCTGTTGTCGCCGGCCTGTGCTAGCTTCGACCAGTTCCGCGATTACGAGGAGCGCGGTGACGCGTTCCGCGCCGCGGTGGCAGCGCTGGCATGACGGATGTGCGCGCCATGACCGATCAAAGCGACACCGGCCTCGTCGCCAAGATGAAGCGTCGCGGGGGACGTGGCGACCGCTCGCCGCTCGGCACCTGGTTCTGGGACATCGACCGGATGCTCCTGCTGCTCACGCTGTTCCTGATCGCGATCGGATTGATCGCGGTGGCCGCGGCGAGCCCCGCGACCGCGGTGCGCTATTCGGGCGAGCACCGGAAGCTCGCGCCGCTTTACTATTTCTGGCGTCAGCTGATGTGGGTCGCGGTGTCGATGCCGGTGCTGTTCGGCGTGTCGATGATGCCCGTCACCATGGCGCGGCGGATGGCGTTGCTCGGCACCGCCGTTCTGGTCGCGATCCTGGCGGTGACGCCGTTCGTCGGCGTCGAGGTCAATGGCGCACGGCGCTGGGTCGGCTACGGCTTCGCGCAGTTCCAGCCGTCGGAATTTCTGAAACCGATGTTCATCGTCAGCGTCGCCTGGCTGCTGTCGCTGCGCGCCAAGGATCCCGAGCTGCCGACCGTGCTGATCACCGGCGCGCTGACTGCGGCGATCGCGGCGATGCTGATGCTGCAGCCGGATTTCGGCCAGACGATCATCTATTGCTCGGTGTGGATCGCGTTGCTGATGATCGCGGGGACTCCGATGCGCGTCATGGCGGCGCTGGGTGCGTGCGTGCCGGTCGGGCTGGGTGCGGCGTATATGTTCTACGGCACCGCGCGCAACCGCATCGACGCGTTCCTGTTCCCCAGCGCGGAAGGCGACGGCGCGAGCGACCATTTCCAGACCAACGCGGCGCACAACACGCTGACCGCGGGCGGCTGGACCGGGACGGGGCCTGGTGGCGGTACGGCGAAGTTTGGGCTGCCCGAGGCGCATACCGATTACATCTTTTCGGTGATCGGCGAGGAATTCGGGCTGATCGCCTGCTCGGTGATCGCGCTGATCTTCCTCGCGATCGTCGTGCGTGTGTTCGTCAAGCTCTTGGACGAGCAGGATGAATTCAAGCTGCTGGCCGCCGCCGGGCTAGCGACGCAGTTTGGCGCGCAGGCGTTGATCAGCATGCTGGTAAACACCGGGCTCGCGCCGTCCAAGGGCATGACCCTGCCGTTCATCAGCTATGGCGGGTCGTCGATGATCGCCTTGTCGATCGGCATGGGGTTGCTGCTGGCGTTCACCCGGCGCAATCCGTTTCTCACGCGGAGCCCGTACGTCGTCCGCTGGAGTGGTGAATGAGTGTGAAGCAGAAACATTATGTCCTCGCCGCGGGTGGCACCGGGGGGCACATGGTCCCGGCAGCGGCGCTGGCGGTCGAACTGACCAAGCGCGGTCACCGCGTCGCCCTGGTCAGCGACTCGCGTGGGGTGCGCTTTCCCGGTCTGTTCGAGGATGTGCAGACGCACGTCCTGCCCGCGGGACGGTTCCAGGCGAAGCGGCCGCAGGGCTGGGCCTCTGCGGTGCGCGAGATGTGGCGCGGCCGGGCGATGGCGCGCGAGCTGTACAAGACGTTCCGGCCGGCGGCGGTGATCGGGTTCGGCGGCTATCCGGCGATGCCCGCGCTGCTGGCGGCGTTCGCAGACGGCGTCCCGACCGCGGTGCATGAGCAGAATGCGGTGCTGGGGCGGGTCAACCGGTTCGTCGCGGGCCGCGTCGACGCGATCGCGACGTCCTACGAGCAGACCGCGCGCCTGGCACCGAAGCTGGAACCGAAGACGCATCTGGTGGGCAATCCGGTGCGCGAGGCGGTGCTGGCGCTGCGCACCAAGCCCTATCCGCTGCTGGAAGAGGACGGCATCTTCCGCGTGCTCGTGACCGGCGGCAGTCAGGGCGCGAGCATCCTCAGCCAGGTCGTTCCAGACGGGCTGGCGATGCTGCCCGTGACCTTCCGTCGGCGGCTGCAGGTGACCCACCAGGCGCGGATCGAGGATATCGACGCGGTGCGCGCCAAATATGCCAAGCATCAGATCCCGGCCGAACTCGCCACCTATCTGCCCGACATGCCCGAACAACTCGCCTGGGCGCATCTGGTGATCGCGCGCGCCGGCGCATCGACGATCGCCGAGCTGACCGCGGCGGGACGGCCGGCGATCCTGGTACCGCTGCCGAGCGCGACCGACGATCACCAGACCGTCAACGCGCGCGAGATGACCAAGGTCGGTGGCGCGCGGACGATCGCACAGCAGGATTTTACCGCGGTGGAACTGGCCAAGCAGATGCAGAAACTGGGGCTGGACCCTGCGGCCCTCCAGAATGCGGCGGGGCGTGCGCGCAGCGTCGGGCGACCGGACGCGGTGAGCGATCTCGCTGATCTGGTCGAGAGCCTGGACGCACCGGTATCGCGGCTCCCGGTCGGTGCACCGACCAATCCCAAGGCGCAGTTCGCATGAGGGGCGTCGCGACGGATATCGGCACGATCCACTTCGTCGGCATCGGCGGGATCGGCATGTCGGGCATCGCCGAGGTGATGATGAACCTCGGCTACACCGTACAGGGCTCGGACGTGGCAGAGGGCTATGTCGTGCAGGGCCTGCGCGACAAGGGCATTCCGGTGGCGATCGGGCATAGCGCGGACAATCTGGGCGATGCCGCGGTGGTCGTGGTGTCGACCGCGATCGTGCGGTCGAACCCGGAGGTCGAGGCGGCGCTCAACGCGCGCATTCCGGTGGTGCGGCGCGCGGAAATGCTGGCCGAGCTGATGCGGTTGAAGTCGACCGTTGCGGTCGCGGGCACGCACGGCAAGACCACGACGACGTCGATGGTCGCGGCGTTGCTCGACGCGGGCGGGGTCGATCCGACCGTGATCAACGGCGGGATCATCAACAGCTACGGGTCGAACGCGCGACTGGGCGCGAGCGACTGGATGGTGGTCGAGGCGGACGAGAGCGACGGCAGCTTCCTGCGGCTCGACGGCACGATCGCGGTCGTCACCAATATCGATCCCGAGCATCTCGACCACTACGGATCGTTCGACGCGGTCAAGGATGCGTTCGTCGAGTTCGTCGAGAACGTGCCCTTCTACGGCGCGGCGGTGCTGTGCCTCGATCATCCCGAGGTTCAGGGTATCCTGCCGCGGGTGCGCGATCGACGGGTCGTGACCTATGGCTTCTCCGCGCAGGCCGACGTGCGCGGCGTGAACGTCACGCCGATCCCGGGCGGCAACCGCTTCGAATGCATCGTGCGCAGCCGCGACGGCGCAACCCGCTCGATCGAGGGGATCGAGATGCCGATGCCCGGGCGGCATAACGTCCAGAACGCGCTGGCGGCGATCGGCGTGGCGCTGGAACTCGGTATCGACGACGCGACGATCCAGCAGGGTTTCGCCAAGTTCGGCGGCGTGAAGCGGCGCTTCACCAAGGTCGGTGACGTGGCTGGTGCCACGATCATCGACGATTACGGCCATCATCCGGTCGAGATCCGCGCCGTGCTGTCGGCGGCCCGCGAGGGCGCGCAGGGCCGGGTGATCGCGGTGGTGCAGCCGCATCGCTATTCGCGGCTCGGCAATTTGATGGAGGATTTCCAGACCGCGTTCAACGACGCCGACCGCGTGCTGGTGACGCCGGTCTATGCCGCGGGAGAATCGCCGATCGAGGGTGTCGATGCCGACGCGTTGGTCGAGGGGCTGAAGCGGCGCGGACACCGGTTCGCGGCGACCGTCGCGGATGCCGATGCGCTGGCCGAGGAACTCGCCGCGACGATCGAGCCGGACGATATGGTCGTGTGCCTGGGGGCCGGCGACATCACGAAGTGGGCGGCGGGTCTCGCGGATGCGATCGCGGCGAAGCGGCAGGTGGACGCGTGAGCGGGGATTCCCAAATCCTCCCCGGAACGGGGAGGGGGACCATGCGCAGCATGGTGGAGGGGGCTGACCGCGAGCGCAGCACGTCGAACAGCGCCCCCTCCACCGCCTTCGGCGGTCCCCCTCCCCGTGCCGGGGAGGATTTGCGCGGGTCCATGACGCCCAATGGCAGCCTCGCCGACTTCATCTGGTTCCGCACCGGCGGGCCGGCGGAGTGGCTCGTGCGTCCCGCTGATATCGCCGATCTTTCCGACCTGATGGCAAGCCTCGATCCGGCGACCTCGGTCCTGCCCGTCGGCGTTGGTTCGAACCTGATTGTCCGCGACGGCGGCGTGCCCGGCGTCGTCGTGCGCCTGCCCAAGGCGATGGCGAAGGTCTCGGTCCAGGAGGGCCGCGTCCGCGCAGGGGCGGGCGCGATGGGTATCACCGTAGCCAGTGCCGCGCGCGACGCGGGCATCGCGGGCCTCGAATTCCTCCGCGGCATTCCGGGCACGGTCGGCGGCGCGGTGCGGATGAACGCCGGCGCCTATGGGCGCGATGTCAGCGATATCCTCGTCGAAGCCACGGTCGTGACCCGTAGCGGCGCGGTCGAGGTCTGGCCGGCGGACCGGCTCGGCTACACCTATCGTCATTCGGATCTGCCCGCGGGTGCGGTAGTGGTCGAGGCGGTGTTCCGCGGCACGCCCGGCGATCCGGCTACGATCGGCGCGGAGATGGACCGGATCGCGGCAGAGCGCGAGGCGTCGCAGCCGCTGCGCTCGCGCACCGGCGGGTCGACCTTCAAGAACCCCGAGGGCCACAAGGCCTGGGCGCTGATCGACGCCGCTGGGTGCCGCGGGCTCACGCGCGGTGACGCGCAGGTGAGCGAGAAACACTGCAATTTCCTGCTCAACCTCGGATCGGCGTCAAGCGCCGAGATCGAGGCACTGGGCGAAGAGGTACGGGACAGGGTGATGGCGCATTCGGGGGTGACGTTGGAGTGGGAAATCCAGCGGGTGGGCATCGCACGTCATCCTGACGAACGTCAGGATCCAGGGTTTCAGGGTGCCGCCTTCGTGGCTCTGGATCCTGACGTTCGTCAGGATGACGAAGGGATGTTGAAGTGACGCCGCTCCACATCGCCGTCCTGATGGGCGGCTGGTCGGCCGAGCGCGAGGTCTCGTTGATGTCCGGCACCGGATGCGCCGATGCGCTCGAATCGCTCGGCCACCGGGTCACGCGGATCGACATGGCGCGCGACGTCGCCGCGCGGCTGGCCGAGGCGAACCCCGATCTCGTGTTCAACGCGCTGCACGGCACGCCGGGCGAGGACGGGTCGGTGCAAGGGCTGCTCGACCTGATGGGCCTGCGCTATACGCATTCGGGGCTGGCCACGTCGGTGATCGCGATCGACAAGGTGCTGACCAAGCAGGCGCTGGTCCCCGCGGGCATCCCGATGCCCGGCGGCCGGATCGTCAAGTCGGCGGACCTGTTCGAGGCCGATCCGATGGCGCGGCCCTATGTGCTCAAACCTGTGAACGAGGGCTCGTCGGTCGGCGTCGCGATCGTCACCGACGAGGGCAATTACGGCAACCCGATCGCGCGCGACGCGGTGGGGCCGTGGGTCGATTTCGAGGAACTGCTGGCTGAACCCTATATCCGCGGACGCGAGCTGACGACGGCGGTGCTGGGCGGCAAGGCGCTCGGCGTGACCGAGCTGATCCCGAAGAGCGGCTGGTACGATTACGACGCCAAATATACCGACGGCATGACCGTCCACGAATGCCCGGCGAACATTCCGGATGACATCGCCGACGCCTGCAAGGCATTGGCGCTCGAGGCGCACCGCCTGCTCGGCTGCAAGGGCGCGTCGCGGTCCGATTTCCGGTGGGACGACGAGCGCGGCGTCGACGGGCTGTTCTTGCTAGAGGTCAACACCCAGCCCGGCATGACTCCGCTCAGCCTGGTGCCCGAACAGGCACGGCATATCGGCATGAGCTATGCCGATCTCGTCCAGGCAATCGTCGACGAAGCGATGTCCGAGGCTGCGACCCCATGAGCCGCACGATCAAGCGCGGCCCGCCGCCCAAACGCCCGGCACCGCGCCGGAAGGTCGCGGTCAAGCGCGTGTCGGTGATGGACCGCGTGATCGGCATGCTGCCGGTCAGCGAAGAGACGCTGAAAAAGATCGCGACCTGGACGATCCTCGGTGCGGGCGCCGCGGTAGCGATCGTCGCGGCGACGTGGATCGGTATTCCCGGCATGATCGGTGGCGCGATCGCCGAGGGCGCGGGGCGCGCGGGGTTCAAGGTCGACCAGATCGAGGTCACCGGGCTCAAGCGGATGGACCGGATGTCGGTCTATGCGGTCGCGCTGGAGGACAAGCAGAACCAGACGTCGATGCTGTCGGTCGATCTGGAGAGCATCCGCCAGAAACTGCTGCGCTATGGCTGGATCGCCGATGCGCATGTCTCGCGGCGGCTGCCCAACACGTTGCTGGTCGACATCGTCGAGCGCACGCCGGCCGCGGTATGGCAGGATAACGGCCAGCTGACGCTGATCGACGCCGCCGGCGTCCTGCTCGAACCCGTCCAGCCGGACGCGATTCCGAACCTCCCGCTCGTCATCGGTCCCGGCGCGGACCGGCAGGAGGCGGCGTACCAGACGTTGCTCGCCGCCGCCCCGGCGCTGCGGCCGCGCGTCAAGGCGGCGACCTGGGTCGGCAACCGGCGCTGGGATCTGACGTTCGAAAGCGGGGAAACGCTTGCTTTGCCCGAAGATGGCGCGCCACGTGCGCTGGTGAAGTTCGCCGAGCTCGACGGATCGAAGCCGCTGCTCGGGCGCGGCTGGATCCGGTTCGACATGCGCGACCCGACCAAGCTGGTCGCGCGCAAGCCGGGCGCGAGCCTGGCGCACAGCGTCGACGTGCCGGCGCAGGATACGACGTCGATGAAGACCCGATCGGAGACCGCGGGGGCGGACGCAACAGGCGAGGAAGTCTAGATGGCGAAAGTGGCACCCGAGGGGCTGATCACGGCCCTCGATATCGGATCGTCGAAGGTCTCGGCGATGATCGCGCAAAAGGGCGATGGCGGCGAACTGATCGTGCTCGGCACCGGACAGCGCGAGAGCCGCGGCGTCAAGCGCGGCTATATCGCCGACATGGCGGCGACCGAAGCCGCGGTCCGCGAGGCGGTCGAACAGGCCGAGCGCATCGCGGGCGTCAATATCGAGAACGTCTGGGTCGGCTTCTCCGCCGGTGGCCTCGTCAGCGACGTCGCCGAGGTCGAGTTCGAACTGGGTGGCCACCGCGTCGAACAGCAGGATATCGACGCGCTGCTCGCGGCGGGACGCAATTCGATCGATCCGCAGGGGCGGATGGTGCTGCACGCGCAGCCTGCGCTCTACACGCTCGATGGGCTGACCGGTGTGAAGAAGCCGCTGGGGCTGCATGCCGACCGGCTCGGCGTCCACATTCACGTCGTCGCGGCGGACGGGTCGCCGGTCCGCAACCTCGATCTGTGCGTGCGCTCGGCGCATCTCGAGGTGAAGTCGATCATCGCCTCGCCGGTCGCCACGGGTCTTGCCTGCCTGTCCGAAGAAGAGCGCGAGCTCGGCGTCGCGCTGGTCGAGATGGGCGCGGGGATCACCAACGTATCGCTGTTCGCCGGCGGCATGCTGGTCGGGCTGACCTCGATTCCGGTCGGCGCGCAGGACATCACCGACGATATCGCGTCGGCGTTCGGCACGCGGCGGCAACTCGCCGAACGGATGAAGTGCTTCCACGGATCGGCCAACGCGTCGCCGCGCGACAATCATGACATGATCCCGGTGGTGCCGATCTCGGCCGAGGATGGCGGCGGCGATGCCGCGCAGATCACCAAGGCCCAGCTGATCGGCGTGATCCGCCAGCGGCTGGAGCATCAGATGGGCGAAGTGCGTAGCGCGCTCGCCAAGCTGAAGTTCGAAGGGCCGGTGGGGCGGCAGGTCGTGCTGACCGGCGGCGGTGCCGAGCTGAAGGGCGTCGCCGACTATGCGCAGCAGGCGCTCGGGCGGTCGGTGCGGGTCGGCCGGCCGCGTGGACTGACCGCCCTGCCGGAGGCGCATGGCGGTCCGGCGTTCGCCACGCTAGCGGGGCTGGCCTTCTATGCCGCGACGGATCCGGTCGACCTGCGCGGCTTGGCGCCGCAGCGGACGACGGTGCACCGGCCGAAGGGCCTGGGCATGATGCGCAAGCTGATCCAGGCGGCGCGCGCAAATTATTGACGATTGGGAAGGTTCTGCCGCGCTTTTGTGTGGAACGGGACAGTTCGATCGTGCAAAACGGTTAATCAGGGCCCCGGCATAGCGTACCAACCGGGATGTGCGGAGACAGGCGATGAGCATCGAATTTTTGAGTCCCGAAGTGGACGAGCTGGCCCCCCGCATCGCGGTGATCGGCGTCGGTGGTGCTGGCGGCAACGCGATCGCCAACATGATGCGGGCGGACGTCCAAGGCGTCGACTTCCTCGTCGCCAACACCGACGCGCAGGCGCTGAAGCAGTCGATCGCGCCGCAGCGCATCCAGCTCGGCACCAAGATCACCCAGGGGCTCGGCGCGGGTAGCCGTCCCGAGATCGGTCGCGCCGCGGCCGAGGAGACGATCGATCATCTCGCCAAGATGCTCGAAGGCGCGCACATGTGCTTCATCACCGCGGGCATGGGCGGCGGCACGGGCACGGGCGCAGCACCGGTCATCGCCAAGGCGGCGCGCGACATGGGCATCCTGACCGTCGGCGTGGTGACCAAGCCGTTCGCGTTCGAGGGCAACCGTCGCGCCAAGGCCGCGGAGGGCGGTATCGAGGAACTGCAGAAGTACGTCGATACGCTGATCGTCATTCCCAACCAGAATTTGTTCCTGATCGCCAACGCGAACACGACCTTCAAGGAAGCGTTCACGATGGCGGACGAGGTGCTGCAGCAGGGCGTGCGCAGCATCACCGACCTGATGGTCATGCCGGGCCTGATCAACCTCGACTTCGCCGACGTCCGCAGCGTGATGCAGGAAATGGGCAAGGCGATGATGGGCACCGGCGAGGCAAGCGGCGACAACCGCGCGCTCGAAGCTGCGCAGAAGGCGATCTCGAACCCGCTGCTCGAAGGCGTCAGCATGCAGGGGGCCAAGGGCGTGATCATCTCGATCACCGGCGGCGACGACATGCGCCTGCTCGAAGTCGACGAGGCTGCCAATCACATCCGCGACCTAGTCGATCCCGACGCGAACATCATCTGGGGTTCGGCGTTCAACCAGGAGCTCGAAGGCAAGATCCGCGTCTCGGTCGTCGCGACCGGAATCGACGCCGATGCCAAGGCGCCCGCCGCGGCCCCGCTCGAACCGACGCGCTCGTTCAGCTTCGGTGGTATCCGCAAGACCGACGAGACCACGTCGTTCCGCCCGAGCGAGCCCGCCGCACCGGCCGCTGTTGCTGCGCCGGTACCCGCGCCAGCGCCGGTCGCCGAGGAGGAGCCGTTCGAGCTGCCCGCCTCGACCGCGATCGAACCCGCGCCGCAGCCGGTGGCCGCCGCTGACGCTGACGAACTCGTTCTGGGGGCCGAGACGATCGTCCCGACCCCGCCGCGCAGCTATGGCGACGCGCCGGCTGCGGCGCCCGTGCCGATGCCTGCGGCCGACGAAGGCGGCGCGCGCCGCCGCTGGCTGGCGCCGGGCGCCGAAGCCGCACCCGAGGCGATTGCGGCGCCGACGCCGCGCGTGAAGCTGGGCGGTACGCTGTTCGAGCGCATGTCCAACGCCGCGCGTGGCGCGGCCAAGGAAGACGGTGAGCCGGCGACGCCCGATCCGCTCGACATCCCGCGCTTCCTGCATCGCCAGAACAACCAGTAAGCCGACAGGGCTGTCGCAGGTGCGGTCAGCCCGAGGGCCGTCCCCCTTGGTGAAGCTCGGGATGACGGCTTCGGCCAGTTCGCGCCGCGAACCCGCCGTTGGCGCATTCATCGCCGTGTTCGCCCGTTTCGTCGCGAGCGCCCGGATGGGGCGTTGCCGGTTGGGCGTCGCTGGGGTCTAGCTGTACCTGTTCATGATCCGCCGTTTTCCCTTTTCGCTCGCCGCAGCGCTGTTGCTCGCGGCATCGCCCGGTGCGGTCGCGGCGCAGGCCGTCGTCCAGCCGCTGCCCGGTACGACCGATGCCGATCGCCTGGGCGAGGTGATGCGCCGGGTCGCGAGCGATCCGCGCGACGTCGATGCGCTGCTGCGCGCGGGCGAACTGTCGATCGACGTCGGTGATCTTGGCGGCGCTGCGGCGTTGTTTGCGCGCGCCGAAAAGGTCGATCCGCGCAACGGCCGGGTCAAGGCAGGGATGGCGTCGATCCTGGTCCGGTCCGAGCGCCCCGGCGAGGCGCTGCGCTATTTCGCGCAGGCCGAGTCGTTCGGGTGGGACGCGCGCCGCTTCGTCGCGGACCGGGCGCTCGCCTATGACCTGATCGGGCAGCAGGACCGGGCGCAACGCGATTACCGCGTGGCACTCCGCGATGCGCCCGTTGACGAGACCGTGCGGCGTTATGCGCTGTCGCTCGGCATATCGGGCAAGCAGGCGCTCGCGTTGCAGCAGCTGGCGCCGTTGCTGCAGAAGACCGATCGTGGCGCCTGGCGCGCGCGGGCGTTCATCCTGGCAATGACCGGCGATGTCCCCGGCGCCGAGCGGATCGCGACGACGATGATGCCGGCGGGGATGGCGCAGGGGCTACTTCCGTTCTTCGCGCGCCTGCCGCTTCTGCCGCCGAGCGATCGTGCGTTCGCGGTGCATTTCGGCGAGATCCACGCGACCCCCGAACGGATTGCCGACGCACGGATGGCGCCGCCGCTGCCTGTCCTGGGCGCCGATCCCACTGCACCGGTGATGATGGCGTCGGGCCAGCCCGCGCGCGCGCCTGAGCCGACATCGCGCACGTCGCGGCGGGCCGACTCGCGCGATCGCCGCGCGCGTGCGGGGCGTGTCGAGACAGCTGCGGTCAGCCCGGCGAGCACGCGTCAGCTCGCCATGTTACAGCCGCTCCCGCAGACCGCACCGCAACTCGCGACGCGCGGTGTCGAACAGCCGGCCCGGACGACGGTGGTGCCCACGATTGTCGCGCAGCCGGCCCCGCGTGCTCCGGTAGCGGTGCAGCCGGCCGTGCGTCCGCCGGTGGCCACGGTGCAGGCGGTGGCGCCTGCTGTCGTGACGCCGAGCGTTCCGGTACGTTCGGTAACCGAGCGGCTTCCCGCTGCCACCGTCGTACCTGCACCCGCGACTTCGTCGCAGATCCTTGGAGCAGTCACGCCGAAGCCAGTGATCTCGGCGGTCACGCCGACGTCTTCGATCGCGGCGATAACACCGACGCCGTCCTTGGCGGCGGTCACGCCAACGCCGAGCGTGAGCGTCCAAGCTGCACCGCGAGCGTCGACCGACGTGGCAGAGACGGTCCCGACTGCGACCCGACCCATAGCGACGCCGGGCTTTTCTAGCGGCACGGTTACAACCGTCGCCATCCCCGGTTCTGCGGCCGGGACCGCGGTGACCGCTCCGGTGGCGGGCCCGCCTGCACGTTCGGACGTAGCGGCGACGACGCCATCCACTGCAGTCGTCGCGCCAGAGCCGACGGTGTCCGGGCGCACGGGCGACGATTCGATCCTCGCGCGGATCGTCGCCGGATTGTCGATCCCGGCGTCCGAACTCGACGTCGCGCCGATCGTCGCGGCTCCGGCGTCCGGCGCGATGCCCACAGTAGCCGACGACGGCGCGCGCGTCGTCGCCGAGGCGAAGGCCAAGGCGCAACGCGACGCGGCGGCCAAGGTCGTACTGGCGCGCAAGCTCGCCGCCGAGAAGAAGGCGGCCGACAAGAAGGCGGTTCTCGACAAGAAGGCGCTCGCCGACAAGAAGGCTGCGGCTGCGGAGAAGGCAATCGCCGACAAGGAAGCCGCCGAGGAGAAGCGCATCGCACGCGCCAATCCGCCACGGATATGGGTGCAGGTCGCCGGCGGCGCGACCGAAGGCGATCTGCCAAGGGCCTGGAAGGCCGTGAAGGCCAAGGCGCCGACGGTGTTCGGCAGCCGTGCCGGCTGGACCACGCCGCTGCGCGCGACCAATCGCGTGCTGGCCGGACCGTTCAAGACCGACGCCGAGGCGCGTACCTTCGTCAACCAGCTCGCCAAGGGCGGCGTGTCGGCGTTTACGTTCACCAGCGACGCGGGTCAGCCGGTCACGAGGCTGCCCGGCAAATGAGCTACCGCGCGCCCTGGGCTTCGGACCCGGCGCGCAGCAAAGGTCGCCTCCACGAGGAACAGAACGGGACCGCGCGCGGCCCGCGCGATGCGTTCCAGCGCGATCGCGATCGCATTATCCATTCGATCAGCTTCCGCCGGCTGCGTCACAAGACGCAGGTGTTCATGGCACCCGACGGCGACCATTTCCGCGTCCGCCTGACGCACAGCCTGGAAGTGGCACAGATCGGCCGTACGATCGCGCGCACGCTGGCGCTCAACGAGGACCTGACCGAGGCGCTGTGCCTGGCGCACGATATCGGCCACCCGCCGTTCGGCCATGCCGGCGAGGATGCGCTGAAGGCCGCGCTGATGCCTTCGGCTGAAGAGGGCGGGCAGGGTGGGTTCGATCACAACGGCCATACGCTGCGCACGTTGATGACGATCGAGCATCCCTATCCGAGCTGGAGCGGGCTCAATCTGACCTGGGAAACGCTAGAGGGGCTGGCCAAGCATAACGGGCCGGTACGGCATCCGGGCTGGGCGCTGGCCGCGGCGGACGCCGAATTCCCGCTGGCACTGACGAGCTTTTCCAGCCTCGAGGCGCAGGTCGCGGCGATCGCCGACGACATCGCCTACGACAATCACGACATCGACGACGGCCTGCGCGCCGGGTTGCTGACGCTCGACCAGCTGCTCGCCGTGCCTCTGGTCGCGCGCGGTTGGGACGCGGCGCGCGCGCGCTATCCCGACGTCGCGGCGCACCGGTTGATGGGGGAACTGGTCCGCGGCCAGATCGGGACGATGGCGAACGACCTGATCGCCGAAACGCGCGCGCGGATCGCCGCCAGCGGAGTCGCGAGCGTCGAGGATGTGCGCGCGGCAGGGACGTGCCTGGTCGGCTTTTCGGACGCGATGCGCGAGCAAGAGCGCGACCTCAAGCGGTTCATGTACGCGAAACTTTATCATCACCCGCGCCAGCTTGCCGCGGCGGAAGCTGCACATGGCATCGTTGCGGGGCTGTTTGCGGCGTATAGCGCGGATCCGGCGCTGATCCCGACCGAGTGGCGCGAGCGGCTGCCCGCAGCCGAGCCGGATCGCAGCCGGCATATCGCGGATTTCATCGCCGGGATGACCGATCGCTACGCGGTGTCACGCTACCGCGAGATCGTCGGGCCGATCGATCTGCCCGAAGGGTTCTAGATCGGAGAGCGGACAGCAAAACGGCGGCCGGGATGTCCCGACCGCCGTTTTTGTCGTGCAGGCTGCGGAAATCAGTTCGCGGTCGGGGCAACGCCGCCGGCAGCGCCGCTGGCTTCGCGCGTCTTGAACGATACCGGCACGCCGCCCGACGTCCCCGAGACGCGGTCGCCGCGCACGATCAGGTGGAACTGCTGGCCTGAGGGGAAGCGGCGACCGTTGATGACCTGGCGGCCATCCTGCTCGCTCGTCGTGTAGACATAGGTGCTGCCCTCATGGACGAAGCTCTGACGCCCCTCGGCGGCGATGCCAACGGTCGAGGTCAGGGCTGCAGCGGCGGCAGTCAGGATCAGAATGGTCTTGCGCATGGTCGGTCTCCACATGGTGATGTGGTGCGGGATCGGCGCACCGGCTACATGGCCAAAAATATTGCAACGCAGCATAGGTAGCAATTGCAAACCTACCAAAAGCGATTGCGCGGAGTGCATCTGCCTTCGCTTCTCAACTTTGCGCGGACCGGCTAAGGGACGCGCTTTCGTGCCAAGCCTGGAACTGCCGATGACGCTCTACATCCGTTTCGCCGCGCATATCGATGCGGCGCTCGACACGCTGACCGCGGCGGGGACGCTGCCCGACGGGCTCGACCGCCGGAACGTCACGGTCGAACCGCCGCGCGATGCGAGCCACGGCGATCTGGCGACCAACGCCGCGATGGTGCTGGCCAAGCCTGCCAAGACCAATCCGCGGATGCTGGCCGAGGCGCTCGTCGTCGAACTGGCGAAGCTGGAGGACGTCGCGAGCGTCAGCGTGGCGGGGCCGGGGTTCATCAATTTGAAGCTGACCGACGACGCGTGGCGCGCCGAGCTCGCCGCGATCCACACCGCGGGCGCCGATTACGGCCGGTCGCGGCAGGGCGAGGGGCTGACGGTCAACATCGAATATGTCTCCGCCAACCCGACCGGGCCGATGCACATGGGGCATTGCCGCGGTGCGGTGGTCGGCGACGCGCTGGCCGCGTTGCTGGAATTCGCCGGGCACCGGGTGATCCGCGAATATTATGTTAACGACGCGGGCGGTCAGGTCGACGTGCTCGCGCGCTCGGCGCACCTGCGCTACCGCGAGGCGCTGGGCGAGACGGTGACGATCCCCGAGGGGCTTTATCCGGGCGAGTATCTGATGCCGGTGGGGCAGGCGCTCGCCGCCGAGTTCGGCGACCGCTTCGTCGATGCGCCCGAGAGCGACTGGCTGGTCCCTTTCCGTACCCGCGCGGTCGCGGCGATGATGGTGATGATCCGCGAGGATCTCGCCCTGCTCGGCATCCGCCACGAGGTGTTCTCGTCCGAGGCCGAGCTGCAGGCGCTCGGCAAACCTGAGGCGGCCGAGGCCGAGCTACGGTCGCGCGATCTGGTCTATGACGGCGTGCTCGAGGCGCCGAAAGGCGAGATGGCGGACGATTGGGAGCCGGTCGAACTGCCGCTGTTCCGTTCGACCCAGTTCGGTGATGATCAGGACCGGCCGATCAGGAAGTCGAACGGGTCCTGGACCTATTTTGGTGCCGATCTGGCCTATCATTTTCAGAAGAGCCAAACCGCCGACCAGCTGATCGACATCTGGGGCGCCGACCATGGCGGTACGGTCAAGCGGATCGTCGCGGGGGTCGCTGCACTGACCGGCGGCAAGACGCGGTTCGACGTCAAGCTGGTGCAGATGGTGCGGCTGCTGCGGGCGGGCGAGCCGGTCAAGATGTCGAAGCGGTCGGGCAATTTCGTGACCCTCGCCGATGTCGTGCGCGAAGTCGGCAAGGACGTGGTGCGCTTCACGATGCTCACCCGCCGCTCCGATGCGCAGATGGATTTCGACTTCGCCAAGGTGGTTGAGGCGTCGAAGGACAACCCCGTCTTCTACGTCCAGTACGCGCATGCCCGCATCGCGTCGCTGCATCGGCGCGCCGCCGAGGCGGGGATCGCGGCGATTTCGGCAGACCTGTCCCGGCTTGATACGGACGAGCTGGCGCTGGTTCAGCTGGCGGCGCAGTTCCCGCGGACCGTGGAGACCGCGGCGACGGCGCGCGAACCGCACCGTATTGCGTTTTATCTCTATGACTTAGCCGCGGCTTTCCATGCGCTGTGGAACGTCGGCAACGATCGTCCCGATCGCCGCTTCCTGGTCGTCGAGGATCCCGGCGCCACCGCGGCACGGCTTTTCTTGGCCGACGCAATCGGGCAGATTATCCGCAACGGCCTGGGCATCATGGGCGTCGAAGCCGTTTCGGAGATGAAGTGATGGCCGACGATATGGATCTGCGCGAGGAAGACCGGCTTCCCTGGCTCGAAACGGTCGAACCCGACGAGGACGAAACCGTCGGCTTAGGCCGCGTCGTCGCGCTCGTGGTACTTGGTCTGGGCGTGCTCGCCGCGATCATCTTCGGCATCTACACGCTGCAGCACCGCCAACCCGCGGGTGACGGTCAGCTGATCGCGGCGCAGGAAGGCGACTACAAGGTCAAGCCTGATCAGCCCGGCGGGCTCAAGGTCGAGGGCGAGGGCAATAGTGCGATCGCGACGAGCGCGGGCAAGGGCGCGGGCAACGGCGCGATCGACCTGCGCGGCGTACCCGAAGCACCCGTCGACGGAAAACGCGCCAAGGCCGTCACGGCCAAGACCGAGGCCGGCCGCAATGCGGTAGCACAGGTGCCGGCGTCGGGCGGACGGCTGGTCGCGACCGCGCCGGTCGCGCCGTCTCGCGCCGCCGGTGCGGGCACTGCGACCGGGTCGCTGGTCCAGCTCGGCGCCTTCCCGAGCGAGGCCGTCGCCAACGCTGCGTGGGACAAGTTCGCCAAGCGCTTCGCGTATATCGCGCCGCTCGGCAAAACGGTGCAGCCGGTCGCGGCCGGCGGGCGGACGCTGTATCGGCTGCGCGTCGACGCGGGCAGCGCCAACCAGGCGGCCGACATTTGCGGCCGACTGCGCGTGGCCGGCGAGACGTGTTTCGTCGCGAGTTGAGATTGTTGGCTGCCAAATCCGTTCTCCCGCGAAAGCGGGAGTCCAGGGTTACGGGGCGATACGCTGCTTGACCCTGGACTCCCGCTTTCGCGGGCGAACTGGGTGACATGCATGGCGTGACCTCACGCGCGGCGCGGGCTACACGCACCATATGAAGCCCGTCATTTTCGGCCTGTCCGGCCCGACCCTCTCCCCAGACGAACGCGCGTTCTTCTCCGACGTCGAGCCCGCCGGATACATCCTCTTCAAACGCAACGTCGTCGACCGTGTGCAGCTTCGCGCGCTGACCGATTCGCTGCGCGATCTTGCCGGCCGCGACGACCTCGCGATCCTGATCGACCAGGAGGGCGGGCGCGTCGCGCGGATGGGGCCGCCCGAATGGCCAGCCTTCCCCGCAGGGCCCCAGTTCGCAGCGCTGTACGAACGCGCGCCGATGACGGCGATCCATGCGGTGCGGGCGAACGCGCAGGCGCTCGGCGTGATGCTTGCCGAGGTCGGGATCACTGTCGATTGCCTGCCTCTGCTCGACGTCGCGCAGCCCGACGCGGCCGACGTCATCACGACGCGCGCCTATGGCGGCGAACCGATGCGCGTGGCGGCGATGGGCCGCGCCACGCTCGAGGGGCTCGCCGTGGGTGGGGTGGTCGGTGTGGTCAAGCACATGCCGGGCCACGGCCGCGCGCATGTCGATTCGCATCACCTGCTGCCTACCGTCACCGCGAGCGATGCCGAGCTCGAGGTCGACCTCGAACCGTTCCGCACGCTGAATGCCGCGCCGATGGGGATGACCTCGCATATCGTGTTCGAAGCCTGGGATCGGGCGCATCCCGCGACGCTGTCGCCGACGGTGATCGACGGCATCATCCGCAAACGGATCGGCTTCGACGGGCTGCTGATGACCGACGACATCGACATGAAGGCGCTGTCGGGCAGCGCGGGCGACAAGGCCGCGGGTGCGATCGCGGCGGGATGCGACCTGGTGCTCGATTGCTGGGCGCGGATGGACGAGATGGTCGAGATCGCTGGCCGGCTCGACGAGATCACGCCGCGGTCCCGCGAGAGGCTTGATCGCGCGATGGCGAGCGTGGGCCGCGCGCAAGGGGACTTTGCCGAGCTGATCGCGCGCCGCGACGCCTTGCTGGCGGTCGCCTGACCGCTACACTCGCGCGATGGCGGCCGACGACGAGACACTGACGCTGGACCTGGACGGGTGGGAAGGGCCGCTCGATCTGCTGCTGGCGCTCGCGCGCGGGCAGAAGGTCGACTTGCGGGCGATCTCGATCCTCGCGCTGGTCGAGCAATATCTCGCCTATGTCGAACGGGCGCGCGCTCTGCGACTGGAACTCGCCGCCGATTATCTCGTGATGGCAGCGTGGCTGGCCTATCTGAAGTCCGCCTTGCTGCTGCCGCGCGACCCGCAGGCCGAGCCCGACCCCGAGGAACTTGCGCTGAAACTGCAGCTGCGCCTCGAGCGGCTAAGCGCGATGCGCGAGGCGGGGGCGCGGTTGATGGCGCGCGACCGGATCGGGCGCGACGTGTTCGCGCGCGGCGCGTCCGAGGGACTGCGCACCGTCCGCACCGCGCTGTGGAGCGCGGAGATCTACGACCTGATCGCCGCTTACGGCCGGATCAGCGCGCGGACGCGGCCGGTGATGCACGTCGTCGCCGATCGCGCGGTGATGACGCTGGAGGCGGCGCTTGAGCGCGTGTCGGCGCTGCTTGGCGAACGGATCGACTGGAGCATGATCGAGAGCTTCCTGCCCGTTTCGGATGAGGCGCTGCGGCGTTCGGCGCTAGCATCCAGCTTCGTCGCCGCGCTCGAACTCGCGCGCCAGGGTCGCGTCGAGCTGCGCCAGGCTGGGCCGTTCGCGCCGCTCTATCTGCGCGCGCTGTGACCCCGCCCGACGATTTCGCGCGCGCGGTGGAGGCGGTGCTGTTCGCGGCCGAGGCACCGCTCACGATCGACGCGATTCGCGCGCATGTCGGGCCGGGCGACGTACGCGGTGCGCTCGACCGTCTGGCGGAGGACTATGCCGGTCGCGGTATCGGTATCGTCCGACGCGGCGAGCGCTGGCAGTTCCAGACCTCACCCGACATGGCGCACATGCTGCGCCGCGACCGCGAGGAGACCCGCAAGCTCAGCCGCGCGGGGATCGAGACGCTGGCGATCATCGCCTATCACGAACCCGTCACGCGCGCCGAAATCGAGGCGATCCGCGGGGTGCAGATTTCCAAGGGCACGATCGACGTGTTGCTGGAGGCAGGCTGGGTGCGCCCGGCGGGGCGGCGTGAGGTCCCCGGACGGCCGCTGACCTATGCGACCACGCCCGAATTCCTGGTGCATTTCGGGCTCGCGACCCGCCGCGACCTGCCGGGAATGGACGATTTGCGCGCAGCCGGGCTGCTCGATCCGGTCGATCTTGCCTTTGAGCAACTGGAGGTGGCAAAGCCGCGCGAACAGGATTAGATAGGCCGCAGTTTCCAGGAGAATTGCCATGGGCGGTTTCAGCCCGATCCACCTACTCGTGCTTGCGGTTGTTGCGATCCTTCTGCTCGGCGGCGGCCGTTTCTCCAGCCTGATGGGCGACGTCGCCAAGGGCGTGAAGAACTTCAAGAAGGGCATGGCCGAACAGGACGACGACGCGACCAAGCCTGCCGCGCGCATCGAAGCGCAGAAGACCGCGGATCCGGCGTTCGATCGCGACGGCAACCGCGTCCGCGAAGACCGCTAGGGCTCCGGGTTGACGCACCAAGACAGGCGCGGCTGAATGTTCGATATCGCGCCATCCGAGCTGTTGCTCGTGGGCTTTGTTGCGCTCGTCGTGATCGGGCCGAAGGACCTGCCCAAGGCGATGCGCATCGTCGGCTACTGGGTCGGCAAGGCACGCGGCGTTGCGCGGCAATTCCGCTCGGGGTTCGATTCGATGGTTCGCGAGGCGGAACTCGAAGAGATGGAGAAGCGCTGGGCGAGCGAAAACGAGCGGATCATGCGCGAGCACCCGCAACCCGCGTCGGATGTCGTCGAAGCATCGGACCCCGACGGCGAAGCGGCTGTGGTGACGGTCGAGAAGCCCGTCGTCGCACCGGCCGACACCGAGACCGCGTCTGAGCCCCAGGTTCACGGGCAGCCGTCGCCGCATACGCCAGACCTGTTCGATACCGCGCGTTCCGCATCGGACGATCAAGGCACCGCAAAGTCATGAGCGAGATCGACGACAGCCGCGCGCCCCTGCTCGATCATCTGATCGAGCTGCGCCGGCGCCTGCTCTATTGCATCGCCGCGCTCGTCGTGACGTTTGCGGTCGCAATGTATTTCGCCGAGGATATCTTCGGCTTCCTTGTTCACCCGCTGCTCGTCGCGGGGCAGAACACCGTCATCTACACCGAGATCTTCGAGGCGTTTTTCGTCCAGATCAAGGTCGCGTTCTTCGCCGCGATGATGCTGTCGTTCCCGGTGATCGCCAACCAGCTGTGGCAGTTCGTGGCGCCCGGGCTGTACAAGAAGGAGAAACGCGCGCTGCTTCCCTTCATCCTGGCGACGCCGGTGCTGTTCCTGATGGGCGCGGCGCTGGCCTATTACATCGCCATTCCGATGGCGCTGCACTTCCTGCTCGGGTTCGATGGCATGGTCGGCGGCGTGCGCCGCGAGGCGCTGCCGGCGATCGGCAAGTACCTCTCGTTCATCATGCAGTTCCTGTTCGGCTTCGGGCTCGCCTTCCTGTTGCCGGTGCTGCTGATGCTGCTGGAGCGCGCCGGGATCGTCACCCGCAAGCAGCTGGTCGGTGCGCGGCGCTATGCGATCGTCGGCGCGTTCGCGATCGCCGCGGTGCTGACGCCCCCCGATGTCGGGTCGCAGCTGCTGCTCGCGATCCCGCTGACGATTCTTTACGAACTCGCGCTGATCGGCATCTGGTTCACCGAGCGCAGCCGAGCCAAGGCGGCCGCCGTGGCGGTAGTGGAAGACTAGGTCCCGGCGCCGCATGCCGGTACGAACAAAAACGGGCTCCGGTACGTCTGTACCGGAGCCCGTTTTCGTAGCACGCGAAGGCGGCTTACTTGGCGCCGTCTGCCGTCTTGGCGACGGTTCGACCGGCCGAGCTGACGTCCTTGCCGGCGCCCTCGATCGTGTTGCATGCCGACACCATCAGTGCGCCGGCGACGAGCGCCAATCCTACCAACTTACGCATGATACTATCTCCTGAAGGCTTGAATGCCGGTTTTCCAATGATCGACCGCGGCTTTCGTTCCGTACGCGGAACGGCGCGGTTTCGACGCCGGGCACAATAAGACCCGGAAGTATCACCGGGGGGGGGGAGGGTGATACTTCCGGGCCTATTGAGTGGATGACGAGAGCGGGGGGGCATAAAGTCGCCATCCGAAGTGTAGAACGGCGATCCGCCGAGTCCGTTCCAGTGAAAATGAACTATTTTGTCGAAAAACACCGGAACCGACGACGGCTAGTCTCGCCCGGTGACCGCGAAGGCAATTTCATAGGCGCCGGCGAGCGGATCATGGTGCAACGGCGATCGCAGCTGGCGGGACAGGCCTTCCATGACACGCCCGTAGCGCGTCGCCGCTTCGCGTAGCGCGTCGCTTTCCACGAGCGCGCGCGATACCACGCGGAGCAGCGCGCGGTTCGGATCGTCGCTCGGCTTGACGACGACGCGGATCTGCGTTGCGGGATCGCAGGTCATCGCAAGCTCGATCGTTTCGGTGACCAGGAAGGCAATCGCCACCGCGACGTCCTGGTTGACGAGATACGGATCGATATCGAGCGATATGCCAAGGCCGTGCGATCGGTCGGGCGCGGTGGCACGGATATTGGCAGCGAGTTCGCCGATCATCGTCCGCAGATTGAGGCCGCGATTTTCCTCCATCTCGGCGAAATGATTGCGATGGACGACCGCCAGCGCATCGACGCGGCGCTGGATCGAGGAATAGGCCTCGGTCGCGTCCGCGCTTTTCGCGCTGCGTGCGTGGAAATTGATGAGGCTCGAGATGACCTGGAGGTTGTTCTTTACGCGGTGGTGAACTTCGCGGGTCAGTTTGGTCTGCCGCACGAGGCCTTCGGCGAGCCCTGCTTCGTGCAGGGCCACGGTCCGGCTGATCGCCTGGAAGGTTTCGCCGAGCTCGCGGATTTCCTGCGCGGGCAGGGTGCGGACTGCGCCGGGATCGATCTCTTCGCCGGGTTGGAACGCCGCCACGCTCGCCCGCAGGCGACGGAGGGGCCGGATCAGCAAATGATCAACGACGAACCAGCCGATGCTGGCGGCCGCGATCCACATCAGCAGCGGCAACAGCATCGCGATCACGAGCGACGAGGTGATCGGCGCGCTGCGTACGCTGGTGCGCAGCGTCAGGTCGGCGACGCCGAGGTCGGTCTGCATCGTCTCGAGCCGATCGAGTGGCTCTTCGTCGGGAATGGATTCGAGCTGCAGCGCATTCTCATCATGCACCAGCGCGCTGCTGAACGTCAGCGCGCGGCTGGACGGGCGACCGACCTTTTCGAGAAATGCGCGGGGAAAATAAGCGCGACCCGAGGTGCCGCCATTAGGACTCGAAATCGCCAGCACCAACGCGCGATCCGGCAGGATCGCGGCGGTGGTCGGCATATTGCCGGACTGTAGCGCGACGGGGTCTGGAAAGGGCTCGCCACACAGCACGCGTCCACGGCGGTCGGCGATGACGAACCGCGCGCCGGCCAAAGATTGCTGTGCGAACACGCCCTGCGCCCGGGCGCAGGACGGCGCGTCCGCGGGGTCGGTATCCAGCGCGTTCACAGCGACGCGCAGCGCGGTCATGTCACCGATCAACTCGATCGCGATGGCGCGCGCGCTCTCGTTCGCGGTCACCCGCAACCGGGCACGCGCTTCTGCATCGGCCAGCCGCGTCGTCTGAAACGTCGCGAACACCGCAATCAACGCCAACGGCAGCAAGGCCGCACTAAGAATGAGGAAAAGCTTGGCGCCGGTAGGTAGGCGGCTCATGCCAATGCCGGGTGCGCGACGCGCCCCGTGATCGACTGCGATCCCGTTACCCACGACGTCAACAGCGGTATCGACCGGCGTGGCCACCTGGCCCGCCGTCAGTCCAACTTGCCGAGCAGGGCCAGCATCTCATCGGGAACCGCCTCGTCGACGGTCTTCTGGTATACGGAGCGCAGCGCGGATCCCATCTGCTGATCCTTATCGCCACCCTTCTTAACGGGCTTCATCGCGGTCTTCTTCCGTGTGTCGTCGCCAAAACTCAAGACTTCCCCCTGCACGACACATTCAAAAACCACTGCCAAGCACTGCGTAGCTGGTTCAAGCCCAGCCGCATATCCGCGAAAAGCGTCTCCGTGAAACCAAATAGCCCCTCGTTGGTTCCATAGCCGTACGAAAAAACCGCGATACGTCGAACCGGGGCGTTTTTCTCGACGGCCATTGCAATGCAGACGGCGAGCCGACACATGGTGGCCGCACAGGATCAGGGAGTTACAGTTACCCATGTCGCTTGGACAGCAACTCGCACCGCATCTACCTTTCCTGCGGCGTTACGGCCGGGCGTTGACCGGCAGCCAGAGCCACGGCGACAAATATGTTCGCGCCACGCTGGAAGCGATCGTTGCCGCGCCGGAAGAATTTCCGCGCGACGTCGACCCGCGTCTGGGCCTCTATCGGATGTTCCAGGCGATCTGGAATTCCGCCAATTACGACGATGTGGCCGACGAGGGTGACGCGAGCGGTCATGAAGCGACCGCGCGGGCCCGTCTCGCTCGGATGACGCCCTTGTCGCGTCAGGCGTTGTTGCTCACGGCAATGGAAGGATTTACGCCGGAGGATGCGGCCTATCTGATCGACGTCGATACCGACGAGGTTGATACGCTAGTGTCCGAAGCCCTGTCCGAGATCGAGAACCAAACGCGAGCACGCGTCCTCATCATCGAGGACGAGCCGATCATCGCGATGGACATCGAGACGATCGTTCGTGATCTCGGCCACGATGTGACCGGCGTTGCCGTCACGCGCGACGAAGCGGTGGGTCTTGCTATGGAGGACCGTCCGGGTCTGGTGCTGGCCGACATCCAGTTGGCCGACGACAGCTCGGGGATCGACGCGGTCAAGGACATCTTGGCCGAGTTCGAGGTTCCGGTGATTTTCATCACCGCGTTCCCTGAGCGACTGCTGACCGGCGAGCGTCCCGAGCCGACCTTCCTGATCACCAAGCCGTTCCAGCGTTCGACGGTCAAGGCGGCGATCAGCCAGGCGTTGTTCTTCAATCAGGCCACCATCCCGGCGGCCTGATCACAGGACGGTTACGGACCCAAAACGGTTTTCGGGGGTTGATACGTCATGGCTGATCCACACGAACGCATTCACGTCGACACCGACGCGGCACGCGCGGGGGCAACTCCGCACATGACGCGATATATCCTTGCGATCTCGCTGATACTGGTGATTGCCATCTTTGGGTTCCTGTTCGCCCGCTAACGTACATTAATCAGTCCAACCGACTCGTTATGGTAGCCGGGAGGGCGTATAGCATCGGCGCGACGCGCGACGGATCCAAGGGATTGATCGGATTTCCATGACCCAGCCAGCTCCGCGTGACGATGACGCAGAGGACGACACGGCCGAGACGATCGCGCCGGTCGAGCACGTATCGCTGTCCGACGCTGAATTCAAAGTTCAGCTGGCGCAGGTCATCCCGCATCTTCGCGCGTTCGGCCGGTCGCTGTCGGGTAGCCGCGACCTTGCCGATGATCTTGTGCAGGAAACCTTGCTCAAGGCATGGGCCGCTCGGCTTCGGTTCCAGGCGGGCACCAACATGCGCGCGTGGACCTTCATTATCTTGCGCAACCTGTACCTTTCACAAATGCGTCGTGCCCGGTTCAAGGGCGAGTGGGACGATCTGGTGGCGGACCGCATTCTTGCCGCTCCCGCCAGCCAGGATCGGCACGTCGAGCTTGGCGACATGCAGCGTGCGCTGATGCATCTGCCGCAGCCGCAGCGCGAAGCGCTGATTCTCGTCGGCGCAGGCGGGTTTGCCTATGAAGAAGCCGCAGAAATCTGCAACGTCGCGGTCGGGACGATCAAGAGCCGTGTCGCGCGCGGACGCGTCGCACTCGAGACGATCCTGACCGACGGTTCGTTGCCGTCACGTCGCGATCACGAAACCGATACCAGCAAGACCGCACTCGACACGATTATGGGCGATGTCGAGGAACTAAGCCGCGGGCGCTAAACGCACACCCGCCGTTACTTGAAGCGTGCGGGCAGCCCGTCCAGGGTACGGAGCATCTGTGCCATGTCGTCGGGTAGACCGGGATCGGCGCCGAACGCGCCACGCAGCGAGTGTCCGACCACGTCCGTCACGCGGGGGCGTCGGACGACCTGTCGCCCGTCCGCTTCGCGGCCTGTCGTGAGAAACATATATGTCATGACGCTTACAACGACCGCGATCATGACTAGTTGCTTGATTATGAAAAATGTGCTCGTGCCGAGACATTGGGCTCATGGATAGCATCGTTCGAGCCATCGCGCGCGCGCGCGAATTTTCCCCGTTCCTGGCGATGGCGCTCGACCGCGAGCCCGCACTCGACGCCGCGCTGTCCTCCGGGCGCCTCGACCTGCGCGCGTCGAGTGCCGATCCGTCGATGCCGGTCGCGCGGCGGCTGCGAATCGAGCGCCGGGCGCTCGCGCTCAACGTGGCGATCGGCGATCTGGCCGGGGTGCTCGATCTCACCGCGGTAACCACCGCGCTGACCGACTTTGCGGACTATGCGCTCGATACTGCGATCCGCACCGCCATCGAGGAGCGCACGCCTGGCGCCGAGCCGTGCGGATTCGTCGGCATCGCCTTGGGCAAACAGGGCAGCGGCGAGCTCAATTATTCGTCCGACATCGACCCGATCCTGCTGTTCGACCCCCAAACGCTGCCGCGGCGCGCGCGCGACGAGCCCGAAGAGGCGGCCGTTCGGATCGGCAAGCGGGTCGTCGAGCTGTTGCAGGCGCGCGATGGTGACGGATATGTGCTGCGCGTCGACCTTCGGCTGCGCCCGAGTCCCGAGATCACGCCGATCGTGCTGCCGGTCGATGCCGCAATTGGTTATTACGAAGCGCAGGCGCTGCCCTGGGAACGCGCCGCGTTCATTCGTGCGCGCGCGGCGGCGGGAGATGTCGCGCTGGGCCAGCGCTTTCTCGACGCGGTCCGCCCGTTCGTCTGGCGCCGCGCCCTCGATTTCGGCGCGATCGGCGAGATACGCGGGATCTCGCGCCGGATCCGCGATCATCATGCGCAGGGGCAGCTGTTCGGGCCCGGTTACGATCTGAAGCGCGGCCGCGGCGGGATCCGCGAAGCCGAGTTCTTCGCGCAAATCCACCAGCTGATCCATGGCGGCCGCGACGGCGCGTTGCGCGCACCCGCGACTCGCGAAGCGCTCGCACGGTTGGCGGAGGCGGGGTGGATCGACCGCGACGAGGCCCGCACGCTGATCGCGGGCTACACATTGCTCCGCACGGTCGAACACCGCGTGCAGATGATCGATGACCGCCAGACCCACGCTCTGCCGACCGGCGACGCGCTGGACCGGGTCGCCAAGCTGCACGGTGTCGACAATGCCGATGCGCTCCTCGCGCTGCTGGCCCCGCACGTCGCGGGTATCGGCCGAATCTACGATGCGCTCGACGACGATGTCCGCCCGGCCTTTTCGCGCGACGCGGTGACTCTCGATACGGATCTGGCGCAGGCCGGGTTCGCCGATGCCGCCGCCGCGCGGCAGCGGATCGAGACCTGGCGCAGCACGGCCTATCCGGCGCTGCGCAGCCCGGCGGCGCAGGAGGCGCTGGAGGCGGTGCTGCCGACTCTGGTGCCCGCGCTGGCGGCGGCGCCGGTGCCGCAGGCGGCCTTGCTGCGGCTCGATGCGCTGCTCGAACGGCTACCGAGCGCGATCAACATCTTTCGCCTGCTCGAGGCGCGACCGGGTCTCGCGACCTTGCTGGCGACGATCCTCAGCCACGCGCCGACGCTCGCCGACGATCTGGCACGGCGACCCGAGTTGCTCGACGGGCTGATCGACGCCAGCGCGTTCGGCGCGGTCGGCGACGTCGCCGCGTTGATGATCGCGATGCGCGGCGGGGAGGCGGGGGGCGATTATCAGACGCGGCTCGACCATGTTCGGCGCGTCGTCGGCGAACTGCGCTTCGCACTCGGCACGCAGATCGTCGCGGGCGTCGCCGATCCGCTCGACGTCGCTGCGGGCTACGCGCGGGTCGCAGAGGCTGCGATCGGCGTTCTCGCCGATGCGACGATCGCCGAGTTCGCCCGCGCGCATGGCCGCGTGCCGGGCAGCGAACTCGTCGTCCTGGCGCTCGGGCGGATGGGTGGTGCGATGCTGACCCACGCGTCGGACCTCGATCTGATCTATCTGTTCACCGGCGACTTCACCGCCGAGTCCGACGGCACCAAGCCGCTCGGCGCGACGCTCTATTACAACCGCCTCGCGCAGCGGCTGACCGCGGCACTGTCGGTGGCGACCGCGGCGGGGCCGCTCTACGAGATCGACACGCGGCTGCGGCCTTCGGGCGGGCAGGGGCCGCTGGTGGTCACGGTCGACAGCTTCGCGCGCTACCAGCGCGAGGATGCCTGGACCTGGGAGCATATGGCGCTCACCCGCGCACGCGCCGTGTACGGCTCGGCAGAGGCACGGTCGACGGTCTCCGCGCTGATAGCTGGCGTGCTCGGTGGCGACCGGCCGAAGCGCGACATCGTCGCCGACGCCGTGACGATGCGCGCCGAGATGGCCACGCACAAACCGCCGCAGGGGCCCCTCGACGCGAAGCTTCTGCCGGGCGGGCTGGTCGACCTCGAATTTGCGGTGCACGTCGTCCAGTTGTTGCATCATGCCGGGCTGCGCCCGAACCTGGCGGCCGCGATCGACGAGCTGGTCGGACAGGGGTTGCTGCCCGAGGCGATGCGACCGGCCTATGACGTGCTGACGCGGCTGCTCGTGACGCTACGGCTCGTCGCGCCCGATGCGAAAGAGCCTGGGACCGCCACGCAGGCGCTCGTCGCCCGCGCGCTGGGCCTTGCCGACTGGGCGGCGGTGGTTGCCACGCTGGCGACGACCCGGCAGGACGTCAAGGACACATGGCAGGAGGTGACCCGTGGTTGAAGGCGACGAAATCCCCAACGTGACCGTCACCACTGCGGACGGTACGATGCCACTGACCGGGCTTGGCCTACCGCTCGTGGTCTATTTCTACCCGAAGGACGATACTGCCGGCTGCACGCGCGAGGCGAAGGATTTCACGGCGCTGGCATCGGCCTTTGCCGAAGCCGGCGCGGTGGTCGTCGGCGTTTCGAAAGATAGTCTCGACGCGCATGCCAAATTCACCGCCAAGCATTCGCTGGCAGTGACGCTTGCAAGCGATGCGGACGGCGCGATCTGCGACGCATTCGGCGTTTGGGTAGAGAAATCGATGTACGGCCGAACCTATATGGGGATCGAGCGCGCGACGTTCCTGTTCGGTGCGGACGGCACGCTCGCCAAGGTGTGGCACAAGGTCCGCGTACCCGGCCATGCCGAAGCCGTCCTTGCCGCAGTGGGAATGCTTTGAGCGGCGAGGCCTACGGACGAATTCCCCATTCGTTCCATCGCTTCGACAATAAATCTGCAACTCGCCGCATCATGCTGGCAGCCTGACGCGCGGCGCTTGCGGCGTGCGGCGGCTTCGGCCCTAACGGCAAGTGTCTGATGCGCGGAGGGGCTGCTCTTCAGAACATCATGTTGGCGCGGCGTTTCTTGTCGGAAACGCAGCTGTTTAGTGTCGGGGACCAATGGTCATTATTTCCGCTTCAGCCGTCGCAACGATGATCAAGCGCCTGGTCGGCGCACGCGAGAGCCGGGCGCTCGTCGCCATGGTCGGGGCCCTGACCATCGGCATTTCCGGCACCGCCGCCCACGCCGAGGCCGATGCGCCCGCGACCCGCGCGGTAGGCGGCACGATGATCGAAGCCAGCAGCGAGGAAGCCACCGCCGATCTGCGCGCCGATGCCCAGTTCCGCACCTTGTTCCAGACCTGGAAGAAGTTCGACGCGCCGGCGCAGCAGGGCGTGATTGCGATCCCCTCGGTCCACCCGGTTCACAGCCTGTCCTTCACGAGCAATTTCGGCATCCGCTCGGATCCGTTCCGCGGCACCGCGGCGATGCATGCCGGCGTCGACATCCCCGGCCCGGTCGGGACGCCGATCTACGCTACCGCAGACGGGATCGTCTCGCATTCGGGTCGCCAGGGCGGCTACGGCAACATGGTCGAGCTGAACCACGGCAAGGGCATCGCGACGCGCTACGGCCATCTGTCGAAGATCCTCGTCGCCGACAACGCCCGCGTGACGCGTGGCCAGTTGATCGCGTTGATGGGTTCGACCGGGCGTTCGACCGGCCCGCATTTGCATTACGAGGTCCGGATCGACGGTCACGCGGTCAACCCGGTGCCGTTCCTGACCACCGCCGACTATCTGCTCGCCGCGCAGGACCGTTCGGTCCGTGCGATCCCGATCTCGACCACGGGCCCTGCCGCGCAGGACTGAGCCGACCACCCCGGCGTTGCCGGGCAGGAGAGGTTGCCCGCACCCCGGCGACCGCCTATCTTGACCCCATGGCAATGCTGGCACCCGAGATCATCCTCACCCCCTCTGCCGCGGCGCGCGTTGCGGCGATCGCCAGCAAGCAGGGCAAGCCCGCGATCCTGCGGCTTTCCGTCGATGGCGGTGGCTGCTCCGGCTTCCAGTATAAGTTCGGGTTTGCCGACGCCGCCGAGAGCGACGACGTGATCGCCGAGACCGACGGCGTCCGGCTCGTCGTCGACAGCGTCAGCATCGATCTGGTCCGCGGTTGCGCGGTCGACTATGTCGAATCGCTCGGCGGCGCCGCGTTCAAGGTCGAGAACCCGAACGCTGCATCGGGCTGTGGGTGCGGTTCCAGTTTCGCGATCTGATCCGGCGCGCTAAGCCGGGCGCATGAAAATCGTCACCTACAACGTCAATGGCATCAAGGCACGGCTGCCGCGGCTGGTCGAGTATCTGACCGAACAGCAGCCCGACATCGTCTGCCTGCAGGAACTGAAGGCCGAGGCGTTTCCGGTCGCTGAGATCGAAGGGCTCGGCTACGGCGCGATCTGGCACGGCCAGAAGAGCTGGAACGGCGTGGCGATCCTCGCGCGCGGCAGCATGCCCGTCGAGCGCCAGCGCGGTCTGGACGGCGAACCCGAGGACGACCATAGCCGCTATCTCGAGGCCGAGGTCGACGGCGTTATCGTCGGAGCGTTGTACCTGCCCAACGGCAATCCGCAGCCGGGCCCCAAATTCGAGTACAAGCTACGCTGGATGGATCGCCTCGCGGCGCGCGCTCGCACCCTGCTCGCGGAGGAAAAGCCGGTGGTGCTGGCCGGCGACTTCAATGTCATCGCGAACGACGACGACACCTATTCGGTCCGCGCGATGCAGAGCGACGCCCTTATGCAGCCCGAATCGCGCGAACACTATCGCGCGCTGGTGGCGCAGGGCTGGACCGATTCGCTGCGCACGCAATATCCTAAGGGCGGGGTGTGGACGTTCTGGGACTATCAGGCGGGCGCATGGCAGCGCGACGCCGGGTTCCGGATCGATCATCTGCTGCTCAGTCCCCAGGCCGCCGATCGGATGATCGACGCCGGCGTCGACAAGGCCTATCGCGGCCGCGAAAAGGCGAGCGACCATGCTCCGACCTGGGTACGATTACGGTAAGGGCCGGATATGATTGGACGATTGGGGCTGCTGGGACTGGCGATGCTTGCCGCGACCCCCGCGCTGGCGCAAGCCGACGAACCGCGCTTCTGCCCTAACCGCCCGAGTCTGGGATCGTCGGCGTGCACCACCGAGCCGGGTAAGGTGCAGGTCGAGCTATCCGCGGTCGACTGGCAACGCGACGACACCGCCGAATCGCGCGAGGATACCGTGCTCGCGGGCGATCTGCTGGTGCGGTTCGGCCTGGGCGCCAGCACCGAGGCGCAGGTCGGCTGGACCGGGTTCGGCCATGTCCGCACCCGCGACAAGGCATCCGGCGCGATCGATACCGTCAACGGCGTCGGCGACATCCGGCTGGCGCTGCGCCAGAACCTCGCCAACCCCGACGGCAAGGGTCTGTCCTACGGCGTCGAGCCGTTCGTGACTCTGCCCGTCGGCCGTGAGCCGATCGGCGACGGCGACTGGGGGGCGGGGGTGATGGTCCCGGTGACCTACGACCTTACCGACAAATGGAACCTCGCCTTCACCGGCCAGGCCGAAGCGGCGCCCGACGAAGACGGCGACGGCCGGCATTTCGCCTATAGCGGGATCGTCGGGCTCGGCTTTCAGCTCAGCAAGCAATGGACCGTAGTCGGCGAGCTCTCGGTCGCGCGCGACGACGATCCGATCGACGCGCATACCGAGACGGTCGCCGCCACCTCGGTGGCATGGCAGCCGCGGACCGGGCTGCAGCTCGATCTGCTCGGCACGGTGGGGCTCAACCACGACGCCCCCGATTTCCGGCTGGTGACGGGCGGGGCCATCCTGTTCTGATCTTCTGTTCCCCCGCTTTCGCGAGGGAACAGGCTACAGGGCCTTCCCGTACACCTGATACACCTTGTTCATGCGGCTCTCGATCGTCTCGGCGATCGATCGCATCCCCTGGTTATCGTCGAGGATCCAGCCGATTTCCGCGCGGGTCGCGCCATAGTTCGCCGCCGAGGCGCGGCGGATATATTCGATCATCATGAAGGCGAGCTGGCTCGCCATCCGCGACGACTGCATGTCCTTGACCACGCCCATCAGCGGTACGCGCACGGTGCGCACCCTGGGCTTGCGCAGCCACCACAACAGCTTGGCCCAGCCGAATGGCAACAGATTGCCCTTCAGCGGCGCGATCGCCTCGTTCAGGTCGGGCAGCGTGATCATGAACGCGGCGGGCTTGCCGTCGACCTCGGCGATGCGGATCAGGTCGTTGAACACGATCGGCTTCAGCTTGACGCCGACATCCTTGATCTCGGGTTCGGTGAGCGGCACGAACCCCCAATTGTCCGACCACGCGTCGTTGAGGATGTTGAGGATGATCGCCGCTTCCTGGTCGAACTTGGTCTTGTCGACTTCGCGGATGACGATCCGCGGGTTCTTCTCGCCCGATTTGATGATCCGCTGAACGATCGGCGGGAACATCTTCGTGACGTCGACCTCATAGGTCAGCAGCCGTTTGACGCACACATAGCCCGAACCCTCGATCCAGCCGCGATAGTCGGGCTTGGCGTGCCCCATCATGATCGTCGGCGGGTGGTCATAGCCTTCGACCAGCAGCCCCGGCTCCTCCCAGATCGACATGCTGATCGGGCCCAGCGCGCGGGTCATGCCCTGGCCGCGCAGCCAGTCCTCGGCGGTCGCGATCAGCCGTGCGCCGGTTTCGGCATCCTCCGCGTCGAACAGTCCCCATTGCCCGACGCCGGGGCCAAAGCCTTGCTCGGGCGGCATCGTCAGCGCCAGCGTGTCGATATGCGCGGAAATCCGCCCGACGACGCGCCCGTCGCGCTCGGCCAGGAACAGTTGTGCCTTGGCGTGGCTGAACCAGCCGTTCTTCTCGGGCGTGATCAGCCCCAGCGCCTCGTTCTTCAGCGGCGGAATCCAGTTCGGATCATCGGCATAAAGGCGGAAGGGCAGGTCGATGAACGCCTTGCGATCGCGCTTCGATTCGATCGGACGGATGATGGTATTGGCCACGTGACGACGTCCCTGTAGTTCGGCGCTTCAGTTCCCTTGGCCAAGGGTGCATGTCAAGCTGGCGGGCAACACAGCGTTTCCGAACCGGGTGCGGGCTGTAAAGTCACTGTGTCGCCATTATCTAGCGGTAATGGATAGCCTTATGGACACTTCGATCGCCCTTTCGCGCGGCCCCGCCACGGCGTCGCCGATCCCCGCCAAGTCGCACCGCGTCGCCGACGACAAGGCGATGCTGCGTACCGCGGCGGAGGCGACCCGCGACCTGATCACGCCGAGCCGCGCGATCTATTGGGGTGACCTGATTGCCTCGGTCGGCATCGGCTATGGCGCGCTCGCGGTGGCGGTGACCACCACGTCGACCGGGTGGATGGTTGCCGCCGGCATCGTTTCGGTGCTGGCATTGTACCGCGCCCTGAGCTTCATCCACGAGATCACGCACATCAAGCACGCCGCGCTTCCGGGTTTCCGGACCGGCTGGAACGCGCTGGTTGGCGTGCCGATGATGGTACCGTCGTTCATGTACGAAGGCGTGCACAACCTGCATCATGCCAAGACGCGCTACGGCACGTCGGAAGATCCCGAATATCTGCCGCTGGCGCTGATGAAGCCCTACACGCTGCCGCTGTTCATCCTTGTATCGGCGCTGGCGCCGGTCGGCCTGTTGATCCGCTACGGCGTGCTAGCGCCGCTGTCCGTGATCATTCCGGGATTCCGCAAGGTCGTCATCGAGCGCTATTCGGCGCTATCGATCAACCCGTCGTTCCGCCGCCGCCTGCCCGAGGGGGAGTTTCGCGCGCAGTGGCTGAAGGTCGAGACCGCCACCGCGATCTGGGCGGTTGCACTGCTGACGATGGTCGCGACTGGCATTATCCCGGTACGCGGGTTCGCGATCGCGATGATCATCGGTTCGGGTGTCGCGGTGCTCAACCAGGTCCGAACGCTGGTAGCGCATCTGTGGGAGAACGAAGGCGAGGTGATGAGCGTGACCGCGCAGTACCTCGACAGCGTCAACGTGCCGCCGCCGGCACTGTTGCCGGTGCTGTGGGCACCCGTCGGTCTCCGCTATCACGCGCTGCATCACCTGCTGCCGGGCGTGCCGTATCACGCATTGGGCGAGGCGCATCGGCGCCTGTCGGACAAGCTCGACGCAATGTCGCCGTATCACAAGGCGAGCTATCCGGGTCTGCCGGGCCTGGTCAGCAAGATCGCGCGCAGCACGATGGTGGCGCGCTGATCATCCTCCCGTCATCCTGACCACGTCAGGATGACGGGAGGCGTCTATTCCTCGCTTCGGATCAGCACGGCCTCGCCGATCAGGAAGAACAACAGGAACGGCGCCCAGGCCGCGAGAAACGGCGGGTACGCCCCCAGATTTCCCATCGCGAGCGCGAAATTGTCGGCGACGAAATAGGCGAACCCAAGCGCCATTCCGATCACCGCGCGGATGAACAGCTTGCCCGATCGCGCGATCCCAAACGCCGCCACCGCACCGAGCAACGGCATCAGCACGGCGGACAGCGGCCCGGACAGCTTATGCCACAGCGATCCCTCCAATGCCTTGGTCGGCCGGCCCGCGTCCGAGAGGTCGGCGATCGCCGCCTTTAGCGCGCCGAACGATAGCCCATCCGCGTTGACGGTCGACAGCGTGAATTGGTCGGGCCGAACATCCTTCGCGACCACCGTCGTGCCGAGCTGGGTCACGGTGCCCTTGGCAACATCAAAGCGATTGGCAGGCCAGATCGACCAGCCGCCAGGTACCCGGCGCCCATGATCGGCGCGGATCACCGCGACGAGGTTGCCGCCGGTCCGGTCGTACAGCGTGACACCGCCTAGCCGTGCCGCGTCGCCGCGCCCGCGAATTTGTGCGACCTCGATCAAATCGTCGCCGTCGCGGACCCAGACGTTGCTACGATCGCCACGATCGATCGGCAGGCGCCCGTAATCGACCTTTTGCCATTGATCGAGAGTCGCGGTCGCGCGCGCCACGACGCGGTCGCTGAACACGAAGCTAATCACCGCGACCCCCATGCTCGCGACGAGCAGCGGCGCCAGCACCTGGTGCGCGGACAATCCCGACCCCTTTAGAGCAACGATCTCGCTGTTCTGGTTCATCGTGATCAACGTCAGGATCGTGCCGAGCAGCACCGAAAAGGGCAGGAACCGAGCGATGATCTGCGGCACGCGCAGACTGACATAATGCCACACCTGCGCATCGCCGTTTCCGGGAAACGCCAGGATGCGCCCCGATTCGCTCAGCAGATCGAGGGCCTGCAGCACCAGCACCAGCGCGGCCAGCACCGCGAAGGTGCGGACCAGGAACAGGCGCGCCATGTAGATCGCCACGGTGCGCGACGGGAAGAAGCTGATGGTGTTCATGCCGAGGCTCCGCGGCCCATAGTCCGACGGCGCCCGGGCAGACGGCTGGTGACGGCCTTCGCGGCCTTGGAGAAGACGCGTTCGAGCGCGCCGATCGGCTGCCCGCCGGGGACATAGGCGATAGTGTGGTACATCCACAGGATCAGTCCGGCGAACACCGTGAACGGCACCCATAGCGCGATGATGGGGTCGATCCGGCCGAGCTCGCCGATGTCGGCCGCGTACTGGTTCACCTTGTGATAGGTGACGATCATAACGATCGCCAGGAACACGCCGAACGCCGACGAGGATCGCTTGGGTGGCACGCCCAGCGACAGCGCCAGAAGCGGCAGCAGGAACATCGTCGCGACCTCCGCCAGGCGGAAATGGAATTCGGATCGGCTGCTGTCGCGCGCTTCGACGCTGGCCGCGCTGCTCCCCTGGCGGGCGAGTTCGGGCAGGGTATATTCAAGGTTGCGACCGCCGCGTCCGCGGAAACTGCCGAACTTGGGCAGGTTGATGGGCAGATCGTGGCTGTCGAACGTCAACACGCGCGGCGCCTTGAACTCGGGCCGGTTGTGGATCAGCGTGCCGTTCGCCAAGCGGAAGATGATGACGTTGGGATCGTCGGTCGCCAGGAACTTGCCCTTGGCCGCGGTGACGCCGATCCAGTCGCCCTTCGCCGATTGCGCGTGGACGAAGATGCCCGACAGCTCACGACCCTTGTCCTTGCTCTGCTCGATCCGCAACGTCATCCGGTCGCCCAAATGCGTGAACTCGCCGACCTTGATCGACGCGCCGAGTGCGCCGGTGCGTAGCTCGAACCGCAGGCCCTCGTAATAATACCGCGCGATCGGCTGTACGTAGCCGACGATCGCCAGGTTCGTCAGCGCCAGCGCGATCGTGTACATGTACGGCACGCGCAGCAGCCGGGTGTAGCTCATGCCGACACCCCGCAGCACGTCGAGCTCGGACGAGGTCGCGAGCCGTCGGAACGCGAGCAAGATGCCGAGGAGCAACCCGATCGGGATCCCGAGCCCCAAATATTCGGGCAGCAGGTTGGCGAGCATCCGCCACACCACGCTGATCGGGCCGCCCTGAGTCGCGACGAAGTTGAACAGCCCGAGCATCCGGTCGAGCACGAACAGCATGACGGCGATCAGCAGGGTCGCGAACAGCGGCACCGCGATCAGCCGGGCCATGTAACGGTCGATGGATTTCATGGAGAAGGCTCAGGAGGCAGGATCGGGGCGGTATAGGCGGGGCGGGGCAGGGCGTCACGCGCTATAACGTCGCTCATTCGGCCGCGATCTGGCGTTCCGAGGACGGTCGCTCGGTGGTCATCGCGGTCGCCACCGCGCGTTCGAGACCGTTCAGGGTGAAGGGCTTGCGTAGCACCTCGCGCCCGCCGAATTCCCGCGCATTGGCCTCGCCCGCATAGCCGGTCACGAACAGCACCGCGATCTGCGGGTATAGCGGCGCCAGCGCGGCGATCATTTCCGGCCCGGTCTGGCGCGGCATCAGCACGTCGGAGATGATCAGATCGATACCCGGATGCGCGGCAAGGATCGCCGGTGCCGCGAGCGGATCGTCGCAGGGAATCGCGACATGCCCCAATTCCTCCAGCGCACCGGTCGTGGCGGTCAGCACGCGCGGGTCGTCCTCGACCACCAGGATCGTCAGCGCCCCCGGGAGCGCGCTGGCGACCTCCGGAGTCTCGACGATCGCGGGCGCGGGTGCGACGGTGGCATCGCGCGGCAGATACAAAGTGACCGTCGTGCCGATGCCGGGCGTGGAGTCGATCGCGATCTCGCCGTGCAACTGGCGGACCAGGCCGAAGATCTGGCTAAGCCCCAGGCCGGTGCCCTTGCCGGCCTCCTTGGTCGTGAAGAAGGGCTCGAACACGCGCTCGGCGATCTCGGGCGTCATCCCGGCGCCGGTGTCGCCGACCGCGAGCGTGACATAGTCGCCCGCGGCACATTCGCCGATCTCGTGCGCCGACAGAGCCACGGCGCCCGTCGCGATCGTCAGGATGCCACGCCCGTTCATCGCGTCGCGCGCGTTGACCGCGAGGTTGAGCACCGCATTTTCAAGTTGCACGCGGTCGCCGCGCACGCAGCCCGCCGCGGACTCGTCACGCGACACGATCATGATCGAATCGCCAAGCGTGCGGTCCAGCAGGTCCGACATGCCCGCCACCAGCGCGCCGATCGCGATGGTTTCCGACTTCAGCGAATCCTCGCGGCTGAACGCGAGCAGGCGGCGGGTCAGCGCGGCGGCGCGATTGGCGCCCTCGCTCGCGCTGTCGATATGGCGTTGTGCGGTCTTGGGATCGGTCGCGACGCAGCGTCGCGCGAGTTCGAGCCCGCCGAGCACAACCGCGAGCATATTGTTGAAATCATGCGCGATACCGCCGGTCAACTGGCCGACCGCCTCCATCTTCTGGATCTGGCGGATCTTGGTTTCCTGGACTCGCAGCTCGGTGGTCGCGCGTTCGACCGCCGCGCTCAACTCTGTCGCGCGTTCGCGTTCCAGTTCGGCATCGGCCTGCGCGGTGGCGCGCTCGCCGACTGCGCGGATTGTGAACCAGCCGAGCAGGATCGCGCCCAGCACGATCAGCACGCCGAACACGACCAGAATCCGCGCGACGCGGCTCGATCGCTCGACCGACGACAGCGCCGCGGCAGTCCGCGAATCGAGGATCGTCCGTTCGCGCGCGATCAGCCGGTCCAGCGTGGTGTTGATCTGCGCGAGCGTCGGCGCGGTGCCGGCGTGATAAAAGCGCGCATAGGCCTGCTGGTTCTTGCCGTAATTGGTGCTGAGCGCGGTCAGCGACAATTCGCGCCCGCGCGCTTCATAGACGGCGTGCAACGCGCGGATTTCTCCGCGTTGCTCGCGATTGTCGAAGGTCAGCTTCCCCAGCCGGTCGATCTGCGTGCCGGCCAGCACCCACTCGTCGAAATACAGCCGGCCCAGTTGCTTGTCCCCGCTGATGACGTAGCGACCGAGCGACGCCTCCGAGCGCGCGACGGTTCCCGAGAGCGTGCGCGCGAGGATCATCACGTCGTAGCTGTGCGCCTGCAGCGTCAAGGCGCGGTCACGTTGGCGGTTGGCGCTGCCCAGCGTGACGATCAGCGCGACGAGCACCGCCGCGCCCAATAGCCCCATCACGACGAGCGTGATGATTCGCCAGGTTGCTCCCCCCCCAGGCGCAGCGGTGTCGGCCTCGTCTTGCGTCACGCCGGGATCGTATCGCATCGCACGATAGCGCGAAAGTCAGCCGATCACGCCGACCGCGCGCCCCGCCGCCTGGAACATGGCAAGGATCGTCGCGACCTGTTCGTCGGTATGTTCGGCGCACAGCGAGCAGCGTAGCAGATAGGTGCCGGCGGGCGTCGCGGGCGGGCGCGCCATGTTGACGTACAGGCCGCCCTCCAACAGCACCTGCCAGATCGCGATCGCCTGCTCCTGGTCGCGCAGGATCACCGCGATGATCGCCGAATCGGGGGCGTCGGTGCCGAGCGCATAGCCCATCGCCTTCAACCCCGCGTGCATCGCGCGCGCGTTCTTCCAGAGCTGCGCGCGCTTGTCGTGCGCGGTCATCAGCTTGCGGATCGAGGTCGCGGCGGTCGCAACCACCGACGGCGGCAGCGACGCGGTGAAGATGTACGGACGGCAGGCGAAGCGGACCATCTCGAATTTCGGATGGTTCGACACCACGAACCCGCCGACCGTGCCGACCGACTTCGAAAACGTGCCGACGACGAAATCGACATCGTCGGTGAGGCCCATCTCCTCGTACACGCCGCGGCCGTTGGGGCCGAAAAAGCCCATCGAATGGGCTTCGTCGACCAGCACCATGCAGCAATGCTTCTTGGCGACCGCGACCATCTCCTTCAGCGGCGCGATGTCGCCGAGCATCGAATAGACGCCCTCCAGCACCACCAGCTTGCCGGCCTCAGCGGGCAGGCGGCCGAGGCGCTTGTCGAGGTCGTTGACGTCGTTGTGGCGGAACCGGACGATCTCGGCATTGCCCTGCTTGCAGCCGTCATAGATCGACGCGTGGCTATCGGCGTCGAGGATGACGTATTCGCCCTTGCCGGCGAGCGTCGAGATGATGCCGAGATTGGCCATGTACCCGGTCGAGAACACGATCGCCCCGGTCATGTCGTAGAAGTCGCGCAACGCCTGCTCGACATCGATATGGTCGTGGAACGTGCCGTTGAGCATCCGGCTGCCGTTGGTGCCCGACCCGAACGCGTCGAGCGCCTGCTTGCCGGCCTGGATCACGTCCGGATCGAACGTCATGCCCATGTAATTATAGGTACCGAGCAGGATCGTCTCCTTGCCGCGTATTACCGCCTGGGTCGGCGACTTCACCTCGTCCATCACGATCGTGAACGGGTTGCGCACACCGGAATTCACCAGCGCCTCGCGCTCGGCGATCAGGCCGTCGAATTTCGACATCAGGTCGCGTTCGGGCGCGACCGTCGGCGGATCGAGGGGAAGGGCGTGTGCGGTGGCGGCGGCTTCGGTCATGGTCTCATCCTCTGCCGTTCGTTCCGAGTAGCCATCGAGCATGTCGAGATGGTGTATCGAAGGACATCTACCTCGATACGAGCCCTCGACTTCGCTCGGTCTCTACTCGGCACGAAGGGAAATTGTTACGCCTTCAGCTTCGCAACCGCGTCGACCAACTGCCCGACGGTTTCGATCTCCGCCTGCATGTTCATCGTGATGATGATGTCGAATTCGTCCTCGATCGCGGCGACGAAATCCATCACGGTCAGGCTGTCCCATTCCAGATCGCCCTGGAAGGTCGTGGCATCGCTCAGCGCCACGCCCTTCTTGTTGAACGGTTCGATCTGCGCGGCGACGATGTCGTAGATCTGCTGGCGGTCGCTCATCATGGTCCTTCCGGGTGTCGCGCATGTCCTGACAGGCAAATGCGGCGGCTTTTCGGCGCTATAGCAGCCCCGCCGCGCGATACCATGCGGCCGTGATCGCGAGTGCATCCGGGGTCGGCACCGCGGCCTGCCACAGCGACGTGGGCGGCCTGCTGTGCGAGACCCAATCGGGATGGCAGAAATAGCGGACCCGGTCCGCCGTCAGCCGCGCCTTGCGTCGCCGTACCGCACGGTCGACGAACGACACCGCCTTCAGCACCGCGGGCGGCAGCGGGAGCGGCGTCACCGGAACGCCCATCGCCATCCCGATCGCCCGGATGAAATCGCGGTGGTCCCATCCCGTGGCCATGCCATCGTCGGGCTCGATGATGCGGCCGATCATCGTGGCGTCTTCCGCCAGCAGCAGCAGCAGCGCGGTCAGGTCCTCGACATAGAGCGCCGACATGCGGCCACCGGCGGGGGGCAAGGGCACGAACCTGTGCTTTGCCATCCGGAACAGTTCGAGGATTTCGGTGTCGCGCGGCCCGAAGATCGCCGGCGGCCGGACGATCGTCCAGTCCAGCCCGGACAGCCTCGTGCGCTCGTCGGCCTGCGCCTTCGACCAGCCATAGTCCGACAGCTCGGGTTCGCGGGCCGCAAGCGAAGAGACCGCGACGAACCGCCGGATGCCGGCCGCCTTGGTGGCGGCGACGATGCCCTCGGTCCCCGCGACATTGCCTTCGACGAAGCCGCGTCGGTCCGCGCTGACCACGCCTGCGACATGGATCACCGCGTCGGCGCCTGCAACCAGCTTGCCGAGACTGATCGGCCGATCGAGTGCACCCTCGATCCAGGTCACACCGGTTCGCGGCGCCTGCGGCTTGCGCGCCAGCGCGCGGATGGTGTGACCGCTCTCCAGCGCGTGATCGATCAGGTGGCTGCCGACGAACCCGGTGCCGCCGGTGATGGCCAGGATCACAGCAGCGCCAGATGGTTGCGGTGCACCAAAGCCGAGCGGGGCGCATAACCCAGCAGGTCGGCATGCTCCTCGCTGCGCCGGCCGAGCAGCCGGCCGACATCCGCAGCGTCATATTCGGCAAGGCCGCGCGCGATCGTCCCCGCAGGGCCTTCGATCGTGACCAGATCACCCCGCACGAATCCCCCCGCAATCTGCGTCGCACCCGCAGCGAGCAGGCTGCCGCCCTTGGCCAGCGCCTGCGCTGCGCCGGCATCGACATGGATCGCGCCCTTGGCGGTCAATCCGCCGGCAAGCCACGCTTTCCGCGCCGTCGCCGTCCGTTCGGCGGCGAACAGCGTGTGGCGGGCAGGAGTCGACAACGGATTCGCGATCCGCCCCGACGCGATCGCCAGCGGAATGCCCGCACCCGTCGCGATCCGCGCCGCAGCGATCTTCGACGCCATCCCGCCCGATCCCATGCCGGAGCCCGATCCGCCATCAGCCATCTCCGCAATGCCCGTATCGATTCGCGCGACGTGCGGAATGTGACGTGCGTCGGGGTTGCTCGTCGGGTTGGCGTCGTACAGCCCGTCTACGTCGGACAACAGCAATACCCCCTGTGCGCCGGCCGCCTGCGCCACGCGCGCCGCGAGCCGGTCATTGTCGCCGAACCGGATTTCCTCGGTCGCGACGCTGTCATTCTCGTTGATCACCGGCACCACCCGCAACGCCAGCAGCCGGTTGAGCGTTGCAGCCGCGTTCAGATAACGCCGACGATCCTCGAGGTCATCGAGCGTGACCAGCATCTGTGCCGCGTTGAGCCCCTGCGCGCCGAGCAGCTCCGCCCAGGTCTGCGACAGTGCGATCTGTCCGGTCGCGGCGGCCGCCTGCGCATCCTCCAGGCTCGCCCGCCCGCCCTTCGCCAGACCCAGCCGCCGCGCCCCGAGCGCGATCGCGCCCGACGACACGACCGCGACCTGCTGCCCCGCCTGCGCCCGCGCACCGATATCGGCGACCAGGCTCGCAAGCCAGTCGCGCCGCACGCCGCCATCGGGATCGACGAGCAACGCCGACCCGACCTTGACGATCAGCCGCGCACAGCTGGCGGGGGGGAAGATCACCGCCGAAACGTTCCGTCATGCCGGACCTGTTCCGGCATCCACCGCGCGGGAGGAGCCGAAGCCTCGGGATAGGCGGCACGGTGGACCCCGGACCAAGTCCGGGGTGACGACGGCGCTACACCGGCGACCACTGGATTTCTTCTTCGCCCGCATCGGTGTCGGGCGACGCGTCCGCGGCTGGCCCGATCGCCTCGATCAGCGTGTCGAGCACCGCATCGACGCCCGCGCCGCTCGCGCCGGACAACGCCATCACCGGGGCGCCGCTGGCCTCGGCCAGTTCCGCCGACAGCGCCGCGATCAGCTCGGCATCGAGCATGTCGATCTTGTTGAGCGCGACGACGACCTTCTTGTCGGTCAGCCCCGCGCCGTAATTCTCGAGCTCGTCGCGCACCACGCGGTAGGATTCGGCGACATCCTTGTCGTTCGCATCGACCAGATGCAGCAGCACCCGGCACCGTTCGATATGCCCGAGGAACCGGTCGCCGATCCCCGCGCCCTCGGCGGCGCCCGCGATCAGGCCGGGAATATCGGCGATCACGAACTCACGCTGCTTGTGCCGCACCACGCCCAGCTGCGGGCGCGTGGTGGTGAAGGCATATTCGCCGACCTTGGCCTGCGCGTTCGACACTTGGTTGATGAAGGTCGACTTGCCCGCATTGGGCAGTCCGACCAGACCCGCATCGGCGAGCAGCTTCAACCGCAGCCACACCCACGCTTCCTCGAACGGCCAGCCCGTGCCGTGCTGGCGCGGGGTGCGGTTCGTGGACGTCTTGTAGCTGGCGTTACCGCGCCCGCCGTCGCCGCCGCGGAAGAATACCTCGCGCTGCCCCGCCTTGGTGAAGTCGAGCAGCACCTGCTCCTTGTCCTCGGACAGCACCTGCGTGCCGACCGGAACGCGGATGATCAGGTCGTCGCCCCCGCCGCCGGTGCGGTTCGATCCCGATCCGCCATGGCCACGCTGCGCGCGGAAATGCTGGGTGTAGCGAAAGTCGATCAGCGTGTTGAGGCCGGCGATGGCTTCGAAGATGATGTCGCCGCCCTTGCCGCCATTACCGCCGTCGGGGCCGCCATATTCGATGAACTTCTCGCGCCGGAAACTGACGGCGCCGGGGCCGCCCTCGCCCGAACGTACGTAGATCTTGGCCTGGTCTAGAAAATGCATCGCCGTCCCATAGCGAAATGCGCGAATTTCGCCAGCCTTGCGGTGGAGGCGCTCCGCCTCGCCCTACAGTCCTATCCCGTCACCCCGATTTTGTCAGGATGACGGGAAGCAGGTCCAGGAATACGTCACGCCGCGATTTGCATCGGCGGTCGGTCGTCATCCCGGTCCAGCGCGCATTCCAGCACTGCGCACGGGATGTCGCCGCCGCGCCCGACGCTGTGCAACGCCCCCCGCCCGACTTCGCGAAAGCCGAGCTTGCGCAGCACCTTGGCCGACGCCGGATTGTCGAGCGCGTGGCGCGCGACGAGCTTGCGCAGGCCCAGCGCGTGGCGCGCGATATGCAGCATCGCGCGTCCGGCCTCGGTCGCATAGCCGCGGCCCCAGGCATCGGGGGTCAGCCAATAGCCGAGCTCATGGGAATCGCCGTCGCGCATCAGTTCGATACCGCCGACGAGTCGCGGCGTATCGCCGTCCATCGCCTCGATCAGGAAGCGTGGCTGATGCGGGCCGCGGGGCAGCGACAGAAATGCCTCCGCATCGGCAACGTCATAGGGCCATGGCACCCGGGCCAGCATCGTTGCGACGCGCTCATGCGCGATCGCCTGCGCGAGCGCGGGCGCGTCCTCGGGCCAGCCGGGCCTGAGCGTCAGTCTCTTGGTGCGCGCGAACATTGCTCTCTTCCTCTCGCGTCGTCGGCTGCGCCCTTGCCACGTCGGGATGACGGGACGGCGACAGACCAAGGGGAGGGAGCAATAAAAAAGGGAGCCGAGGTGACCCGGCTCCCTTGTTTGGCTGGTCCGCTCTCGCAGACCCCGGATCACCCTGGTGGGCAACCCGGCTGGTTACCCGATGTTATTCGGCTGCAATCGCAACGTCGGCGTCGTTCGCCGGCATCTCGACCGAACAGAATTTACGACCGAGCTTGCCCTTGCTGAACAGCACGCGGCCGTCGACCAGCGCGAACAGCGTGTGGTCCGTGCCGATGCCGACATTGGTGCCCGGATAGAATTTGGTCCCGCGCTGGCGCACGAGGATGTTGCCGGCAACGCATTCCTGCCCGCCGAACTTCTTGACGCCGAGGCGACGACCGGCCGAATCGCGACCGTTGCGCGAAGAGCCGCCTGCTTTCTTATGTGCCATCTGAAGCTACTCCTTATGCCTGAGCGGCCGGGGCGTCAGCCGCGGTGCTCTGGGTCTGGGCCTTTGCGGTCTCGCCGCCAACCGACAGGATCTTCAGGATCGTGTGCTGCTGGCGATGGCCGTTCTTGCGGCGATAATTGTGACGGCGACGCTTCTTGAAGACGATGACCTTGTCCGCCTTCGCCTGCGCGATGATCTCTGCGGCGACGGTGAAACCTTCGACCGAACGCAGCTCCGAGCCTTCGCCCGCGAGCAGCACGTCACCCAGCGTCACCGACGCACCTGCATCGCCCTCGATCTTCTCGACGACGATCTTATCTCCGGCGGCGACGCGATACTGCTTGCCGCCCGTGCGCACGACTGCGAACATGGCTCTTGTCACTTTCCAAATACATGTACCCCACGCGCCGAGGCTCGCCGGGAGAAGCCGGGGAGCTAGGCAAGAGGGGCGGTCCTGTCAACCGCAAAGGGGCGGAAACGGATAGAATCTGTGATGCCTAAAGCGCGATGCTCTCAAGTCGGAAGCAATCGAGGCGGTAGCTGAGAACAAATCTGTGGCGAAGAACGCTGCGGCTTGGCTTTGCCGGTTCATGGGCACACCGACGCGCAAAACGCTCGCTCTTTCCATTCTCGGCGCTTCCATGCGCCGCGACAGCGATTGCGCCAGGATAACTGCCCGGCACCGCGCCGAGAAGCATCGTCGCCGCGGCATCAAGAATTACAAGCTAGGGAACGGGGATTCGTGCGCCGGCCAACCTAAGGGGAAGGCGGCGCGCGGGGGCAAGGACGATCGTCTTTGGGCCGTCGACATATCAGGCGGTCTGGCTCGTCGCCTGCGTCCGCCACCAGCGCCGCAGACTCAGTTCGCACTGAACAAGTTCAGCGCGTCAGCTCAATATCGCGCAATGTCTGACCGGATGCGGCCGCCGCAGGGCCATCTGTCCCGATACCCATCTGTTGCGGACAAAAAAATAGCGGCCCGAAGGCCGCTATTTCCCAGTTCCTAAGCGAAAAGCTTAGTTGCTGTCCGAGTTGTCATCGCTGTCAGCAACGATAACGATGCCCGCAACAACGGCTGCCGCTGCGAGAACCGCAACGATGATGCCGCCGCCAGCGGCGTTGTTCTTCTTGGCCGAAACCGCGCCAACGCGGACCGACTTCGAAACCGACAGGCTGGCTGCCGAGTTGGCAGGTGCTGCCACGGCCGGAGCAACTGCCATCGTGGCTGCTGCTGCGGTCAAGAGATACTTCCCAAGACGCATGTTAAAACTCCCATTGTGCTCGTCGCCTGACGCACTGGCACGAAACCCGTTACGAGGCAACCGATGTAACTCGCTCAGTTTGGAAGTGTTCCATACTGTTGCGGCAGTGCAACACGCACCACGGTTCAAGACTATAACGCCAGGACGTAGCAGGAAAAGACAAATATCATCCGCCGGTGCATTTATGCGACGATCGGATCGATGGTCGTTTCAAGATGCCATAGCTGTGCCCCTTCGAGGGCCAGGGCCGTTAAACGTCCCGTGGTGTAGGCACCGGTATCGATACCGATCCGGTGCGGACGCGTCTCGATCTTCTCGGTAATCGTGTGGCCATGCACGACCATCTTCTCAAGCGGTGTGCGATGGTCGAGGAACGGATCGCGGATCCAACGCAGATCGCTGCCGCGCTGTGCCTCGAGCGCGGTGTCGGGTCGGACGCCGGCGTGCACAAAGGCATAGTCGCCGATGACGATCATATCTTCGAACCGCTCGAAGAACGCACGGTGCGCGGCGGGCACGAGCTCGCCCATTCGCGCCACCAGTTCGTCGTAATCTAGCCGCTCATATTCCACCGCATCCATGCCGTAGCTAAGCAAGGTTTCGCGACCCCCGATGCGACAGAACAACCGCAGCGCCTTCGATTCGCCGTCCAACGCCCCCAGGAAAATCTCTTCGTGATTGCCGAGAAGAAACCGGACGCGCGGACGGGCATCGGCGAGCGCGATGAGCCGGTCGATCACCGCGGCCGACGCCGGCCCGCGGTCGACAAGGTCGCCGAGGAAGATGATGGTCGTTTCCGCGGGATCGCGCGCCGCATCGTCGGCTTCGATTTGACCGAGCAAATCGTCGAGCATGTCGGCACAGCCGTGGATGTCACCGACGGCATACACGCGTTGCCCGGCAGGAATCGCGGGCACGAGCTCTGCGGGACGACGACGGGACGAGAAAAGCTTGGAAATCATGAGGCTGGACTATCTGGGGAGGGGGCCGGATACTGCGAAACGTGGCGTTCTGCAACGCGCGGTCCGGGCTGACGCATGCCCTGATACCGGCTATGCGGCGCGCATGTCCATGTTTGTCCGTCTGTTGCCAGTCCTCCTCCTCGGTGCTGCACCCGTGCCGAAGGAGGAAGTCCCGCCGCGTGCGTTCTTCGAAGCGCTGCGTACCGCCGATCTGCGTCTGGCGACGATCGCCTACCGATTGACGACCGCCAACGCCGCGCTGTGCGACCGATTGCAGCCCGAGCTCGGCATGCCGATCCACGCACTGTCGCAATATGGCGCGGATTCGCGCGCTAACGCGACGGCTGTGTTCGGGTTCGAATCGGTCGTCGGGGTCGAGGGCGTCGTCGCCGGCGGACCCGCGGCGCGTGCGGGGATCCAGGGTGGCGATTCGATCGCGGCGATCGACGGCCGCGCCCAGCCGAGCCTCGCGGCGATGAAAGGTGATGGTCCTGCCGATCGCGATACGGCTGAAGCGCTGATCACCGGCCGGTCGCCGCGCGCGCCCATCGCGCTCTCGCTGCTCCGCGACGGACGTGGGCGCGACGTGTCGGTAACGCCGATCCCGGGCTGTCGCTCGCGCTTCGAAATCCTGCTGGGAAGCGGATTGGGCGCGAGCGCCGACGGTGCGATCGTCCAGATCGGCGAGGGCTTCTTCGAGGGATATGACGATGCTGAGATCGCGGTGATCGTCGCGCATGAACTCGCGCACAACATCCTGCGGCACCGCGCCCGGCTCGATGCGGCGAAGATCAATCGGGGGCTGCTCGCCGAACTCGGGCGTAACGGGCGTCTGATCCGCGAGACCGAGAATGATGCCGACCGGCTTGGTGTCTACCTGCTCGCCAATGCGGGCTATGATCCGATGGCGGCACCGACCTTTTGGCGTGAGAAGGGCGGCGACATCGACGGAGGCCTGTTCCGCAGTCGCACGCACGCGTCGTCCAAGGCGCGCGCGGAGGTGCTGGAAGCCGTCGCGCGCGAAATCGCGGCAACGCCCAAGCGTCCAATCGTGCCGGCAATCCTCGCCACGCGCGATGTGCCCCTGCGATAGCACGTGATTGATGCCGTGCCTTGCGGAACGCTATGCGTTCAGTTCGCAAGGCGCAGCGCTTCGCCCGCGGTAGCGCGCCGCTGGTCCGACAAGATTCCACGCGTGTCGAGCACCACCTTGCCTGTCCACTCCTCCAGCGGAAGTGAGCGGAACACGGGCGGCAAGCGTCCCCCGCCATCGCGGAGCACGACGACCATGTCGGGGTGATCCGCTTCCATTACTTCGCACAACCCCGTCAGCAGCCGCGCGGTCGGCCGGTCGAGCGTCTGGCCAGGCTCCATGATATCGAGATCGATGTCGGGAACCAGATCGGCGATTGCGAGAACTTAGTCGAGCACCCCACCATGTTGCGCCGCTACGCCTGTGCGACGACGAGCCCCGCTGTGGTCGAGAGCGCGCGGACGACCGGGAAGAGTTTGATGGCTTCGGGGCGCGTGCCGAAGATGACCAGGATTTTCATACAATCGTTCTTACGCGTGGTCGCTTAAAGACGCCCTAACCTAGTGCGCTGCAGCACCGAATTGCGGATCACGTAGGGGCACGATACTGATATGCGATATTTTTCCCAGGAGTAACCGATGCCGATCAAGCCGCTGCGCAAGGCCGTGTTTCCGGTCGCCGGTCTCGGCACTCGCTTCCTGCCCGCGACCAAGGCGATGCCGAAGGAAATGCTGACGGTCGTGGACAAGCCGTTGATCCAGTATGCGGTTGAGGAAGCGCTGGAAGCCGGGATCGAGCAGATCATCTTCGTGACCGGCCGCAACAAGGGCTCGCTCGAAGACCATTTCGACATCTCCTACGAACTCGAAGACACGATGCGCGCACGCGGCAAGTCGCTCGATCCCATCCACGGTATCCGCATGAAGCCGGGCTCGCCCGTCTATATCCGTCAGCAGGAACCGCTCGGGCTCGGTCACGCGGTATGGTGCGCGCGCGAAATCGTCGGCGACGAGCCGTTCGCAGTGCTTCTGCCCGATGAACTCATGGTCGGGCAGCCCGGCTTCATGAAGCAGATGGTCGAGGCGTATAATCAGGTCGGCGGCAACGTGATCGGCGCGCTCGAGGTTAGCGATTCGGAAACCGACAAATACGGGATCATCTCGCCGGGGGCGATCGATGGTCGTCTGACCGAGGTCACCGCGCTCGTCGAAAAGCCCAAGCGCGGCACCGCGCCGTCGAACCTGATGATTCCCGGCCGGTATATCCTGCAGCCAGAAGTGATGCGGATCCTGGAAAACCAGGAAAAGGGTGCCGGCGGCGAAATCCAGCTGACTGACGCGATGGCCCAACTGATCGGCCGTCAGCCGTTCCACGGCTTCACCTTCGATGGCCAGCGCTACGATTGCGGCGACAAGGCGGGATACATTCAGGCCAACCTCGCGATCGCGCTCGAACGCGACGACATCGGAAGCGTGGTGCGCGCGTTCATGGAAGACCTGCTCGCGCGTTGAACGTGGTCCGTACCGCGCCGGGCCCCGCTACGGCGCGTTGGCCACACCACAAGCCGCACATCCGATGTCCTTGGGCAGGCGGATCGTGCGGAAGCGCAGGGCGAGCAGATCGACGATCAGCAGTTTACCGGCAGGATCGTCGCCGAATGGCGCGATCGCCCGGAGCACCTCAAGCGCTGCGAGACTACCGAGCACGCCGGTGACCGGGCCAAGGATGCCGTCCTCTGCGCAGCTGGCTTCAGCGCGTTCGGGCGATTCGCCGACAAAGCACCGATAGCACGGCTTGTCCGTTTCCCAGCCGCGATAGACCCCGAGCTGGCCCTCGAACTGGCCGACGGCCGCGGACACCAACGGGATTTGCAACGCGTGCGCGGCATCGGCGACGATGAAGCGCGTGGCGAAATTGTCGCAACCGTCGAGAACGACGTCGACGCCCTGTAGCATCCCCGTGACGGTGTCGCGGTCCAGCCGAATGCGGTGTGGTTCGACCGTGACGTGCGGGTTGATCCGCGCAGCGGCGGTGGCAGCGGCGTCGACCTTCGCTCTGCCCGTGTCGGCGGTGGTGAAGATCGTCTGGCGCTGGAGGTTGGAAAGCTCGACCTGGTCGTCGTCGATCAGCACCATGCGGCCGACCCCGGCAGCGGCAAGATACTGGATCGCTGGCGATCCGATCCCGCCGGCCCCCACGATCGCGACCGAGGCAGCCTTCAGCCGCGTCTGGCCTGCACCGCCGAACTCCTTCAACACGATATGCCGCGCATAGCGTGCCAGTTCGTCGTCCGACAGCGTCACTGGCTCCACGCGAACGTCATGTTCGTGCGGTACCAGGTGTCCGTCAGCGCGCCGCGGACATCGACATTGTCACGTGCGCTGCCGAGCACGAGCCCGGCGGCATATTGCTCGACGGTCGGGCAGTGGATCGCGCGCGGCGTGACCCGGCGCACGCGCCCCGCGGGCGTCGCCAGCACGGCAAGGTCGATCGTGAGCGACCAACCTTGGATCGATGACGTCGCGGCGGCGCAGCGGCCCGCAGCAACCTCGGCACGCACGAACGCGGATAGGTCGCGTGCGGACAGGTCGGACGAGGATGCGGGGCGGCGAAGGCGCAGGATCGGCAATGTGCTCCAATCCTGCGGCGCGATCTGCGCAGCGCTGGTTGACTGGGTCGGGACGGCGACCGGTGGCGCCAGTTGCGCGAGGAGAAACAGCGCGGCGATCATCGCCCGGTCGATCCGAACCCATCGGCGCCGCGCGCGGTATCGTCGAGCTCGGTCACGAGAGCGAGCGTCGCACGCAGCACCGCGGCGGGGACGAGCTGCGCGATGCGGTCGCCGCGCGCGATTTCGAACGCGTCCTGACCTAGGTTGACGAGGATGATCTTCACTTCGCCGCGATAGTCGCTGTCGATCGTCCCGGGCGTGTTGAGACAGGTCACGCCGTGCTTGAGCGCGAGGCCCGAACGCGGCCGGACCTGCACCTCATGTCCTTCGGGAATCGCGATCGCAAAACCGGTGGCCACCGCAGCGCGCGCACCGGGCGCGAGCGTCAGCGCCTCGGCCGCGACGATGTCCAGCCCGGCCGCGCCGTCGCTGGCATGGGCCGGCAGAGCGAGACCTTCGCCGTGCGGCAGGCGCTTAAACTGGATGCGGATCATGCGCCACCTTGTAGCGCATCGGCGATACGCTCCGCCAGCTTTGCGGCGACGACCTGCTTGGGCAACCGCTCCCAGCTCTCGACGCCCGCCGCGGTCACGAGATGGACGGTGTTCGCCGCGCCGCCCATCACGTCGCCCGATACGTCGTTGGCGACGATCCAGTCGGCTTGCTTGCGCGCACGCTTGGCGACCGCGTGTTCGATCACGCGTTCGGTCTCGGCGGCGAACCCGACGACCAGCGCGGGCCGGTCATGCGCTTGCGCGAGTGTCGCGAGGATATCGGGGTTCTCGGCGAGCGTTAGCACCGGGGTGCCGCTCCCCTTCTTCATCTTCTGCGCGGCGGCGACGACGTGCCAATCGGCGACCGCGGCGACCATCACTGCGGCGTCGGCGGGAAGCGCACGCGAAACCGCGTCGGCCATCTGTCGCGCGGTTTCGACGTCGATACGATCGACGCCCGGCGGCGTGGCCAATGCGACGGGACCGGCGACGAGCGTCACCCGCGCGCCGAGTCGGGCAAGCGCCTCGGCGATCGCGAAGCCCTGTCGGCCCGACGAACGGTTGGCGAGATAGCGCACCGGGTCGATCGGCTCGTGCGTCGGACCGGCGGTGACGAGGACGTGCTTGCCGGCGAGGCGGGGCGGGGAGGCGCCGAGCATGGCCTCGATGGCGTCGGCGATCGCCTCGGGTTGCGGAAGCCGCCCGGCGCCGAACTCGCCGCACGCCATCGGGCCTTCGTCGGGCTCCATGAGGGTGACACCATCGGCGCGGAGTTGGGCGACGTTGCGAACGGTGGCGACATGGCTCCACATCCGGACGTTCATCGCGGGGGCGGCGAGCACGGGCTTGTCGGTCGCGAGCAGTACGGTCGTGGCGAGATCGTTCGCGAGCCCCGCGGCCATCCGCGCGAGCAAATCGGCGGTGGCGGGCACGACGACGATCAGGTCGGCTTCGCGGCTGAGCTGGATATGACCCATCTCGGCTTCGTCCTTCAGGTCCCACAACGTCGTGTAGACCTTATCCTCGCTCAGCGCGGCGAGGGTCATCGGCGTGACGAAGTGATGCGCGGATTCGGTGAGGACGCAGCGAACCGCGTGCCCGCGCTTCTTCAGCAGACGGATGAGTTCGGCGGCTTTGTAGGCGGCAATGCCGCCGCCGACGATCAGGAGGATACGCTTCATCAGCGCCTTCTAGCGCACGATCCGCGTTACGGTAATCCGTCGCCCGTCGCGCGCGGCGCTGATCAGGTCTCTCGCGCCGTCGATCGCGAACACGAGACCCGGAAGCAACAGCGGCGCGATCATCAGCGCCCAGTGCGGCGTGTCCTCCCGTCCGAACACCCCGATGACCGCCGCCATCAGCACGAACAGCGCGAGCACGCGAAGGCCGGTGGCATCGCGCCACATCGCCCAGCCGAACAGCGCCAATCCGACCATCGGCGCTGCGAGCCATAGGGGCACCAGCGTCAGTATCGTCGCGCCTGCCGCGGTTCGGATGAACAGTCCGATACCGCCGGCGGTGATCGGATCGGCTGCGCTATCGAGCGACCGGACCACCTCGGCGACCGCATGCGCATGCGCGCCGAACGCGACGACAAACACCAGGATCGCCGCGGCCCAGCCAATCGCCTCGCGCCGCGCCCCTTCGCCGAGCGCGAACACCGCCATCAGCAGCAAATAGAGCACCGCAGTCTCACGAAGGAGCGCGGCGGCCAAGCCGAACGCGACGGCATCAAGCCACGCGCCATGACGGCGAACCGCGAGCGACAGCGCGACAAACAGCCCGGCCCAGGTCTCGGGCACCGCGATCAGCGACGGCCGCAGGAGCGGCAGCAGAGTCAGCACCAGAAGCGCCGTGGCGATTCCGCGCGCGACCGGCCCCACTAGTGCCGCCTTGAGCCGTGCGTGCCAGGCCGCAGCGACGGCGAGGACCAGCGCGTACAGCAGGATTCGGACGAGGATCGGCGGCAAGCTGCCTTCGACCACCGCCAGCGTCGGCATCGCGAACGCCAGCATCGGCCGCAGCGGATAGTCGGCGCCGCGCAACGTATCGGCGGTCACCGCATAATAATTGCCACCGTGCCGGACGCCGTCGACGATGCCCGCATAGAATCCGGTATCTGTCTGGCCGGCCGACTGCCGCACCGCGGTAAGCAAGGCGAGCAGGAGCACCGTCAGCACCACAAGGCCAAGCCGAGCCGCCCTTTGCGATAGCCCGGCGGCGCGCGACGGCATCGCCAACCACAGCGGCGTCAGCGCGCGGCGCATCGTGTCACCGCAGCAGGAACCAGGTCGCGGCTACGCAGATCACGGCCGTCACCAGCGCGACGACCGCATAGCGCCAGCCGCCGCCAATCCGGACGATCTCGATTGCGCGCAGCGGCGGGGCGGGGGGCTCGCCGCCCGGTGCGGGATAATGCGCCTCGATCCGGCGGACCAGGTCGGGCAGGCGGGTGAGCAGCCGGAAATCCTCGACCAGCCGGTCCGCCAGCGCGGCTTCGGGGCCCAATTCGCCGCGGATCCAGTCGCGGACGAACGGCTCGGCGGTGTTCCACAGGTTGATGTCGGGATCGAGGCTGGTCGCCACGCCCTCGACCATCACCATCGTCTTTTGCAGCAACAGCAGATGCGGCTGCGTCACCATGTCGAAATCGCGGGTGATCGAGAACAGGCTGTCGAGCAACATGCCGATCGACATGTCCTTGACCGGCAACCCGCGCATCGGTTCGCCCACCGCCCGCAAGGCGGTGGCGAATTCGCCGACGTCGTGATGCGCGGGCACATAGCCTGCTTCGAAATGGATTTCGGCGACCCGCTTATAGTTGCCGGTGATCAGGCCGTAGAGGATCTCGGCGAGCCACACGCGCGCGCGCCGGTCGATCCGGCCCATGATGCCGAAATCGATCGCGGCGATGCGGTTGCCGGGCAGCGCGAACAGGTTTCCCTGATGCATGTCGGCGTGGAAGAAGCCGTCGGCGATCGCCTGGCGCAGGAACGCGCGGACCAACAATTGGGCAAGCGCGGGCAAGTCGTATCCTGCAGCGACGAGCGCTGCGCGGTCCGACAGCTTGATGCCGTTGATCCACTCGATCGTCATGACCTTGGCGGTCGACCGCGCCCAGTCGATCTCGGGCACCATGAAGTCCGATTCGGCGGTCATGTTCTCGGCGAGTTCGGATGCCGATGCCGCCTCGCGCCGGAAATTGAGTTCGCGCAACGTCCAGCGCTTGAACGTCTCGATCGTCAGGCGCGGGCGCAGCCGCGCGGCCTCGGGGCTGAGCGCCTCAAGCTGGGCGGCAGCCCAGCTATAGGTGTCGATCGCGCGGGCGAAATCGGCCTCGACGCCGGGACGCAGAACCTTGACCGCGACCTGCCGGCCGTCGGTGGTGACAGCACGGTGGACCTGCGCGATCGACGCAGCGCCGACGGGGACGGGCTCGATATGGCTGTACAGGTCCTCGAGCGGGCGGCCGAAGCTCGCGAGCATCGCCGCCTCGATCGTCGCATAGGGGACCGGTGAGAGTTGGTCCTGCAGCCGCAGCAGGTCGTGCGCGGCGACCTCGCCGACCAGGTCGGGGCGCGTCGCGAGCGTCTGGCCGAGCTTGATCGCCGCGGGGCCGATCGCCTGGAACGCATCGGCGTAGCGCGGGACCTTCGGCACCCGCGCGCCGAACCGGGCGATTCGGGCCAGCCGGCGGACCGGGGCGGGGGTGTTCGGATCACGCTCGATCCCCGTCAATGCACCGTGGCGCGCGAGGATGCGGCCCCATTTGAGCAAGCGCCAGACGTGAGTTGTGGAAGCTGTCACTGGCAGTTGAAGAGTGGTTCACGCAAAGGCGCGAAGGCACGAAGAGAAGAAGGGTTTTCACGCGGAGGCGCGGAGACCCGGAGGTGCTGCGCTCGGACCATCGTCGCGCCTTCGCGGCGTTGCGTGAACATCAGATCTTCCACCCGCTGTGGATCGCGACCAGCCCGCCCAGTAGCGGCTCGACCTTGGTCTGCACGAAGCCGGCCTCGGCGATCATCGCCTTGAACTGCGGCATGCGTGGGAAGCGGCGGATCGATTCGATCAGGTAGCGATAGCTGTCGGCGTCCTGCGCCAGCAGCTGGCCGAGCTTCGGCACCATCTTGTGCGAATAGGCGTCATAGACCTCGGCGAACCCCGGCCACTGGGTCGTGGAGAATTCGAGGCAGTAGAACCGCCCGCCACGGCGCAGCACGCGGTGGGCCTCGCGTAGCGCCTTGGGGATATCGGTGACGTTCCGGATGCCGAACGCGATCGTATAGGCGTCGAAGAATTTATCGGGGAAGGTCAGCGTTTCGGCATTCGCCTCGGTCCAGACCAGGCCGTCGATCCCGCGCTTCTGCGCGCGTTCCATGCCGACTTCGAGCATCTGCGGGTTGATGTCGGCCACGGTGATCGACGCGCCCGACGGCTCCATCCGGAACGCGATGTCGCCGGTGCCACCCGCCATGTCGAGGATCTGCTCGCCCTCGCGCGGTTTCACGCGGCGCACGAACCGATCCTTCCACAACCGGTGCATGCCGCCCGACATCGCGTCGTTCATCAGGTCGTATTTGCTGGCAACGTTCGAGAAGACGCCGCCGACGCGCGCGGTCTTCTCGGCGGCGGGAATGTCTTCGTAGCCGAAGGATACGATGGCGGGGGCGGGGGCGGCGGGGGCGGTCGCGCTGGGCTCGGTCATGCCCAGCGCTCTAGCCCCGCCTTGTGGCGCGGGCAAACGCAACCTAGCTGTTTCGCGTGCCAGAGCTCCCCGAAGTCGAAACCACCGTCCGCGGGCTTGAGCCCGTGTTGCTCGGCCAGCGCCTGACGCGGGTCGAGCCGCGTCGTGCTGATCTCCGGAAAGCGATTCCTGTCGACCTGCGTCAGCGGATGACCGGTGCGGTGGTCGCGCGGTTGTGGCGGCGCGCCAAATATGGCCTGCTCGACACCGATCGCGGCGACACGCTCGTCTTCCATCTCGGCATGTCGGGACGGTGGCGGGTCGATCCGAGCGAGATCCTGCCGCACGACCATCTGCTGATCGAGACCGAGGCGGGGCGGGTCGTCGCGCTCAACGATCCCCGGCGATTCGGCTTTCTCGATCTCTGGTCGACCGCCGACATCGCCAATTACCCCCCATTCCTGGTGACGGGCCCGGAGCCGCTCGGGCCCGACCTGACCGCTGCCTATCTGCTCGAGGCGCTGAGCGGCCGGGGCGCGTCCATCAAGGCGATGCTGCTCGACCAGCGGATCGTCGCGGGCCTTGGCAACATCTATGTCTGCGAGGCGCTGCACCTCGCCCGAATCGCGCCGAGCCGCGCGGCGGGGCGGATATCGCTGTTCCGACTCGAGCGACTCGTCGACGCGATCCGTAGCGTGCTGACCGCCGCGATTCTTGCCGGGGGCTCGACGCTCAAGGATTATGCGCGGCCGGACGGCGAGCTCGGCTATTTCTCGAAGCAATGGCGCGTCTATGGCCGCGAAGGTCTGCCGTGCGAGTGTGGCGGGCTGGTGAGGCGACGGACCGAGAATGGCCGCTCGACCTTCTGGTGCCCACGCTGCCAACGCGGTTGACGTTTCGAGGGGAACTGACTAGGGGCTCCGTCTTCGAGAGGGCGTAGGAGCAATCCGGCGCCCCTTTTTATCATTCCAGCATCCACGAGGGCTTCATGGCGAACACGCCGCAGGCGAAAAAGCGTATCCGTCGCAACGACCGTCGCGCGGAAGTGAACGGCAACCGAGTCGGCCGCATCCGTACCTTCATCAAGAAGGTCGAAGCGGCACTGGCATCGGGCGACAAGGGTGCTGCCACCGCAGCGCTTGCGCAGGCACAGCCCGAGCTGCAGCGCGGCGTCGCCAAGGGCGTGCTGCACAAGAACACCGCGAGCCGCAAGTTCGCACGCCTGACCAAGGCCGTGACCGGACTCGCCTGAGTCCAGTCATAATTGGTACGCGGATCGCCCGCCGGAGTCCTCTCCGGCGGGTTTTTTGCGTCGGCGAAGGGCTCGACTGCGATGTCGGGAATCCGAGGATTCTCCACGATTCGAGCGATGTGGCGGGAACCGTCTTCCCCGCGAAAATCAAGAAAAATGCGTTAACTGAGGAACTTATAAAAATTCCGACGCATTTCCGCGGCTTGTTCGCGTCAACCCATTTTATTTCAAAAATCTGACAGCCGCAGGCCTTGCTACACTCGCCGATCGCTTCATAACTGCACCCAGCAGCGACGGTGAATCACGGTCGCGTCATTGGAACTGGGCGAAGGGACCAGGCTGCCTTGCGGCGGCCGTGGGGGGATTTTGCCTGTTGGAATTCAGCCGTCTGCGCATGTGTTGCGCGGGCTCGGGAAGGTGTGCGTGTGACGAGTTGGCCGGGGCAAAAGACGCGAGCGGAGGAGGCTGAACAGGCTTGGTCCCGCGTGCGTACGTCGCTCCGCGAATCCGCCGGCGCGCGGCTGTTCGATCAATGGCTGAAACCGATCGAGCTGGTGCCCGACAGCGATGGCGACACGATTCGTCTGGCGTTGCCGTCCGCGTTCATGACCAACTGGGTGCGCAACCATTATGCGGACCGACTGACTCTCGAATTCAGGCAAATTCTGCCGCACGTCCGCAGCGTGCAGATCGAAACGCGTGTGGCGGGTCCGGCGCCGGTCGCGCTTGCCCTGGTTCCCGCGGCGGCGCCCGCCGGTCCTGTGCCTGTTGTGGCCCCAGCGCGAACGTTCGGCGTCGATCCGTCGCTTAGGCCCGCGCCGGCTGTGCCCGTGGTCGCCGCCGCTACGACGACGCAACCCGCCGCCGAACGGCCGCCGCTCGACCCGCGCTACACCTTCGCCCGGTTTGTCGTCGACGCCTCGAACAAGGTCGCGTTCAACGCCGCCAGGGTGCTGGCCGAACCGGGGCCCGTGCGCTTCTCGCCGCTGTTCCTCCACAGCGGTACGGGGCAGGGCAAGACGCATCTGATGCATGCAATCGGTCATGCGTTTCTCGCCGCGAACCCGCAGGCGATCGTGCTGTGCATGTCAGCCGAGCGATTCATGTACGATTTCGTGGCGGCGATGCGCGCCCGCGACACGCATGCGTTCAAACAGCGGTTGCGTGGCGCGGACCTGCTGCTGATCGACGATCTGCAGTTCATCGCCGGCAAGGACGCGACGCAGGAAGAGTTCTTCCACACGGTCAACGAGATCATGGCGGCGGGCAAACGCCTGGTGATCTCGGCAGACCGCTGCCCGCAGGCGCTCGAAGGTGTCGAGGCGCGGATCGTCAGCCGGATGGCGGTCGGGCTGGTCGCCGACATCAAGGCTCCCGATCTGGCGCTGCGCCGGGCGATCCTCGATCGGAAACTGACCGATCTGCCCGACATGCGCGTGCCGCTCGACGTGCTCGACCTGCTCGCCAGCCGCATCCATGCGAACATCCGCGAGCTCGAAGGGGCGCTCAACCGCGTCGTCGCCTACGCGCAGCTGACCGGCGACAGCATCGACCTCGACTTTGCGGTCGCGACGTTGGGCGACGTGCTGCGCGGCGCGCAGAAGCGGGTGACGATCGACGAGATCCAGAAGCTCGTTTCCGCACATTTCGAGCTGAAGCCGCTCGACCTGATCTCCGCCCGCCGCGCGCGTGCGGTCGCACGGCCGCGGCAGATCGCGATGTATCTGGCCAAGCGGCTGACGACCCGGTCGCTGCCCGAAATCGGTCGCAAATTCGGCGGTCGCGACCATTCGACGGTGATCCATGCGGTCCGCCGGATCGAGGAGCTGCGCGATTCGGACCGCGACATCGACGCCGCGGTGCGGGTATTGATGCGCGAACTCGAAGGGTAACGTGCCCCATAGTCCTCCCCCTGGGCGGGGGAGGATCAGTCCGACTCAGACCTGCAGGCCCATCGCGTCCTGTGCCGCCTTCAACGTCGGCGCGGCCAAGCCCCTAGCCGTTTTCGCGCCGGCGCTGAGGATCGCCGACACCGCCGCGCGGTCGTCGAGCAAGCGGACCAGTTCGTTGCGGATCGGGCCTAGCTTGGCGACCGCGAGATCGGCCAATGCCGGCTTGAACACCCCGAACCCCTTGCCGCCGAAATCGGCGAGCACGGCGTCGATGCTCGTATCGGCCAGCGCCGCGTAGATCGTCAGCAGGTTGCGCGCCTCGGCACGGTCGCCGAGTTCCTCAGCGGTTGCAGGCAGGACGTCGGGGTCGGTCTTGGCCTTGCGGAATTTGTCGGCGATGGTGTCGTCGCTGTCGATCAGCTTGACCACCGACTGCTCGGACGGGTTCGACTTCGACATTTTCGCGCCCGCGTCGCGCAACGACATGATCCGCGGCGCAGCCTTGCTGATCAGCGGCTCGGGCAGCGTGAACAGGTCGGTGGCATAGTCGTTGTTGAACTTGGTCGCGATGTCGCGCGCGAGCTCCAGATGCTGTTTCTGGTCCTCGCCGACCGGCACGTGGGTGGCGTTGTACAGCAGCACGTCGGCGGCCATCAGCACCGGATAATCGTACAGCCCGACGCTGGCGCCTTCGCGGTTCTTGCCCGCCTTGTCCTTGAACTGAGTCATGCGGTTCAGCCAGCCGACGCGCGCGACAGTGTTCAACAGCCAGGCCAGTTCGCTATGCGCCGGCACGCGCGCCTGGTTGAACAGGATCGATTTCGCCGGATCGATCCCGGCCGCGATCATCGTCGCGGCGACCTCGATCGTGTGGCTGGCGAGCTCGGCGGGCGCGATCCATTCGGTCGGCGCGTGCAGATCGGCGATGAAGAACATCGCCTCGCCGCCTTGGGCGACGACATCGTCCTGCATGCTCACCCACTGTTTCACGGCACCGAGATAATTGCCGAGGTGGAGGTTGCCGGTGGGCTTGATCCCGGAAAGCACGCGCATGACGAAAAACCTATTTGGAACGACGCAGAAGGGTGGCGATGTCGCCCAGCCGGAACGCGCCGGTGGCGAGCGTCGCGAGCCCATAGACCACGCCGCCGGTGGTCACCAGCACGACCATCGCGCCCCAGCGCTGCAGGTTGCTGCCGGTCACGAACGGCTGGAACAGATGGTTGAGGAAGAACATCACCACGCCCATGATCAGCGCGGCAACGACAAGCCGCCAGGTCCGCCGGACCAGACGCGCATCCGCGGTAAAGTGCTTCCGGCGCACCAGCGTGCGGTACAGCAAGGCGACGTTGACCGTGCTGGCGATCGCGGTGGCCAGCGGCGGGCCCATATGCCCGAGCGGCTTGATCAGTATGAGGTTGAGCACGAGGTTTATGCCCATCGACATCGTCGCATACCGCACCGGCGTCCGCGTGTCGGAGCGGGCATAATAGCCCGGCGTCAGGACCTTCACGAGGATGTACGAGGGAAGCCCGATCGAGAAGGCGGCGAGCGCCTGCGCGGTGAACAGGCTGTCCTGCGCCGAGAATTTGCCGTGCTCGAACAGCGCGCCGACGATCGGCATGCCGCAGACGATCAGCGCGACCGTCGCGGGCAGCGTCAGGAACAGCGCGAGCTCCATCCCGCGGTTCTGCGTGTCCATCGCCTGCGCATCCTCGCCGCGGCCGAGCTGGCGCGAGATCGTGGGCAGCAGCACGGTGCCGAGACCGATTCCGATCAGGCCGAGCGGCAACTGGTTCAGCCGGTCGGCGAAATAGATGTACGACACCGATCCGGCGGGCAGCAAAGCAGCCGCCAGCGCGGTCGAGACGACGAGGTTGATCTGCACCGCGCCCGCGCCGGCGGCGGCGGGCCAGATCAGGCTCATCAGCTTCTTGACGTCGGGATTGAGTTGCGGCCGCTTGAGCCGCAGTCGGATGCCCGAGGTTCGGCATGCATAGATCAGCCAGAGCAACTGCAGCGCGCCCGACACCGTCACCGCGATCGCCTGGTTGCGCGCGGTCACCAACGGCTCATGCGCGTGGAACAGCAGCAGCGCCGCGATCAGCGTCGCGTTGAGCAGGATCGGCGCGGCGGCGTTGACCCAGAATCTATGCAGCGAATTGAGGATGCCGCCGAGCAGCGAGACGAGGCTGATCAGCAACAGATAGGGCAGCATCAGCCGCGACATGTGCACGACGAACGCGAAGCGTTCGGCGGACGCGCCGTTGAACCCGAAGGTCAGCAGCCACGTGACCGGCCACGCTGCCAGTTCGAGCAGCGCGGTCATCACGATCAGCGTCGGCAGCAACACCGACAGCGCATCTTCGGCAAACGCGACCCCGTCGGGAAGGCCGCGCCCGTCCTTGTCGCCGACTTTGCGGTTGAACATCGGGATGAACGCCGCGCTGAACGCACCTTCCGCGAACAACGCGCGGAACATGTTCGGCAGCCGGAACGCGATCAGATAGGCGTCGGACGCAAAACCTGCGCCGACGAACCGCGCGAACAGCGCGTCACGAAACAGCCCCAGGATGCGGCTGGCAAGCGTCAGCCCGCCGACCGATCCCAGGGCTTTGGTAAGGTTCATGTGTCAGTCCGGACCGGCGATCACGCCTGCCCGAAATCGCCCACGTTCGGCTGCACGCCCTGTTCGGCCTGCTGCAGATACAACTGAGCGAAATCGATCGGCTCGAGCAGCAGCGGCGGGAAGCCGCCGTCGCGGACCGCGTCGCTGAGCACGCGGCGCGCGAACGGGAAGAGGAGGCGCGGCGCTTCGCCCAGCAGGAACGGCTGGACATGCTCGGCGGGGATGTTGCGCAGCCCGAACAGCCCGGCATACGAAAGGTCGACGATGAACGCGACCTGGCCCTCGGTCTCGGCACGGACGTCGATCTTCAGCACGACTTCGTGCACTTCGTCGCCGACCTGCGCTGCACCGATGTTGAACTGGACGTCGATCGCCGGCGGGGTCTGGTTCTGATAGACCGCGGGTGCGTTCGGATTCTCGAACGACAGGTCCTTGATGTACTGCGAGATCAGGCCGGCGGCGGGGGTGGTGTCCTCGCCATTGGCGAGCGCGCTGTCGGCGGCAATTGCGCCGTTGTCCTGGTCGTCCATGTCATCCTGTCCTTTGAAAAGCTAAGGACCGAAGCGGAGGGCTCGCGCGTTCGGGTCCGGTGCGGGGATCGCTAGCAGTGCGTGCCGAGCGTTTCAACGGGCGCCGCTTTGAATCGGGCCCCGCATGGCCTATGTTGGCCTGAAGATCGGAGGCACGGTTGTTTTACGTAGTTCTTCTCGCGATGGTTGCAGGCTTTTTGGCGATGCGGCTCTACAGCGTTCTCGGCAAGCGTACAGGGCATGAACAGCCCTTGCCGCGGACGGCCGAAGAGCGGCCAGCTGCGATCACGGTGCCGCGCTCGATCGCGCCCGTCTCCGAGGTACGCGAGATCGCCAACCGCAATATCGAGCCGCGTGCGGAACAGGGCCTGCGCGCGATCGTCGCCAGCGAAGCTGGGTTCGACATCAGTCAGTTCCTGGAGGGCGCGCAGGCAGCGTACCGCATGGTGCTGGAAGCGTTTTGGAACGGCGACGAACAGACGCTTGCCGAACTCGCCGAGGACGACGTCCGCTCTGCGTTCGTCGAGGCGATCGCCGCGCGCAACGCCGCCGGCGAGGTGCTCGACAACCGTCTGGTAACGATCGAGCGCGCGATGATCGCCGACGCTGGCGTGTCCGGCCGCGATGCGCGGATAACGGTGCGCTTCGACGCCGACATCGCCGCGATCACGCGCGACAGCGAAGGCAATGTCATCGCCGGGTCGATGACTGACGCGGTCCAAACGCACGACGCCTGGACGTTCGCGCGGACTCTCAAGAGCAACGATCCGAACTGGAAGCTCGCGGACACCGACGAGGCGTGATGCGCAAACTGGGAGGAGTGGCGCTCGGCCTGTTGCTGAGCGCGTGCGTCGGCGGGGTTGCGCCACCGCGCACCGGGATCGCGCCACCGCCCGATCGATCAGACGAACGGCCGACCGAACCCGTGCGTGTGCATCCGACGCGCGACACCGGCGCGTCGCCCAACATTCGTGGTATCCAAGCGCCAGCGCGGATCGTCGGCGCGGTGCCGATGCTCGCGGCGCCGGTGGTGCCAGCGGGCGAGCCGGCCAATGCGGCGGCGGCGGGCGTGCTGCCCGGGCCCGCGATCGCGAGCTTGCCGATCAGCGATGTTCAGGCCGATGCCGCGCTCGCTGCATTCGTCACAAGTTGCCCGGCGCTTCAACGCCGCGCCGATACGTCGGGCCTGACGCGCGGCGCCGATTGGCAACCCGCCTGTGCTGCCGCGGCGTCCGTACCGCGCGGCGGCGCCCGGGCGTTCTTCGCGCAGTCGCTTGAGGCGGTGCAGGTCGGCGACGGCAAGGCGTTCGCGACCGGCTATTACGAGCCCGAGATCGCCGGATCGCTGACCCGGCGTTCGGGCTACGAGGCCCCGGTCTATGGTCGCCCCGACGATCTGATCGACGTCGATCTCGGCGCGTTCTCCACCAGTCTCAAGGGCAAGAAGATCCGCGGGCGAGTGCAGGGCAGCAATTTCGTGCCCTATTACGACCGTACCGCGATCGAGCAGGGCGCATTGTCGGGCAAGGCGCCGATCCTCGCCTGGGCACGCGACCCGGTGGAATTGTTCTTCCTGCAGATCCAGGGGTCGGGCCGGCTGCGGCTGCCCGACGGCGAGATCCTCCGCATCGGGTATGCGACGCAGAACGGCCGCGACTATACCGGCATCGGCGCGCTGATGAAGTCACGCGGACTGTTGCAGCCGGGCCAGACCTCGATGCAGGGCATCGTTGCATGGCTGCACGACCATCCGGTCGAGGGCCAGGCGATCATGCGCGAGAACCGCAGTTTCGTGTTCTTCCGTGAGTTGGAGGGCGCACCGCTGGGTGCGCTCGGCCTACCGGTCACGGGCCAGGTGAGTGCCGCGGCCGATGTCAAATTCGTGCCGCTGGGTGCGCCCGTGTTCCTATCGCTAGACCGTCAGGATGCCAGCGGACTGTGGGTGGCGCAGGACACCGGCGGCGCGATTAAGGGAAGCAATCGCTTCGATACCTTCTGGGGTGCGGGGGCTGCGGCCGAGGCGACTGCCGGCGGCATGGCCGGCCGCGGGACGGCGTTTCTGCTCTTGCCGATCGGCACGGTCGCGCGCTTGAATGGAGCGCGATATGGCGGGCCGACCCCTCAACCCTGACGAAGCCCAGCTCTGGGCGAAGGTGATGGCCACCGTGCGCCCGATGCGCGCGGTGAGTGGCGTCGCACACATCCCCGAAAAGCCGGCGCCGGTCGGCAAGACGATCCCGCCGCCGCCCGCGCCGCTGCACGGCGTGAAGCCCGTCGTGCGCATGCCAGTGAGGATGGCGGCCAAGCCGGCCGCGCGGGTGCTGCCCAAACCGATCACCCAGAGTACGCTCGACGGCGGTTGGGACAAGAAGCTGGTGCGCGGGGCGGTGATCCCGGACAGTTCGATCGACCTGCATGGCCATACGCTGGCCTCGGCGCATGCGATGCTCGACACCGGGCTGGGGCGGGCGATCGCGCGCGGCGACCGCGTTCTGCTGTTGGTGACGGGCAAGCCGCCTCGGCCCGAGAGCGAGCGCCCGCATGCGCGCGGCGCGATCCGCGCCGCGGTGGCGGACTGGCTGGCCGGATCGCGGCACGCCGACGCGATCGCAGCGGTCCGCGGCGCGCACCCCCGGCATGGCGGACAGGGCGCGCTCTACATCATCCTGCGCCGCGAGCGCTGACCCGGCACCGACCTCCTGCCGTCGAGTTAAGTAACCCGGGGCAACATCGGCCGATTTCCGCCACCGCACGACGTCCAAATAGCCAGTTTCGTTTGACAGGGGGCGGGGGCGTTGCATTACTGGACGACTGATCCGGCCGCGAGTCCATGGCCGTTGGATCGAGACATTCCGGGGGATTTTGATGAACAAGCAGGAGTTGATCGCAACGGTGGCCGACACGTCGGGTCTTGCGAAGGGTGACGCGTCCAAGGCAGTCGAGGCGGTGTTCGATGCGATCTCCACCTCGCTCAAGAAGGGCGACGAAGTCCGCCTGGTCGGGTTCGGCACCTTCTCGATCTCGAAGCGCAAGGCCTCGACCGGGCGCAACCCGCGCACCGGCGAGCCGATGACGATCAAGGCCTCGACTCAGCCCAAGTTCAAGGCGGGCAAGGGGCTCAAGGACTCGGTCAACTGATCGGCCGATAGGGCTGGACAGGCGAACGGTACCCGCCTAAAGGCCCGCTTCCCGGTTTCGGGGCGCGTAGCTCAGCGGTAGAGCACACCCTTCACACGGGTGGGGTCACAGGTTCAATCCCTGTCGCGCCCACCAGTATTCAGGCCCTCGGTTCGCATGGACCGGGGGCCTTTCTGGTTCTGGTGCGGACTCCTTTAGTTGCCGCACTGCAACGAAGATGACGAACTTGTCATTATATTAATTCGTTCGATCGAACTAATGCGCCCGCATGGCTCATGCTCGCCTCCTTGACATCGCGATTCGCGAATTCGGCTCCAAGGGGCTGGACGGTGCGAGCACGCGCAGCATTGCCGCTGCGGCGAAGACCGCGATGTCGTCGATCACCTATCATTATGGCGGCAAGGAAGGGCTTTACCTGGCCGCGGCGGATCGCATCGCTGAGCTGATGGCGGCGATGATGACCGAATCGCTGCCGTTCGACGACGCGATGACCGATGATCCCGATACGGCGCGGACGTGGATCCATCGTATCCTCGGGCGATTGATCGACAAGATGGCGACCGACGCGAGCGGGGACTGGACGTTGTTCGTCATGCGCGAGCAGATGCGGCCCAGCGCGGCGTTCGATCGCATCTATGGCGGTGTGATGGGGCAATTGGTCCGCACGCTGGCCGAACTCGTCCGGGTCGCGACGGGCACCGACATGCGCGCCGCCAAGATTACCACGATCACCTTGATGGGCCAGGTGCTCGCACTGCGCGCCAACCGCGCGACCTGCCTGCGGCTGCTCGATCGCGATGCACTCGACGCCGACGACATCGCGCAGATCAAGGCGCGGATCGACGCCAACATAGACGCCATTCTCGATTCGATGCGGGGACCAGCATGACCTACGATACCGATCACGAGCCCAACGAGGGCAAGACGGGCGACGACGATACGTCCAACAAGATCCGCGGTCCGGAAAAGCCGGGCGCCGATACAGCGCGCGACGACCAGGACGGCGGGTCCGACCAGGCGGAGGACGAGGATCAGGGTGGCAAACCCTCGATCTTCAAGAAGCCGCTGTTCTGGATCATTCTGATCGTCGTCGTCGGCGGCGCCGTGATCGGCGGCGTGCTCTATTGGCTCAACGCGCGGCAATATGAATCGACCGACAACGCGTTCGTCGACACGCATATCGTCCGCCTCGCGCCGCAGGTCGCTGGCGTGCTGGTACAGGTCGCTGATGTCGACAACCGTCATGTCGAGGCGGGCCAGCTGCTCGCGGTGATCAAGGCGTCGGGTCGCGACGCGCAGGTCGCCGAGGCGCAGGCCAACGAAGACCAGTCGCGTGCGCAGCTTACCCAGGCGGAGGCGCAGGTCACCGCCGCGCTCGCGTCGCAGCAACAGGCGGCAGCCCAGGCTCGCGTGCCGCTCGCCGCTGCGGTGAAGGCCCGGCAGGATCTGGCGCGCTACGAGGCGCTGCTGCGGCTCGATCCCAATGCGGTCGCCGGGCAACAGCTCGATCAGGCCCGCAGCACCGCGCGCCAGACCGCTGCGGATGCCGCCGCCGCTCGTGAGCAGGTCGACACAGCCGCGGCGCAGGTCACCGTCGCGCGTCGCCAGATCGGTGCCGCGCGTTCGGTGATCGACGCCCGCCGCGCGCAGGTTGCGCAGGCCAATGTCGCGATCGGCGACCTGCGGCTGACCGCACCCGTCGCGGGCCAGGTCGTCAATCGCCAGGTCAATGTCGGATCCTATGTCGCGCCGGGTTCGCAGCTGATGGCGATCGTTCCCGACACGATGTGGGTCACCGCCAATTTCAAGGAAACCCAGCTCACGCGGATGAAGGTCGGCCAGCCGGTCACTATCCATGTCGACGCCTATCCCGATGTCGAGTTCCGCGGTCACGTTGATTCGGTCCAGCGCGGTGCGGGGCAAGCGTTCGCCCTGCTGCCGCCGCAGAACGCCACCGGCAACTATGTGAAGGTGGTGCAGCGCGTGCCCGTGCGTATCGTGTTCGACACCAAGAACGCGCCTGATCCGCGGCGCTATCCGATCGGCCCCGGCATGTCGGTGGTCCCGACCGTCAAGGTCCGCTGAGCATGGCCGCGGCCGCCGCCGCACCGGTGTGGAGCCCGTCGCGGTCCGCCGCGGGCAAACACAGCCCGTGGTTGATCGTCGCGATCATCTCGATCCCGACGTTCATGGAGGTGCTCGACACCTCGATCGCCAACGTCGCGCTCGACCATATCTCGGGCGGGCTGTCGATCAGCAGCGACCAGGCGACCTGGGTGCTGACGAGCTATCTCGTCGCCAACGCGATCATCATCCCAATCTCGGGCTGGCTGAGCGATGCGATCGGGCGGAAGCGCTATTTCCTGCTGTCGATCGCGCTGTTCACCTTCGCGTCGCTGTTGTGCGGACTGGCCCCCAACATCGGGACCCTGGTGGTCGCGCGCGTGCTGCAAGGCATCGGCGGTGGCGGCCTTGCACCCGTCGAGCAGTCGATCCTCGCCGACACCTTCCCGCCACGACAACGCGGCATGGCGTTCGCCGCGTTCGCGATCGTCGTCGTCGTGGGACCCGTGCTCGGGCCGACGCTGGGCGGCTACATCGTCGAATATTCCAGCTGGCATTGGGTGTTCCTGATCAACGTCCCCGTCGGCATCGCCGCATGGTTCGCGGTTAAGACCTTCGTCGACGAGCCCGAACAGGTGAAGATCGACCGCGACGAGCGGTTCAAGCACGGGCTGCGGATCGATTACATCGGCGTCATCCTCGTCGTGCTCGGCCTCGGCTTCCTCGAGCTGGTGTTCGACCGCGGCGAGCGTGAGGATTGGTTCGCGAGCGGCTTCATCGTCATGGCGGCAATCGTGGCGGCGGTATCGCTGGTCAGCCTCGTCATCTGGGAACTCAACCACAAGGACCCGGTGATCGACCTGAAGCTGTTGAAGAACCGCAACTTCGCGCTGACGATCGGCGTGATGGGTGTCACCGGCATGATCCTGTTCGGCACGACGCAGCTGATCCCACAGATGCTGCAGCAGGTGCTCGGTTACAGTTCACTCGACGCGGGTCTCGCGTTGACTGCGGGCGGGGTGGCCACGCTGATCGCGGTGCCGTTCGCCGGGCGCCTGAGTGGGATCGTCGACGTCCGGCTGCTGCTGTTCCCCGCGCTTCTGGTCCAGGCGTTCGCGCTGTGGAACATGAGCCACCTGACCGCCGACATCGCCTTTTCCGATGCGGCGTTCGCGCGGCTATTCCAGGCGGCGGCGCTGCCGTTCCTGTTCGTGCCGATCAACGCGATCGCCTATGTCGGGCTGAAGCAGACTCAGACGGCCCAGGCGTCGAGCCTGCTCAACGTCGCGCGCAACCTTGGCGGTACGATCGGCATCTCGTTCGCGCAGACGCATCTGGCCAGCGGGATCCAGCGCCACCAGACCGAACTCGTCCAGACGCTCAGCCCGCTCGATCCCAACTACAACGACTGGATGGCGAAGGCCGGACAGGCGTTCGGCGGGCAGGGCGATTCCACCACGCCGCTCGCCGTCCTCTACAGCCAGGTCCAGCGCCAGGCGGCGATGCTCGGTTTCCTCGACGTGTTCCGGTCGATGATGATCGTCGTACTCGTCGTCGCCCCGCTCGTCCTGTTCATGCGCTCGGGCAAAACCGGCGCCGCCCCGCCCCCAGGAGCCCATTGATGCGTCGTCTTCTCACCGCCTTGCTGGCGTCCTCGCTGCTCGCGGGCTGTACCGTCGGCCCGAACTATGTCGCGCCCGAACTGCCCGTGCCGCCCGCATTCGTTGGGCCGCAGGGCGTGCCCGGCGCGACCGTCGACCCGGCGCGCTGGTGGTCGGCGTTCGGCGACCCGCAGCTCGACGGCCTCGTCGAGCGCGCGTTGAAGGGCAATCCCGACATCGCCATCGCCGCGTCACGCGTCCGCCAGGCGCGGCTGCAGGAGATATCGGCACGCTCGCGAGGACTTCCCAACGTCAACGCGACCAGCAATGTCAGCCATGTCGCCTTCAGCAAGAATGCCGGCCTGTCGTCGCTCGCACGTGCGTTCGGTGGTGGCGACACTGGTGGTGGCACGGATGGGACGAGCACTGGGATCGCGCTGCCCGGCAGCGGCATCACCACCTATGCCGCGGGTTTCGACGCGAGCTGGGAGCTCGACTTGTTCGGCGGCGTTCGCCGCAGCACCGAGGCCGCGCGCGCGCGGACCGAAGCGGCAACCTGGTCGAAGCGGGATGCGGCAGTGACCTTGGCTGCAGAAGTCGCCCAGGCCTATTTCGCGCTTCGGCTCGATCAGGTGCAGCTGGCGACGATCGAACAGGAACTGGTCCGCGACCGTCGCGCGCTGCAGATCGCGGGGAACATCGCCAAGGTTGGACTGGTGCCCGCGATCGACGTGACACGTCAGCGCGGCTCGATCACCGCGACCGAGGCGCGCGTCGAGCCGATCCGCGCCGACGTCGCGGTGCGGATGCACGCGCTGGCGATCCTGCTGGGCGAGGCGCCGGCCACGTTGATGGCCGAGCTTGCCGCGCCGCCGACCGCGCCGCTCGCGGTCCCGGCGATCCCGGCGGGTCTGCCGTCCGATCTGCTGCGCCGGCGGCCAGACATCCGCGCGGCCGAGCGCGATCTCGCCGCCGCTACCGCCGATATCGGTGTCGCGACCGCCGATCTGTACCCGCGGTTCACGCTGACGGGCGTGGCGCAGCTCATTTCGACGTCGCTGGGTTCGCTGTTCGAAGGCGACAGCCTGCAGCTGACCGGCACCGGCGCCGCGCAGTTCCCGCTGCTCGACTGGGGTCGGCGCAAGTCGACCGTCAAGATCCGCGAGGAGGACCGCGAACAGGCGTATCAGCGCTACCGCGCCACCGTGCTGCAGGCGCTGCGCGACGTCGAGGACCCGCTGACGCAGATCGCCGCCGAGCGTCGTCGCAACGCCGCGCTGCAGCGCGCAGTGGTCGACGCGGAGAGTAGCGCGCAGTCCACCGAGTCGCAGTATCGCACCGGGTTCATCGCGCAGGATGCGGTTCTGAACGCGCAGACGCAGGTGCTGTCGGCACGCGAGCAACTGGTTGCCAGCGACGCGCAATTGCGCCAGCTGACGGCGGCGCTGTTCAAGGCGTTGGGTGGTGGTTGGGAAGCCGGCGAGGCGCCGTCGCCCTCTACGTCGTCATCCTGACCAAAGTCAGATGATGCGGAGTCGTTCCGCGCGCCCACCCCGGCCTTCGCCGGAGTGGGCGCTGTGTCGCGTACTTCGCTTACTTCTTCTTGTTTTTCCGCGCCGCGTACTTCGCGTCGCGCGCGGCCTTCTTGTCGGCTTCGCTCATCACGGTAACCTGCGCGGCGGCAAGTGCCTTGGCCTTTGCGGCCTCGGCTTCGGCCTTCTTCGCTGCCTTGGCATCGGCCTCGGCCTGACGTTTGGCGGCGTTCTTGGCGCGCTCGGCGAGTTCCTTGGCTTCGCGCGCGGCCAGGCGCTCCGCGACCGCCGCCTCGTCGACCGGCGGCTTGGCGCGCAGCGCTTCGAGCGCCTTCTGCTTGGCCTGAGCCGCGCTGTTGGTACGGTCCTGGAAACTGGGATCTTTGAAAGCCATTGTCGTCGATTAGTCCCGTGATGAAAGTCGGTTAGATTTGCATCCATGCCGAAACGCGGACGCGTTTACGCGCGCCTTAAAGCAATGGACGCAAGATCGGAAGCCGCTCCTTTACGCGCTGTGGGCGCCGCGGTCCACCGTCACGAAAGCGTAACGTTTTGGTCCCGAAACCGTCATTGAAATCACATTGAGGCGTCATGAACGACGCCTACCCGCCGTGGGGAGATCGGCAGGGGGGAGCCTGAGTCGATCCATCCAATCAACGATCCGACCCGGGAGTTCCTATGACCAGCTTCAAGCGCCTCAGCCTCGTCCTGCTGACTGGCACCGCAGCACTCGCGCTTTCGGGCTGCGACGGCGCAGACAGCGTAGCGTCGCCGGGTGAGGGCGTCATCGTCGTTCCGGGTACGCCGACGCCGAGCCCAACGCCGAGCCCCACGCCGACCCCGACCGCCGGCACGCCCGCCGCGTCGTGCCCGACCGGCACCACCGACGTCGGCATCCTCGGCAGCTACCGTTCGTGCCGTCTGCCGTCGGTCATTTCGACCGCGCTGTCGCTGCCGAAGGTTGCGGGCGTCGCTTATGAGATCAATGGCCGCGTCGACGTCGGCGTCGACATCGGCGGTGCGGGCTCCGCGCCGGGCGGCATCGCGTCGCAGCTGACGATCGCCGCAGGCTCGCTGATCTATGCGAACACCACCAACGCCGACAACGACTTCCTAGTCGTCAACCGTGGTTCGAAGCTGTTCGCCGAGGGCACCGAGACTCAGCCGATCATCTTCACCGCGCAGGCCAACCTGAGCGGCGGCGTGACCGACGAGTCGCAGGGTCTGTGGGGCGGCATCATCCTCGCTGGCCGCGCACCGGTCTCGAACTGCAACGCGACCGTCGCCGGCGGTTCCGCCGCGTGCGAGAACGTCGTCGAGGGCACCAGTACCGCACTGTACGGCGGCGCGACGCCGACCGACAGCAGCGGCACGGTTCGGTACGTCCAGATCCGCTACTCGGGCACGGTCATCAGCCCGAACAACGAGCTGCAGGGCCTGACGCTCGGCGGCACCGGATCGGGTACGACGATCGACCACGTCCAGATCCACAACAGCTCGGACGACGGCATCGAGATCTTCGGCGGTCGCACCAACCTGCGCTATCTTGCCTTCACCGGCGCGGACGATGACGGCCTGGATACCGATGTCGGCTGGCAGGGTTTTGTCCAGTTCGTGCTGGCGATCCAGAAGCCGACCAACACCACCGGCGACAATTATTCGACCGAGATCGACTCGAACAACAACGAAGACGCGCTGCCGCGCCAGTCGTACAACCTCGCGAACTTCACCTTCATCCATACCTCGACCGCGACCAACGCGGCGATCCGCCTGCGCGGCGGTGCCGACGCGACCTTCGTCAACGGCATCGTCAGCAGCGCAACCGCGGCGTGCCTGAACATCATCGCCGGCGCCGACGCCGGCGGCAAGACCACGATCCGCCCTGCCAATGCGGCGCTTGAAGATAAGGGTCCCCCCATCTTCAACTCAGTCGTGTTTAGCTGCCCGACGCCCTATTCGGAGACCGCCGTCAACGGTGTGACGGTCACCGCCGCCGAGCAGCAGGCGATCTTCCGCGCTGGCAGCAACAACACCGAGGCGGCCGCGGTCGGTTCGGCGGTCACGGGCACCTTCCTGCCCGCCGGCGTGGCCACCACCACGACCGCGTTCAACGCGTCCACGCTGAACCCCGCGGGCTCGTCGTTCCTGGTCAACACAACCTATATCGGTGCGGTCAACGGCACGACCGACACCTGGTATCGCGGTTGGACCTGCAACTCGAACCGCGCGAACTTCGGGACGACCAGCTCGGCCTGCACCGCGCTGCCGACGACCTGACCTGACTGACGACGGTGGGGCGCGGGCGACGGGGGTCGTCCGCGCCACATCGATACTAAACGATCCTCTTGTTGCCGGGGCAGCCATGAAGTCTTCCGTTCTCGTCTCCGTCCTCCTTGCGACGACGACGCTCGTACCCGCCGCTGCGCTGGCGCAATCCGCACCGGCGGGTGGCGGGTCCGCTCCTGCGGGCAGTGTCGTCTCGCCGCAGGCCGGGACACCGGCTGACCCCGCGCAGCAGGCATCCGAGCAGCGGGATCAGGTCGACATCTCGACCCCGGGCAGCAGTGGCGACATGGACGACATCGTCGTCGTCGGCCGCAACATCCCCGATGTCGTCCGCGCGACGCCCGAAGTGGTGAGCGTACTTTCAACCGAAGACATCGCCCGTACCGGCGAAGGCGACATCGCGGGCGCGCTGCAGCGCGTGACTGGCTTGTCCGTGGTCGGCAACGGCTTCGTCTATGTCCGCGGCCTCGGCGATCGCTATTCGTCGTCGCTGCTCAACGGTTCGCCGCTGCCAAGTCCGGAGCCGCTGCGTCGCGTTGTGCCGCTCGACATCTTCCCGACCAACGTTATCGCGTCGGCGCTCGTGCAGAAGAGCTATTCGGTCAACTATCCCGGCGAGTTCGGCGGCGGGGTCATCAATCTGACGACCAAGGCCGTTCCCGAAGAGACGTTCCTGCAGGTCGGTGGGTCGGTCGGCGCGGACACCGTGACGACCAGCGAACTCGGCTACGTCTATGACGGCGGCAAGTATGACGAGTTCGGTTTCGACAGCGGCGAGCGGAAGGTCCCCGGTTTCATCAAGGCCGCCGGTACGAACGGCACCTCGCCGACCTCGGCGCAAGTCACCAGCCTGTCGAATGCGCAGACGACGCTGCTCCAGCGCAACAACCAACTGCCGGCCAATCTGTCCGGTGAGGCAAGCTTTGGCACGTCGGTCGATATCGGCAGCACGCGTGTCGGCGTCATAGCCGCCGCAGGTATCAGCAACACGTGGCGTACCCGCGATACGCGCCAGCAGCTGACCGACGATCCGAACGGCGGCTTGATCAGCGATTTCCAGACCGTGCTGACCGACAACCGCGCGCTGGTGAACGGTTTGCTCGGCTTCGGCGCGGAATTCGGCGAGAACAAGATCCGCTGGACCAATTTGTACATTCACGACACGGTCAAGCAGGGCCGGTTGAGCGTCGGCGACACGTCGAATACCGGTATCCCGTCGTCGTACGGTGTGCCCGCGTTCATCACGCAGAACACCAGCTGGTTCGAACGCCAGCTGATCGACACGCAGCTGGTTGGCGAGTTCAAGTTCGGCAATTTCGCGTTCGATACGCGCGGTAGCTATGCCAAGACCGAGCGCAACTCACCCTATGAGCGGCAGTTCACCTATGAATATGATCCGACGGTCAAGGACTATGTCAACAACCTGGTCGGGCTGCAGAGCGCGTCGGTCGCGTTCAGCGAGTTGAGCGAGGAGCTCTGGTCGGGTCAGGCCAACCTGACCTGGAATGCGCCGTCGGACCGTCCGTTCGCCGTGTCGGTGGGCTATGCCTATAACGACACGTCGCGCGATTCGAGCCGCTTCACCTTCCAATATGCCGGCGCGAACAACTCGGCGCTGTCGCCGGTGGTGGCACAGCTGCGCCCCGATTACCTGCTGTCCGACTATAGCATCCAGACCAACGGTATCTACTTGCGCAACACCTCATCGGATCAGGGTGCTGCGCTCTACGACGCGTCGCTGAAGGTTCACGGCGCCTATGGCCAGGTCGAGGGCGAGATCCTCGACGGTCTGCGGGCCACCGTCGGGGTTCGCTACGAAACGGCGGACGAGCGCGTCAATGCGGGCGCTACGCTCGCCGGCACGCGGTTAAACAACGACTATTTCCTGCCGGCGGTGACGGTCACCTGGAATTTCGCCGAGGACCTGCAGGCGCGCCTGCACTTCTCGAAGACGCTGGCCCGCCCGCAGTTCCGCGAGCTCGCACCGCAGCTGTACCAGGACTTCGATTCGGATCGCCTGTTCACCGGCAACGCGTATCTGAAGGACTCGCAGCTCTATAACGCCGAGGCGCGGACCGAATGGTATTTCGCAAAGGACCAGCGGATCAGCCTGGCCGGCTTCTACAAGCGGATTGAGAATCCGATAGAGGCGGTTGCGTTCTTCCCGAACGCTGATCGTCTGCAGACCGGCTTCGCCAACGCGCCGCAGGCCAAGCTGTACGGCGGCGAGACCGAATTCCAGAAATACATCAATCTCGACATGCTGGGGCCCGACTGGCTCGCGACGCGCCGGCTCGTGCTGATCGCGAACTACACCTACACCCATTCCGCGATCAGTGCGGGCAACCAGCTTATTGCCGGGCCGATCCAGTCGGGATCGCAGGCGCAGTTGACCCCCGCCAACGTGCTGTTCCAGGACGGCGCCCCGCTGGTCGGCCAGTCGGACCATCTGGTGAACCTGCAGCTCGGGATCGAGGATAAGTCGAGCCTGTCGCAGCTGACGCTGTTGTTCAACTATGCGAGCGACCGCGTGACCAACCGCGGCCCGGTCGGCGGCGGCGGCGGCATTCGTCTGCCTGATCTGATCGAAAAGCCCGGTATCCGCTTCGACGTCGTCGCGCGCCAGGGGATCAAGGTGATGGACAAGCAGATCGAGGTGAAGTTCGAGGGCCGCAACCTGACCGGGACCGGCTACCGCGAATATCAGACGTTCAGCAACGGCAACGAAGTCGACATCAACCGCTACAAGCTCGGCCGCGTGTTCACGCTGGGCGCGAGCGTGACGTTCTGACAATCTTGACCCCGGCGAAAGCCGGGGAACAGCTTACGCCCAGACCCGCTCGCGAAACCATTTCGTGATCACGTACTTGACCCCGCTTCGCACCTTCATGCCGTGATGGAGCGTCGCGGGGTTCAGCGTGCCGTCCGGCCGCCGGTTGTTCCACGCGAGCAGCTTGCCGGCCTCCGGTGGCACGATCTTGTCGATCGCCTTGAACCGCGTCGCGCCGCCCGCCTCTGGCGTGTTGAGATAGACCATGACGGTCCAGGTCCGGTTCCCCGCGACCGAGCAATAGCGGTCGTAATCAACGCCGGTAGGCTCGAAATAATCGGTATGGCCTTTGAACTCCTGCCCGACCGCATAGCGCTGCCCCTGCAGCGGTTCGCCGTGTGCACCGGCGAGGCCGGTCAGCGCCGCGATCCGCGCCTCGACGTCGAGGACGACCGGGTCGGTGGCATCGAGATCGCCGGTCTCGCTGGTCCGGTACGCCGCGTCACCGTTCGAATCGGAGATCGTCGAGGGGCGTCGCACCGCGTCGATCCGTTCGATCAACGCCGCGCACAGGTCGGGCGGCAGGAAGTCGCGGCGGATGAACAGGTCGAGCTTGGGGCTCGGCACGCGCTGGACGCCGGGCACGCTCAATCGTGCGACGATTGGCGCCGGGTCGAGACCCGAAGCGGCAGAAAGAAGATCGGTCATCCCGCGCTTTTGCCAAGCACGGGCCCCACACGCAAATATGACAGGACTTTGACGCTGCGGTGTAACATGGCATGCCTACCGGCAGGGATGCGGGACGGAACCACATGCGTTTGAAGCTGGATGCCCGGGCGCGCCGTATCTTGCGGCGGATGCCCGTCGTGAATGTCTATTCCTTGGCCGAACTGGCGCTGATGGCGGCGCTAGCGGTGCAGTGCGCGCGGTTCGTGTGGGTGCTGGCGACGCCGGTGACGCCGCTCGGCGACTGGCGCCCCGCCGCACCGGTGGTCGCGGGCGCGGATATCCTCGGCAGCTTCGACCCGTTCTTCCGCCTCGGCGGTGGCGCGGCGCAGCCCGCCACCGTCACCGCGCTGCAGCTCACGCTGTTCGGCACGCGGATCGACGAGGCGATGGGCGGCGGCTCGGCGATCATCGCAGGGGCCGACGGCATCCAGCAGAGCGTGGCGGTCGGTGCCGAGATTCAGCCCGGCGTGCGCCTGAAATCGGTGGCGTTCGATCATGTCACGATCGAGCGCGGCGGTGCCGACGAGGACCTGTTCCTCGACCAGTCGGGTGCGGTTACGCCCGTGACTCCGGTGACGCCACCGGCTGCAGGCGGCGCGCCAGCCGCGGCCGGCGTCCAGGTCGCCCAGCTCCGTCAGGACATCGGCTTTATCCCCCGCATCGACGCAGGCCGGATCAGCGGTCTGACCGTCCGGCCGCAGGGCACCGGCAACGCGTTTCGCGCGGCGGGTCTCAAGGAGGGCGACGTGATCACGTCGCTCGGCGGGCGCCCGGTTTCGGGGCCCGGCGATCTTGACCGTATCGCCAAGGATTTTGCAGGGGGCGGCAACGTCCCCATCACCCTCGAGCGCGGCCAGGATACGCTGACGCTCGCCATCACGATCGCACCGCCCCAATGAAACCATATCTCGCTTCCCTCGCGGTCGTCGCGATCGCCGCCACCGCGCAGGCACAGACCACGCTCAACGTCCGCGACGCCGATATCCGCGCGTTCATCGCCGATGCTGCGAAGGTGACGGGGCGCACGTTCATCATCGACAACCGCGTATCGGGCAAGGTGACGGTGGTCACCGATCGTCCACTGTCGCGATCCGAATATTTCGAGATATTCCTGTCGACGTTGCGCTCGAACGGGCTGGTCGCGGTGCCGACCTCGAACGGTGCGTTCCGGATCCAGCCGCTCGACAACGCCGCGTCGCAGCCGAGCCGGATCGGCGTGCGCGGCGCGGCGAGGAACAGCTATGTGACCGAGATCGTCCGGCTTCGCTCGATCGACGCGACAAGCGCGGTGGACACGGTCCGGCCCCTGGTCAGCGCACAGGGATCGGTCAGCGCGAACCGCGGCGGCAACAGCTTGGTGATCGTCGATTTCGCCGACAATATCCGCCGCGTCCGCGAAGTGCTGCGCCGGATCGACACCGACAATGCCAGCACGCGCGTGATCGCGCTGAAGAACGCCAGCGCCAAGGAGATCGCGACCGCGTTGCAGGGCCTGATCGGCAGCGGACCGGCAGGGCAGGGCGGTGCCGCCGGTGCAGCCGGAGGTGGCCCGACGGCGTCTGTCGTCGCGGTCGAGGGATCGAACGCAGTGGCGCTCCGCGGCGACTCCGCGACCGTCGCGCGCCTCGCGCAGGTCGCGATCGACCTCGACCAGAAAGCGCGCAACGGCACCGAGATCAAGGTCGTGTTCCTCGAGAACGCCGATGCCGAGCAATTGCTGCCGGTGTTGCAGGAGCTCGTCGGCCAGACCCCGACCCAGCCCACCACCCAGGCGCTGTCGCGCACGAATTTCGGGTCGAGCAGCACCAACGGCAGTTCGGGCTCGCAGGGCAGCCCGCAGCAGCAGATCAGCCAGCCCACCCCCGTCGCATCCGGCGGCGGCTCTGGCACTGGCCAGCCTGCTCTCACCACCGCAGGCGGCAAGACCGCTGCGGTCGTCACGCGTTTCACCGGCGCCAACGCGATCGTCATCGCCGCGCCCGCCGAGATTCAGCGGCAGCTGGCGGAAGTCGTGCGTCAGCTCGACACGCGCCGTGAACAGGTGCTGGTCGAGGCGATCGTTGCGGAGGTTTCCGATACGACCGCAAAGACGCTCGGCGCGCAGTTTATCGTTGGCGATCCAAGCGGCGGGGCGTTCGGGGCATCGACCTTCTCCAATTCCGCGCCCAACATCCTGCAGATCGCCGGCGCGATCGGCGCGACTCAGCTCAACACGTCGAGCACGACGACCACCAACACCGACGGCAGCACCACCACCACCAAGAACACCAGCAGCGCTGCCGATACTCTGCAGCAATCGGCGATCGCGTCGATCCTGGCGGCCAGCGGCGGGTTCGGCGGGTTTGGCGGCAAGATCGGCAGCACCTTCTTCGGCGCGATCATCAACGCGGTGAAGAGCGACAGCCAGTCGAACCTGCTGCAGGTCCCGCACCTCGTCACGCTCGACAACCAGGAGGCCCACAGCCTGGTCGGGCAGGAAATCCCGATCACCACCGGCCGCGCGCTATCGAACAATTTCGACAATGCGTTCCAGACCACGCAGCGCCAGAATGTCGGCATCGAGCTGACCGTGCGCCCGCAGGTCAATTCCAGCGGCACGGTGAAGCTCAACCTGCGCCTGGAGGTCAGCTCGATCGCCGGACCGGTTTCCAGTGATAACAGCGACTTGATCCTCAACAAGCGCGAGGTCGAGACGGTGCGGACCGTCGACGACGGCCAGATCGCGGTGATTTCGGGGCTGCTCGACGATAACGAGCGGCGGACGATCGAGAAGATTCCGTTGCTCGGCGACCTGCCCGTGCTCGGCCATCTGTTCACCTCGAAGGCGAAGCAGCGCGCGAAGACCAACCTGATGATCTTCATCCGCCCGACGATCCTGCGCACCGCGGAGGACAGCCGGCGGCTGACCGAGCAGCGCTATGGCTATGTGCGCCTGCAGCAGGGGTTGCAGGATCCGGGGCAGGAGCCGTCGATCGACCAGCTGGTCCGCGATTACATGGGCGCCGCGCCGCCGATCCCCAGCGCGCCGATCCCGGGTAATATCGAGGATCCGCGGGTCGCGGTGCCGGTGCGGTCGACCACGACCGTGTTCCGGCCGGCGAAGCGATGATGATTGTTCTCGTCCTTCACCGTTCTCCCGCGAAGGCGGGAGTCCAGGAGTCGCCAGCGCTGTCCTCCGTAACCCTGGACTCCCGCCTTCGCGGGAGAACGGCTTGGGGCGAGGTACGATGATCATTCGCGAAGGGACCGCGTTCGAGTTGGTCACCCCCCCGGCGGAGGCCGGGGCCCAATTGGGTGAAGCTGGCGACTTTACAACTGACGTTTCCCGATTGGACCCTGGCCTGCGCCGGGGAACGACGGACGTCGTCGTTGAACCCCTCCCGCAGCTCACGATCCCCTATGCCTTCGCACGCAAATTCGGCGTGGTCGTCGACCACACCGAAACCGATTCCCACCTCGCCATCGCGATGCGCGAAGGCGCGGACCCCAAAGTCCTGCTCGAACTCCGCCGCTATCTCGGCCGCCCGTTCGCGATCGGCATGGTCGACGCGCCCGCCTTTGATCGCCTGCTCTCCAACGTCTATGCGATGGACGGCCAGGCCAACGCGCTCGCCGCGGTGGGGATGGGCGACGAGCTCGACCTGCTCGCAGGCGACATGCCGACCGCGGAGGATCTGCTCGACACCGCCGACGACGCGCCCGCGATCCGCCTGATCAACGGCATCATCGCCGACGCCGCGCGCAACGGCGTGTCGGACATCCATATCGAGCCGTACGAGTCGGGCCTTGTCATCCGGATGCGGATCGATGGCGTGCTCCGCGAGACGCTGCGGATGCCCGCCAACGTCGCGCCCGTCGTCGTCAGCCGAATCAAGGTGATGGCACGGCTCGACATCGCCGAGCGCCGCGTGCCGCAGGACGGTCGCATGGGCCTCACGCTGGGCGGCAAGCTGCTCGACGTCCGCGTCTCCACCCTGCCGAGCCGCGCGGGCGAGCGCGTCGTGCTGCGTATCCTCGACAAGGAGAATGCCGGGATCACGCTGGAGGCGCTTGGCCTGCCGCCGGCACTGTTCGCGCTGCTGCGCGAATCGCTCGCCGAGCCCAACGGGATTATCCTCGTCACCGGGCCGACCGGCTCGGGCAAGACCACGAGTCTCTACGCGGCGCTGCGCCTGCTCAACGATGGCAGCCGTAACATCCTGACCGTCGAGGACCCGGTCGAGTACGCGGTCGACGGCGTCGGCCAGACGCAGGTGAACCCGAAGGTCGGCTTGACCTTCGCGGCCGGCCTGCGCGCGATCCTGCGCCAGGATCCCGACGTCGTCATGGTCGGCGAAATCCGCGACCGCGAGACCGCCGAGATCGCGGTGCAGGCGTCGCTGACCGGGCATCTCGTGCTGTCGACGGTCCACACCAACGACGCGATCGGCGCGATCACGCGCATGCGCGACATGAAGGTCGAGAGCTTCCTGCTCGCCTCGACGCTGCGCGCGGTAATCGCGCAGCGGCTGGTGCGGCGGCTGTGCCCGACCTGTCGGCGCGCGGTGCCGGCGTCGGAGACGGTCGCGCCACTGCTGGGCATTCCCGGCGATTCGGTGGTCTATGTCGCGCAAGGCTGTGACGAGTGCGGGCAGACCGGCTTCAAGGGGCGAATCGGCGTTTTCGAGGCGGTGCGGATCGACGATACGATCCGGCGGCTGATCAACAGCGACGGCGACGAGGGCGCGATCACCGCGCATGCGTTCGCACGGACGCCGAACCTGGCACAGTCCGCGCGGGAGCTGGTGCTGTCCGGGCAGACGACGGCGGAAGAGGCGGTGCGCGTGTCGCGGCGCGATACGACCGAGGTCGAGGATGCGTAATATCCTCCCCGGCACGGGGAGGGGGACCAGCGCAGCTGGTGGAGGGGGCTCTCCGCGAGCGCCCCGCTTGCCGCACGCCCCCTCCACCCCCGCTACGCGGCGGTTCCCCTCCCCGTGCCGGGGAGGAATGCATGGCTGACTTCGATTATCTCGCGATCGACACCCGCGGCGCCGAGAAGCGCGGCCATATCGCCGCGTCCGACATCGATGTTGCCCGCGCGGCGCTCGACGCGCGCAAGCTGTACGTCGTCAAGCTAGCCCCCGGCGCGCCGCCGCAGGCTTCGGCAGGCCGTCCGCTGTTCGGCCTCCAGCTCGGCAAGCCCAAGATGTCGGGCAAGAACCTGACGCTCTTCACGCGCCAGCTCGCGACGCTCAACCGCGTCTCGCCGCTCGAGGAAAGCCTGCGCACGATCACCCGCCAGACCGAGCAGGAGAGCGTCCGCGGGATCGTCGCTGCGGTGCATGCCGGCGTCGTCGAAGGCCGCCGCCTGGCCGACGCCATGGCGCGCGAGCCGAAGAGCTTCCCGCCGCTCTACCGCGCGATGGTCGCGGCGGGTGAGAGCTCGGGCTCGCTGCCGACGATCCTCGACCGGCTGGCTGCGCTGCTCGAACGCCAGGCGGAAATCCGCGGGAAGCTGATCACCGCGCTCGCCTACCCCTCGATCCTCGCGCTCGTCGCGCTGGGCGTCGTCACCGCGCTGATGATGTTCGTGGTGCCACAGGTCGTCGAACAGTTCGACACGGTCGGCCAGCAACTGCCCTTCCTCACCCGCATGGTCATGGCGTTCTCGGCGTTCCTCGTCGGCTATTGGTGGGTGATGCTGCTGGTCGTCGTCGTCGCCGGGCTCGGCGGCTGGCAGGCGCTGAAGAACCCCGATCTGCGGCTCGCGTTCGACAGCTGGCTGCTCCGCATCCCGTTGCTCGGCCGGCTGCTACGCGATCTCCACGCCGCGCGGATGGCGCGCACGCTGGGGACGATGGTCGCGAGCCGCCTGCCGCTCCTCGACGGCCTGAACCTCACCGCCAGCACGATCCACAACCGCCGGCTGCGGCTCGCATCGGACCAGATCGTCGAGGCGATCCGCGGCGGCGGCAGCCTGTCCGCGGCGATGCGCCGCGCGGGCGTCTTCCCGCCTTTGCTCACCTATCTCGCCGCCAGCGGCGAAGCGGCGGGGCGGCTCGACGAGATGCTGGAACGCGCCGCCGACTATCTCGAACGAGAATTCGACCGCTTCACCGCGACCGCGCTGTCGCTGCTCGAACCGCTGATCATCGTCGTGATGGGCGGCATCGTCGCGACGATCGTGCTATCCATTTTGCTCCCGATCCTCCAGCTCAACACGCTGGCAGGCCAATGAGGTTGTTCATGCGTCCCGAAGACAAGAAACGCCGCCGCGAAGCAGGCTTCACGCTCGTCGAGCTGATGGTCGTCATCGTTATCATCGGCCTGCTCGCGACCATCGTCGCGCTCAACGTGCTGCCCTCGGGCGACACTGCGCGAATCCAGAAGGCCAAGGCCGACATCGCACAGATCGAGGGTGGGCTCGAGCTGTACAAGCTGCAGAACATGAGCTTCCCCAACACCTCGCAGGGGCTGAACGCGCTGGTTTCCGCACCGGCCGGGCTAGCCGATCCGTCACGCTATCAGCGTGGCGGCTATCTGAAGAAGCTGCCGGACGATCCCTGGGGTCGTCCGTATCTCTATGCCTCGCCCGGCACGCATGGTGAGGCGGACGTGTGGACCTTCGGCGCCGATGGCAAGGAAGGCGGGCAGGGGATCGATGCCGATATCGGCAGCTGGGAATAACCGCGAGGGTGGCTTTACGCTGGTAGAGTTGATGGTCGTCGTGACGATCATCGGCCTCGCCTCGGCGGCGGTGGTCTGGGCGATGCCCGACCCGCGCGGGCGTGTGCAGGACGAGGCGGTGCGGTTCGCCGCGCGCGTCCGCGCCGCGCATGATTCGGCGATCATCGAGGCGCGACCGGTCAGCGTGTGGGTGACTGGCGGCGGCTATGGCTTCGACCGGCGGCTGGCGGGCGGCTGGGTGCCGATCGCGGAGAAGCCGATGCGCGTCGAACGCTGGAGCGAGGGGACCAAGGCGAGCATCGGCGACGCGTCCGGCCGGGTTCGGGTGACGTTCGATCCCACCGGGCTGACCGATCGTCCGGCGGCGATCCGGCTGGACCGCGATGGGGTGGGCTCGGTGGTCAACATCGATGCCGATGGCAGCGTTCATGCCGATGCGGGGTGAGCTTTCCCGCACCCGTCATGCCGGGTTTGTTCCGGCATCCATGGTTCCGCGTGAGCAGGCAGGTCTGATTGTGCGGAACGATGGACCCCGGAACACGTCCGGGGTGACGGCGCTCTTGGGGCACTCGGGGCTAAACACGCGCCGAAGGGTGGAGCACGGCTTCACGCTCATCGAGATCATGGTCGCGCTCGCCGTCTTCAGCCTTGCGGCGATGGCGCTCGTGCGGCTCGAAAGCGCGACGATCCGGGGGGCGTCGATCCTCGACGATACGCTCGTCGCGCAGATGGTCGCGCGCAATGTGGCGATCGACGCGGTGACCAGCGGCAAACCGCCGACTGCAGGCCGCATCGCCGGGGTCGAGACCAATGGCGGCCGCGCCTGGGCCTGGACGCGGCAGGTGAGCGCGGTCGGCGATGCCGGCGTGCTGCGGATCGACGTGTCGGTCGCGGCGCCCGGCGGCGCGGTGCTCGGCCGGCTGACGATGATCCGCCCGCCGCGGGGCGCGGCATGACGCCGCAGCGGTCCGAAGCCGGTTTTACGCTGGTCGAAGTGATGGTCTCGCTGATGATCTTCGGGATGATCGCGGCGGCGGGGGTCGCGATCCTGTCGTTCAGCGTGCGCGCGCAGGGCACCACCGGCGCGCGGCTCGACGACATGACGGCGCTGACGCGGACCGTATCGATCCTGTCGGCCGATCTCGCCCAGGCGCGGGACCGCAGCGCGCGCGACGAGGCGGGCACGGTGATGCCGGCGTTCGTCGGCCAGAGCGGATCAGGTGCCGCGCCGATGCTGCGCTTCGTCCGCGCAGGATGGAGCAACCTCGACGGTGCGCCGCGCGCGAGCCTGCAGAAGGTCGCCTATCAGGTGCAGGATTCGACGTTGCAGCGGATCGCCTATCCGATGGTCGACGGCGCGCAACCGCTGCCCCCTGCGGTGCTGATGACGCGCGTCCGGCAGGTGGCTCTGCGCTATCGGATCGCGGGCGCCTGGAGCGACCGCTGGGACGGTGCGAGCGGCGTGCCGCTGCCCGATGCGCTCGAACTGCGCGTGCAACGCGACGACGGCACGGTGTTCCGCCAGCTGTTCCTGGTCGGCTCGGGCTATGTACCGACGGAGGATGCCCCCGGTGCGACCGGTTGACCCCGCCGAACGCGGTGCCGCGCTGCTCACCGTGCTGATGCTCGTCGCGATCATCGCGGTGATGGCAGGCGCTGCGCTCGAGAAATTGCGGCTGTCGACCCGGCTCGCGGGCAATGCCGCGGCGGGCGAGCAGGCGCGTGCCTATGCCTATGCCGCCGAGACGATGGCGGTGACCCGGATCGGCTCGATGCTCGGCGCGAACCCCAAGCGCGTGACGCTGGCGGGTGGCTGGAGCGACCGCCCGTTCGGCATGCCGCTGCCCGGTGGCGGCTTTGCGACCGCGCGGGTGCGCGATGGCGGCAATTGCTTCAACCTCAACGGATTGGTTTCGCGAACGTCGACCGGGGCTTATGTTACCCGCGGCGAACAGCGGCCGGTGTTCGTGCGGCTGATGCGGCTGTTGCAAGTCCCCACCCAAGTCGCCGAACAGATCGCCTCGGGTGCGACCGACTGGATCGATAGCGACCAGGACCAGCAGGCGATGGGGGCGGAGGACGGCGCGTATCTTGGGCGCGAGGGCGGGTATCGCACCGCCGGTACGCTGATGAGCGACCCGAGCGAATTGCGCGCGGTCGCGGGGATGACACCGGAAATATATACCACGCTGCGGCCATGGATCTGCACGCTGCCGATCGCGCAGCCGGCGCCGATCAACGTCAACACGCTGTTGCCCGAACAGGCGCCGCTGTTCGCGATGCTACTGCCCGATACGCTCTCCGTCGAGGGAGCGCGGCAACTGATCCTCAAGCGACCGCCGCAGGGCTACGGCGCTACCTCCGAATTCTTCAAGGGCGCAGCGCTGCAAGGCGCGACCGATGCGGGTGCCGAGGGCCAGACCGCGGTCGTGTCGAAATGGTTCGCGCTGGATATCGATGTGACGCTGGGGACGACTCAATTGCAGGAACGTGCCTTGATCGACGCGACACGTCTTCCCGCGCGGCTCGTATCGCGGCAATGGGGCGAGCCATCATGACCACGCTGTTGTTCCTTCCCGCCGGCGAGACCGGCTATCGCTGGATGCGCGTCGTCGACGCCGCGATCGCCTCCGAAGGGCAGGGGGTGCCGGTCGGCGACGATCCCGTGATCGCGGTCGCGCCGGCCGAGGACGTCACGCTCCACTGGGCCGAGCTGCCGTCGCGCAGCCCGGCGCAGGCGACCGCCGCCGCGCGATTGCTGGTCGCCGAGGCGAGTGCTGCGCCGCTCGCCGAACTTCATGTCGCGGTCGGTGACGAAGGGACGGCGGATCGGCCGATCGGCGTGGTCGGCGCGGCACAGATGCGCGACTGGCTGGCGATACTGGCGGCGGACGGGATCGATCCGGTCGCGGTCGTCCCCGCGCCGATGCTGCTGCCGCGTCCGGTCGAGGGCTATGCGCATGCCGCGATCGCAGGGATCGATCTTGTCCGGGGCACGTCGAGCGGTTTCGCCGACGACGCGATGCTGACCCCGCTGATCACCGGTGGCGTGGCGCCGGTTCCGCTTGATCGCGATACGGTGTTGGCCGCGCTGGTGGCGGCGGCCGGTGCGCCCGCGCTCGACCTGCGGCAAGGGCCGTTCGCGCGGCGGCGGCGGTTCGCGCTCGATTGGCCGCTGATCCGGCGGTTGGCGCGGCTGGCGTTGTTAATCCTTGTTGTGACGCTGGCGATCTCGCTGGTACGGATCGCGAAATATAGTTTCGGCGCGGATGCGCTCGAAGCGCAGGCGGATGCGATCGCACGCACCGGGCTGCCGCGCGGCGAAACCGTGACCGACGCGGCGCGTCAGCTCGACGAGCGGCTGTCGCGCGTGCGCGGCCCAGGGCTCGGGTTCAGCGCGACCACCGCCGCGGTGTTCGCGGCGGTCCGCGCGACGCCCGGTACCGAAGTGACCGCGCTCGATTTCCAGGCGAACGGCGATTTGCGGCTGTCGGTCGCGGTGGAGCGCGAGGCGCTGGCGACCGACCTGAAGCGTGCGATCGAATCGGCGGGCTTCACGGTGCGCGCGGGCACGTTCCAGGCGGCGGCAGGCCGCGTGACGGGGGATTTGACGGTGACCGCACGATGACCGCCTTGCGAACCTGGTTCGACGGCCGCGCGCCGCGCGAGAAGAAGTTGTTGCTGGTGATGGTGGCGCTGGCGGTGCTGACGCTGATCTGGGGCGCGATCATCCGCCCCGTCGGCGATGGGCTGTCGAGCGCGCGCGAACGCCATGCCGATGCGGTGACGCGGCTCGGCGAAACGCAGGCGCAGGTCGCGGCGCTGAAGGCGATCCAGCGGGGTCGTCCGCAGCCGCTGACAGGGACGCTCGCCGACGTGGTTCGCATCGAGGCGGACCAGGCGGGCTTCACGCTCGCCAGCCTCGATCAGGACGGCGCGAACGTGCGCGTCGCCATCCAGTCGGCGCGGCCGGCGGCATTGGTCGCGTGGTTGGCCCGGCTTGAACGCATCGGCATCCTCGTCGACTCCGCGGCGATGACGGATAACGGCAACAAGGCGGTCGGCGTATCGCTGGTGCTGAAAGCGCGTGCGGCATGAGGCGGATTCGGTTGCGGACCGCGCCCACCGCGTTGTTCGGCGCGATGCTGGTGGTGGCACTGGTGGTGTTCCTGCCGATGCGTGCCGCGCTCGGCTGGGCGGGCGTTGGCCAGCAAGGGTTTACCGCGCGCAGCGTCAGTGGGACGATCTGGGGCGCGACGTTGCGCGATACACGGTTTGGCGATCTGGCGCTTGGCGACCTGCATGCGCGCCTGTCGCCTTGGCCGCTGCTGCTGGGACGAGCGAAGATCGTACTCGCCGGACCCGAATCGGCAGCGCGGACGCTGCGAGGGTCGGGGAGTATCAGCCGGCATGCGCTCGGCATCGACGACTTGACCGCGACGATCGCCACCGGCGGTGTGTTCGCGCCGGTGCCGGTTTCGGCGCTCGATCTCGACGCGGTTAGCGTGCAATTCCGTGATGGCCGATGCGAGAGCGCCGAGGGTCGGGTCCGTGCGACGCTGGCCGGCGATGTCGGCGGGATCGTCCTGCCGCAGACCGTTGCGGGCAATGCCCGGTGCGAGGGTGACGCCCTGCTGCTGCCGCTGACCAGCCAGGCCGGCACCGAAGGCATTACGCTGCGTATCGACGCGGGTGGCCGCTACCGCGCCGCGCTGTCGCTGCGCCCGTCCGACCCGCTGGCAGCTGCGAAGCTGGAGGCGGCGGGCTTCGTCGCCGGTGGCGGCGGATACCGGCTTTCGATCGAAGGACGCTTCTGAGTCCTTGACGGCACGGCCACCGCCCCGCTAGGGGCAGCGCCTTCGCGGCGATCGTAGTTCAATTGGTTAGAGCGTCGGCTTGTGATGCCGGATGTTGCGGGTTCAAGTCCCGTCGGTCGCCCCATCTTTTCTCCTCAGATTCTCTCCGGGGCATTCCATGACCAGCTGGGGCTTCCCCGACTTCGACGACCACGAAGGCGTCCACCTCTTCACGGACCCGGCATCGGGCCTGCAGGCGGTGATCGCGGTGCATTCGACCGCGCTTGGACCTGCCGCGGGCGGCGCGCGCTTTTGGCATTATGCCGACAGCGACCGCGCGATCACCGATGCGCTGCGCCTCTCGCGCGGCATGAGCTTCAAGAACGCGATGGCTGGGCTCGAACTCGGCGGCGGCAAGGGCGTCGTGCTTGCGGCCAAGCCCGGCGACACGATCACGACGGCGCAGCTCGAGGCGTTCGGCCGCGCGGTCGATTCGCTTGGCGGGCGCTACGTCACCGCTGAGGACGTCGGCATGTCCGAAGAGCGGATGAAGGTGATCGCCAGCCAGACGCGCTATGTCTCCGGCCTGCCGGTCGCGAGCGGTGCCGCCGGCGGCGATCCCGGGCCGTACACCGCGCTCGGCATCTATCTGGGCGTCAAGGCTGCTGCGCAGCGTGGGCTGGGCGCGACCGACATGAAGGGCGTTCGCGTCGCGATCCAGGGCGTCGGTTCGGTCGGCGGCGGGCTTGCGCGGCTGCTCGCGGCTGACGGCGCCGTGCTGACGCTGGCGGACGTCAACGAGGGTCGTGCGCAGGCACTGGCCGGTGAACTCGGCGCGACGGCGGTGGCGGCCGAGGCGATCCTGACTACCGACGCCGACATCTTCAGCCCGAACGCGCTGGGTGCGATCCTGACCGAGGCGTCGATCGGCGCGCTCAAGGCCAAGGTCGTCGCCGGCGGTGCCAACAACCAGCTGAGCGTCCGCGAGGACGGTCGCCGCGTGCATGAGCGCGGCATCCTTTATGCGCCCGACTATGTCATCAACGCGGGCGGCATCATCAATGTCGGGCTCGAATATCTTGGCCACGGCGACGAGGCCGAGGTGAAGGCGCGGATCGCGCGGATCCCTGAACGGCTGGTCCAGGTGTGGGACGAGAGCGACCGCACGGGTGAGCCCGCCTCCGACGTCGCCGATTCGATCGCGCGCAAACTGATCGGCCGGTAGCGGTTCGAAAGCTGTGGACCTCGATTTTCCCGGGGTCCACGGACTTGGACACGAAGCACTGCAACTCTCGCGTGACGTCCCGCATTTTTGTCCATAAGATCGGTGCCAGTGCCGACGCTTCACGCCTTTGCCAATCCCGCGCGCTTCCTGACCATCGCCAGGCCGCTGACACCCGTACTCTTTTGGGCAGGGGTCTTGTTGGTCGCGATTGGATGCTGGGCCGGTCTGACGCAGACGCCGCCAGACTATCTCCAGGGCGAGACCGTGCGGATCCTCTACATCCATGTTCCCGCCGCGTGGCTTGGGATGGGCGGGTGGAGCGGGATCGCCATTTCCAGCATCGCGTTCCTCGTCTGGCGGCATCCGCTGGCCAGCGTCGCGGCGCGCGCGATCGCGATGCCCGGCGCGGTGTTCGCGATCATCTGCCTGGTTACCGGCTCGATCTGGGGCCGGCCGACCTGGGGGACGTGGTGGCAATGGGACGGGCGGCTGACGTCGATGCTGCTGCTCGTGTTCGTCTATCTCGGTTACATGGCGCTGGCGCGTGCCGATGCGGACCGGGGCGGGGACGGGCGCGTGCCGGCGATCTACGGCATCGCGGGATCGGTGTTGCTGCCGATCATCCGCTATTCGGTGGTGTGGTGGAACACGCTGCACCAGGGGCCGAGCATCGGGTTGCGCAGTTCTACGATCGCGGGCTCGATCCTGTGGCCGCTGCCGATCATGCTGGTTGGGTTCACACTCGTCTTCGCGGCGATCGTATTGATGCGGATGCGTGCAATGCTGGCGACGTCGAAGGCAGAGGCGCGGATGCGCCGGATGGCGACCGCATGAGCCCTTGGCCCTTCATCACCGCCGCCTATGCGCTGACCATGGGCGGCGGCGCGGTGCTCGCGCTGCTGAGTTATCTCGCCATGCGGCGCGCCGAACGATGAAGGCTAAGCATCAACGCCTTACCTTGGCATTGCTCGCGCTGGCGGCGGTCGTGATCGCGGGCCTCCTCGCGCTATCGGCGCTGAAGGATCAGGCCGCATTCTTCTATGCGCCATCCGACGTGCGTCGCGACAGGTTGCCGCTCGGCCGTGCGGTTCGGTTGGGCGGCATGGTCGAGGGCGGATCTGTCAAGCGCGCTGCGGATGGCGTCACCGTCCATTTCGTCGTCACCGACGGCAGGGCGACCACGCCGGTCGTGTTCGCCGGGATCGTCCCCGACCTGTTCCGCGAGAAATCGGGCGTCGTGGCCGAAGGGACGTTCCAGTCGAACGGCAGCTTCGTTGCGTCGAACCTGCTGGCCAAGCACGACGAAAAATACATGCCCCCTGAAATGGCGGGCAAGATGCACGAGACGAAAACCCTGAAATGATGGCCGAAGCAGGACTTGCGGCGCTGTGGTTCGCCGGCGCCTTGGCGGCGCTGCAACTGGCGATGGCGGCGATCGCGGTCGCGCGCGGCGGCGACGAGGTGACCGCCGCGGTGCGGCCGGTCGCGATCGTGCAGGGGCTGCTGGCTTTGCTGGCGATGGCGCTGCTGATCGGCGTGTTCCTCGACTCCGACATGTCGGTGAAGCTGGTCGTCGAGAACAGCCATTCGGCCAAGCCGTGGATCTACAAGTTCGCCGGCGCGTGGGGCAATCACGAGGGCTCGATGCTGCTCTGGGTGACGATCCTGGGGCTGGCGGGCGGCGCCGTCGCGCTGCTCGAACGGTCGCTGCCCGAGCGCACGCTGATCGCGACTCTCGGCGCGCAGGCGGCGATCGCGCTCGGCTTCTACGCTTTCCTGCTGTTCTCCTCGAACCCGTTCGCGCGGATCAGCCCTGCGCCTGCCGATGGCATCGGGCTCAATCCGCTGCTGCAGGACCCCGGCTTGGCCTTCCATCCGCCGACGCTCTACACCGGCTATGTCGGGCTGTCGGTCGCCTTCTCGTTCGCCGTCGGGGCGCTGGTGACGCGCGATGTCGGCCCGGCCTTCGCGCGCGCGATGCGGCCCTGGGTGCTGATCGCCTGGATTTTCCTGACGCTCGGCATCACCGCGGGCTCCTATTGGGCCTATTACGAGCTGGGCTGGGGTGGCTGGTGGTTCTGGGATCCGGTCGAGAACGCGTCGCTGATGCCGTGGCTCGCAGCCACCGCCTTGCTGCATTCGGTGACGGTGCTGGCGACCCGCGACGGCTTGCGCGCCTGGACCGTCATGCTGGCGGTCGTCGCGTTTTCGATGTCGATGATCGGGACGTTCCTGGTCCGATCGGGAATCCTGACCAGCGTGCACGCCTTCGCGGTCGACCCGGAGCGTGGCGCGTTCATCCTCGCGCTGCTCGCCATCTATATCGGCGGTGCGTTCGCACTGTTCGCGGCGCGGATGGGCACGGTGCGCGCGGGTACGACGTTCGAACCGGTCAGCCGCGAGGGCGGGCTGGTCGCCAACAACCTGTTGCTCTCGGTGATCCTAGGTATCGTGCTGATCGGCACGATGTATCCGATCGTCGCGGCGGGCTTCGGTGTGCAGCTGTCGGTGGGGCCGCCGTTCTTCAACAAGGCGGCGGGGCCGATCGCCTTGATACTGGTCGCGGTGATGGCGGTCGGGCCGTTGCTGCGCTGGCGTCACGACGATGCGCGCGCCGTCGTTCGCCGCGCTGCCGGGCCGATCGCGGTCACCATACTCGTGGCAGTGGCGCTGCTGTTCGTCTGGCCGGGCGTTTTACCCTGGGCGGGGCTGTCGCTCGCCGCGGGTCTCGCGGTTGCCAGCGTGGCACCGCTGTGGAAGCGCAACCTGCGCCGCACGCCGCTTTTCACCTACGGCATGGTGATCGCGCATCTGGGCATCGCGGTCAGCCTGGCGGGCATGGCGTCCGACAGCGCCTTCACCAAGGAAACGTTGGTCGCGGTGCGTGCGGGCGAATCGGCGCGGGTCGGCCCGTACACCGTGACGCTCGACGGCATATCGCCGCGGATCGGTGAGAACTGGTCGGCGCTGGAAGCCAGGCTGACCGCGTCGCGCGGCGACACCACGCGCGTGCTGCATCCGCAGCTGCGCTTCTTCGCCAATCCGCCGACCAACACCAACGAAAGCGCGATCCTGACCGTGCTCGACGGACAGCTCTACACCGTGCTCGGGCAGCCCGACGCACAGGGGCGCTGGCAACTGCGGCTGTGGTGGAAGCCGCTGGTGACTCTGATCTGGCTCGGCGGTGCGCTGATCGCGTTCGGCGGGCTGTTGTCGCTGATCGGCCGCGCGCGGCGCGCGCGGCGCACGGCGATGCGGGAATCGTGGGCATGAAGCGGTTCGCGCTCTGGGCACCGCTGGCGATCTTTGCGCTGCTGTTCGCGGTGGTCGCGAGCGGGCTGATCCGACCGGCGAGCAAGACGATCAAGTCGGCCATGGTCGGCAAGCCGCTGCCGCACTTCGCCCTGCCGCCGATCGTCGCGGACAAGCCGGGAGTGGCGAGCGCGACGTTCGGGCAGGGCCAGCCGCGTTTGCTCAACGTCTTCGCGAGCTGGTGCGTGCCGTGCATCGCGGAAGCGCCGCAGCTGATGCGGTTGAAGGCGCTGGGCGTGCCGATCGATGGACTTGCGGTGCGCGACACGGGTACGGCGGTCGCGGCATTCCTGAAGCGCAACGGCGATCCCTATGCGCGGATCGGCAGCGATGCGCAGAGCGCGGTGCAGCTGTCGCTCGGCTCGTCTGGCGTGCCCGAGACGTTCGTGATCGACGGGCGCGGGGTCGTGGTGAAGCAGCATATCGGCGATATCCGGGCGGACGACGTGGCGGCGATCCTGCAGGCCGTGAAGGACGCGCGATGAGGTTTGCGCGCGCCCTTCATGCCGGACTGGTTCGAGCATCCGCCGTGCCGCTGGGTTCGCGGCGTCATGGATCCCGGATCAAATCCGGGATGACGATCGGTTTCATTTTGCTGTCGGGGATCGCGTCCGCGCAGCCTTCGACGCCGCCCGCTCCCTATGCGAACAAGCAACTTGCCGATCCCGCCAAGGAGGCGTCGGCCAAGGCGCTCATGGAGACGCTGCGCTGCCTCGTCTGCCAGGGGCAGTCGATCGCGGACAGCGACGCCGACATGGCGGCCGACATGCGTGCGCTGGTACGCGAGCGGATCGAGGGCGGCGAGAAGCCCGAATCGGTCCGTGCCTGGCTGATCGCCCGCTACGGCGACTACGTCACCTATGATCCGCCGCTGACGGGCCTGACGTGGCCGCTATGGCTTGCACCGATCGCCTTGCTCGCGGTCGGCGCGTGGATCGCGCGATCAAGCTTCCACCGGAGGGCGCGCTGATGGGCTGGGTTGCTCTTGCAGCGATCGGTGCGGCGGCATTTGGCCTGCTCACATTGCTGAAGGTCGATCGGCTGTTGTGGACGATGGTCGGCGCGGCGCTAATGCTCGGCGGCGCGGGCTATGCGCTGCAGGGCCGGCCGTCGCTGCCGGCGAACCCCGTCGTCACCGCGCTGGCGCCGTCGCCGGTGGATGGCGAGTTGACCGACCTGCGCGACCGCATGCTCGAACGCTACACGGGGGCGGCCGCCTATCTGGTTGCCGCGGACGCGATGACGCGCGCGGGCGACCGGCGTGCCGCGGTGCAGGTACTGCTCGGCGGCCTTCGGGTCGCGCCGCGGAGCCTGGTGCTGTGGACCGGTCTGGGTGGGGCGCTGGCGGCGCATGACGGCAATCAAGTGTCTCCCGCCGCGCTGTTCGCATTCCAACAGGCGATGCGGATAGCGCCGCGTCATCCGGCACCGCCGTTCTTTCTAGGGCTGGCCTATGTTCGTACGGGCGATCTGGAGACCGCGCGGCCCTATTGGGCACGGGCGCTGTCGCTGACGCCGCCGACCGTCTCGTACCATGACGACATTGCGATCAGGCTGGCGTTGCTCGACCGGGTGCTCGCGACGCCAGATGCACCGGAACTGCAGTAGCAGGCTGCGGGTACCCGAAGCGGTATCGCGTCAGGCTGCAGCGGCGGAAAGGACTGTCCGGCGCTCCCCATTGTGTGGCACGTGATGCGCATGAAAGACTTTAATATCGACGCCTTCGTCGCCGCCACGCTCAGCGAGGATCTCGGGACGCTCGGCGACATCACCTCGGCCGCAGTGATCCCCGCGGAGGCGCGGTTTACCGGCGTGATGGACAGCCGCGACCCGATCGTGGTCGCAGGTCTGGAACTGGCCGAGGCGTTTTTCCGCACGCTCGACCCCGCCGTCCGTATCGAGCGGCTGGTCGAGGACGGGCAACAGGTGCCGGCAGGGACCGAACTTCTGCGACTGGAAGGGCTAGCACGCGCGATGCTCACCGCCGAACGATCCGCGCTCAACACGGTCCAGCATTTGTCGGGTATCGCGACGATGACGCGCGGTTATGTCGAGGCGATCCGCGGCACCGGGGCGATCCTGCTCGATACGCGCAAGACCATTCCCGGGCTTCGCCTCCTCGAGAAATACGCGACCCGGATGGGCGGCGCGCAGAATCACCGGATGGGGCTGTGGGACGCGGCGATGATCAAGGACAACCATGTCGCGGTCGCCGGCGGCGTGGGCGAAGCTGTGCGGCGCGCCAAGGCCGCGCGGATCGCGCAAATCATCGTCGAGGTCGACCGTATCGAGCAGATCGAACCGGCACTGGCGGCGGGCGCGACGCACCTGCTGCTCGACAACATGGCGCCGCCCATGCTGCGCGAAGCGGTGACTCTGGTCGGCGGACGCGTGCCGACTGAGGCGTCGGGTGGGGTCCGTCTCGACACGATCCGTGCGATCGCCGAAACCGGCGTGACCTATGTGTCGGTGGGCCGGTTGACGCAGTCGGCACCGGCGGCCGATATCGGTCTCGACTTTGCGGCTGCCTGAGGGGGAAGAGCCATGATCCGTACCGTTACCGCCGCCATCGGCATCGCGTTTCTCGCGCCCGGCATTGCCCAGGCCCAGGCCTATAGCTGCTCCATCCCGGCCGGCGGGCTATTGGTCCGCCCCGATCTGCCCTCCGCAGAGCAACCGGCGCGCACTATCCCGATCGGCGGCTATACGCTGGCGGTCACCTGGGGCCCGCAATATTGCCGCGACAACGGCGACCGGCCGGGATCACGCCTGCAATGCGGCAGCGGCAACCGGTTCGGGTTCACGTTGCACGGTCTGTGGCCGGACGGCGTGGGCAAGACGTGGCCGCAATATTGCCGCGCCGCGGGTATCGTCCCGCAACCGGTAATCCGCGCGCACCTTTGCGCGACCCCGTCGGCGCAGCTGATGCAGCATGAATGGGCCAAGCACGGCACCTGCATGCCTGGCTATCGTCCTGCCAAGTTCTTCGGTCAATCGGGGGCGCTCTATGCTAGGCTGCGCTATCCCGACATGGACGCACTGTCGCGGACGCCGTTGACCGCCGGGCGGTTCGCCGCCGCCATGGCACGGGCGAACCCGGGGCTGGGCGCGACGATGATGCGGGTTACCGCGACCAAGCAAGGTTGGCTCGACGAGGTTTGGATCTGCCTTGACCGGCGATTCCGGTACCGGCGTTGCCCGGTGCATCAGGGCGGACTGGCGCCTGCCGCAACGCTCAAGATCTGGCGGGGCGGACGCTAGGACCGATCAACTGGGCTTCTGACCGGTGGTCGTCATCCGATAGGTGTTCCGGAACTGGTCTGCCCCCTCTGCGGTGTAGTCATCGAAGCGTTTCCAGGCGTCTTTGGTATTGCAGACGCGCGTCGCCATGATCGACCCCGTCGGCATCAAGGAACGACAGGTCTTCTTTTCTTTGGCGGGCGGCACCTCGGCTTTGGACGCTTCTTGTGCGGCTGCGGAGGCACATAACAACGCAGACGCTGCGACCATCATGACGGACGTCGAATATCTCATGTTGCGCTCCCCGTGTGCCGCGCCGTCAGTATAGCAAGAGCCGAAGTACAGGGAAGCGTAATCAGGCGTCGACCGTAACTGTCGCCGGATAGTGTCGATCGAGATGCTTGCGGATGATCCGCAGGTTGCGCGTGTTGGACCGGAAGAAAAGATCGGGGATCGCGCCAACCCAAGGGATCATGCCGAACGCCCAGTCGATGCCGATATTGCTCGCCATTCGCGCGATCTGCGTCTTCGACATGCCGATATTGCGCGCTTCCCATGCCATCCATGCGCCGATCCCCGCCGCGACCGTGCTGCCGGCGATCGGGATGAGGTCCAGGACGACGTCCATGCCGACCTTGCGGTTGGTACCGGGGATGACGAACAGCCCCTCCATGACGCGCTCCATCGCCTCGATGCGACGACGGACCGACAACGGATCGCGACCGATGGGCAGGTGGCCGAAGCCGAGGGGGGATGTGGGCTGGATCATCCCCTTCAGTTGGTGTCGTTGCGCAGCCGGTTCAACGGGTGCCACGCGCGGATGTTCGGCTGCCACTGCGCGAGCCGCCGCGCGACCAGCGACCACCGCAGCGGTCGCGCGAGCGGGATGAAGGCGACGTCGGCGTTCATCGCGGCATCCGCTTCGGCGATCCGTTGCGCGCGCGCGGGGAGGGTGGGCGCTTGCCGGGCGGCATCCAGCGCCGCCTGCGCCGCGTCGCTGCACAGCACGCACGCGGTGGCCAGATACCATCGACCGCTGTCGTACGGCGCGACCGCGTCGACGAGCTTCAGGTCCGCCGTGTCGTCCAACCCGACGCGGTCGGCGGCGAGGCCGATGCGGCGCAGCGACGCGGCGATGTGCGCATAGAGGATCGTCGCGCCGGGGCCGGCGGGAAGCGCGATCCGCAGGCGGACGGCACCTTCGGTCCAGCGCGCGACCTGGCGCGCGGCGGCGGTCTGCCGCTCGGGCTGGGTGAGCAGGGTCCAGGGCGGCACCTGCGGTAGCGCCGCCGAATCGAGGATATCGGGCAGGATGCGGTCCGCCGGTGCCCAGTTGGGGGCGATCGCCGCGGTCAGCGCGGTCCGATCGATCGCCTGCGCCACCGCTGCACGGTTGGCGGGGCTGGCGAGGAACCCGTCGCGGTTGACGATCGCCAGTCCGAACAATCCGGCCGCGGGGTCGACGCGGATGTTGGCGGGTTGCACGTCGGCGGTGGCGAGCAGCGGCCAGTCGGCGAAGCTGCCGCCGCTGACCAGATCGGAGTCGCGGTTGGCGAAGCGTGCGATGGCCCGCGCGGCGCGTTCGCCGATCAGGCGGACATCGTCTTCGGGCTTGGTCTCGCGCTGGTCTTCGGGATCGGCCTGCGCAGGGTCGAACGCGGGGCGCAGCAACGGCGCCTTGCCGCTTCGCGCGACGCGGAACGGCCCGCTGCCGCCAAGGGGCCGAAGCCGCAGCAGCGCGAGCTCGGGTTGCGCGAACAGCTTGAGCAGGTCGGGGCGGGGGCGCCCCAGCCGAACCTCGATGACCTGGGGGGTCATGACGACGATCTCGTCGATCGCTGTGAGGAACGCCGCGAGGGGGTTGCGCGAATCCGGCGCGATCTGGCGGGTGAGGATGGCGACGACCTGTTCGGCGGTGACGCGCGTGCCATCGCTCCACTGGCCCTCGCGCAGGCGGAAGATGTAGCGCGTGCCATCGTCGATGACGATCCAGCGCTCGGCGAGGCCGGGTTCGATCTGGCCGGCCGCGTCGAAGCGGACCAGCCCCTGGGCGGTCGAATCGATCAGCAGGCGCGACGGGGTATCCAGCGGGCCGCGGCCGGGGTCGGCGGGGCGCGGCGTGCCGCCGATCGCGCTGACGACGACGGCGCCGGTATCGGGACGACGGTCACATCCGGTGATCAGCGTGACGGCGCCCAGCGCTAGCACAACGCGTTTCGGTACCACGGGCCACCGCCAATCCATGCTCAACGAACCATGGTGCGGACGGCGGGACTCGAACCCGCACTCCAGGGGAGGGAGATTTTAAGTCTCCTGCGTCTACCGGTTTCGCCACGTCCGCACTGGTGCTGCAACAAGCGGAGCGGCGGGGCCACGTCAAGCGACGTTGAGGCGGGCGCGCATTTCCTTGCCGGGTTTGAAATAGGGGACGCGCTTGGCGTCGACCGCGACGATCTCGCCGGTGCGGGGGTTGCGGCCCGTTCGGGCGTCGCGAGCGCGGGTGGAAAAAGCGCCGAAACCACGGAGTTCGACGCGGCCGTCGGCGGCCAGGCGCTTGCTGATCTCGTCGAAGAAGGTCGTGACGATCGCCTCGACCTCGTTGGGTTGCAGGTCGGGATGCGCTTCGCCGATCTTGAGAACCAATTCGGATCTGATCATCGCATTCGAGCCCCCGCCCATTTTCGCCAGTGGAAATATTGATTTAGGTCAATACTGACCGCGATAGCATCATTCCTGCGTGCGTCTACAACCAAAACGAGGCCGGCATGTCTGGGACATGCCGGCCGGGTAGTCTTACTTCTTGTCCGCCTCGGTGCGGGCCTTGAGCGCCTCGCCGAGGATGTTGCCGAGCGTCGCGCCCGAGTCGGACGACCCGTACTGCGCCACGGCCTGCTTCTCTTCGGAGATCTGCATCGCCTTGATCGAGAAGGTCGGCTTCTTGGACCGGTCGAAACCGGTGACCATCGCGTCGAACTTCTGGCCGACCTGGAACCGCTCCGGACGCTGCTCGTCGCGATCGCGACCCAGATCCGTGCGCTTGATGAAGCCGGTCGCGCCATCGTCGCCCTGCTGGACTTCGAGGCCCGCGTCGCGGACTTCGAGGACCGTCACGGTGACGATCGCGTTCTTGTTCAGCTTGTCGCCTGCTGCTGCGATGCCGCCGGCCGACGGCCCGCCACGCTCGAGCTGCTTCATGCCGAGCGAGATACGCTCCTTCTCGGCGTCGATGTCGAGCACCACGGCTTCGACGGTCTCACCCTTGCGATGCAGGTTGAGCGCGTCTTCACCCGAAACACCCCAGGCGATGTCGGACATGTGGACCATGCCGTCGACATCGTTGTCGAGACCGATGAACAGGCCGAATTCGGTCGCGTTCTTGACTTCGCCCTCGACGGTCGAACCGATCGGATGGGCGGCAGCGAAGGCCTCCCACGGATTTGCCTGCGCCTGCTTGAGGCCGAGCGAGATGCGACGCTTCTCGGAATCGACCTCGAGGACCATGACGTCGACTTCCTGCGAGGTCGAGACGATCTTGCCCGGGTGGACGTTCTTCTTGGTCCAGGACATTTCCGACACGTGGACCAGGCCTTCGATGCCCGCTTCCAGCTCGACGAATGCGCCGTACTCGGTGATGTTGGTCACGCGGCCGGTCAGCTTCGCGCCGATCGGATACTTGGCCGATGCACCATCCCACGGATCGCTCTCCAGCTGCTTCATGCCGAGGCTGATGCGCTGGGTGTCCTTGTTGATGCGGATGATCTGAACCTTGACGGTGTCGCCGATGTTCAGGACTTCCGACGGGTGACCGACGCGCTTGTAGCTGAGATCGGTGACGTGCAGCAGGCCGTCGATGCCGCCGAGGTCAACGAACGCACCGTAATCGGTGATGTTCTTGACGACGCCGTCGATGATCTGGCCTTCAGCCAGCGACAGGATCAGGCCCGAACGCTGCTCGGCGCGGGTCTCTTCGAGGACCGCGCGACGCGACACGACGATGTTGCCGCGCTTGCGGTCCATCTTCAGGATCTGGAAGGGCTGGGGGATGTCCATCAGCGGGGTGACGTCGCGCACCGGGCGGATGTCGACCTGCGAACCCGGCAGGAACGCGACGGCGCCGTTCAGGTCGACGGTGAAGCCACCCTTCACGCGGCCGAAGATCACGCCTTCGACGCGGGTGGTCTTGGAGAATTCGGTTTCCAGCTTGTCCCAGGCGGCTTCGCGGCGGGCGCGGTCGCGCGACAGCATCGCTTCGCCGTGGACGTTCTCGACGCGGTCGACATAGACTTCGACTTCGTCACCGATCTTGAGGTCTGCCTTCTGGCCCGGCGCTGCGAATTCGCGAAGCGGCACGCGGCCTTCGGACTTCAGACCGACGTCGATGACGGCCATGTCGTTCTCGATGCCGGTCACGGTGCCATGCACCACGCGGCCTTCGAAGCTGTCGGCGTCGCCGAGCGTTTCGTTCAGCATCGCCGCGAAATCGTCGCGGGTCGGCATTACCTGGGTTGCCATAAAGTTCAGTAATCCTAGTCTGTTTCGGGCCAACCGGTTGTCTCCGGTGGTCTTGGCCTTCGCTGCCGCGGCGACCGAATGCCGTCGCGGCGTCCGCCGGGTGGGGATATGGAGGCAGCTCGCGAAAATGCGAAAAGGGCGCGTGAGAACGAGCCTCCGCGCCTTCCTCCACGAGCAACGCTCGCCGGACGGAGTGTATGTAGCCGAAATGGGGGGCGGGGGCAAGGAGAGTGCCGGGAGAGTGCCGGGAGAGTGCCGGGAGAGTGCCGGTGCCGCGGCGGCGCGCGCCGGCCCCGCACGAATGTTGAGAATGTTGAGGCGATAGCGGTCTTTTTGCGGCCGATGCGGGGGTGTGGCGGCGGGGAGGCGCCGATAGGGCGACTGTGATGCAACGGGGACGCGACGGTGACGCAACGGGGACGCGACACTGAAGCGACATGGTGGCGCCGTGATCGCGTCGGGTCGGCGACATCGAGGCGCCGTGCGCGCGTCGGCCTCGGACGGCGGCGCGCCCAGTTTGCACGGCGGGGCGCCCAATAATCCGTCATCCCAGCGCAGGCTGGGGTCTCTTGAGGCTGGTGTTCCGCGCTCACCGCGGGAGATCCCAGCCTTCGCTGGGATGACGGCGGTAGTAAGGCTTGGGTCTCTCGAGACGGGTGTTCCGCGCCTGCCGCGCGCGATTCCAGCCTTTGTCGGGATGACGGAGGTGGGAGGGGCCGGGCTCGCGGGCCGCCGTTGCGCGCGCAGCGTTGCGGAGAAGGGGGCGGGCGATTCCATGAGTCATTCGATCATGAACGGGGCGTGTAGGACAGCGTTTTGTGCGCCGTCATCGCGGACTGGTCGGTGAGGTGGCGACGGTCTTGCTCCCCTCCCTGGAAGGGAGGGGCTGGGGGTGGGTTGGCTGCGGGAAGGCCGGCGCGGTCGCCCCAAGCCCACCCACCCCCGACCCCTCCCTTCCAGGGAGGGGAGAACAGGTGTCGAATGGCACCCCAACCCAACGTTTGTCGGGGCTGCGGCGCCATGGATGCCGGAACCAGTCCGGCATGACGGGTTATTTCGGTTTCGCGGCCTTCGCCGGTTCGGGAGTTGCCACGGGAGCGGCCGGGGCGACCGCCGGTGCCGCCGCCGTGGCGATCAGCGGGGCGGGTGCCGCGCCGCCGGCGAACGCGACCGGCACGTCCTCGTCAAGCGACGCTGTGATGACCGTGCCGGCGGGCAGTCGCGCGCTGGTGCCGGTCATGAAGAAGCCTGCCGGCAGGAACACGAGCGCGGAAACCGCCGCCGCGCCGCCGCCGCCGGCCTTGCCCTTGTCGTCGGCGATGCCCGAGATCCGGATCTGGCGATCGCCGACACGCAGGAACAGCAGCCGGACGTCGAAATGCCCGGACTTGCCCCACATGCCCTTGTTGCGGACGCTGGTGACTTCGCCGACGCCGGGCGTACCGACCGGGATCACCACGCGGCCGTCGAGCGAGACCGGTTCTGCGGTCTCGACCTCGAACCGCTGCCCGACGCGCAGCGCCTTGTTCTTCGTGGTCAGTTCGGTGCGGGTACGCACTGGAACCTGCGTGCCGATGCGCAGCACCTGGCCGGATTGCCCCCCGACGATAACGGCCTGCTGCGGCGCCGGCATGACAGCAACCTGTGCGATTGCCGTGGACGACACGCATGCCGACAGGGCGCCAATGATGGCGCCGACTTTATTGAACACGTTGAACCCCCGTTCCCTGTTGTGCCTGAAAAGGCTGGCGGATCATGGCAGTATCGGGAGGGGCGTCAATCCGGGAAAGCGATGCGAACCAAGCAATTACGTCCAAAACCGATTAGGTCTTGGTCCGCGCATCCACCAGCGCGATCGCGCGCTGGACGCTGGCTTCGATCGACAGGAAGCTGGTGTCGAGCAATGCGGCGTCGGCGGCCATCGCCAGCGGGGCGGTCGAGCGGCTGCTGTCGCGGGCGTCGCGGGCGCGGATGTCGGCGAGGACGCGGTCCTTGCTGAGCGTGCTGCCGCGCGCCTGCAACTCGGCGTGGCGGCGCTGAGCGCGGATGTTGGGGGTCGCCTTCACGAACAGTTTCGCGTCGGCCTCGGGGGCGATCACGGTGCCGATGTCGCGACCGTCGAGCACTGCGCCGCCGGGCTGGTTGGCGAAGCGGCGCTGGCGCTGGAACAAGGCGGCGCGGACCAGCGGGTGTGCCGAGACGATCGAGGCGAGCACGCCGGTCTCGTCCTCGCGTAGCGCCGGATCGTCGAGCATCGCATCGGCGAAATCGCAGGCGGCGACCGCATCGGCCTCCTGCTCGGGGTCGAGCGCCATCCGCTGCACGCTGAGGCCGACCGCGCGGTAGAGCAGGCCGGTGTCGAGATAGGGCAGCTTGTAATGCTTGGCGAGCGCGCGGGCGATGGTGCCCTTGCCCGAGGCGGCGGGGCCGTCGACGGCGATGATCATTCCGAGCCCCCAGTGAGCGCTACGAGTGTTTCGAAGAAGGCGGGATAGCTGGTCGCCACCGGGGCGATATCGTCGATCGTCACCGGCGCGGCGGCGTGGAGCCCGGCGACGACCATGCTCATCGCGATCCGGTGGTCGAGCTTCGAGGCGATCGTCGCGCCGCCCGGAATCGCGGCGCCACCGGTGCCGGTAATCGCCAGGCCGTCGTCGAACTCGTCGTACGCGACGCCGCAGGCGGCGAGCGCGGCGGCCATCGTCGCGATCCGGTCCGATTCCTTGACGCGCAGCTCGTGCGCGCCGCGCGCGGTGGTGCGGCCGGTGGCGAAGGCGGCAGCGACGAACAGGACGGGATATTCGTCGATCATGCTGGGGGCGAGGGTCGCGGGGACGTCGATCGCGGTGAGCGCGGCGTGGCGGACGCGGAGGTCGGCGACCGGCTCGCCGCCGACGGTGCGCGGGTCGAGCTCGGTGATGTCGGCGCCCATCATCCTGAGCGCGGTGAGCAGGCCGGTGCGCGTCGGGTTGAGCCCGACGTTGCGGACGACGATGTCCGAACCGGGGACGATCGACCCGGCGACCAGCCAGAAGCCGGCCGACGACGGATCGCCGGGGACGGTGATGTCCTGCGGCTTCAGTTCGGGTTCGCCGACCAGCGAGATGACGCGGCCTTCGTTGGTCTCTTCAACGGTCAGGTCGGCGCCGAAGCCGCGGAGCATCCGCTCGCTGTGATCGCGGGTGGCGACGGGTTCGATCACGCGCGTGATTCCCGGCGTGTTGAGCCCGGCGAGCAGCACCGCGGACTTCACCTGCGCGGAGGCGACGGGGAGGGTGTAGGTGATCGGCACCGCGGGGCAGATTCCGCGGACCATCAGCGGCAGGCGGCCTCCTGGGGACGCGGTGATGTCGGCACCCATCTGCGAGAGCGGCTCGATCACGCGGCCCATCGGGCGGGCGGAGAGCGAGGCGTCGCCGGTGAAGGTGGCGGTGATCGGATGGCTGGCGACCAGGCCCATCAGCAGCCGGGTCGAGGTGCCCGAATTGCCCATCTCGAGCGCGGTGCTCGGCTGGCGAAGGCCGCCGACGCCGACGCCGCGGACGCGCCAAACGGTATCGTCGCCGGGCGTGATCTGCGCCCCCATCGCGCGCATCGCGGCGGCGGTGGCGAGAACGTCTTCGCCCTCCAGCAGGCCGGTGATTCGGCTTTCGCCGACCGCGAGGCTGGCGAACATCAGCGCGCGGTGGCTGATCGACTTGTCGCCGGGAACGGTGAGCGCGCCGGCCAGGGGGCCGGCAGTCGGGACGGCAAAGGGCTGGGGAGCGGGGTGGGCCATGGGGGCGGGTCTTTGACAGTCGGCTTGCGCTATGGCAAGGCGCGCCCCACTTTGCCGGGGCATGTTCTCGGGCAAATCCAGAACACCCATCCGAAAGGTTTATCGGCATGATCAAGCCGGAATGGGGCACGAAGCGTTCGTGCCCGAAATGCGCCACGCGTTTCTACGACCTCGAAAAGGCCGACCCCGTCACCTGCATCGAATGCGGCTATGCGTGGGAGCCCGAGCCGATCCTGAAGTCGAAGCAGCCGCTGCCGTTCGAGGTGGCCAAGCCCGACACCAAGAAGCCCGATGCGGATCTCGAGGGTGACGAGGAAGAGGAAGACATCGCCTCGATCACCGGCGAGGACGAAGAGCCGTCGGCCGACGACGAGGTCGATCTGGGCGGCGACGACGATCTGGGCGTGGAAACGCCCACCGACGAAGACGAGCATTAAGTTTTTCGCGTTTTTGGCAGGCGGTGTGAACGCACCGCTTGCCAACCGGGAAGCGCCCCGTTAGGGACGCGCTTCCTGACAGGAATGGGGCCTTAGCTCAGCTGGGAGAGCGCCTGCATGGCATGCAGGAGGTCAGCGGTTCGATCCCGCTAGGCTCCACCATTCTATTCGCAGGCGATCGAGATCGTCTCGCCCGCGGGATACACGGGATCAGCACATCTACCGGGCCGCAAGCCAGCCTCAGGGTAGCTTGTCCTTCAGGTATTTGACCTGTTCGGGGGGGATGGTCGGGATCGGTTTGATGATCGTGGCCCCGCGCTCGACATACTCCTCGGCCGACGCGAGCGGCCCGTCCCACAGCGCGCGCGACACGACCTTGTGGCGATTGAAGCGTAGCGTGCCGAACGCGTTGATCTCGAACTCGCCTGAAAACTCCCATTGGCCGTTGCCGACCGGATCATAGGAACCGGTATAGGTGAAGACGAGCGGCCAGGCGCGGGGATCCACGCTCTTGTCGGGGATCGGCTCCAGCCGCGAGATCGTGATGCGGAAGTCCGATTTGGACCAGTCGCTCGACGAATCGAGATCGCGTTCGATGACGACGGTACCGATCTCGCCGAACGCGTTGCCCTCCCAGGTGATCGAGATGACCGCGTTGGCGACCGGCCGCACCTTCATGCCGACTTTGAACAAGGTGGTGGTGTATTTGCTCTTGGGCTGGTTCGCCCCCGGCATAGCCTGGCGCGCTTCGTTGGTTAGCAGCCGCTGCGCGCGGTCGTAGTTGAGCGTGAAGCTGCCCGCCGAGCCCGATACGCCCGCCTGCACCATCGCCGCCGCGCCGAGCCCGATCTGAAGCGCGTCGGCGATCTCGATCCCAGCGATGACGACCGCGACCGGGTTCTGCTGGCGCGCATAGCGATCTTCGTTCTCGTAGACATAGCTCGCCATCGTCGCGATCCGCTGGCCGCTTGGACTGGTGCCCTGGCTGCCGATCAGGCTGAGCGGCACGACGGTGGTGGCGAGGCTGCCCGACACACTCTGCGTGAAGCTGATATCGTCCGAGCTGACGACCAGATTGCCCTGGCCCGAGACCACGGGCGCCGACTGCGCGACGAAGTCGAAGGTGGCGACGTCGATCGTCGGGATCAGCGAACCGAGCCCCGGTAGCGCGCCGATAAAGCCGTTGATCGCGTCGTTCATCAGCTTGATCGTCGCGCGATACGCGTTGGTGGACGCCGCCTGGAACGACTGGCCGGCGCGCCAGTTCTTCCAGAAGAAATAGGTCGTTGGTTCGGGCAGATAATTGTTCTCGATCGTCCCGCAGGCGGTCTTGGCGCCGGCGTCGAGCCAGGCCTGGTTGAGCGACGATCCCTTGCAGTTCATCATATAGACGCTGCGGATCTGCAGCGGCTTGCCATAGTCGGTGCGCATGTCGCGGACCATCTGCGCGGTGATGTTGTTCTTGAGCGAGATCGTCCCGGTCCCGCCATGCGTCAGGATGATCAGGTCGACGATCTTCTGCGCGCGCGACAGATCGATCAGCTTGGTCTTCAGCTCTGCATAGGTGGCGGTGCCGTCGCGCAGCACGGTGACGCTGTCATATTGGTCGGGACGCGCCGCACTGTAGCGGTTGAGCGCGAGTTCGGCCGATTCGAGCAGCGTGTCGGTCGCCGCCCTGATCTTCTCGCGCAGCGCGCCGGCGAGCGGGCGCAGCGCCGCCTTCGCCATGTCGCCGCCCGCGGGCAGTCTGTCGGCGATCATGTCGACGAGCGTGCCGAGCTCGAGATCGATCCCGCCATTTTCGATCAGCACGACCAGCGCGCGCTGCTCCGCGGTGAACGGCGCCGCCCAACTCTGCGCGCGCGCCATCGGTTGCGACACGCCGCGCGATCGGGACGGGGTTCGCGCGGCGTGCGCGACGAAGCGGTTGGGTTGCATGGGCGTCTCTCCTCAAGTCGCGTCGCGCAGTTTGTTGCGGGCCTTCAATTCCTTGATCAGGAAATCGGTCTGGTCGTAGATCACTTTCGCAGCGGCGCTGGTCAGTTCGGGGGACCCGGGGGTGAACCACGCGGTCAGCGTCGCGCGCACCGCGTCCGCCGATGGCGCCGTGAGTTGCGGCACATGCTTCCACACCCGCGCGCAGAAGGTGTCGGGGTTGAACCCCGGCTGCTGGATCGCGGGATCGGCGATGTCGGCGGCGGATTGCTCGACCGCGGCCTGCATCTTGGTGAGCGTCGCGGCGGTCAGATGCCCGTCGCCGGTCAGCGTCCAGCCGTCGCCGAACCCGTTGACGACGGCGATGCCCTCGGCATTGTACTTGTCGTGGACGGTCTTCACCGCGAGATTGGCGACCATCATCGGTTCCTGTTTCGCGATCCCCTTCAGCACTTCGTAGAACATGCCCGGGGAATTGATGTCGGGGTGGCCGAGGTCGCCGATGATCCCTGCGACCGGTTCGAGCTTGCCGAACTTGGCGGGCAGGTCGCCGTGCCAGGCGACATGCGCGACCCGGTTGAGGAAGGTCTCGGTGGCTGACGTCGGCTTCCCGTTGGCGTAGAAGTTCGACATGAACAGGCTGAGCGCCTCGGCCTTGTTGAACAGGTGGCCGCCGGCGAACGCGTCGGTCAGATAATGGTCGCCGAACGCGTTGATCGTCACCGGCCAGTTCCGCGGGGACGCGTTGCGCCACGGCAACGCCTCGGGCGTCCGCGCCGCGGCCATCGCGCGCTTGTGATGCTGGTCCCACAGCCTTTTGTGGTCGTTGGGGCTGGCGATCCGCGTCGAATAGATCTTGCCGGCGAACAGCACCGTCGGGGCAAAATGCGCGAAATTGTCGGCGGCGAGCTTCAGATAACGTTGGTCGGTCGCGGCTTCCCATTCGTCGTCGGTCGCGCCCTTCGCGGCGGTGCCGAGCGCTTGGGCTAGATCCTTGTCGAGCAGGTCCTTGACGCGCTGCAGCTTGGCGAGCGGCTGCTGCATCATCTCGTCGACCGAGGCGTAGAGATCGGGCATCGCGATCAGATCGCCATAGGACAGCAACAGTCCCGGCGGCGGCCCGACCTCGAGCTGCTTTTCGTACAGGCCATGACCCGCGCGCATATGCTCGCCCGAGCCGTAAAAGGGCCGCGCGATGCTCGACTCGGGGAGCGACTGCGCGGTTGCGGCGGCCGGGACGGCGGGAGCGCCAAGCGGCGGCCGTGGCGGCGCCAGCATGCCGGGCTTAAGCGTATCGGGATCGGGAAAGAAGACCTCGTCATCGTGATGCGGCGCCGCGGCGGCCATCGGGTCCGCAGGCGGCGGTGGCGCGGGCGGCGCAACCGGTTGCGGACGGGCGAGCATGTCGCGGAGGTCGTCGCGGAACGCATCGACCGGTGGCGGCGCGGGCGTTGGCGGGATCGGTGGAAGCACCACGGCCGGTGCCGCGGCTGCGCCGTAGGACGGCGCGGGCGCGGCGGCAGGCGCTGTCGTCGGGGGTGCTGTCGGGGGCGCGGTGCCGTCGCGCTCGCGGTCGAACTGCGCGAAGCGGTTCTCGATTTCGACCGAGCCGAGGTCGTAGGCGCCGGCATATTCCATGCTCTGCGCGATCCGTTCGAAAATCTCGTGCCCCGCGCCGGGGGCGGGTACCTGCGGCGCGGGTTGCGACGCTGGCGCGGCAGGCGAGTCGTTGCGCGCTTCGGCGGGATGCGGGAATTCGGATCGCGGCACCATCGTCCGGGTCGTCGCGTCATAGGCCTTCTGCCCGGTCAGGATCGACTGCATGTCTGCCATGAAAAAGTCGTTGCTGCCGGTCAGGCTCTTCGCCGCGGCGAGCGGTTGGGGCGCGGGCGGCGGTGCCGGAGGCGACTGATAAGGCGGCGACTGATGGGGCGGCGGAACCGGCTGCGGTTCGGGCGGCGGGGCGCCGTTGGGCAGAGGCTCGGCGAACAGGTCGAGCTTTTCCTCCTCGCGTGCGCGATCCTCTTCGCTCGGCGGCGGGGCGGGGGAGACCGGGCTCGGGGTCACCGTGCCGTTGGGGATCGGCTGCGGCGCGGCGGGCGCGATGTCATCCGAGAACATCCGCGCCTTTGTGCGGTAGCGCTGGCGCAGATCGTCGTCGGCCGAAACCCATAGCGTTTCGACGGCCGCCTTGGGCTTGGCGGGCTTGGGCGCGCATTGCGCGTAATGGCCCGCATAGAGTTCGGCGACGTCGCGCGGCCCCTTGCGCCCGTTGCCGGTCTTGCTGGCAGGACCAATGCCGTAGCGACCGGCGATCAGCTCGTCATAGCTTTGCGGGCGGGTTCGCTGCTTCATCGCGCATCCTTCCGATCCTGCAGGTTGAGGCGCATCACCGCGAACGGATCGACCGTGAGCACCAGTTCGGTCGCGTGCGCGAATCGATCGGGGTGGGCCACGCGAACGCGGATCTCGTCGGGCGAACTCGACACCACGTCGGCGAGCTCGCCATCGATCACCGCGACGGGGGCGAAGCGCGGGTTGATCGCAAGCCGGCGGCCCGCGATCACCAGCGTCGGCCGCGCATCGGCATCGGCCTCCAGGCTCGCCGAACGGACGACGGGGGGTGCCTTGGCGCGCTTCGACTTCTCGATCTGGTTGGCGAGCTTGCGATAGTCGATGCTGTCGTCGACCTGTTCGATATCGACGTTCTTGCGTTCGATGGTTTTCAGATCGTCGGCGCTGGTCACCCCGATCTTGCGCAGCTTCTTCTTGGTGGTCTTGTCGAGATCGGCCTGGTCGAGCGTCACCTCGCCCTTGGCCGCGGGCGGTTTGGTGGTCGCGCGCACCTGCGTGTCGGTGATCGTGCCGAGCTGGATCGTCACCTTGGACGCGCCTTGTTGCCCGGGCTGAGCGGTCAGGAACGTCACCTCGTCGCCGTCATAGGCGGGGAAGATATTGAGATCCAAGGCGAGCTCGCGCACGGTGTAGCTGAGCGGGCGGTTGAGCGCCTTCACCGCCAGCGTCTCGCGCGTCTTGTCGAGCTCGACGACCAGCGAGTCGACGAAATCCTCGAGCTTCCAGCTGGCGTTGGTGACGCCGGTGTCCCCCGCCTCAGAGTCCATCGTGGCCCTCCTCGGGCTCGGCGGTGTCTTCGTCGCGCTCGTCGACCGCGGCGCGCAGCGTCAGGCGGTGGAAGACCGGGCCGACCGTGGTCATCAGCGGATAGAGCGGCGGGGTGGTGCCGATCCGCAGCCGCCCGTCGGGGCCGCGCGTCACGTCGAGCTGGACCGGCGAGGCGATTTCGAGCCCGGTCATCATCAGACGCTGGCCCGGCTCGCTGCCGATCACCGGCGAATGACCGGCGAAATCGAGCAGGGTCGTCGACAGCGGGCGGAAGGCCTGGTCCATGGCCTATCCCAGCGCCGGCGCGGCGGCGGCGGGCGGGGTCAGCGCGACGCGGCGGTTGAAGGCGATACGATATCCCTCGAACGCATATTCGGCCTCTTCGCGCTCGGCGGGGGCTTCGGTGTCGTCGTCGTCCATCTCGGAGTCCTTCATGACGAGAGCAGCCCGATCAGCCGCACGCCGACCGGCAGCGGCAGCTCGATCTTGGCGGGTTCGACCGCGGTGACGCAGCCCTGCGCATCGGCCGCGGTGACCCGCGCCAGCGGCACCGCGAACAGCCGCAGCGCGGGAATCGCCCACACCATGCCGCGCTCGGACGATTTCCCCGACAGTTCGACCTGATCGGTGAAGTCGCCGCCCAGCCCGAGCAGGAACGCACGGTCGCCCAGCGCCTCGACCTGTTCGGGGGGCGGGGCGTCGTGCAGGTCCCACAGCTGGCGCAGTTCGATGAGGCGCGGCACGCCGAGCTCGACCCCCGCTTTCATCCGGCCGGTGGTCAGGTCATAGGCGCTTTCGGGCTTCTCGGCGGGCGGTTTGACGCGCGGTTCGATCACCGCGTTGCGTTGATCGGCATCGATCGCAACCGTGTAGCGCAGCGCGACGTCGAGCTTCCAGCGCGCGCCGCGGGCGCCCGCCGCGCGCGCCTCCCACAGCTTGTTCCAGAACGGCCGCCAGCGCCGCAGATCGACCGGTTCGCGTTCGGGCCCGGTCTCGTCCGGTGCGCCTGCGACGAAAGCGGGGCCGACCAGCACGATCTTGCTCGATCCCAGCGCCTCGACCGGCGTGCCGCGCGCGCCTGGCCAGCGGAGCGCGCCGGTCGCGGTCAGTCGCGCGCCCGAGGGCAGCGGCGCGAGCTCGCCGGGCTCGAACACGCCCTCGATCTCGGCGCCGGGATGCAGATCCTTGAGCCGGACCTCCTTCTCGACGCGCACCGCGGGGTTACGCTCGTCGGCGAGGACGATCTTCAGGATCGCGCGTGCGAGCGGCCGCGTCGGTGCCGGCGCGCCGACGGTCAGGCGGTAGCGTAGCGCGATCCGGCCCTTGCGCGCGAACAGCAGATCGGTGCCACCCGCCCAGCCGAGCGGCGTGCCGGTCAGCGGCTCCAGGATCGCGCGCGATGCCGGCGCGGCGATGGACCGCGGCGTATCGAGTGAGCGGACCAGCGACAGCGGCGCCGCGGCGGCGCCTCCGGCTGCGCTCGCCGCCTGTAGCTTGGCGGCAAGGTCGGCGAGCGCGGCGAGGTCGGTCGGGCTGACGGTCGGCTGGCCGGCGGCGGCAGCAGCCTGCGCGTCGTGCTGCGCCTGGACGATACGATCCATCATCAGCCGCTGGTTGATGCCCTTCAGCGCCTCGGTCATCAGCGCGTTGGTCGCCGCCTGGCGGTCCTTGGCCTTTTGGTTGGCAGCGTTGGCGAGCTGCGGCAGGATCTGCACGACCTGACCGATCGCCGCGCCGATCAGTGCGTCGTCGATCCCGAAGATGAACGGCTGCGCGACCTCGGGCCGCCGGAAACCGGGGCCGAAGCGCGCGTCGTCGAGGCTGTGCGTCACCGCGACCTGCGGCGGGGCCGGGATCGTGCCTGGCAGCGCGCCGAGCACCGCCCGCAGCAATTGCGCGACGATCCCGGCCGGCGCGCCGGGGTCGCTGGCGGCGGCGCCCGTGGGCGGCGATTTGAGCGCTTCGGCGACGATCGGCTGCGCGATCTTGAGCACCGCGTCGAGGATGGTGTCGAACCCGATCGCATTGGGGTGCGCGAAGTCGCGGCGCGAGAGCGTGCGGACACCGGCGGGGGCGAGCGCGGTCACCGGATCGACCGACAGGCTGGCGGTTCGCGCGACGGCGCGACGCGGGGCACGATCGGGGGGCGCACGGCCGTCAGGGCGCGGGCGACCGCGCGGCGGCAACCGGCGCGGCAGTTCGACGACGTCGGAAAAGGTGGTCGCGCGACGACCGCCCTTCCAGCTGAACAATTGCGCAAAGCCCGCGTCGGTGCCCGGCGCCACTGCCACCGCGAGTTCGGTCGCCGACCCCATCGGACTGCCATCGGTTCGCCGCGGCGGCGTCGCGAAACTGACCGGCTCGACGAAGTCGGCGCCCGCCCGTCTGACAACCCCGCTGCCGATCCGGATCTCGAATTCGGTGTTGGTGCCGGTGTCGACCGCGAACCGATAGCGCGCCGAGTCCCTGGCCGAATCAGCGGGCTCGTCTTCGGTATCGACGAGATCGAGCAGCGCGAGGGCCATCGCGTGCTCACTTGCCCGGCAACGCGGGCGCCGCGGCCGCCGGCTTCAGCGCGGCGGTGCCGCCATCCGCGTACATCGTCGCGAAATTGTCGAGCTTGAAATAGTCGGTGGCGAATTCGATCTTCACCGCGCCTTTCAGCACCGCGGTCAGATCGTCGGTCGCCTTCTTGTCCGACGTGTTGACCTGGATGTTGGTGTTCGAGACCGCGACGCTGCCCGACGGGCCGCCGAACAGCCCGAACAGCGGCGGGTCGTAATCGAACTGCGCGTTGACGGTGTTGATGTTCTGATCGTCGTGGTGCGCGGTCGAGGCGCGCGTCGCCTTGATCGAGAATTCGACGCTGGCGTCGATCGTGCCCTTGCGCACCACCAGTCGCGTGACCCCCATCAGGATGATCTCGCGCAGCGCCGCGCGGTGTTCCTTCGCCATCTGGATCTTGGCGTCGAGCACCGCGCGCTTGACGACCGAATCCTCCATGTCGACCTTCTCGCCGGTCGGGTCGGTCAGCGCGAGCTTGGTCGAGCCGTCGGCGTTCTTCTCGGTGACGACGTTATACTGGTCCGAGCGATTCTCGGCGAGCTTGGCGAAGGTGTCGTCGTCCTTCACTTTCTTGATGAATTCGGCGGCGGGCTTGGCGGCCTCCTTCATCAGCTTGATGAAGCTGTCGGTCTGTTGCTTCATGACCTTCAGATTGGCGTCGAACACCGCCTTCAGCAGGTCGGCGACGAAGGCGGGGAAGTCGACCGAGTCGACGAGTTCGTTGAACGCCGCGGTGTCGCCCTGGAACCCCGGGTCATAGCCCTTATAGCCCATCTGCTTGCCGCTGTCGGTCGCGAAGGGCCGTGCCAGCTTGTTGATGTGGTCGTCGACCATCTGGTTGTAGACGATGCGTTTTTCGTGATCGGGCATCGCCAGGAACGACTGGCTTTCGGCCAGCACTTCGCGCGTTTGTGCGCGCGCCATATCGCGCATCTGGTCGCGGCTGGGCGCTTCGGCATAGGCTTGCATGGTCTCCGCCTCCTCGTCCTGGCCTGTCAGAAGTCCCAGCCGCCGGCGGCGGTGGCGCTGTCATGGTCGCCATGCGCGCCGTCGCCCTCGTCGTAAGTGGCGCCGCTCTCGTGCCCGGACCGCGGCGGCGGCCGGTCGTCATGGCCCTCATCGGGTATATCCTCGTCCGATCCGCGCCCGCGGCGGCGTGGCGCCAGCTTGCTCTCGGTCGTGATATACCCGTCGACCAGGCTGATGAACGCCGAGAAACTGCGATCGTCCTCGAACGCCGCGGGGTCGTAATCGGCGACCGCCTCGATGATCGCCATGCCCTGCCGCGCCTTGGCATAGAGCAGCGCGGCGGCGCGGGGTGCGCGCTTCTTGGCATCCTTGGGCCGCTCGGCGTTGAGCTTGTCGACGATCCGTTTCCAGCTGCCGCCCGCGGGCAGGATCTGCCGCGCCACCGCCGGGTTGCGCATGAACCGGGTCAGCACGAAGTTGATCTCCGCATCGACCACCGGCGCGACCACCTGCGGCCAGCCGATGCAGTAGGTCGACAGATTATACTGCAGATCCTCGACCGCCTGCATGACGTTCTGCTTCGAGACGAAGCTGTCGGGGTTGTAGCTTTCCTGCGCGCGATCGAGATAGCGCGCGGCTTCGAGCATCAGCACCTGCCACAGCGAGCGGAATTCGGCGTTGCGCTCCATCCCCTCCATCAGCTCGCCGTCACCCTGATCGAACACCGCGCGCGCGAACATCGTCCGTTCGGACGCGCGCGTGCGATCCTCGATCGGCTGGCCGGGCGCCGCCAGGTCGCGGAACTTGTTCGACAGCGCGTAGAGCTTGAGGTCGGCGCGCACCGCGCGATCCGCCGCGCTCATCCCGCCGCCGACGACCATGCGGCTGTGGATCAGATAATCGACCGCATCGAACAGCTGCAACTCGTCGCCGAGCACCATCCCGTGGAACAGCTGCGCGGCGTAGCGCACCGCGTCGCGGTCGACATCGACCTCCTGGTCGATGCTGTCCTGGAACTGCACCCGCCAGCCGCGATCCTCGCCCGGCGCCTCGACCGGCTCGGCGACCAAAGCGGGCTCCTGATCATAGGCCAGGCTGATGAAATGCGGCAGAAAATACTTGGCGTTGCTTGCCGTGATCGGGACCGGCGAGGTCTGGATCAGCGAGACCAGCTTGAGCCGGATATGCGGGGGGATGACACCGAGATTGGCGTCGTCGATCAGCTTGCCGGCTTCGGCATTGTACATGAGGTCGCGCGCGATCTCGTCGACCGCGCCCGCAAACGCCGCCTTGGCGAACGACGGCGCCTTGGCCTTTATCCGTTCGCTGAACGCCTTGCCGTCCTCGTGATAGTCGGGGACCTTCAGCCTACGTGCCTCGACGATCGCGCGCGCCGCGCTGACCGTGGCATAATCGATCACGGCCTTCACGCCGGCGCGGTTGGTCAGCAGGTAATGGACCATCGATTCGGCGTCGCGGATCCGCGCGACGTGCCAAGCGCGCGCGATCAGATAGTCGCGGATATGGTCACGTCCGTCGATCACCGCCCGGGTGTTGGGGCCGAGCCGCCAGCGGCTCGCGGTCAGCTGATCCTGGACGTCGTATTTGACCTCGGCGAGTTCGGGGTCCTGGTCGTCGACATAATCCGACAGGGTGATCCGCGCCGGATCGTCCTTCGCCTTGGCGAGGAAGTCGGCCAGGCTGTCCTTGGGCCAGCCCTGTTGCAACACCTCCGCCTTGGGCCGCCACGGCAACAGCGGGCGCGCAAGCAGGCGATCGATCGTCGTGCCGTCGCCGACCGCGATCGCGGTGTCCGCGCCGTTGCCCGACCCTTCCTCGTCGTCCTTCTCGTCCGCCTCGATGCGGATCACGCGTTTGCCGAGCAGGTCGTCGAGCCGCGCGAGCTGCCTGTCGACATCGGCGTCGATCGCGGTCGCGAAGCTGCCGTCCATCAGCGACAGCCGTTGCAGGCGAAACGCCGATGCGCGATCGGTCAGGGGAAGGGTCTTGTTCATCGAACGTCCTTCATCATCGGGCCATGGAGCTCGGGCCGTTGAGTTCGTGCGCGAGATATTTGAGCGCGTCGGCGAGGTTGAGCGCGCCGTATCCGCCGCGTTCGGTGCGCAACCGGCCATCGCTGCGCTCGCAGCTGTGGCGGAAGATGCGGGTCAGATCGGCATGGCTGAGCCGCGCGCCGAACTGCCGCGCGAGCGACTTCATCAGCCCGACCGCGCCCGAGACGAAGGGCGCCGCCTGCGACGTGCCCGATGCGGTGGCATAGCCGCCATCGGCGAACGCGCTGTAAATCCGGGAGCCCGGCGCGACGAGACCGATCCGCGCGCCGTAAGAGGTGAAGCCGGCGACCGCGCCATCCTCGTCGGTCGCGCCGACCGCCCAGACGCCATCGAGCGCGCCGGGATAATATTTCTCCGACGTGCCGTCGTTGCCGCTGGCCGCCACCACCGTGACGCCCTTGGCGAGCGCGTAGCGGATCACGTCCTCGTGCGGCAGGCCGCCGCCCGCGTGGCGGATGCCGAGGCTCATGTTGATGACGTCGGCGCCGTTGTCGACCGCGTATTTGATCCCGGCGTTGATGTTGTCGACGATCCCCGCGCCGACCTTGCGACCGTGGCTCGCCATCGTCGCGAGCACGCGCACCGCCATCAACGAACAGTCGGGCGCGACGCCCTCGTCCATCTTGAGCCCGCGTGCGGCGATGATTCCCGAGACGTGCGTCCCGTGTCCGACCTCGTCTTGCGGCACGTCGTCGAGCCCGAGAAAATCACCCACGAAATCGCTGGTGTCGAGCCCGTTGAGATCGACGAAATCCATCCGCTTGGTGACCCGGTCGCGCAGTTCGGGATGGTTGATGTCGACCCCGGTATCGAGCACCGCAATGGTCACGTCGCGCCGGCCGCGCGTCATCAGCTTGGCATAAGGCAGTTGGATCAGGTCGCCGGCGCCCCCGCGCGACGCCTGGGACGCGAGCCCTTGGGTGGGCAGCTCGGCGCCGGCCACGCGGATCGGGAAGGCCTGTTCGACCTCGGGAAGAGCGGCGATGCGCGCGATCAGCGTATCCGGCAGCTCGGCATCCTGCTGGAGGATGATGCGGTAGGTCCGTTCAAGCCCGTGCGCACGTTCGTCCGCGCTGCCGCCGGGCGCGAGCAATTCATATTCCTGCGTCACCCAGAAGCCGAGCGAGGATTCGCGCATCACCGCGTCGAAGCGGGGGGTGAACGCGGTGATCACCCGCGACTTGTCGTTGATGAAGCGCCGCCAGGCGGGCGCGTCGATCCGCGGCACAGGCCCCGCGCGCAACTTGACGACGAGATGCTGCTTCATCGCTCAGCCCCGCGGATGGCGGCTGTCGCAGACGAGCCGGCGCAGCAGCGCGACGAGCGCGTCGAATTCGCCGAACACGCCGAGCGTATGACCGTCGAGGTCGCGGACGGTGCCCCGCGTCGTCCCGTCGGAACAACCGCGGTCGCCGTTGCCGGATCGCGACGTTTCGCGCCACCAGCGGACCACGACGGTCGATGCTGGCGCGGTTCCGCGCTCCACCGGCTTGTCACCCGCTCCTGGGTCATTCACGCCGCCCTCCAGTCGCGCGACTCCGCGCCGGACCACCTTGCAACCGGACCGATCACGCGCGGATCACACGATGATCACGGTGCCGTCACAGCGGGGGATTGATGGGTCTATTGTGCGCCGCCAGCACCTGATCGACGACGCGCAACGTGCGCATCAGATCGCGCCGCACGCGCAGCATCGTCGCGCGCAGCGCGATGTCGTCATGCGTGTCGGGGGCGATCCGCACCGGCGCGCTGGTCGCACCGATGCGCGCCGCGAGCGCCAGCGTGGCCGGCATCGGTTCGACCCCCAGCTCCGCGCCCAGCAACGCGGCATAGGCATGGAATTGCTGGATCGCGAGCGCCTGATTGCCGCATTCGACATGAGCCGTCATCAGCAGGCGCTGCGCGTCTTCGCGGAGCGGTTCGGCCGATACCAGCCGCTGCAGCGAAGTCCGCGCCGCGGGCCAGTTCGCCGCGGCCGATTCCGCCATCGCCAACGCATAGGTCGCGTCGAGATGGAGCGTGCGCAGCCGTTCGCGTTCGAGCGCGATGGCGTCGCCGCCATGCTCGCGCAGAAAATCGTCGCGATAGAGCGCGAGCGCGCGGGCGAGCCGGGCGCGAACGCTGGCGTCGGCCAGGCTGGCGGGGTGGTGGACCGCCGCAGCGGCGCGGCGTTCGAAGGCGAGCACGTCGATCCACAATCGCGTGTCGCTCGCCAACGCGACGAAGTCGCCGCTCGGGCGGATCGGCGACGCGCCGCCGGGCATCCGCGTCTTGAACCGCCACAGCGTGGTCGCAAGGCAGCGCCGTGCGGCCAGTTCGTCCTTCTCGGGCCAGATAGCGGCGGCGAGCTTCGAGCGGGTGGCGCGGCGGTTGGGCGAGGCGACCAGGCTGCCGATCACCGACCACCATGTCTCCGGCATCGCCAGGACTCCGTGGCCCGTGAGCGACAATGTGCCGCCGCCGAACAACTGGATCGACCAAGTCGCCATGGTTTCCCCTCCCCGTCGCGCGAAGTTCGAGTCGCGAGACCGGAAGACTAGACCCGATCCTGGTCGAATTTAAGTCTATTCGGGCGGGTGCCAAGTCTTAGACAAATAAACCTGTGAACCAATAGGTTGATGCGCCGATCAAGGCGGCGGCGGGGAGAGTCAGCGTCCAGGCGATGATGATGTTGCTGGCGACGTTCCAGCGCACCGCCGACAGCCGGCGCGCCGCCCCGACGCCGACGATCGCGCCGGTGATGGTGTGCGTCGACGATACCGGGATGCCCCAGAAGGTCGCGGCGAACAGCGTGATCGCGCCGCCGGTCTCGGCACAGAACCCCTGCGCCGGGGTCAGGCGAGTGATCTTCGACCCCATGGTGTGGACGATCCGCCAGCCGCCCGACAGCGTGCCGAGCGCCATCGCCGCCTGGCACGACAGCACGACCCACAGCGGGACGTGGAACTCGCCACCGAGCAGGCCCTGCGAATAGAGCAGCACCGCGATGATCCCCATCGTCTTCTGCGCGTCGTTGCCACCGTGGCCAAGTGAATAGAGCGCGGCCGAGATCAGCTGGAGCTTGCGGAACCGCTTGTCGACGCCGATCGGGGTGAGTTTCAGGCTGGTCCAGGCGACCGCGAGGACCAGCACGAGCGCGAGCATCAGCCCGATCGCGGGCGAGGCGAAGATCGCGACGACGGTCTTGATCACGCCGCTCCACACGATCGCGCCGACGCCGATCTTCGCGATGCCCGCGCCGAGCAGGCCGCCGATCAGCGCGTGGCTGCTGCTGCTGGGGATGCCGAGCACCCAGGTGATGACGTTCCACGCGATCGCGCCGATCAGCGCGGCGAAGATCACTTGCGCGTCGATCACCTGCGCCTGGACGATGCCGGTGCCGACAGTCTGCGCGACGTGGAGGCCGAACACCGCGAACGCGATGAAGTTGAAGAACGCGGCCCACAGCACGGCATATTGCGGTTTCAGGACGCGGGTGGAGACCACGGTCGCGATCGAGTTCGCGGCGTCGTGGAGCCCGTTGAGGAAATCGAACATCAGCGCGATGCCGATCAGCGCGACGAGGAGGGGGAGGGAAAGGATCATGCGCTCGATCCCGGGGTGACCGAACTCCCCTCCCTGGAAGGGAGGGGGCGGGGGTGGGTGGAAGCCGGGCGCAAATGGTCGCGGCGCGAGGGGCGACCCACCCCCCGCCCCTCCCTTCCAGGGAGGGGAGTGCCGCCGTGCCGCGCCTCACGCATGATCGATCACCAGCCCCTGGATTTCGTTCGCGACGTCCTCGAACCGGTCGACCACCTTTTCCAGGCTGCCATAGATCTCGCGCCCGACGATGAACGCCATCGGGTCGGCGCCGCCCTTCGACGCCTGGAACAGCGCCTTGATCCCGGCGTCGTGGATGTCGTCGGCATGGCCCTCGATCTGGATCAGCCGCGCTGTGAGATCGTGAAGACGACCGGCGTTCGACCCGAGCGAGCGGAGCAGCGGGATCGCCTCCGCGGTGAGCCGCGCGGCCTCGACGATGATCCCGGCCATGTCGCGCATCTCGGGCGCGAAGTCGGTGACTTCGTACAGCAGGATCGCGTTGGCGGTGCCGTTCATCTGGTCGATCGCGTCGTCCATCACGCCGATCAGATCGGTGATCGCGCTGCGGTCGAACGGCGTCACGAACACCCGGCGGACGTCCTGCAGGACCTCGCGGATGATGTCGTCGGCCTCGTGCTCGCGCTTGACGATCTCGGCCACCTGGCTCTCGATCGAGCCTTCGCCGTGCAGCAGCCGCGCGAGCGCGTCGGCGCCCGCGACCAGCGTTGCGGCATGCGCGTCGAACAATTCGAAGAAGCGGCCCTGTTTGGGCATCAAAGACTGGAACCAGCCCAGCATCGGAATTCTCCTTTTGGCGCTCGTGCGCACGATCGGTAGGACACGCTGCGCGAACGGCGCCAGGACAGGCGGTTCGCGAAAAGCCATGATCAGCGCCTTCAGGCCGGGCTCATCCACCGCCGCCGCCGCGCGATCAAGCGGAAACCAGCGAGTCTCGCGCTGATGCCGCTCGGGCCATTCCGCCAGCTGTTCGACGAAGGCGAGCGGGAAGACGGTCACGATCCGCTCGCGGAAGCGGCCGGTGCGGCGCTTCTTGGCATAGGCGAAGCTGCCGACCGGGCTGGGGCAAGGGATGCCGCGGATGCCGGCCTCCTCATAGGCTTCCTGCGCCGCCGCCTCGTGCGCGGCGAGCCCGGCGATCGGATTGCCCTTGGGGATCACCCAGCGCCCGGTGTCGCGCGACGTGATCAGCATCACCTGCGTGCGGCCGTCCGCGTCGACGATATAGGGAAGTGCGCCAATCTGCTGGATGTCGAAATTCCGTGCCGGTGATGCGCGACGGTACAGCCTGGGCGGGTTGGTTGCCACCGATCCATGATGACGCGTGCGCGGTTTTCGGACGCGCGCGGGCCGCGCACCACGTCTCGCAATCGTCCCATTTCCGTACAGCTCGGTCCGAACTCAGCACTGCCGGAATCGTAAACGACGCGTTAACTATTCGCTATGACCAGACGCCTCGTCCTCACCACCGAAGCCGCGCGCCACCCGTTCCGCCGATCGTTGCCGCCGCCGGGCGTCGCACCCGCGCGCCGCAGCGATGACGAGGACTGGCGGCTGTTCGCGCTGAGCTTCGCGGCGTTCTTCACCTGCTTCTACAGCTTCATCTTCTGAAGCCAGCGCCCGGCGCGATCAGTCGCAGGCGCGGTGGAGCTTGTGCGCGATCCACGCCGAGACCACGCACATCGCCGCGACCAGGAACAGCATGTCCTCGGGCGTCACGCCCATAGCGGTGATGCCGAGTACCGCGAACGCGCCGATCGTCATCGCGCCGGCATTGACGACGTTGTTCGCCGCGACGGTACGCGCGGTCTGGTCCTTTTCGACGGTCGTCGTCAGGAAGGCGTAGAGCGGCACGACGAACATGCCCCCCGTGATCGCGATCGCCAGCAGCGTCAGCAACAGCGGGATGGCGCCCGGCTGCGCGATGAAGCCCGCCCAGTCGTAATAGGTGCCCGCCGGCGCCTGCGTCCAGGCGCGTGCGATGAACGAGAACAGCACCACGAACGCCCCCATCGCGATCACCGAGGCGGGCGCGAACTTGGCGGAGATGCGCCCCTTCAACATCGAGTTGATGACGACCGAGCCGATCGCGACGCCGACCGAGAACACCGCGATGACGAAGCTCGCGACTCGCTCGTCGGCGGTCAGCACGTTCTTCACCAGCGGCGGGAACACGATGATCAGCACCGATCCGATCGTCCAGAAGAAGCTGATCGCGCAGATCGCCAGGAACAGCCGCGGGATGTGCAGGGTCGCACGGATCAGTCGCCACGATGCGGTGAAGGGGTTGTAGTCGAGCTTGAGCTGGGGCCCCTCGCGCGGGGCGGGCGGGACGTGGCGCCCGGCGAACCAGCCGACGATCGCGATCACGATCACGGTGGCGGCGGCGCCCTCGATCGAGATCCAGCCGGCCAGCACGGTGCCCATCAGGATCGCGAGATAGGTGCCGGCCTCGACCAGCCCGGTGCCGCCCAGCACCTCGTCGGGACGCAGATGCTGCGGCAGGATCGCGTATTTGATCGGGCCGAAGAAGGTCGAATGCACGCCCAGGCACAACACGGCGCCGAGCATCAGCGACAGGCCGATCGTCGAATGCCCCGCGCGTGCCACCATCAGCCCCGTGGCGCCGAGCAGCATGATGCCGATCTCGACGGTCTTCACGATCCGAATGATCCGCGCCTTGTCGAAACTATCCGCCAATTGCCCCGCGAGCGCCGACAGCAGGAAGAACGGCAGGATCGAGATTCCCGTCGCCAGCGCGTTGAAGTTCGCCTCCACCTTCGGATCGTTGAAGATCGCATAGGTCGCGAACAGGACCATCGAGGTCTTGAACAGATTGTCGTTGAACGCGCCGAGGAACTGCGTGGTGAACAGGGGCAGGAAGCGACGTTGCTTCAGCAACCCCATGGCGTTGAGCATAGGAGAAATGGCCCGATCGTGGCGGATTGACGGCACCAGCCTTACCGCAGCGCCCGCCGTGCGCCAACGCTTAAACCGGTTCCGTGGCGGCGCCGACCGGTATAGGGGGGAGGGCGTGTGGACCTTGCCCAACCTGCTGACCTTGTCGCGGATCCTCGCGGTGCCCTTGCTCGTCGCATTCCTGTGGTGGCCCGGCTGGGCCGCCGGCTACGGCATCGCGTTCGCGCTCTACTGCCTGATGGGCATCACCGATTATTTCGACGGCTATCTGGCGCGCGCGAACGGCGCGGTGTCGCGGCTGGGCATCTTCCTCGATCCGATCGCCGACAAGATCATGGTCGCGGCGGTCGTGCTGATCCTGGTCGGTACGCGCGACATCGCCGGGATCCACGTGATCGCCGCGCTGATCATCCTGCTGCGCGAAATCGCGGTGTCGGGGCTGCGCGAGTTCCTGGCGCAGGTGCAGGTCTCGGTGCCGGTCTCGCGGCTCGCCAAGTGGAAGACGACTCTGCAGCTGGTCGCGCTCGGCGGAATCATCCTCGGCGGCGCGCTGCCGGATCTGGTCTGGATCGGTCAGGTCGGGCTGCTCGCGCTCTGGGGCGCCGCGGTCCTCACCTTGCTGACGGGGTGGGATTATCTGCGCGTCGGCCTCAAGCACATGGACTGACGATGGCGCTGCAGATGCTCTATTTCGCCTGGGTGCGCGAGCGCGTCGGGATCGCCGAGGAACGCGTCGATCCGCCCGCAGAGGTTACGACGGTGGCCGAACTGGTCGACTGGCTCGCCGCGCAGGACGATTCGCACGCCAGGGCATTTGCCGAGCGCGGGCGGCTGCGCGCGGCGGTCGACCAGAATTTCGTGGCGCTGGACGCCCCGATCGCGGGCGCGCGCGAGATCGCGATCTTCCCGCCGGTGACCGGCGGGTGATCCGGGTCGCAGTACAGCGCGAGGCGATCGACCTGGCGGCGGAGATCGCGCTGGCCGAGACGACAGGCACTGGAGCGGTCGCGACCTTCACCGGCCTGGTACGCGCCGACGACGGGGTCGAGACGCTGGAACTCGAACATTATCCCGGCGGGACCGAGGCGGCGCTGCGGACCGTCGCCGAGACCGCGGTGGCGCGCTGGAACCTGCTGGGCGCGACGATCGTGCACCGCGTCGGGCCGATGGGGCCGGGCGAGCGGATCGTCTTCGTCGCCGCGACCGCGCCGCATCGCGGCGCGGCGCTGGAGGCGTGCGCGTATCTGATCGACCGGCTGAAGACCGACGCCCCGTTCTGGAAGCGCGAAACGCGCGGCGACGCGGCGACGTGGGTCGAGGCGCGCGAGACGGATGCGGCGGCCGCCGCAAAGTGGCGCACGGAATAATCACCTGATGTTCCCCGGCGAAGGCCGGGGCCCAGTTGGGATAAATGGGTAACGACACGCGGTCCGCCGTTACCGGAGCCTCTCCAACTGGGCCCCGGCCTTCGCCGGGGACCATAAGGAGCGCGACCTTACCCCAGCTTCGGCACGATCACGCCGTTCACCACATGCACGATCCCGTTCGACTGGCGCACGTCCGCGGTTTCGACATAGCTCTTGTTGCCGTTGACGTCGGTCAGCGCGATGATCGTGCCGACAAGGGTCGCGGTGATCGGGTCGCCCTCGACCGTGGTCAGCGTCGCAGTACCGCCGCCGGTCATGATCCGCTCGCGCAGCTGTTCGGCGGTGATCGCGCCGGCAACCACGTGATAATTGAGCACCTTCACCAGCGACTCGCGATTCTCGGGCTTCAACAGCGTGTCGACCATGCCGGGCGCAAGGCGGCCGAACGCGTCGTTGGTTGGCGCGAACACGGTGAACGGACCGGGCCCCGACAACGTCGGCGCGAGCCCGGCGGCGTTCACCGCGGCGACCAGGGTCGACAGGTTCGGCGCCGCGGCGGCGTTGGCGACGATCGTCCGCGTGGCCAGCATCGGCGCGCCACCGACCGCGGGGTTGGCAGCAACCGGACCGGGGGCGTCGCGCCCGGACGTCTCGGTCGCGGGCGACGAGGCGGTCTCGATCTCGCCCTTGCCGCGGCTGCACGCCGCCAGGGCAAGCATGCTGGCGACGATCAGCAGGGTTTTGTTCGACATTCGCATTCTCCGGCAGGGGCGTGGGGGGCGGCGGGGTCGGATACCATACGGTTAACGACGCGCAAGGTTGCCAAGGGGGGTTGCCTATTGAGCCTCGGCGAGCAGCTCTGCGAGCAGCTGGAAATCCTTCTCACGCGGCGAGGCTCGCCGCCAGACCAGCGCGATCCGGCGCACCGCATTGACCTCGTCCAGCGGCCGCGCGGTGATCTTGGTGTTTTCGAGTAGGCCGGCGTTGATCGCCATTTCGGGCAGGATGGTGATGCCCAGGCCGTTGTCGACCATCTGCACGATGGTGTGCAGCGAGGTGCCGAGCATCGTCGCCTCGGCGCGGATCTCCGGCCGGTTGCACGCGGCGAGCGCATGATCCTTGAGGCAATGCCCGTCCTCCAGCAGCAACAGCCGCGTCTCATCGATGTCGGCGGCGGCGATCGCGGGCAGCGCGTTGGGCATCTCGCCGTTCGGGAAGGCGAGGAACAGCCGGTCTTCGAACAGCGTCTGGTGCGCAACCTCGCCGCAGGCATAGGGCAGCGCCAGCAGCACGCAGTCGGCCCGGCCATTGTGCAACCCTTCGCACGCCGCACCGGTCGGCTCCTCGCGCAGGAACAGCCGCAGCTCAGGGTAGCGTTCGCGGATCCGCGGCAGGATGCGCGGCAGCATGAACGGCGCGATCGTCGGGATCACGCTCAGCCGCATTTCGCCCGACAGCGGCCGCCCGGCGGCGCGCGCCATGTCGCTCAGCTCCTCCGCCTCGCGCAGCACGCGCCGCGCCTTGTCGGCGAACCGATCGCCGAGCGGGGTGAAGCGGACGACCCGGCGGGTGCGCTCGACCAGCACCACGTCGATCAGCGTCTCCAGCTCGCGCAGCCCCGCGGACAGCGTCGACTGGGTCACGAAACACGCCTCCGCCGCGCGGCCGAAATGGCCGTGGTCCTTCAGCGCGACCAGATATTGCAGCTGTTTCAGGGTCGGGAGATAGCTCGCCATTAATCGCCTCGCTCGATCATTAACCGAGAGATAGGCTATTGGATCGATAACGCAAATGCCTATATGCAGTGCACAACAGCCGAGCGGATTCTATCCGCCGACCGTGAGGATGCCTGGAGCACGACATCATTCCAGTAGACCCACCATGCTGACCATCGGCGACACCTTCCCCGCGCTGACCATCCCCGTCCAGCAGGGCACCAGCGCGCTCCCGGCCGGCGAGACGCTCGACCTGACCACCGCCTATCCCGGCAAGTGGAAGGTGCTGTTCTACTGGCCCAAGGATTTCACCTTCGTCTGCCCGACCGAGATCGTCGGCTATAGCGAGCTGAAGGGCGACTTCGAGGATCGCGACGCGGTGTTCATCGGCGCTTCGACCGATACCGCGCACGTCCACCTCGCCTGGCGCAAGTCGGACGCCGACCTCGCCGCCGCCGACTTCCCGTGGCTGGCGGACAACGGCGCGAAGCTCGCCGAAGCGCTCGGCATCCTCGACAAGAACGAGCATGTCGCGTTCCGCGCGACCTTCACGATCGATCCGGACAACGTCATCCAGGCGGTCCAGGTCAATGGCCTGAACGTCGGCCGCAACCCCGCCGAGACGCTCCGCGTGCTCGACGCGCTGCAGACCGACGAGCTGTGCCCGTGCAACTGGAACAAGGGCGAAGACGTCCTCCAGCTCGCGGCGTAACCCAATCGGCGCGGGGCATCGGTCCCGCGCCACGTCTTTCCGTCACCCCAGCGAAGGCTGGGGTCTCCCTGTAACGGAGAGACCCCAGCCTTCGCTGGGGTGACGTGTTTCTGCTTCTTCGATTTAGGAACCCACCATGTCGCTCAAGGAATTCGCCGGCACGCTGCCGGACTTCGCCAAGGATATCCGCCTCAACGTGGGGTCGCTGCTAAGTGAGCCGCAGCTCACCGACCAGCGCAAATACGGTCTGTTCCTGTCCTGCGCGCACGCGTCGGGCTACAAGCCGCTGGTCGATGCGGCCGAGGCCGAGTGCGTGCCCAAGCTCAGCCCCGAGGCGGCCAATGCGGCGCGCGCGGCGGCGGCGGTGATGGCGATGAACAACGTCTATTATCGCTTCACGCACCTCGCCGGGAACCAGGAATATCGCAACATGCCGGCCAAGCTGCGCATGAACGTGATCGGCCAGCCCGGCATCGACAAGGTCGATTTCGAGCTGTTCAGCCTCGCCGTCTCGGCGATGAACGGCTGCGGCATGTGCATCGACAGCCATGAGCAGATCCTGAAAAAGGCTGGCGCCACCGCCGACGCGATCCAGACCGCGGTGCGGATCGGCGCGGTGATCAAGGCGGTCGCGACGGTTCACGCAGCGGTGAACTGAGCTGCTCCAGGCTTCTGTTCTCCCGCGAAGGCGGGAGTCCAGGAGTCATGAGCGTTGCGGCCCGTAACCCTGGACTCCCGCCTTCGCGGGGGAACGGCAGTGGGTTACGGGTGCCGCGCTGGAAATTCCTTCGCCCATCCCCTAAATGGTCACCACACGAAGGGGACGCGCGCATGGCGAGCCGGTTGGTAGCCTATCTCGAATCGATCCGCGCGCGCGACCCGGCGCCACGATCGCTGGCGGAAATCCTGCTGTATCCCGGCGTCTGGGCGCTCGGCTTTCACCGGATCGCGCACTGGCTGTTCCTGTCTCGGCTCTTTTTCCTGGCGCGCGTCGTCAACCATCTGTCGCGGTTCCTGACCGCGATCGACATCCATCCGGGCGCGACGATCGGACGCAATTTCTTCATCGACCACGGCTTCGTCGTGATCGGCGAGACCGCCGAGATCGGCAATGACGTGACGATCTACCAATGCGTGACGTTGGGCGGCACCAGCCCCGACAATGGCGTGACCGGCAAGCGCCACCCGACGCTGATGGATGGTGCGATCGTCGGGTCGGGCGCGCAGGTGCTCGGCCCGATCACGCTCGGGCCGCGTTCGCGCGTCGGCGCCAACGCGGTGGTGACGCGCGACGTGCCCGCGGGGACGACGGTGGTCGGCATCCCGGCACGCGCGACGACGGTCGAGGGCGGCATCGCCCCCGCTGCGCCGTTCGTGCCTTACGGTACGCCGTGCAGCGAAGCGTTCGATCCCGCGACGCAGCGGATGGAAATCATGCGCTGCGAGCTCGAAACGATGCGCAAGCGGCTCGATGCGCTGCTTGCCGAACCCCAGGAGCGCGACCGCGCCTGATGGGGGTCGTTACGCCATTCCCGAACCGGTCTGCGCCGACGCAGGTCGGGTTCGACCGCGCCGAACTGTCGCGGATCCTCGACCTCTACGGCCGGATGGTCGCCGCCGGGCATTGGCGCGACTATGCGATCGATCTCGGCGCCGAGGCCGCGGTGTTCGGCTGTTTCCGCCGCGCCGCCGAACGGCCCGAATTCCGGATCGAGAAGCGGCCCGCGCTACGCAACCGCCAGGGCATGTGGGCGCTGGTCGGTGAGGGCGGCATGATCGTCAAGCGCGGGCATGAACTGGGCCCGGTGCTGGCGCCGGTCGAGCGCCGGCTGATGAAGCTGGTCGACTAGGCGGTCGCCAGCTGCACCGGCGGCAACCGCTGCCCCAGATCGCCGAGCGTGCCGACCACCCGTCGCCGCATCGGCTGCCAGAACGCCGACAGGCTGAGCAACGCCGATCCGATCACCAGTCCGGTGATCGCCGCGCTCAGCTCGACCGCACCGCTGGTGCGGACCAGCGCGTACATCGCGTAAAGGACATAGGCGAGGCTCGACACCAGCAGCGCGCGGCGGTCGACCGCGAGCGCGATGAACCCGAAGGCGAGGTACAGCGCGAGCACGACCAGCGCGGTGCCGATCCCGATGTCGTTGCCGAACACGCCGAGCAGCTGGAAGATCGGATGCGCGATCATCGGCGCGGCGGCGAGGTGCAGCCAGAAGGCGACGTCGGCGCGGCGCGTGATCCGCTGGCGGTCGCTGAGGTCCCAGCGCATCGCCAGCGCGAACACGCCGAACCCGGCGATCGCGAGCAGCGGCCATATCGCCTCCTTCGCGCTGGGGATCGCGGCGAGCAGAAGCGCGAAGAGCAGCCCGACCAGCGCCGCGACGCCCGCGGCGATCGTGATCGGCACCTTGAACCTGCGCCAGTGCGCCCAAGCGCCTGCAGCGGCGGCGATCGCGGCGACCGCTGCGATCAGCGACTGCACGCGCTCGGACCCGTCAGGGCCGATGAGTTCGCGCCCGAACAGGCTGACCGCGCCGGCGATGCCGCCCACGAACGCCAGCAGCAGCAGGATGCTCGGCAATGCCATCCGGCGTTTCGCGGTGAAGAATTCGGCGAGCCCCCACGCCACCGCGGCGATCGCTGCGCCGCCGATACCGGGTGCGATGCGGCCGCCGATCTGGCCGACCGCCATCAGCAGGATGACCAACGCGATCGAGACGAAGATGTCGTTGAACCCGGTCAGCAGCCGGAAATGCTCTTCATCGACCGCGGGCGTATCGCGCGTCGCGGCGACGTGGTTGCGGAACGCGGTCGCGACCGTGGGAGTCAGGACTCCCGCGGTGACCGCGTTGTCGATGTCGCTCTCGCTGTACATGGCCGTTCCCCTGTTTCGACAGGACTAGCATTGGTGTATTGGGGTGGCAATACAGCCGTCGCGGAACTTGCTCCCCTCCCTGGAAGGGAGGGGTTGGGGGTGGGTTGGTTCGAGAGGAACCGCAGCGCGCGCCCCATGCCGACCCACCCCCGGCCCCTCCCTTTCAGGGAGGGGAGAGGTGCATGCTCGAGCAGTTACCCGCGCTGCAACGTCCGCAAGATGCTCATCGCCTGCTCGGCGCCCGATTGCGGGACCATCTCGTCGGTGCGGTCGGTGATCTGCGCCCAGTGCGCCGCGACGCCTTCGGCCGACAGGTCGTCGCCAGTCAGGTGCGCGCCTTGGGTCAGCGTCACATAGGCCGCCTGGAACACACCCGCGCCGGCGCCGACGATCATGTTGGTCGGCGCGTCCTCGGACACCAGATAGACCGCCGCCGGCGCCACCGTGTCGGGCGAGAACGCCTTGAACGCCTCCTCCGGAAAAATGTCCTGCGTCATCCGCGTGCCCGCGGTCGGGGCCAGCGTGTTGACGCGGATGTTGTTCTTCGCGCCCTCGATCGCGAGCGTCTTGGTCAGCCCGGCGAGCCCTAGCTTGGCCGCGCCGTAATTCGCCTGCCCGAAATTGCCGTACAGCCCGGTCGACGACGCGGTCATCAGGATGCGGCCGTAATTCTGCGCGCGCATCGTCTCCCACACCGCCTTGGTTGCGTTGGCGGAGCCGTTCAGATGGACGTCGACGACGAAGCGGAAATCGGCGGGCTCCATCTTGGCGAAGCTCTTGTCGCGCAGCACGCCGGCATTGTTGATCAGGACGTGGACGCCGCCCCAGGCGTCGGTCGCGCGCGCGACCATCGCGGCCATCTGGTCGTAATCGGTGACGCTGCCGCCGTCGGCCATCGCGGTCCCGCCGGCCGCTTCGATCTCGGCGACGACCCGCAAAGCGGCGTCGCTATGTCCGGTGCCGTCGCGGCTGGCGCCCAGATCGTTGACGACCACCTTGGCGCCGCGGTGCGCCAGTTCGATCGCATAAGCGCGGCCCAGGCCACCGCCCGCGCCGGTGACGATCGCGACCCGACCGTCGAAGCGGATCGATCCGAAGTGCTCAGACATGGAAAAGGCGCCCCTCTCTTATGATTGGAGCGCCTTCCCTATAACGTAAAGCGGTCGGCGCAAGCGGCAGGGTCACGGCCGCTTGCGCGATACGCTTACTTGCCGCCGCGGTTGCGGCAGCCGTCCTTGACCGTCTTCGAGCACAGCGGATACTCCGCGGGTGCCGGAGTCGGCGGGGTCACCGTCGGCTGACCGAAGGTCACGCCACCGGCAGCAGGGGCCGGCGGGGCCATCGGCGCGGCTGGCGGTGCTGCGGGATCGGCAGCCGGTGCCATCGCGGGATCGGCCGGCGCTGCGGGCGCGGTCTGCATCGCCGGATCGGCAGGAGCAGCCTGCGCGGCCGGATCGGCAGGTGCCGTCTGCATCGCCGGGTCGGCAGGCGCCGGGGTGGTCTGAGCGACCACCGGCGTGGCGAGGAATGCGGCGGCGGCGAGAAGGATGGTCTTCATACGAATCTCCTAAAATGGGTGCACCATTTTGGTAGCGCGTGTTCTGAACGCACTAACGCGCGCTTGGGTCCTTCGTTTCGCATCCGATTCCATTCGCCCTGTCGCGGAAGGGAGGCTTATCCCCCCGTATCGAGCGAATATCCGGCCGAACGCACGGTGCGGATGATGTCGGGGCGCTCGCCGACGTTGATCGCCTTGCGCAGGCGCCGGATGTGCACGTCGACGGTGCGCGCCTCGATATCCGAATCATGCCCCCACACCGCGTCGAGCAGCCGCTCGCGCGAGAACACCCAGCCGGGATGTTCGAGGAAATGCTTGAGCAGCCGGAATTCGGTCGGCCCCAGGGCGACGACCTCGCCCGAGCGCCGGACCTTGTGACCAACCGTGTCCATCTCGATGTCGGCATAGCTCAGCGCTTCGCCCGCCAGCGCCGGGCGGACGCGGCGCAGCACCGCGCCGACGCGCGCGACCAGTTCGCGTGGCGAGAAGGGCTTGGTGACATAATCGTCGGCGCCGGTCTCGAGCCCGCGGACGCGGTCCTCTTCTTCGCCACGCGCGGTGAGCATGATGATCGGGACGTTCTGCGTCTCGGGCGCGCGGCGCAGCCGGCGGCAGACCTCGATCCCCGAAATCCCCTCGACCATCCAGTCGAGCAGGACGATGTCGGGCACCTTCTCGCGCGCGAGCAACAGCGCTTCCTCGCCATCGGGGGTGTGCGCGATCTCGAAATCCTCGCGCTTGAAATGCCAGATCAACAGTTCGGCGAGCGCCGCGTCGTCCTCGACCAGCAACATGCGTGCGCGTGCCATGTTATTGCTCCTGCGTTTCGCCGCGATCGCGGTCGGTCATCTGGGTGCCGGTGGCGGCGAAATAGACCATTTCGGCGACGTTGGTCGCGTGATCGCCGATCCGTTCGAGGTTCTTGGCGACGAACAGCAGATGCGCGACCTGGCTGATCGTCTTGGGGTTCTCGACCATGTAGGTGACGAGCGTGCGGAAGATGCTGTCGTAGAAATCGTCGAGCGCGCTGTCGCTTTCGCGGACGCGCACCGCCGCCTCGGCATCGCGCGCGGCAAACGCGTCGAGCACTTCGCGGACCATCTCGCTCGCCATCCGGCCCATCGCGGGCAGGATCGAGATCGGTTCGATCCGGTGTTCGCCGTCGATCATCGGCAGCCGCTTGGCGATGTTCTTGGCGTAATCGGCGATCCGCTCGACCACGCCGGCGATTTTCAACGCGGCGACGACCTCGCGCAGGTCCACGGCCATCGGCGCGCGCAGCGCGATGATCTGGACCGCGAGCCGCTCGACCTCGGCCTGCATCGCGTCGATCTTCTTGTCCTCGGCGCGGACCTGCGCGGCAAGCGCGAGATCGTTGCGGACCAGCGCCTGCATCGCCTTGGCGATCGCCTCTTCGGCGAGCCCGCCCATCTCCGAGATCAGCCCGCGCAGCTGGCCGATGTCGTTGTCGAAGGCTTTCACGGTATGCGTATTCATGATCGTCCCTCCACTCAGCCGTAGCGACCGGTGATGTAGTCCTTGGTGCGTTCCTCGCGCGGGTTGGTGAAGATGTCCGACGTGTTGCCGTACTCCACCAGCGTGCCGAGGTGGAAGAACGCGGTCTTCTGGCTGACCCGCGCCGCCTGCTGCATGTTGTGCGTGACGATCACCATCGCGTAGCGGCCGCGCAGCTCGTGGATCAGCTCCTCGATCTTGGCGGTGGCGATCGGATCTAGCGCGGAACACGGTTCGTCCATCAGGATCACTTCGGGATCGACCGCGATCGCGCGTGCGATGCACAGCCGCTGCTGCTGGCCGCCCGACAGCGCGGTGCCGCTGTCGGTCAGGCGATCCTTGACCTCGTCCCACAGCCCCGCACGCCGCAGCGACTTCTTGACGATGCGGTCGAGGTCCGCCTTGGTGCCGGCGAGCCCGTGGATGCGCGGGCCATAGGCGACGTTCTCGTAGATCGATTTCGGGAACGGGTTGGGTTTCTGGAACACCATGCCCACGCGCGCTCTCAACTGCACGACGTCCATATCCGGCGCGTAGATGTCATGGCCGTCGAGCTCGATCCGGCCCTCGACCCGGGCGCTGGCGACGGTGTCGTTCATGCGGTTGAGCGTGCGCAGGAAGGTCGATTTGCCGCAGCCCGACGGGCCGATAAAGGCGGTGACGTGATCCATGTCGACGTCGATCGACACATGGTCGATCGCGCGCTTCTGGCCGTAGAACACGCTGACGTCGCGTGCGGTCATCTTGTTGGTCACCAGCGTGTCTCGAATTTGTTGCGGAGGTAGATCGCGACGCCGTTCATCGCGAGGAGGAAGACGAGCAGGACGATGATCGCCGCCGACGTCTTCTCGACGAAGCCGCGGCTGACCTGGTCCGACCAGAGGAAGATCTGCACCGGCAGCACGGTCGCCGGATCGTCGAGCCCCGAGGGGGGCGCGGCGATGAACGCGCGCATGCCGATCATCAGCAACGGCGCGGTCTCGCCCAGCGCGCGCGCCATGCCGATGATCGTGCCGGTCAGGATGCCGGGCAGCGCGAGCGGCAGGACATGGTGGAACACCACCTGCACGGGCGACGCGCCGATGCCGAGCGCGGCGTCGCGGATCGACGGTGGCACCGCCTTGATCGCGTTGCGCCCGGCGATGACGATGACGGGCATCGTCATCAGCGCGAGCGTCAGCCCGCCGACGATCGGTGCCGAGCGCTGCATCCCGAAGGTGCCGAGGAACACCGCCAGCCCGAGCAGCCCGAAGATGATCGACGGCACCGCAGCCAGGTTGTTGATCGAAACCTCGATCAGGTCGGTCCAGCGGTTCCGCGTCGCATATTCCTCAAGATACAGCGCCGACAGCACGCCGATCGGGAAGGCGAGCAGCAAGGTCACCGCCATGGTCAGCAGCGAGCCCTTGAACGCGCCCCAGATGCCGACGCGGGTCGCATCAGTCGAATCGGCGGACGTCAGGAAGGTCATGCTGAGCGCGGTCGAGATCGCGCCGCGCGCCTTCAACCGGGCGAGCACGGCCTCGGCAGCGGGTGTGCCGTCGCCCTTGGCGGCCATGTCGATCGGGCTCGAGACCGGTACGGCGACGGTCGAGGCGCGACCGAGCAGGGTCGGATCCGCCTTGATCGCGTCGCGCACCGTCTGCCACGCGCCATCGGACAGCAGGGCGGTGCCGTCTTTGCCGAACGCCTTGGTCGCCGCCGAATCGACCGCGCCTTCGAGGTTGGCCGCCGCCAGCGCGAGATCGGCGCCGCGCCCCTGCAGCCGTGCGGGTTCGACCGGCAGCTTGGCAGCGGCGAAGTCGATCGGCAACGCGACCCGGGTCTCGGTGAACCCCGTCGCGCCCTGGATCAGCATCGAGATCAGCAGGAAGGCGAGGAACCCCGCCGACAGCCAGACCGCCGCCAGCCCGGCCAGGCGGAAGCGGCGTTCGGACGCATAGCGGCGGCGGATGCGAGTCTGCATCGACCGGGTCGTCCAGTCGGTCGGCACGCGCTCCGCCGGATCCTTGCCGCTCATCGGCAGCTGGGGGACGAGCGTGTCACTCATAAGCTTCGCGATACCGTTTCACGACCGTCAGCGCGACGATGTTGAGGAGCAGGGTGACGACGAACAGCGTGAGCCCCAGCGCGAACGCGGCGAGCGTCTTGGGGCTGTCGAACTCGGCCTCGCCGGTCAGCAGGTCGACGATCTGCTTGGTGACGGTGGTGGTGCTGGCGAACGGGTTGAGAGTCATCGTCGCGACGCCGCTGGCCGCCATCACGACGATCATCGTCTCGCCGATCGCGCGGCTGACCGCGAGCAGGATGCCGCCGACGACGCCGGGCAGCGCGGCGGGCAGCAACACCTTGCGGATCGTCTCGGACGAGGTCGCGCCCATCGCCAGGCTGCCGTCGCGCATCGCCGAGGGGACCGCGGCAATCGAGTCATCGGCCATCGACGACACGAACGGGATGATCATGATCCCCATCACGAGGCCCGCCGCGAGCGCGCTTTCCGAGCTCGCCCAGCTGACCCCGATCCACACCGCGAAGTCGCGGACCGCCGGCGCCACCGTCAGCGCGGCGAAATAGCCGTAGACGACGGTCGGCACGCCCGCGAGCACCTCGAGGATCGGCTTCATCCATTTGCGGGTGTTGGGTGCTGCATATTGCGTCAGGTAGATCGCGCTCATCAGCCCGAACGGGATCGCGACGATCATCGCGATCACCGCGCCGATGAAGAAGGTGCCCCAGAACAGCGGCACCGCGCCGAGCGATGCGCCGGGATCGCGCGCGTCGATCACCTGCGGGCTCCAATGCGTGCCGAACAGGAAGTCGGTGATCGGTACGACCGAGAAGAACCGCGCGGATTCGTACAGCAGCGACGCGACGATGCCGATCGTCGTCAGGATCGCGATCAGCGAGGCGCCGAGCAGCAGCAGCATGACGACGCGTTCGACCTGGGTCCGCGCGCCGAACCCGGGGCGGACGCGGGTGAACGCGAACGCGCCGCCGGCAAAGGCGAGCAGCACCGCGAGCGCGCTGGCGATCCAGTCGAAGCGCGACTGCGCGGCGGCATAGGCCGGCGCCAGCGTGCGCGCGAGCTCGTGGAACGCGCCGAAGCTGCGCCCTTCGGCCAGGCTGCGCGCCTCCGACAGGATCGACGCACGGTCGAAGCCGGGCGGGGGCAGCTGCACCGCCGCCGGGGTGGCGAGCACGGTATCGGTGACGAGGGCCGGCGCGACCAGGCTCCAGACGACGAGGAAGAGCAGCGGCGGAACGATCGTCCACAGCGCGACGAACCAGCCATGATGCGCGGGCAGCGAACTGAACCGCGCGGTGGTCGCCTTGCGGAACCGCGTGGCGCGGACCCGCGCGGTGAGCCAGCCGATCAGGCCGAGACCGAGGACGAGGAACAGGAGGGCGACGGGGGACATCAGTTACGCACCTTCGTCATGCCGGACTTGGTCCGGCATCCATGGGTCCGCATGTCCAACCGCCGGGGGCGTACGCCGCACAATGGACCCCGGAACAAGTCCGGGGTGACGAAGGGGGCCGGGTGCGCCATCAACGCAACACCGCCGGATCGAGCACCGTCTCGTTCGCCACGATCGCCGCCGAGCGTGCCTGCACATCCGCCGGCGCCGCGATCAGCCCGCGCTTCACCAGCGGCCCGGTCGCGCTCCAGTTCGCGGCATAGAGTTTCAGGAACGTCCGTAACCCCGGAATCGCGGTCAGATGCGCCTTCTTCACGTAGATGTAGAGCGGCCGCGAGCCCGGATAGCGATTGTCCGCGATCGTCGCATAAGTCGGCGCGACGCCGGAGATCGTGACCCCGTTCACCGCGTCCTTATTCTCTTCGAGATAGGAATAGCCGAACACGCCGATCGCATTGGGGTTCGACTGCAGCTTCTGGACGATCAGATTGTCGTTCTCGCCGGCATCGACATAGACGCCGTCCTCACGGACGCGCGTGCACAGCGCCTTGTGCGCCTCGGGATCGGATTTCGCGAGCGCGGCGGCGGACGGGTCGGAGTCCTCGCATCCCTTGGTCAGGATCAGCTCGGCGAGCGCATCGCGCGTGCCGCTGGTCGCGGGCGGGCCATAGACCTGGATCGGCAGCGCGGGCAGCGCCGGGTTGACGTCGCGCCACAGCCGCGCGGTGTTGGGCCTGCCGCCGGGGTTGGCCGCGAGCGCCTTGTAGAGATCGACCGGGGTCAGCGACATCTTCGCGCCGTTCTTCGCCTCGGCAAAGGCGATGCCGTCGATGCCGACCTGGATCTCCAGGATCTGGCCGACGCCGTTCTTCGCACATTCGGCATATTCGCTGGCCTTCATCCGGCGCGACGCGTCCTCGATATCGGGATGCGCGGCGCCCACGCCGCCGCAGAACAGCTTCATGCCCGCGCCGGTGCCGGTCGATTCGATCACCGGCGCGCGCGCGTCGGCGTCGTTGGCGACCAGTTGCTCGGCGATCATCGTCGTGAACGGATAGACCGTCGAAGACCCCACCGCGGTGATCTGGTCACGCGATCCGGCGCCGCCGCCGTTCGCCTGGTCGACGCACCCGCCGACCGTCACCATCACCAAAAGACCAACCCAGCGTCGCACCATCATCCCCGATCCAGCGGGCGGATAGCGCGCTACAGCCGCGTCTGTGTGACAGTTGCGTTGCTCTTTTGTGACAGCGTCCCCGATGGCGCGACGTGCGGGGGCAGGATCACCATCACCGTGGTGCCGATGCCGACCTGGCTGACGATGTCGAGCCGGCCGCGATGCCGCTCGACGATGTGCTTGACGATGGCGAGGCCCAGCCCGGTGCCGCCGACCGAGCGGCTGCGCCCGGAATCGGCGCGGTAGAAACGTTCGGTCAGCCGCGGGATGTGCACCGCGGCGATGCCTTCGCCCTCGTCGCGCACCGACAGCCGGATCATCCCCGAATCGTCGCGACGCAGCGAGATCGTCACCGGCGTGCCCGCGCGGCCATATTTGAGCGCGTTGCCGATCAGGTTGTGGAGCATCTGCGACAGCTGCACGCGGTCGCCCGATACCGCCGGCACCGCCGGGTCGATCGCCTCGATCAGGTCGCGGCCGCGGGTGCCGGCGGTGTCCTCCAGCTCGTCGCGAACGTCGGCGACGAGCTGGGTCAGATCGACCGCGTTGTCGGGCAGGCGATACTTCTCCGCCTCGATCCGGCTCAGCGAGATCAGGTCCTCGATCAGCCGCAGCATCCGCCGCGCTTCGTCGTCCATCACCTTGAGGAAACGGGTGCGGACCGCGGGGTCCTCGCCGGCCTCGTCGCTCAGCGTCTCGATGAAGCCGAGGATCGAGGCGAGCGGGGTGCGCAGCTCGTGGCTGGCATTGGCGACGAAATCGACGCGCATCCGCTCGGCGGCATAGTTGCCGGTCTGGTCGATCAGATGGACGATCCGGGTCCCGTCCGAGGCCTCGCCGACGCGCATTTCCCAGCGCTGGTCGCGCGTGCCGAGACCGACCAGCTCGATCGGCCGTTCAGGATCGGCGGGTTGCGGCGCGGCGATGCGCGCCGCCGCGGCGGGGTGGCGGATCGCGACGCGGGCGTCGTCGCCGACGATATGCTGGCCGAGCAGCGCGCGGGCGGCCGCGTTGGCGAGCGACACCTGGCCCGCGCGGATCAGCAGCACGGGTTCGACGATCGCTTCCAGCACCTCGTCGAGGATCGACGGGGTAGGGGTGATCGGGATGGCGTCGACCTCGGTGTCGTCGTCGCCGGTGCCCGCGGCCACCAACGCCGCCGCGACCCCGCCGACCAGCGTGACTATCGCGCCCTGGATTCCCTCGGTGATCACGTACACGGCGAGCGCCGCGACGACGACGACGACGATCGCCCAGAAGGTGCGCAGGCCAAATCCGGAAAGCATTGCGCGCTCCTTACGATAATTGGTGCACGCAGCGCCAGCCCGTCCCGCTTCGGCACGCGGGGCGGGGCCCGCTTGTCACCGCTTCAGGATTGTGAAAGGGCTTGGCGCTAGCAGGGGCAGCATGACCGACGATCCGCGATCCGAATCCGACCAGGGCGAAGGCGCCGCCGTACCGACGCGGCGCATGCTGATGCTCGGCGCGGTGAGCGCGAGCGCGGTGGTGTCGATCCGGCCGGCGCTGGCGCAGACCGCCGGGTCGGTGCTCACCTGCGAGATCCCGGTGCCCGACCCCGGCCGCGCGGGCAGCTACATCGACGCGCAGGGCAAGGTGGTGCCGTCGGGCACCAGGGGCGCGTTCCCACCGGCGACGCGGCCGTTCAAGGGCGAAGAGGTCCGCCGGGCGCTGGCCAGCGGCAACACGCTGCCCGGCACCGATTCCGAACGCAGCCGCGCCTATGTGAACTATATCCGCCGGCTGCAACGCGGCCAGGGCGGCTTCACCTGTTTCGCCTCGTTGCAGATGCCGCGCGGCTGAGAAAAACGGTGGCGGCGCGTCAAACGCTCCGTCACCCCGGACTGGTTCCGGGGTCCATCGTGCGGCAAACCAATTGGCCGGAGAGTTTGCGGCACCATGGATGCCGGAACTAGTCCGGCATGACGAAGGGGGAAGGTGTCATAATTTACCGAGCCCCCCCTGCCGAGGCGATGCTCGTCGCCCCCCTCGACGCATTCACCGCCGTCTTCCACCGCGCCTCCGGCATCACGCACCTTCTCACCGAACCCGCGCCGCAGATTTTGCAGGCACTGGGGCAGGACGGGCTGACTCTCGACGCGCTGCTCGCGCGGTTGTCCGCCGACTATGCGCTGGCCGATGCCGACCGCGACGCGTTGGCGGCGCGGCTCGACGAGCTGGTCGTCGCAGGCCTTGTCGCGACCGCATGAGGCACGCGTTCGCGGTCCGGATCGGCCCGGTGGGGTTCCGCGTCGGATCCGACTGGCGCGCGCCCATCGCCGCGCTCGAAACGCTGTACCGTGACTATCCCACGCCCGACGTGCCCGACTTCACCGTCCGCCTGTTCGCGCGGCGGCCATGGCGGCGGTTCGTGCGTCCGTCGGTCGAGATCGGCGGGGATTACATGCTGCCCGAAGCCGCGCCGCTGCCGTTGTCGCAAGGGCTGCTCGCCGCCGAGATGGCGATGAACCTGCAGCTGGCGCTGGGCGGGCGGCGATACCTGTTGCTGCACGCGTCCGCGGTCGAGCGCGACGGGCGCGCCGTGCTGATGACGGGCATTTCGGGGGCGGGGAAGTCGACACTCGCCAGCCTGCTCGCCGCGCGCGGCTGGCGGTTCATGGGCGACGAGTTCGCGCTGCTCGATCCCGCCACCGGGCTGGTGCACGCCTTCCCGCGGCTGATCAGCCTCAAGAACGAAGGGATCGCCGCGGCGATCGCGGCGCGGCCCGATGCGCGGCTCGGGCCGCTGATGGCGGGCACGCCCAAGGGCGACATCCGCCACATCGTCCCCGACGCGCGCGCGATCGCCGCGATGGACGTGCCGGCACGCCCCGCGCTGCTGCTGTTCCCGCGCTACGGGTTCGAGGCGGCGGTGCGCCCTGTCCCGCCCGCCGAGGCGTTCGTGCGGATGACCCAGGCCTCGACCAACTACGTCGCGCTGGGCGAGGCGGGGTTCGCCGCGCTGACCGGGCTGATCCGCGCGGTGCCGTCGGTCGCGCTCGACTATCCCGACGGCGCGCGCGCGGTGGCGCAGGTGGAGGCGCTGTGGGACGCGCTTTGAGACCTTCCGGGACCGATGCCACCCTGCTTGCCCGCGCGCTCGCCGATCCCGCGACGACCGCGGCGCTGGATGCGCAGGGCTGGACCGCGCTGATCGCGATGGCGCGCGCCGAGCAGCTGATCGGCACGCTCGCCGTACGGCTCGACGGGCTGGCGATGCCGGCCTCGGTCGCGCGGATCCTTGCCGACGCGCGGGCGGGCGCCGAGTACGGCCGTCGCGCCGCGCTCTGGGAGGCCGAGATGGCGCGGCGCGCGCTGGCACCGCTCGGCTGCCCGGTGGTGCTGCTGAAGGGCACCGCGTTCGTCGCCGCCGGGCTGCTGGCGGGGCGGGGGCGGTCGATCGGCGATCTCGACATCCTCGTCGCGCAGCGCGATCTCGACGCGGTCGAGGCGGCGTTGCTCGCGGCCGGTTGGGAGTGGGTAAAGCCCGATCCTTATGACGACGCTTATTACCGGCGCTGGATGCACGAGCTGCCGCCGCTGATCCACCGCGAGCGCGACCGGATGATCGACGTCCACCACACCATCCTGCCGCTGACCGCGCGGCCGACGCCCGATGCGACCGGGTTGCTCGGTGACGCGGTGGCGCTGGGCAACGGGCTGTCGGTGCCGAGCGCGAACGACATGATCGTCCATGCCGCCGCGCACCTGTTCGCCGATGGCGATCTCGCCGGGGGCTTGCGCAACCTGTGGGACATCCGCTGTCTGGTGGAGGAGTTCGGAACGCAGGGGCTGGCGCCGCGGGCGGCGCATCACGGGCTGAGCGAGGCGGTGGCGCGCGCGTTGCGGCTGGTCGCGGCGGTGTTCGACGGGGCGACGGCGACGGGAGGCGATCGGTTCTATGTTCGCCGGCTGCTCGCACGCGACGGCTGGGGGTGCCCGACCCGCCCGGTGACCCGGCTGGTCTTCTATGTCCGGTCGCACGCGTTGCGCATGCCGCCCGCGATGCTGGCGCGGCATCTCTGGATCAAATGGCGCAAGGCGTGAACGACACCCTTCCTCGAACCCCGCCTTCTTGGCGCGCGCGCTGGCAAAACCAGGACTTGACCGCTAACCCGCCCCGACCCGTCGCAAGACGGCTTGCCGCGGCGCGACGGTCATCGTCCGCGAGCCATGCAAGGCACAGAGGGAATACAAAGATGACGATCGACCGGCGTGCTGCAGCGCCCGCCGCCTTCGCGGTCCTGGCCGCCAGCCTGATGAGCCCCGCCGCGGCCCAGACCACGCAGGACACCCCGCTGCCGCCCCGCGGCCTTGAAAGCCTCGCGCCGCAGACCGTCCCGGTGCCGCCGGCGCCGGTCATCGTCCTGCCGAGCGCGGCGCCCACGCCGACACCGACCCCGACCGCCACGCGGGCGCCCCGCGCGACCGCGACGCCGCGTCCCACCCGCCCGACTCCCTCGGCGCAGACCCCCACGCGTCCGGCCGCGACGCCCGCGCCGACGCCGGTTCCCCGTTCGACGCCGGCTCCGACCCCGGCGCCTGTCCCGACACCCGCCCCGACGCCGCTCGCAACGCCCACCGTCGCCGCGACGCCAGCGCCGGCGTCACTACCCAAGTCCCAACCCGAACCCACGCTCGCGGCGCCTGAAACCGGCCGGATGATGCCGATCTGGCTTCTCCCCGCAGTCATCGTCGTCGTGCTGGCCGCGCTGTGGGCATTGAACCGCCGCCGCAAGGACGTGCCCGAGCGAAATGTCGAGCCCGATTACATCGAGCCAACACCCGAACCCGAACCCGAACCCGAACCCCAGCCCGAACCCGCTCCCGCACTCGCACCCGAACCCATCGTCGCCGCACCTGCCGCGCCGCGCTTCCTCGAACCGGCGGTCCCGCAGGCCCCCCGCGCGCGCCTCTCGGTCGATATGCGCCCGCGTCGCGCCGGGCTCAACCTGCTCAGCGCAGTGGTCGAATGCGACCTGCTCGTCACCAACACCGGCGCCGCGCCGGCCGAGGGGATCCGCGTCGGCGCCGCTTTGCTCACCGCGCATCTGGGGCTCGACGCCGATCTCGCTGCGCTCACCGCCGCGCCGATCGTCCGCCCCGCGACTCCGCCCTTCGCGCTCGCGCCGGGGGAGACGCGCAGCGTCAAGGCGATCGCCGCCACCCCGCGCGACGCGATCCAGACGCTGACCGCGGCCAACCGCCCGATGTTCGTGCCCATCGTCGCGGTGAATTGCCTCTATCCCGACGGCCAGACGACGCGCGCCTGGGCGGTCGGCATCGAACGCGTCGATTCCGCCAAGCTCGCGCCGTTCTGGCTCGACGCGCCGCCCAAAATGTCCACCGACATCGCAGCCAGGCCGCACGCGGCCGCGTTCGAGCGGTAAGGACCGGCCGGGAGCAGGCCCCCCCAAAAACCGTCACCCCAGCGAAGGCCGGGGTCTCGGGCGGCTCCTGTCCCGCCATATCCGCCAGAGATCCCAGCCCTCGCTGGGATGACGGGGAGGGGGCGTCTTGTGCGCGGTCGTTACTGGCCGAACGGATACACTTTGACGCTCGCCGGCAGGGCAGGGGCCGCCGTCCCCGCTACCCGCGCCGCGATCGTATCGACGATCGCCGCCATCACCGCCGCATCGGGGTGGTGCCCGCCGCCTGCGATCACGAACGAAGCGCCCGCCTTGTGCGCCTTCGCCGCCGCGACGTGCAGCGCGTTGCCCAATTGTGCAGGCACGACATCGTCGGCGGTCCCGTGGATCAGGAAATAGGGTTCGTCCAGCGTGGGCACCGCGGCCAGATTGTCATAGTCGTCGGGCACGAACGCCCGCGCGATCTTCGGCGCCATCGCGCGCAGCCGTGTGAACGTCCCGACCGTCACCAGCGCATCGAGCCGCTGCCGCGTCGCCAGCCCGAACGCGACCCCGCCGCCCAGGCTATGCCCGACGACGATGACGCGCCGCGTGCCGGCGAGCGCCCGGGCACGCGCGTAGAATGCGTCCGCATCCGCCGCGAGGCTTTTGGCATCGGGTCGCCCGGGGTTGCCGCTATAGCCGCGATACTCCGCCGCGACGACGCCATAGCCCTCCGCGACCAGCGGCGCGAACCATTCGACGCTGCGGTCCGCGCTGCTCGCATTGCCGTGGAACACCAGCAGCACCGGCTTGTCCGCGGCGCCCGCCACTTCGACGCCGCGAAGCAACAGCCCGTCCGCGGTGCGCACCTGATCCAGCGTGGCGCCGCGCGGCAGCCCCGCCACGCTCAGCGGCGCCGTCTGCGGCTGATAGATCCGGTCGTGGATCGACTGCGCATCCGCACACGCGGCGGCGAGCAGCAGGGGAAGGAGGAGCAGCGGACGGAGCAGGGTAGGGCGCATCCGGCGGACGATAGCGAAGCCATGCTGAACGAAAACCCCCCCGTTCTCCCGCGAAAGCGGGAGCCCAGGGTTCCGAACGCAGCGTTAGGGGTTGCTGGCCTCCGCCGTCGCGGGAAACGGCGTACTGCCCGCACGCACGCACGAAAAAGGGCGACCGCATCGCTGCGGCCGCCCATTTTCTTAGCTGCGGCCGACTTCGGCAAAGCCGAAGTCTCGTCGGTCGGCATGAATGCCGCCGGCCGGCCTTGCGGGGAGTGCGATTTAGCTCGCGCTAAACCGTCTCTCCCGCTGCGGCTTACTTGACCTCGACGGTCGCGCCGGCTGCTTCCAGCTGCGCCTTGATCTTGGCGGCCTCGTCCTTCGACACGCCCTCCTTGATCGCCTTCGGAGCCGACTCGACCAGCGTCTTGGCTTCGGTCAGGCCGAGCGAGGTGATCGCGCGGACTTCCTTGATGACGTTGATCTTCTTCCCGCCGTCGCCGGTCAGGATGACGTCGAATTCGGTCTGCTCTTCAGCGGCCGGTGCGGCTGCGCCACCGCCGGCTGCAGGTGCTGCTGCGACCGCTGCTGCGGCCGAAACGCCCCACTTCTCTTCGAGAAGCTTCGAAAGGTCGGCGGCCTCGAGGACGGTGAGGGCCGAAAGCTGGTCAACCAGTGCGTTCAGGTCTGCCATGTGTAGTCTCCATCTCGGGGCATGCGCCCCATCAGTTCAAAATTGACGAAAGTGCCCAAGATCAGGCGTCTTCCTTCTCCGCGTAGGCGGAAAGCACGCGCGCGATCTGCGCTGCCGGAGCCTGCGTGATCGTCGCCAGCTTCGTTGCCGGGGCAACGAGGAGGCCGAGGATCTTGGCACGCAGTTCATCCAGCGAGGGCAGTGTCGCGAGCGCCTTCACGCCGTCGACGTCGAGGGTCGTCGCACCCATCGCCCCACCCACGATTTCGAACTTGTCGTTCGTCTTCGCGAAATCGACGACCACCTTGGCGGCCGCGACGGGATCGATGGAGCTGGCCAGACCGACCGGACCCGTGAGCATGTCGCCCAGCGAGAGATAGTCGGTGCCGTCCAGCGCGATCTTGGCAAGCTTGTTCTTCGAGACCTTGTAGGTCGCGCCGGCGTCGCGCATCTTGTTCCGCAGCACAGTGGACTGTGCGACGGTCATTCCCAGGTTGCGCGTCACAACGACGACGCCGACCTCGGAAAAATTGCGGTTCAGCTCAGCGACGGCCGCGGTCTTTTGATCACGATCCATGCCATTCTCCACGGTTTTGGGTGTTCCGCCCTGCGGCGGTTCACCCGGTCACTAACCGGAGGCGTGGACATCCCACGCTTCCGGGGTGTCTCGGCGATGGGGCATGGGAGAGGCGCTTGCCAGGCAAGCGACACAGCCGACGTGCGAACACGGCGACGAAATTCCATTCCCCGTCTAGGTAGGAGATTAAGCGCAGGCAAACCCTGCACACCTACCGTCTCGGACGGAGTTCGAGCGAGCAAGCCCGCCGAACGAGGGAGCGCCTTAGCGGAATTGGCGCGCGAGTCAATCGGGCGCCAGCGAATCCACTTTCCGGCGGAAGCACGCGATGTCCGGCCCCCGCTCGCCGAACCCAGCGCGCACGCAGGCCCGCACGATCGCGCAGCCGATCCGGTCGACCCGCGCGTCGCCGCTCGAGATCTCCGGCCGGCACGACGAAAGGATCCGGCCGATACTCGCATAGCGCAGCCGCAACTTACGCAACCGCCGCGCCACCACGACGATATCGTCGGCCGATTCCTGCGCCGCCGCAACGCGCGCACGGGCCTCGATCGGGGTGGTGACGGATGCGGCGTTCGCCGGTCTATCCTCGCCGGGAATGGCTAGGCTGGGCGCGGGAGACGGCGACACCGCCCGGATCGCGGCAGACCCGCCGTCAGGTGCGCCGCGCGCCGCCGGTCCGGCGACCGGCACGGCGGGGGTGGGGGCGGGGGCGGGGCAGGCTCCGGTGCGCTCGGCGGTGAGGCGTCCGGTCATCTCGGCGACGTCTTCGCCGTTATCCTGCGTTCGCGCGTGCAGGCGGACATCGATGCGGGTCGGTGCCAGAATGCCGGTGTACCGGGTTGCCGATGCCATGACCGCGGGCCTTAGGTCACCGCCTACCGCCATCATCCGCGTGCAGTCCTTGCGGCCCGTCAACCGACCCTTGGCGATCCGTATCCGCATCCGCGAGCATCCGGGCTGGGTGACGGCGTTGTCGCGACCCAGCAGGCGGGCGATCGCGTCATCCAGCGCCTCGTCGGCGATACAGGTGCGGGCCGTCCAGCCCGGTGTCGTCGAAACTCCTCGTCCGGCACTACCGGAATTGACGATGACCGTTCGCGACGGCCATTTATGGATCGTCCACGCCCCGGCATCGACATGGGGTCGTTCGCCTTCGACGACGATCTCGGGCGGCGCCTTGCGCGGATCGACCGGCACGTCCTGCGCCATCGCGCCGGCCGCCAACGCCAAGCCAACCGCTCCTATCGCGCGCCGTGCCATCGCCTGCCCCCCACGCCGTTGATCCGCGTTAAAGCCTTCGCTGGCAAGGGGCCTTGCCGCGGGGCGGCCGCGCCCTAACTCCTGCTCTCCCCATCGAAAAGGCCGCGTCATGACTCTTCCCGCTTCTCCCGTCTGGTTCATCACCGGCTGCTCGACCGGCTTCGGCCGCGATCTCGCGCGGCTCGTGCTCGACCGCGGCTGGACCGCCGTCGTCACCGCACGCGGCGCGGACCGGGTCGCCGATCTCGTCGAAGGCTTCGAAGACCGCGCGCTCGCGCTCGACCTCGACGTCAACGACCAGGCGCAGATCGATGCCGCCGTCGCTGCGGCCACCGCGAAGTTCGGCCGCATCGACGTGCTCGTGAACAATGCCGGCTATGGCTATCAGGCGACCGCCGAGGAAGGCGACGACGCCGAGATTCGCGCGCAGTTCGACACCAACGTGTTCGGCCTGTTCGCGATGACCCGCGCGGTGCTGCCGGTGATGCGCGCGCAGGGGGCCGGCAACATCGTCAACTTCACCTCGGTCGCGGGGCTTATCGGCTTCCCAGGCTCAGGCTATTACGCCGCGTCGAAGCATGCCGTCGAAGGCTGGTCCGACGCGCTGCTCGCTGAGGTCGGCCCGCTCGGGATCGGCGTAACCTGCGTCGAACCCGGCCCGTTCCGCACCGACTGGGCCGGCCGCTCGCTCAGGCAGACGCCGAGCACCATCCCCGCCTATGCCGACACCGCCAAGGCGCGGATGGCCGGCACCAAGGACATCAGCGGCACCCAGGCTGGCGACCCCGTCCGCGCCGGCGAGGCGATCATCGCAGCGGTCCAGCACGACACGCCCCCGCGCCACCTCGTACTCGGCAAGTTCGGCTACGACGCCGTCACCGCCAAACTGAAGGAACGCCTCGATGCCATCACCGCCGCCCGCGAGGTGAGCCTCGGCGCGGACTTCCCGGAGGACGCGGACGCCTAGCCCCCAACACCACCCCGGCGAAGGCCGGGGCCCAATGGGGAAACCTCAGTGACGACGGACTGCGTTCCGTTACCCTCGTCCCCCAATTGGGCCCCGGCCTCCGCCGGGGGGCCCTGTTGCTAGGACAAACGAAAAAGGGCCGGGAGATCGCTCTCCCGGCCCCTTCTTCATGTCAGCCCGGGAACGGGAATAAATCCCGTTCCCGTCGGTCGCGGCTGAAGCCGCACCGGCCGGGCGCCACCGTCTCGGGATTAGCTGACGCTAATCCCGTGCGGTCACGCCCCAGCAACCTCAGCCGTATCGACCTTGATCCCCGCACCCATGGTGCTCGAGATCGCAACCTTGCGGACATACTTGCCCTTGGCGCCGGCCGGCTTGGCCTTGACCACCGCATCGACCAGCGCGTCGAAGTTCGCGCGCAGGTCTTCCGCCGGGAACGAGGCCTTGCCGATGCCCGAATGGATGATTCCGGCCTTCTCGACGCGGTACTCGATCTGGCCGCCCTTGGCCGCTTCGACGGCGGCTGCGACGTTCATCGTCACCGTGCCGAGCTTCGGGTTCGGCATCAGGCCCTTGGGACCCAGCACCTTGCCGAGGCGACCGACGATGCCCATCATGTCCGGGGTCGCGATGCAGCGATCGAAATCGATCGTGCCACCCTGGATGGTCTCCATCAGGTCCTCGGCACCGACGACATCGGCACCAGCCGCGGTCGCTTCGTCGGCCTTGGCGCCACGGGCGAACACCGCCACGCGCACGGTCTTGCCGGTGCCCTTGGGCAGCGTCACCACGCCGCGGACCATCTGGTCGGCGTGACGCGGATCGACGCCCAGGTTCAGCGCGACTTCGATCGTCTCGTCGAACTTCGACGTCGCACCCGAGCGCGCCAGGCCGATGGCCTCGTCGATCATGTGCAGCTTCTCACGATCGATCGTGATGGTCTTCTGCTTCTTGGTCAGCTTGGTCATGATATCAGCCCTCCACCACTTCGAGGCCCATCGCGCGGGCGGAGCCCTCGATGATCTTCGTCGCCGCGTCGATGTCGTTGGCGTTCAGGTCCTTCATCTTCGTCGTCGCGATCTCGCTCAGCTGGGCGCGCGTGATCTTGCCGGCGACGACCTTGCCGGGCTCCTTGGACCCCGACTTGAGGCCTGCGGCCTCCTTGATCAGGTAGGATGCCGGCGGCGTCTTGGTCTCGAACGAGAACGAGCGATCCGCATAGACCGTGATGACGGTCGGGATCGGCATGCCCTTCTTCAGGTCGCCCGTGCCGGCGTTGAACGCCTTGCAGAACTCCATGATGTTGACGCCGCGCTGACCCAGCGCAGGCCCGATCGGCGGTGCGGGCTTGGCGTCGCCAGCCGGCACCTGCAGCTTGATGTAGCCGGTAATCTTTTTAGCCATTGTCTCTCTTCTCAAGGTAAGTGGTTCAGACGAGCACCAGGGCGCTCTCCCACAGGCATTCCACAGCTGTCGCGTTGGAAGCCGGCGCGCATAGCCCAAAACCCGCGCAGCGGCAACACCCGCCCTTCTTCTTCTCTCCGCGCCCTCCGCGCCTCCGCGCGAACAAAACCTTCTTCCCTTCGCGCCTTCGCGTGAACCACCCTTCTTATTCGCGCAGAGGCGCAGAGGACGCAGAGACAAAAGGGGGGATTGCAATGTAGGAAAACCCGCGCGACCCCCAAGTCATGCCCCGTCCGCTGACCCCGAATCAGGCGTTCGAGAACGCCGCCCCCCACCCACCTCATGCGCCGCCGCGGCGAATCCTCGGACGCCTACAGCTACCGAATGGCCGTGATGTACCGCGTGCAACAGGACCGCGCCCGCGAAGCTTTCGAAATTGCCGAAGCCGACCGCCAGGCCAGGGGAAAGGGCCCGTGGTTCGCCGAAGGCCCACCGCTCCCCGCGCTCGATCAGGTCACGGGTTGGCGCAAGCAACGCTCGAGGACCGACGACTGAGCCGCCAGAGGGAACGTCTGAAAGTGGTGGTTAGGCGACGGGCAGCTTTCGGGCCAATAAAGGGCGAAGCGGGCGTTAGGCATCGGCCACCGTGTCGAAGCTAACCTCGAACAGAAACTGACGGACAAACGGTGACCCTGTTGTCGAGTAGTCCGACATGGTAGCTACCCCATCCGTAAATCGCCCGAAAAAGGCTTCCACTTCGTCGCGTTGGACGTCGTAGCAATCTACACGAATGACGACGTTCAAACCCTTGGCTTCGGGGAACTGCGCGGCCAAGTGACCATCGAGTGCGGCGTTAAGGCAGCCGAACATTCGATCCTGCAAGCTGCGCAGATGATCTTCTATTTCGCCGTCCCACGGTCCTTCCACGAGAACCATCTGGCAAGTGTCTCGGGCCTCGTTGAAGGCGATGAAGTTGACCATGACTTCGCTCATGCCGTCAGCCTACGGGGATCGCCGGGAAGTGCCAATGGCCGCCTCTGGTGTTCGATCACGCAACCTCTAATGACCGGGATTGGGCGTTAGCGGACGATCTTCCTGTTCAACACCGCCGCCCTAACCCACCCACCGCCAGATACCTGCCGCCCATCCGGCGAGCGGGATATGCGCCCAGGTCGCGGCCAGCCACAGCACCAGGCCGCCCGCCAGCGTGTGCAGGCCGAAGCCGCCGAACCGCGCGCGGCGCGCGGCGATCGCGGCGAAGGGGAGGTAGCTCGTCCGCGACTGCCAGGCGGGCCAGCCCTGCGGATCGAGCGCCGCCTTCTTGCGGTCCTGCAACGCCGCGCCGACCAGCGCCAGGGCGATGATCGCGCCGCACAGCACGATGTTGGCGACCAGCGGATAGATCAGGATATGCGCGACGCCCCACAGTGCGAAGCCCCACATCATCGGATGCCGCGTTACCGCGAACACGCCGCGCGCCGGCGCGGTCGCGGCGGTCCCCGGCGTCATCGCCGGGTTGCGGATCATCGAACCGAGGAACAGGATCGACGCGACCAGCATCAACAGTGTCGATACCGCCCACAGCGCATCGCCGACGGCCCATAGCGGCACGGTATCGGGCGTCGCGCGGTAGGCCGACACCGTCGCGACGAACGTCGCGAGCGCAACGACGGTGTAGAGCCCGGCAAAGCCCTTCTCACCCAGGCGGCCGACCAGCGGCGCGCGCGCGGGGTGCGACAACAGCAGATGCGCACCGACGAACGTCGCTGCTGCTGCCGTCAGAACCGCGATCGATCCGGTCATGGGTGAGTCCCCCCGGCCGCGCGTACTGCCGCGGGCCGGGGCTCAGTCTGCCGGACGTTCGTCCCGGCGTCCATCGGTGTGTGGAGGTAACTCGATGCGGCGCGACGCGGGACTAAATCCCGCGTCGTCGGACCTCGCTAGAGCGAGGCCGGCCGGCGTTCGCCCGTCTCGCGGGCTAGCTGCGCTAGCCGCGTGCGGGCAGTAAGCCTTTGGCTTACTTGCTCCGCTCGACCTGTTCGAAGTCGAGTTCGACCGGCGTGGCGCGACCGAAGATCGACACCGAAACCTTGACCTTCGACTTGTCGAAATCGAGTTCCTCGACCAACCCGGTGAAGCTCGCGAACGGACCGTCCAGCACCTTGACCGAATCGCCGATCTCGTAATCAACCTTGATCTTCTGCTTGGGCGCAGCGGCCGCCTCTTCCTTCGAATTCAGCATCCGCGCGGCTTCCGCCTCGCTGATCGCCTGGGGCTTGCCCATCGATCCCAGGAAACCCGTCACCTTCGGCGTGTTCTTGACCAGGTGATAGACGTCGTCGTTCATGTTCAGCTTCGCGAGCACATAGCCCGGCATGAACTTGCGCTCGACCGCGATCTTCTTGCCGCGACGGGCTTCGGTGATCGTCTCGGTCGGAACCTCGATCTGCTCGACCAGCTGCTCGAGGCCCATGCGGGTCGCCTCGGCCATGATCGAATCGCGAACCTTGCCCTCGAAACCCGAATAGGCGTGAATGATGTACCAGCGCGCCATGTGCGGACCTTATTGAGCGAGTTTCAGGAGCATGGTGACGATCGCCTGCAGGATCGAATCCACGCCGAAGAAGAACACCGCGAGGATCGTCGTCATGATCACGACCATCACGCCGGTCATCACCGTCTCGCGCCGCGTCGGCCACGTGACCTTCGACGTTTCGGTGCGGACCTGCTGGATGAATTCGAGTGGGGACGTCTTCGCCACGATGTTCTTCACTCGCATGTTGAGGAAAAGGAGGGCCAGCCGCATCGCCTTTCAGAGGCAGTGCCGGCCGACCATCGGAAGCCCCGGCAGATAGCTTTGCTACCGGGCGAAAGCAAGGGCAGGGGGTAGGGGCCGATTTCGTGCCGTTCCCGACCGATTTCCGGCGCCGATTTCGCACGCCAAAAAAAAGGCCGGTCATGCGACCGGCCGTGAAAGTTTTTAGGAGAGGATGCCTGAAAGGCGTCGTCTTTGTGCATCGCAGCACCCCGCAACGCAATTGTTGATAGCGCAACCATGATTGCGTTTCGTGCATTCGTCGCTGCGGTTCCGGCATCGCCACAGTCCGTCATCCCCCGCGCCGTCATCTCCGGCCCCGTCATCTCCGGCTCCGTCATCCCCCGTTCCGTCATCGCAGCGAAGGCTGGGATCTCCCGCAGCATGCACGCAACGCCAGTCGCACGAGACCCCAGCCTTCGCTGGGGTGACGGAACGGGGGAAGGGGGAGTGCGGTCGGGCACCTCCCGTCGGCAAACGCCAGTCGCGCCCGCGCCCTCACAACCCCCAGGACAACCGAACATACCCAAACTGCCCGGGCACGTCATACGTGGTCGGATCGTAATTCGGCCCCGTGCAGCTCGTGCACGTCGGCGGATCCTGGTCGAACACATTGTTCACTCCGATCGTCAGCGCCAGCTTGTGCTCCATCCACGCCGGCGAGAACGCCAGCTGGACGTCGCCGTAGACGGTGCTGCCGAGCTTGCTGCCGTCCGCCTCCTTCACCCGCGCGATATAGCGCCCGGTGAACGCCGCACGCACCGCCCCCAGATCCCAGTCGACCACCGCGTTCCCCTTGAACTTCGGATAGCTCTGGTCCGGGAACCCGCGCGTCGTGCCGCGGTAATCGGTTGTGGTGAAGCCGTTCTCCGCCGGGAAGGTCTCGGTATATTTCAGCAGGATATTGCCGTTGAGCGACAGCCCGAACACCCCGGCCGCGCCGCGCCGGCTGCGATACACCGCGGTCACGTCGACGCCGCGGGTGCGGATCCCGCCGATGTTCTGCAGCTGCGCGTTTATTCGCGAGATCAGCCCGCTCGGCGTCCGCGTGATCGCCGCGCACGACAACGCGTCGGCGCTGAACGCACACCGCCTGAGCGTCAGCTGCGCATCGACTGGCGCGATCGCGTCGTCCACCTTGATGTCGTAGTAATTGCCCTCAATGCTCAGCTGGCTGGCAAAGCCGCTGGCCTGCGCCCAGCCCGGCGCATAGACCCCGCCGAACAGCCAGGTCCGCGACGTCTCGGGCTTCAGCGCGTTGTTGCCCCCGGTCAGCACGCCCAGCTGCCCGCCATTGGGCTCCTGATAGCTGCCGTTCGCCGGCACGCCGTTCGCGGTGCAGTTCGCGCGCACCGCGGGGTTGGTCTGGTACGGCGATCCCGCGACGTTGGTACACGGATCGTCGATCGGCGCATCGGATCGCGATGCGGCGCCGAACAGCTCGCCGATGCTCGGCGCGCGAAACCCTTGCGCATAGGACGCACGGAACAGCAGGTCGGTCACCGGCTTCCACAGTCCGTTGGCGGTATAGGTGGTGTTGCTGCCGCTGGTCGAATAGTTCGCATGCCGCACCGCGCCGCCGACTTCGAGCGAGTGGATCAAAGGCGTGTCGTGGATCAACGGCACGCGCAGCTCGGCATAGGCCTCGTCCGAATTGAACAGGCCGCGTGCGGGCTGCGCGGGGATGTCGGCACCCAGGCCTGCGGTGATCAGCGGGTCGGGCGCGAACCGGCCATATTGTACGCGGTGTTCATACCCCGCCGCGATCCCGACCGCGCCCGCGGGCAGGTCGAACAGCTCGCCCGAGATATTGGCGGTATAATCCTCCAGCCGCTGCGAACTGCGCGCGCGCTCGTCGAACGCGACATAGGCGAGCATCGCCGGAGTGACCGATCCCGCGCCGCCGAAGATGTTGAACGGCACGCAGTCCCCGGTGCACTGCGACACCGGCCCCAGCGCCTGCGCGAGCCGTGCGGCGTTGATGTTGCCGGTGAACAGCTGCTTGGCATCGTTGAAGCCCAGGACCGCGTTCACGTCCCAATAGAATTTGCGCCCGATCGCGTCGAACGACCCGTCCAGGGTCGCGGTCGCGGTCATCGTGTCGACCGTCTGCGTGTAGGTCCGCTGGCCGGCCTCCACCAACCGCCGCCGCACCGTCGAGTAATTCGCCGGCGGATTGCCCGCACCGCCCGCCGACAACGTGAAGCCGAACGGGTTGTACGGGTTGGTCGCGTCGATCGAGATCGTGTCGAGCAGATTGCCGTTGCCGGCATCGGGCCCGACGAACAGCGGCAGGAACGCCGCCTGGTTCTGCGAATTGCGCCGCGTATAGTTGAGTTTGGCGCGCAGGTTCACGCGATCGGTCAGCTCCTGCTTGCCACTGACGAAGAAGCCGTAGCGCTCGGACGGCGTCAGGAAATAATTGTACGGCGAGAAATTGAACCGGTCCGCCGCGGTCAGCAGGCGGAAGTCGCTGTTCGGTCCGGTCGGGTTCGCGGCGTCGTAGCGCGGCCGCCCCAGGATCGGCGCGGTCTTGATCGTCAGCGCGGGCCCAGCCAGCTGGACGAAGCCGTTGACCGTAGCGCTCGAACAGCCGCCGACCGGATCGGTGCAGCTGGTCTGCCCGGGGTTGGGGAATTGCGAGATCGCCCGGTCGCGCGTGCTGACCTTCTCCTGCTTCACATAGCTCGCGCCGAACACCACGCTGGTGCGCGGGCTGCCGCCCGGTGATTGCACGCCGTAGCTGACATTATAGTCCTGCGTGTGGCCGTCGCCCTGACGGAACGTGCCGAACTGCGCCGACGCTTTCAGCCCCCTCTGTTCCGACTTCGTGATGATGTTGACGACGCCCGACAGCGCGTCCGATCCGTAGAGCGGCGACTGGCCCGACTGCAGGATCTCGATCCGCTCGATCGACCCGACCTGGATGGTGTTGAGGTCCACCGTCGACGGGATCCCGCTCGCCGAGGCGCCGTTGACGAAGCGCAAGCCGTCGACCAGCACCAGAGTACGCTTCGCGGTCAGGTAGCGCAGGTCGATCTCGGCCGATCCCGCACCGACCCCGCCGCCATCGGGCGGGTTGCCGATATTGCCCGAATTGTTGACCTTCGAATTCAGCCCGCCGGCAGCACTTGGCAGCCGCTGGAGCACGTCGGCGACCGAGGAGAGCCCTGTGCGCTGGATCGATTCGGCGTCGACGGTGATGACCGGGGAGGGCTGGTCGAGCGGATCGCGGCGGATGCGCGATCCGGTGACCACGATCTCCTCGCCGGGTGCATCGCTTACCGCCGGTACCGCAACTTGCTGCGCCCCCGCCGGCGCCCCCGCCAGCATGGTCGCGAGCGCGAGCCCGCTGCACATCGTCCGCATGAACCCGTCCCCCCGTTCACGTCATGTCGACGCGAACATGCGGTATCGCCGGCGCGAATCAAGCGAACATGGATCGGATTTGAATGGGGAAGGGGAAGGGCGCGGTGGCAGGAGTGAGGGGACTCGAACCCATGACCCTCGGTTTTGGAGACCGATGCTCTACCAACTGAGCTACACTCCTCCGCGCCACAGCCCCCTACCCGCGGTTTTCCGGCAGGGCAAGTGCCGAAGGGGATCATCGCAGCCGCGTCGCGGTTGACCATCGCACCGCTCGTGCGTATAGGCGCACCCTGCTCGACGGGACCGTTCCCGCCGGACATGCTTGAACATTGCTGGATGCATTCCAGGGCCTGAGGGGCGGTCACCGCTCCCGATGGTCCTTTTTGTATTCCTAGGCGCCCATGGCTCCAGCAAAGTAACCATTTGAAAGGTGAAGGCTTCAATGCCGACGATTAACCAGCTGGTCCGCAAGGGCCGCGATCCGCAGAAGGCCAAGTCCAAGGTCCCTGCGATGGAAGCCAACCCGCAGAAGCGCGGCGTTTGCACCCGCGTCTACACGACGACCCCGAAGAAGCCGAACTCGGCTCTGCGCAAGGTGGCCAAGGTTCGCCTGACCAACCAGCGCGAAGTCATCAGCTACATCCCGGGCGAGGGCCACAATCTCCAGGAGCACTCGGTGGTCCTGATCCGTGGCGGTCGTGTCCGCGATCTTCCCGGTGTGCGCTACCACGTCCTGCGCGGCGTGCTCGATACACAGGGTGTGAAGGACCGGCGTCAGTCGCGTTCTAAGTACGGCGCCAAGCGGCCTAAGTGATCGGGCTTTAGCCCGATCATCCCGGCCAACCGCCGGGATCCAGAATCCAAAAAAGTAAGCCCCGGACGTGTTCCGGACCAGCTGAAGAACGAAGGAATTTGAAATGGCACGTCGCCGTCGTCCAGAAAAGCGTATCATCCTCCCCGATCCGAAATACGGTGATGAGGTCCTCTCGAAGTTCATGAATTCGGTCATGCTCGACGGCAAGAAGTCCGTCGCAGAGCTGATCGTCTACGGTGCCTTCGAAACCGTCGAGCAGCGCGCCAAGCGCGATCCGATCGGCGTGTTCCACGACGCGCTGACCAACGTAAAGCCGGGCATCGAAGTCCGTTCGCGCCGCGTCGGTGGTGCGACCTACCAGGTCCCTGTCGAGGTTCGTCCCGAGCGTGCCCAGGCACTGGCCATTCGCTGGCTCATCGGTGCGGCACGTGCCCGCAGCGAGAACACGATGGCCGCACGGCTGTCGGGCGAGCTGATGGACGCCGCCAACAACCGCGGCAACGCGGTCAAGAAGCGCGAAGACACGCACCGGATGGCCGAAGCCAACCGCGCCTTCTCGCACTACCGCTGGTAACAGCGGTGTGTTGCCGGCATTGCGCTGGTGACCCGGTGCGGGTGGCCTATCGCTCGTACTATATAACGCCTATATCATGGGGAGCCGGTTCTGCTGGCTCCCCATATCTTTAAGGAAGCACGATCATGGCCCGCAGCCATCCGCTCGACCGTTACCGCAACATCGGCATCATGGCGCACATCGACGCCGGTAAGACGACGACGACCGAGCGCATCCTCTATTACACCGGCAAGTCCTACAAGATCGGCGAAGTGCACGAAGGCACCGCGACGATGGATTGGATGGAGCAGGAGCAGGAGCGCGGGATCACGATCACGTCCGCCGCGACGACCTGCAAATGGCGGGCCGAAGAAGGCAAGGGTGAAGAGCACCTGATCAACATCATCGACACGCCGGGCCACGTCGACTTCACGATCGAAGTCGAGCGTTCGTTGCGCGTGCTCGACGGCGCGGTCGCGTGCTTCGACGGCGTTGCCGGCGTCGAGCCGCAGTCCGAGACGGTGTGGCGCCAGGCGGACAAGTACAAGGTTCCGCGGATGTGCTTCATCAACAAGCTCGACCGCACCGGCGCCGATTTCTATTTCTGCGTCAATTCGATCATCGAGCGCCTCGGCGCGCGTCCGGCGGTGCTGTATCTGCCGATCGGCATGGAAGGCGGCTTCAAGGGCCTGGTCGATCTGGTCGAGAACCGCGCGATCATCTGGCTCGAAGAGAGCCTGGGCGCGAAGTTCGAATATCAGGACATTCCTGAGGACCTCGCCGACAAGGCGGCGAAGTATCGCAGCGAACTGATCGAAATGGCCGTCGAGCAGGACGACGCCCTGATGGAGGCGTATCTCGAGGGCAACGAGCCGAGCACGGCCGACCTCAAGAAGCTGATCCGCAAGGGTACGCTCGACATGGCATTCGTGCCGGTGGTTTGCGGCTCGGCGTTCAAGAACAAGGGCGTTCAGCCCCTGCTCGACGCCGTGGTCGACTATCTGCCGAGCCCGCTCGACGTTCCCGCGATCCAGGGTCTGAAGCTCGACGGCGTCACCGCCGATGAGCGTCCGTCGTCGGACGATGTGCCGTTCTCGGCGCTGGCGTTCAAGATCATGAACGATCCGTTCGTCGGCACGCTGACCTTCGCACGCATCTATTCGGGCAAGCTGGAGACCGCATCGCAGGTCACCAACTCGGTCAAGGACAAGAAGGAAAAGGTCGGTCGCATGCTGCTGATGCATGCGAACGAGCGTGAGGACATCCAGATCGCCTATGCGGGTGACATCGTCGCTCTCGCGGGCCTGAAGGACACCACGACCGGTGATACGCTTTGCGCGATGAACGCACCGATCATCCTTGAGCGGATGGAATTCCCCGAGCCCGTGATCGAGCTGTCGGTGGAGCCGAAGACCAAGGCCGACCAGGAGAAGATGGGCGTCGCGCTCAACCGTCTCGCCCGCGAGGACCCGTCGTTCCGCGTGTCGTCGGACAACGAGAGCGGCCAGACCATCATCAAGGGCATGGGCGAGCTCCATCTCGAAATTCTGGTCGACCGCATGAAGCGTGAGTTCAAGGTCGAGGCGAACGTCGGTGCGCCGCAGGTGGCGTATCGCGAGTATCTGAAGAAGCCCGTCGACGTCGACTACACCCACAAGAAGCAGTCGGGCGGCACCGGCCAGTTCGGCCGCGTGAAGGTGAAGGTCGCCCCTGGCGAGCGCGGTTCGGGCATCATCTTCAAGGACGAGATCAAGGGCGGCAACATTCCGAAGGAATATCTGCCGGCGATCGAGAAGGGCTTCCGCGAGACTGCCGCGTCGGGTTCGCTGGTCGGCTTCCCGATCATCGACTTCGAGATCATCCTGTATGACGGCGCCTATCACGACGTCGACTCGTCGGCGCTGGCGTTCGAAATCTGTGCCCGTGGCGCGATGCGCGAAGTCGCACAGAAGTCGGGCATCACGCTGCTCGAGCCGGTGATGAAGGTTGAGGTCGTCACCCCGGAGGATTATCTGGGCGACGTCATCGGCGACATCAACAGCCGTCGTGGGCAGATCCAGGGCACCGACAGCCGCGGCAACGCGCAGACTGTCGAGGCGATGGTGCCGCTCGCGAACATGTTCGGCTATGTGAACGCGCTCCGCTCGTTCACCCAGGGCCGCGCGCAGTACTCGATGCAGTTCTCGCACTATGACGAAGTGCCGCAGAACGTCGCCGACGAGGTGAAGGCCAAGTTGGCCTAAGGCGCACGGAGCCAAGGAAACTTGGCTCCGAGACGCCGAAAGGCCGGCCAGACTCGGGCATCGCCCGTGGACTGACGATACGGAATTTACTTCCGCGTCGGCCCGTCCTTAGGGCAGGGGGCTGGCGCAACCGAAATCGAGCCGCTATGGGGCCGCGTTCGCGCGGTTCCCGGTGAGGCACCGGAATACGAATCAGAAGGTAGGAAATCATGGCCAAGGCAAAATTTGAGCGGAACAAGCCGCATCTGAACATCGGCACCATCGGTCACGTCGATCATGGTAAGACCTCGCTGACCGCGGCGATCACGAAGGTTCTGGCAGAGACCACCGGCGGCACCGCCGTGGACTTCGCCAACATCGACAAGGCTCCCGAGGAGCGCGAGCGCGGCATCACGATCTCGACCGCACACGTCGAGTACGAGACGACCAACCGTCACTATGCGCACGTCGATTGCCCGGGCCACGCCGATTATGTGAAGAACATGATCACCGGTGCTGCCCAGATGGACGGCGCGATCCTCGTCGTGTCGGCAACCGACGGCCCGATGCCGCAGACCCGCGAGCACATCCTGCTCGCACGCCAGGTCGGCGTGCCCGCGATGGTCGTGTTCATGAACAAGGTCGATCTGGTCGACGACGCCGAGATCCTCGAGCTGGTCGAGATGGAAATCCGCGAACTGCTCAGCTCGTACGACTTCCCGGGCGACGACATCCCCGTCATCCAGGGTTCGGCCACCGCCGCGCTGCAGGACAAGCTGCCTGAGATCGGCAAGGAAGCCGTGATCAAGCTGATGGCCGCCGTCGACGAGTACATCCCGCAGCCCGAGCGTCCGCTCGACAAGCCGTTCATGATGCCGATCGAGGACGTGTTCTCGATCTCGGGTCGTGGCACGGTCGTCACCGGTCGCGTCGAGACCGGCATCGTCAAGGTCGGCGAGGAAGTCGAGATCGTCGGTATCCACCCGACCGTCCGCAAGACCACGGTCACGGGCGTCGAGATGTTCCGCAAGCTGCTCGACCAGGGCCAGGCTGGCGACAACGTCGGCGCGCTGATCCGCGGCGTCGCTCGCGACGAAGTCGAGCGTGGCCAGGTGCTCTGCAAGCCGGGCACGATCAAGCCGCACACCGACTTCGCGTCGGAAGTCTACGTGCTGTCGAAGGAAGAGGGTGGCCGTCACACGCCGTTCTTCGCCAACTACCGCCCGCAGTTCTACTTCCGGACCACGGACGTCACCGGGACCGTCGAGCTGCCTGAGGGCACCGAGATGGTCATGCCCGGCGACAACGTTGCACTCGGCATCAAGCTGATCGCACCGATCGCCATGGACGTGGGCCAGCGCTTCACGATCCGCGAAGGTGGCCGTACGGTTGGTGCAGGCGTCGTCAGCGGCATCTCCAAGTAATCTTCCACGCCTTCGGGCGTAGAACGACAGAGCCCGGCTTCTCGCGAGAGAGGCCGGGCTTTTTTGCGTTCTCGGCGTGATTGCGGCCGTGAAGTGCTCCTTGGGAGCGATCTGAAGCAGTTTCTTATTAGGCCGGCAGATCCCCTTTTGACGACATTCCTCGTCACTGAAGCGCAGGCTCTGTCCAAATACCTATTGGGTTCGATATTAGCCGCCATGTCCAATCTCAGGCGCCGGCATTCTTGCTCGCGATCGTATTTTTTGCCATGGTGAAATTGGAGAACGCGCCATGGCTTCCATGAACATTTCCCTGCCCGACCCAATGCGCGACTATGTGCAGGAGCGGATCGACGGCGGGCAATACGACAGCGTCAGCGACTATTTCCGCGATCTGGTACGGCGCGACCAGCGCGGCATCGAGGACGAAGCGCTCTGGCTCCGTGAACTGGACGACTCGATATCCGACAGCTTGGTCGAGATGAACGCGGGCAGGGGTGTAGAGCTCGACCTCGCGTGTAGCGAGGTGCTTGCAGAGATCGAATTATCGGGTGGCCAGCCCCGCGGATGAGGGTGGTCCTGTCGTCGCGTGCCGTCGCTGACCTAAAGAGGATTGGCCTCTTCATTGCACTCGACAGTCCGACGCGCGCCGCTTCCTTCGTCATGGAATTGCGCGAAACAGCCATGCGACTTGCCGAGGTGCCGCGGGGCTTCCCTATGGTGCCGCGGTACGAGGCACACGGTATCCGTCGTCGGTCGTGGAGGGGCTACGGCATCCTGTACTCGGTTTTGCCCGATCGTGTGTTCGTGCATCGCATAATCGGTCCCGGGCAGGACCTTGATCGCGCGCTGCGGCTGAGTTGACACACACGACCCGACATGGAGCCGTAATGACGCTGTCTGCTGACGGCGCGAAAATCACCCACCCCCGGTTGCAATCCACCCGCGCCTCCCGTAAGGCCCGCCTTCGGTTTTCAACATCACACAGCAAGTGCCCGGCAACGGGCCCGCTCTTTCGCATCGGTAGGGACTATGGACAGCAATATCCGCATTCGTCTGAAGGCGTTCGATCACCGCGTGCTCGATCAGGCCACTGGCGACATCGCCGACACCGCGCGCCGCACCGGCGCGCTCATCCGTGGTCCCATCCCGTTGCCCACGCGCATCGAGAAGTTCACGGTTCTGCGTGGGCCCCACGTCGACAAGAAGTCGCGCGAGCAGTTCGAGGTCCGCACCTACAAGCGCATGCTCGACATCGTCCAGCCGACGCCGCAGACGGTCGACGCGCTGATGAAGCTCGACCTCGCCGCCGGCGTTGACGTAGAGATCAAGCTGGCCTAAGGGCCTCAGCTTCCCCGGCGGGTCATCTCGCCGGGTTCGTGTTTCCGCGGAGGCGGAAATCCAGTTCGGAACCGGCTTCGGCGGGCGTCCGACTGAAAAAGAGATACCGCTGGTGGCTTGCTACCGGGTCTGCGTCTCCCGTTTCGTCCGGTTCGCCGGATCCCAGCCCGGGACGGGGGCTCGCATCGCATATTCCGGGCTGGAAGGGCACCATCGAGGCATCCGCTTCGGTGGCGTTTCGTATTTGGCGCTTTGTCACGGCTTCGGTCGCGGCGGGCACCGCAAGCCCCCGGGGAATCGTCCTGCGGGGGCCTCTGTCGAGGAAGGGACAAGATCATGCGTACTGGCGTGATCGCGAAGAAGATGGGGATGACCCGCCTGTTCCAGGACGATGGTCGGCACGTGCCGGTCACGGTTCTGGCACTCGAAGGCAATCAGGTCATTTCCGTTCGCGAAATGGATCGTGACGGCTACACCGCTGTCCAGCTCGGTGCAGGTGTCGCCAAGTCGAAGAATGTCGCAAAGCCGCAGCGCGGCCATTTCGGCAAGGCCGAAGTGGAGCCCAAGGCTGTCGTCCATGAGTTCCGCGTGAACGCAGACGGCCTGCTCGACGTTGGTGCCGAGATTTCGGCAGACCATTATGTCGCGGGCCAGATCGTCGATATCCAGGGCAAGACCCAGGGTAAGGGCTTCCAGGGCGGCATGAAGCGTTGGGGCTTCGGCGGTCTGCGGGCGACCCACGGCGTGTCGGTTTCGCACCGTTCGCTCGGTTCGACTGGTCAGCGCCAGGATCCGGGCAAGGTCTTCAAGAACAAGAAGATGGCCGGCCACATGGGCGACAAGTATCGCACCCAGCAGAACCTCGAGATCGTATCGACCGACGTCGAGCGCGGTCTCCTGTTCGTCAAGGGTTCGGTTCCCGGTTCCAAGGGCGGCTGGCTCTTCGTCAAGGACTCGGTGAAGGTCGCGCGCCACGCCGACGCACCGTTCCCCGCCGGTCTCAAGACCACCAACAGCAACACTGCAGCAGATACGCCGGCCGAGACGACCGACGCACCCGCAGCCGATAGCCAGGAGGGCTGAACGTGAAGGTCAAGATTTCATCCTTCGCCGGCACCGACACGGCGGACATCGAGCTCAACGACGAGGTCTTCGGCCTCGATCCGCGCGCCGACATCCTGCACCGCGTCGTCACCTGGCAGCTCGAGAAGCGTCGCGAGACGGCTCGTGGCACCCGCGAGCGTGCAGACGTCGCGCGCACCGGCAAGAAGTTCGGTCGCCAGAAGGGCGGCGGTACCGCCCGTCACGGCGATCGCCGCGCACCGGTGTTCATCGGTGGTGGTAAGGCGCACGGCGCCCGCGTCCGCGACTTCAACCCGGGCCTGAACAAGAAGGTTCGCGCACTCGGTCTGAAGATGGCGCTGTCGAGCCATGCCAAGGCGGGCACGCTGTTCGTCATGGACAGCCTGGTCGTCGAAGGCGGCAAGACGAAGACCCTGCTCGGCGATCTCGCCAAGCTCGGCTTCGGCAAGCGCGCGCTGGTGATCGACGGCGACATGGTCGAGACGAGCTTCGCGTTCGCCGCCGGCAACCTGTTCGAAGTGGACGTGATGCCGGCCGCCGGCGCCAACGTCTACGACATCCTGAAGCATGACACGCTGGTGCTCACCCGCGCCGCTGTCGAAAAGCTGGAGGCGCGCTTCCATGGCTAAGAAGCAGAACGGCACGATCGATAACCGTCACTACGACGTTATCCTCGCGCCGCACATCACCGAGAAGACGACGACTCTGTCGGAGCACAACGCGGTGGTGTTCAAGGTGTCCAACGACGCCACGAAGCCCGAGATCAAGGCCGCTGTGGAAGCGCTGTTCGACGTCAACGTCGTCGGCGTCAACACGCTGGTCCAGAAGGGCAAGACCAAGAAGTGGAAGGGCACGAACTATTCGCGCTCGGACATGAAAAAGGCAATCGTGACGTTGAAGGACGGTCAGTCCATCGACGTGACGACGGGGATCTGAGGCCATGGCACTCAAGCATTATAATCCGACATCGCCGGCACGCCGCGGTCTCATCCTGGTCGACAAGTCGTCGCTCTGGAAGGGCAAGCCCGTCAAGGCGCTGACCGAAGGCAAGCACAAGACCGGCGGTCGCAACAACAAGGGCCATGTGACCTCGCGCGGCATCGCCGGCGGTCACAAGCAGAAGTACCGCTATATCGACTTCAAGCGTCGCAAGTGGGACGTCGAGGGCACGGTCGAGCGGATCGAATATGATCCCAACCGCACCGCGTTCATCGCCCTGGTCAAGTACCCGGACGAGGAACTCGCCTACATCCTGGCGCCGCAGCGTCTGGGCGTCGGCGACAAGGTCCTCGCGGCCAAGAAGACCGACGTGAAGCCTGGCAATGCCATGGAACTCGGTCAGATGCCGGTCGGCACCATCGTCCACAACGTGGAGATGAAGCCGATGAAGGGTGGCCAGATCGCCCGTTCGGCCGGCACGTACGTGCAGGTCGTCGGTCGCGACAAGGGCATGGTCATGGTCCGCCTGAACTCGGGCGAGCAGCGCTACATCCGTAGCGATTGCATGGCGACGGTTGGTGCGGTCTCGAACCCCGACAACCAGAACCAGAACCTGGGCAAGGCCGGTCGTTCGCGCTGGATGGGCATCCGTCCGCTGACGCGCGGCGTCGCCAAGAACCCGGTCGACCATCCGCACGGCGGTGGTGAAGGCCGCACCTCGGGTGGCCGTCATCCGGTTACGCCGTGGGGCAAGCCGACGAAGGGTGCTCGCACTCGTCATAACAAGTCGACCGACAAGATGATCATCCGGTCGCGTCACGCGAAGAAGAAGGGCTAAACGATGGCTCGTTCCGTATGGAAGGGTCCTTTCGTGGACCTTCATCTGCTCAAGAAGGCAGAAACCGCCCAGGACACCAACGCGCGTGCGCCGATCAAGACCTGGTCGCGCCGCTCGACGATCCTGCCCTCGTTCGTCGGCCTCACGTTCAACGTGTATAACGGCCGCAAGTTCGTCCCCGTCTCGGTCAACGAAGACATGGTCGGCATGAAGCTCGGTGAGTTCGCGCCCACGCGCTACTTCCCGGGTCACGCCGCCGACAAGAAGGGCAAGCGCTGATGTCTAAGCAGGCAGCACCCCGCCGCGTCGCCGATAACGAGGCGCTCTCGGTCGGCACGCAGATCCGCGGTTCCGCGCAGAAGCTCGGCCTCGTCGCCGCGCTCATCCGCGGCAAGAAGGTCGGCGATGCGATGAACATCCTCGCCTTCTCGACCAAGGGCATGGCCGTCGAGGCCCGCAAGGTTCTCGCGTCTGCGATCGCCAATGCGGAGAACAACCACAACCTCGACGTCGACGCGCTCGTCGTCGCCGAGGCGTCGGTCGGCAAGTCGATCACGATGAAGCGCTTCGCGACCCGCGGCCGCGGCAAGTCGACCCGCATTCTCAAGCCGTTCAGCCGTCTGCGCATTGTCGTGCGCGAGCAGGAAGAAGCATAATGGGTCAGAAGAGCAATCCCATCGGTCTGCGTCTGCAGATCAACCGTACCTGGGACAGCCGCTGGTACGCCGAAGGCGCCGACTATGGTCGTCTCCTGCTCGAGGATCTCAAGATCCGCGCGTTCATCTTCAAGACGCTGCCGCAGGCCGCGATCTCGAAGGTCGTGATCGAGCGTCCGGCCAAGCTCGCGCGCATCTCGATCTTCGCCGCACGCCCCGGCGTGATCATCGGCAAGAAGGGTGCGGACATCGAGAAGCTGCGCTCGACGATCGGCAAGATGACGTCGTCGACGGTCTCGCTGAACATCGTCGAGATCCGCAAGCCGGAAGTCGATGCGCGCCTGGTCGCCCAGGGCATCGCCGACCAGCTCGAGCGTCGTATCGCCTTCCGCCGCGCCATGAAGCGTGCGGTCCAGTCGGCGATGCGTCTCGGTGCCGAAGGCATCCGCGTCGGTTGCGGCGGTCGTCTCGGCGGCGCCGAGATCGCACGGTCGGAATCCTATCGTGAGGGCCGCGTTCCGCTGCACACGCTGCGCGCGAACATCGATTATGCCGAAGCCACGGCGCACACGTCCTACGGCGTTTGCGGCGTCAAGGTCTGGGTCTTCAAGGGCGAGATCCTCGGCAACGATCCCACGTCGTATGACCGGATCATGATGGAGGCTCAGACCTCCGGCGTGCGTCCGCAGCGCGACGATCGTCGCTAAGGGTCAGGAACAGACATGCTGCAACCAAAAAAGACCAAGTTCCGGAAGGCCTTCAAGGGCAAGATTTCCGGCGACGCAAAGAGCGGCTTCTCCCTCAACTTCGGCTCCTACGGGCTGAAGGCGATGGAGCCGGAGCGGATCACCGCGCGTCAGATCGAGGCGGCCCGCCGCGCGATCACGCGTCACATCAAGCGCCAGGGGCGTTTGTGGATCCGTATCTTCCCGGACGTCCCCGTCTCGGGCAAGCCTGCCGAAGTCCGCATGGGCTCGGGCAAGGGCGCGCCGGAATTCTGGGCCGCCCGCGTGAAGCCGGGTCGGATCCTGTTCGAGCTCGACGGTGTCGAGGGCAAGATCGCCGCGGAGGCGTTCGAGCGGGCGGCCATGAAGCTGCCGATCAAGGTAAAGGTTGTCGCCCGTCTGGGTGACACCTCGCATCTGGGAGGCGAGTAAGATCATGGCTCGTATCGACGACATGAAGGCCAAGAGCGACGACCAGCTGTCGGAGTCGCTTGGCGAACTGAAGCGCGAGCAGTTCAACCTGCGCTTCCAGGCCGCGACGAACCAGCTCGAAAAGCCGAGCCGTGTTCGTGAGGTCCGCCGCGACATCGCTCGCATCAAGACCCTGCAGGCTCAGCGCACCAGCGCTGAAGCCGCGAAGTAAGGAACGTATCATGCCGAAGCGCGTGCTGACCGGTCTGGTCGTGTCCGACAAGGGCGACAAGACGGTGGTCGTGAACGTCGAGCGTAAGGTGAAGCACCCGCTCTACGGGAAGATCATCCGTCGCTCGAAGAAGTATCATGCTCATGACGAGAGCAACGAGTTCAAGCAGGGCGAGACCGTGCGGATCGAAGAGACCGCACCGATCTCCAAGCTGAAGACCTGGAAGGTGATCGAGCGGGTCAACACCCACGCGACGCCGGAGCGGGCTTCGGCCGAGGGCTGAACCGTCCTGCACCACCTTCCGTCATCCCAGCGCAGGCTGGGATCTCGTGAGGTGGAGCAGGTGGCCCGAACCGAAAGACCCCAGCCTACGCTGGGGTGACGGGTTCGGGGTGATATCGGGGCGCTTGCGTCCCATCGACGGAGCGGCTACAGGGCCGCTCCCCCCGGTGCAGGGTTTCCTGCGCCGGGGTGATTTTTTAGGCGGGGTCCGGTCGGTATCGGCCCCAAAGAGAGAAGGGATACGGATCCATGATCCAGATGCAGTCCAATCTCGACGTCGCTGACAACAGCGGCGCGAAGCGGGTGCAGTGCATCAAGGTGCTTGGGGGTTCCAAGCGTCGTGTTGCAGGTGTCGGCGACATCATCGTCGTCTCCATCAAGGAAGCGCAGCCGCGCGGCCGCGTGAAGAAGGGCGACGTTCACCGCGCCGTCATCGTCCGCACCGCCAAGGACATCCGTCGCGCAGACGGCACGGTCATCCGCTTCGATGGCAACGCCGCGGTGCTGGTCAACAAGAACGAGGAGCCGATCGGCACCCGTATCTTCGGACCAGTCGTTCGCGAACTGCGTGGCAAGAAGCACATGAAGATCATCAGCCTTGCGCCGGAGGTGCTGTAATGGCGTCCGCTCGTATCAAGAAGGGTGACAAGGTCATCGTCCTGTCCGGCAAGGACAAGGGCAAGACCGGCGAAGTCACCGTGTCGATGCCGAAGGCCGACAAGGTCGTCGTGTCCGGCGTGAACATCGCCGTGCGCCACACCAAGCCGACCCAGGGCGACCCGCAGGGTGGTCTGGTCCGCAAGGAAGCACCGATGCACGTTTCGAAGGTCGCGCACGTGACCGCCGACGGCAAGCCGACCCGCGTCCGCTTCGAGGAGCAGGACGGCAAGAAGGTCCGCGTGGCCGTCAAGACCGGGGAGAAGATCGGTGGCTGAGGTAGTTTACACGCCGCGTATGCGGAAGCTGTACGACGAGACGATCATCAAGGCGATGACCGAGAAGTTCGGCTACAAGAACGTTATGGAAATCCCGCGGCTCGACAAGATCGTGCTGAACATGGGTGTTGGCGAGGCGACCCAGGACAAGAAGAAGGTCGACCAGGCCGCTTCCGAAATGGAGCTGATCGCCGGCCAGAAACCCGTCGTCACCAAGGCGAAGAAGTCGATCGCGCAGTTCAAGCTGCGCGAGGGCATGCCGATCGGCGTGAAGGTCACCCTTCGCCGTGAGCGCATGTACGAATTCCTCGACCGTTTCATCACGATCGCTCTTCCCCGCGTCCGCGATTTCCGCGGGCTCAACCCGAAGAGCTTCGACGGCCGCGGCAACTACGCCTGCGGTTTGAAGGAGCAGATTGTGTTCCCAGAAATCAGCTATGACCGGGTCGACAAGGTCCGCGGCATGGATGTGATCGTGACCACCACGGCGAAGACCGACGACGAGGCGCGCGAGCTGCTCCGTCTGTTCGGCTTCCCGTTCCCGATCGAAGACGACGCTGCCGACGAGAAGAAGGCAGCCTGAACAATCCCCTCCCGCACCGGCTTCGGCCGGGGCGGGGGCACTAGGAAAGAAAGAACTTAAGTCGATGGCGAAACTGAGTTCAGTCAACAAGAACGAGCGTCGCAAGGCGTTGGTCAAGCAGTATGCTCCGAAGTTCGCGGCGCTGAAGGCGATGGCCAAGGACACGACCCTCGATGACGGCGAGCGCCTGATGGCCCGCCTCAAGATGTCGGCTCTGCCGCGCAACGCGAACCCCACCCGCATCCGTAACCGGTGCGAGCTGACTGGGCGTTCGCGTTCCTATTACCGCAAGTTCCGGCTTTCGCGGATCATGCTGCGCGATCTGGCCAACAAGGGCCTGATCCCCGGCGTCACGAAGTCGAGCTGGTAAGGATAGAACATGGCAGTGACCGATCCCCTGGGTGACCTGCTCACCCGCATCCGCAATGGCCAGCGCGCGAAGAAGGACTCCGTCCTTTCGCCGGCGTCGAAGCTGCGCGTCCGCGTGCTCGACGTTCTGCAGCGCGAAGGCTATATCCGTGGCTATAGCGACGAGCAGATGGGCCCCGCAGCGGGCATCCGCATCGAGCTGAAGTATTTCGAGGGCCAGCCTGCGATCAAGCATGTCGCACGCGTCTCGAAGCCCGGCCGCCGTGTCTATTCCGGCTCGCAGGAACTTCCCCGCGTCCGCAACGGCCTCGGCATCACCATCGTCTCGACGCCTCGCGGCGTGCTCTCGGATGCCGAAGCACGCGAGCAGAATGTCGGCGGCGAAATCCTCGCAGAGGTGTTCTGATGAGCCGCATTGGTAAGAAGCCGGTCACCGTACCGGCGGGCGTCACGCCCACGATCGAAGGCCGTCAGCTCACCGTGAAGGGCCCCAAGGGCACCCTCATGATGCCGCTGCGCGAAGAGATCAGCTACACGCTCGAGGATGGCGGCATTTCGGTGCAGCCGGCCAACGACACCAAGCGCGCTCGCGCGTTCTGGGGCATGCAGCGTACGCTCGTGCAGAACCTGATCACCGGTGTGTCGGATGGCTTCACGAAGAAGCTCCTGATCAACGGCGTCGGCTATCGTGCCGCTGCGCAGGGTCGCAACCTCAAGTTGCAGCTCGGCTACAGCCACGACGTCAACATCGACGTGCCCGAGGGCATCGAGGTGAAGACGCCGGACAACACGACGATCGAGATCTCGGGTTCGGACAAGCAGATGGTTGGCCAGCTGGCCGCGGAGATTCGTCAGTGGCGCAAGCCCGAGCCGTACAAGGGCAAGGGCATCAAGTACGACGGCGAGTTCATCTTCCGCAAGGAAGGGAAGAAGAAGTAATGACCAAGGGACTTTCTCTTTTCGCCAAGCGGCGCCGCCGCAACCGTACCGCGCTCCGCGCACGTGCCGGCAGCCGTCCTCGGCTGTCCGTGCATCGCTCGGGCAAGCACATCTATGCGCAGGTGATCGACGATGCCCTGGGCACGACGGTCGCTTCGGCCTCGACGCTCGAAAAGGACGTGCGCGGCACGTCCGGCGCCAACATCGACGCGGCGACTTCGGTCGGCAAGCGCGTTGCCGAGGCTGCCAAGGCAGCGGGCGTGACCCAGGTCGTGTTCGATCGCGGCGGCTTCCTCTACCACGGTCGCGTGAAGGCTCTTGCCGACGCCGCGCGCGAAGCCGGATTGGAGTTCTAAGACATGGCTGACGAAAACAACACGCCGGCCCCGGCCGCAGTGATCGCTCCCGAGACGACCGCACAGGACGCGGGCGCTCAGGGTGCACAGGGCGGCCAGGGCGGTGGCGGCTATCAGGGTGGCGGCGGCGGTGGTCGTGGTCGTCCCGGTGGCGGCGGCGGTGGTCGCGGCGGCCCCGGTGGCAATCGTGGCGGTGGCCCCGGTGGCAACCGCGGCGGTCGTGACGGCGGTCGCGGTGGCCCCGGCGGCAACCGTGGCGGTCGTCCGGGTTCGGACGATGGCGGCGAAGAGCTGATCGAAAAGCTGGTCCACATCAACCGCGTGTCCAAGACGGTGAAGGGCGGCAAGCGCTTCGGCTTCGCGGCACTCGTGGTCGTGGGCGACGGCAAGGGCCGTGCAGGCTTCGGTCATGGCAAGGCACGCGAAGTGCCGGAAGCCATCTCGAAGGCGACGGCTGCTGCCAAGAAGAAGATGGTCCGCGTTCCCCTGAAAGACGGTCGCACGCTGCATCACGACGGCAATGGTCACTTCGGTGCCGGTCGCGTGACGCTCCGCTCGGCTCCCCAGGGTACCGGCATCATCGCCGGTGGCCCGATGCGCGCCGTGTTCGAGTCGCTGGGCGTTGCGGATGTGGTGACCAAGTCGGTCGGCACGTCGAACCCCTACAACATGATCCGCGCCACGTTCGAGGCCCTTGGCGAGCAGACCTCGCCCAAGGCCGTCGCACAGCGTCGTGGCAAGAAGATCGCCGACCTGCTCGGCCACGGTGGGTCGAAGACCGCCGAGGCTGACGCAGCCGCGATCACGGAGTAAGATCAGATGGCAACCGTCAAGATCACGCAGATCGGTTCGCCGATCCGCCGCGAGAAGGACCAGCGCGCGACGCTGATCGGTCTCGGTCTGAACAAGATGCATCGTACCAGCGAGCTTCAGGATTCGCCTGAAGTCCGCGGCATGATCCGCAAGGTTCAGCACATGGTGTCGGTCGAGGGCTGAGCCCGAGACCGCCGTCATTCCCGCGGAAGCGGGAACCCATATACTCTACGGTCTCGGTTTAATCGCGACGGTATAGGATATGGATCCCCGCCTGCGCGGGGATGACGGGTTGGGAGGTCGTAGCGCCTCCTACCTAGTGACAAATGCGGGGAAGGGGGCTAACGGCCCCCTTCTTCTTTTCCATCAGCGCGACAAAAGCGAAAGCGAGTGCAAAGCATGAAACTCAACGAACTCCGCGACAACCAGGGTGCCCGTAAGTCCAAGATGCGCGTCGGACGCGGCATCGGCTCGGGCAAGGGCAAGACCGCAGGCCGCGGCCAGAAGGGCCAGAAGAGCCGCGAGGGCGTCAGCATCGCCGGCTTCGAAGGCGGCCAGATGCCGCTCCACATGCGTCTGCCGAAGCGCGGCTTCAACAACATCTTCCGCAAGGACTTTGCCGAGGTGAACCTGGGCGCGATCCAGCTCGCGGTCGACGCGGGCAAGATCGAAGCCAACGCGACGCTCGACCACGACGCGCTGAAGGCCGCTGGCCTCGCACGCGGCGGCAAGGACGGCGTCCGCCTGCTCGGCAAGGGCGAGCTGACCACGGTCCTCACCTTCACCGTCAACGGCGCGTCCAAGGGCGCGATCGAAGCGGTCGAGAAGGCCGGCGGCAAGGTCGACGTGATCGAATATATCGATCCCGCCACCAAGGCTGCTGCCAAGAAGGGCGTGAAGTACAAGGAGCGCCAGGCGCACAAGGCGTCGTTCAAGGCGTAAGCCTCACCTTCTCCGTCATGCCGGACCTGGTCCGGCATCCACCGCGCCGCGTACTCCAACGAACCGTTGAGCGCGCGGACGAGTGGGCCCCGGACCAAGTCCGGGGTGACGGAAGAGGGTGGCGGGCTCGTATCCACACCGTTCGTCCCGAGTAGCCATCGAGCTTGTCGAGATGGCGTATCGAGGGATAGGCTCGCTTGGGTCATGTACCTCGATACGGGTTCTCGACGTCGCTCGACCCCTACTCGGCACGAACGGAATGTGGTTCGGCAGGCCAACCTTCTGCCGCCAGGCATTAGACAAGCCCGCACGGGCGCCTATATGAGCGGCGGGGGCGGTTAAACGCATCCCGCCGTTTTTGTTTCCCCCTCGCGAAAGCCCGCTTTCGCGAGACCCGTCCAGGATATCTTGACGCATGGCATCCGCAGCCGACCAGATGGCGCAAAGCATCAGCCTTTCGAAATTCGCAAAGGCCACCGACCTCAAGAAGCGGCTGTGGTTCACGATCGGTGCGCTGATCGTCTTCCGCCTGCTCAGCTACGTGCCGCTGCCCGGCATCGATCCCACCGCGCTCGGCGTGCTGGGTCAGCAGACCCAGGGCGGCGTGCTCGACTTCTTCAACACCTTCTCGGGTGGCTCGCTCAGCCGCATGTCGCTGATCGCGCTCGGCGTGATGCCGTACATCACCGCCTCGATCGTGGTGCAGCTCGCGACCTCGCTGAGCCCCACGCTCGCCGCGATCAAGAAGGACGGCGAATCGGGCCGCAAGCGCCTCAACCAGTACACCCGCTACGGCACCGTCGGCCTGACCGCCGTACAAGGCTATTTCATCGCCGTCGGCCTCGAGACGCTCGGCGCCAACGCCGGTGTCCAGGCGGTGATCGAACCCGGCATGCTGTTCCGCATGACCGCGGTGGTCAGCCTGATCGGCGGCACGATGTTCCTGATGTGGCTCGGCGAGCAGATCACCAGCCGCGGCATCGGTAACGGCGTCAGCCTGATCATCATGGCCGGCATCGTCGCGCATCTGCCGACCACGCTCGTCAACCTGCTCGAAGGCGGTCGTTCGGGCAGCCTGGATCCGATCAAGCTGATCGGCATCGTCGTCGCGGTCGTGCTGCTGATCCTCTTCATCTGCTTCATGGAGCGCGCGCAGCGTCGCATCCTGATCCAGTATCCCAAGCGCCAGACGCAGCGCGGTATGCAGGCCGATCGCAGCCATCTGCCGCTGAAGATCAACACCGCGGGCGTCATCCCCCCGATCTTCGCCTCGTCGCTGCTGCTGATGCCGCTGACGATCACGCAGTTCGCCGGCAAATACGCCGCGGGTCAGAGCAAGTGGGGCGATTTCATCATCACCCTCAACCAGTACCTCCAGCACGGCTCGCCGGTGTACATGCTGCTCTACGGCGCAGGCATCATCTTCTTCTCGTTCTTCTACACCGCCGTTGTCTTCAATCCTGAGGAAACCGCGGACAATCTGAAGCGCAATGGCGGGTTCATCCCCGGCATCCGCCCGGGTAAGAATACCGAGAATTATTTCGATTACGTGCTGACGCGCATCACTGTGATCGGTGCCGCCTATCTGACGATCATCTGCCTGTTGCCCGAATACCTCGTCACCGCGCTGTCGATCCCGTTCTACCTCGGCGGCACTAGCCTGTTGATCGTGGTCAACGTAACGATGGACACGGTTACGCAGATCCAGTCGCACCTGCTGGCACACCAGTATGGCGATCTGATAAAGAAGGCGAAGCTGAAGGGCGGCCGCCTGCGCTGATGCGCAGGCCGGTCGATTTGGACTCCGCACGGACGAGGGAGTGCGTTTCGTGAATATCATCCTGTTGGGGCCGCCGGGCGCGGGCAAGGGCACGCAAGCCGCGACGCTCGTCGAGACGCGCGGCATGGTGCAGCTATCGACCGGCGACATGCTGCGCGCCGCGGTGGCGGCGGGCACGCCGGTCGGGCTGCAGGCCAAATCGGTCATGGCGTCGGGCGGTCTGGTCTCGGACGATATCGTCTCCGGTATCATCGGCGAGCGGCTCGACCAGGGCGACACCGACCGCGGTGTCATCTTCGACGGCTATCCGCGCACCGCGGCGCAGGCCGAGGCGCTCGACGGGCTGCTGACCGCCCGCGGTCGCACGCTCGACTACGTCATCGAGCTCGAAGTCGACGAGGCCGCGCTCATCGACCGGGTCGTCGGTCGCTACACCTGTGCCAAGTGCGGCGCGGGTTACCACGACCGGTTCAAGAAGCCCGCCGTCGCCGGCGTGTGCGATGTCTGCGCGTCGACCGATTTCAAGCGCCGGCCCGACGACAACGCCGAAACCGTGCACACCCGCATGGAAGAATACCGCGCCAAGACCGCGCCGATCCTGCCGATCTACGAAGCCCGCGGATTGGTCCGCCGCGTCGACGGCATGGCGGACATCGCGCATGTGGGCGCCGCGATCGCGACAATCCTGAACACGAAGTAGCGTCGGGATTCGGGGGCACCGATGCCCTCTCGTCACCCCAGCGCAGGCTGGGGTCTCTTGCAGCTCCTGCGCGCCGCCAGCCGCGCGAGATCCCGGCCTGCGCTGGGATGACGGAATAGGCGCATGACGAAAATGTCACCCCACGGTCACCGCGCCGACTGCCCTCGATCTCTAGGGGTCAGGTCGTGCCCGCCACGCAGGCATGACAGTTTCCAGAGATCGGTACCCGTCACTCCCGGGGGTGCCGTGGAGGCCGGCGGGGAGGCTTCTCTCCGCCGGCCTTTCCTATATGGTGGCATGTGAAAGCGATGACGCCGTGAGCCGCAAGATCCTGATCGTCGAAGACGACGCCTCCACCTCCGCCTATCTGGCCAAGGGGTTGTCCGAGGCCGGCCACGCGATCGAGGCCTGTGCCGACGGCCGCGACGGCCTGTTCCTCGCTAGCGAGGGGATCTTCGACCTTATCATCGCCGATCGGATGTTGCCCGGCCTCGACGGCCTGTCGATGGTCAGCGCGATCCGCGCCGCCGGCATCGCCACGCCGGTTTTGATCCTGTCCGCGCTTGCGGCGGTCGACGACCGCGTGGACGGCCTCAAGGCCGGCGCCGACGACTATCTGTGCAAGCCCTTCTCGTTCGCCGAGCTCTCGGCTCGTGTCGAGGCGCTCGTCCGGCGCTCGGACCGCGCTGCCAGCGAACCGCAAAAGACCCGCCTGTCGGTCGGGGATCTCGAGATCGACCTGCTCGCGCGTGCCGTCTCGCGGGGCGGCCGCGCGATCCCGCTCGGCGCACGCGAATTCAACCTGCTCGAATTCCTCGCCCGTCACGCCGGCCAGGTCGTCACCCGCACGATGATGCTGGAGAAGATCTGGAACTATCACTTCGATCCAGGCTCGAACGTCGTCGACGTGCATATCGGCCGCCTGCGCCGCAAGCTCGAGGACGGCTTTCCCACCCCCATCCTCCACACCGTGCGCGGCGCAGGATACCGACTCGCCGTAGAGGGGTGATCCGTCTCTCGGTCACGGCGCGTATCGCCTTGCTGTCGATAGCGTTGGCGCTGGTTTCCAACCTCGCGCTGGTGGGTTTTGTCTGGAAGACCACCAGCGCGGACGCGATCGACGCGATCCATCTTGAGACCACCGAACAGTCCGAATCGCTGCGCGCGGTGTGGCGCAGCGGTGGCCTTGCCGCGCTCCGTCAGGCGATCGACAACACGGTGGTACCGGGCGACGTCTCGCTGGTCCTCGCGGTGATCGACGCGAACGGGCGGACCGTGGCTGGGGTCGCCCCGGAGCGTCTCGCCGTCCCGCTTCGCGCTACGCAGTTCCGCATCGCCCGGCTTGGCCGTGACGAACCTTGGTCGGCGCGCGAATCGGGCTATGCGCTGCATCCGATCGGCCGCGATTGGCTGCTCACCGGTCGCAACCTCGATCTGATCGCTTCCGAAGAGCGCGCGATCGAACGTGCGCTCGCGCTGGCCGTGCTGTTGTCGCTGGGGCTCGGCGTGCTCGGCGGACTGGTCCTCGCCCGCTATGTCGGCCGCCGGCTCGACGCGATCGCCAGCGTGATCGAAACCGCGGGGGAGGGTGATCTGTCCCGCCGCGTCATCGTCGTCACCGACGGCAGCGACGCCTTCGACCGCCTCGCCGCGCGTCTCAACGTCATGCTCGGCAAGCTCGAAGGCGTGATGGCCGAACTCCGCATCGTCACCGACAGCCTCGCGCACGACCTCCGCTCCCCGCTCGCGCGCCTGCGCACCAAGACCGAACAGGCGGTCCTGATCGCCGACCCGGAAGCCCGCGAAGCCGCGCTCAGCGGGCTGCTCGTCGAAACCGACCTCGTCATGCGCATGCTGACGATGGTGATCGAGATCAGCCGCTCGGGCTCGGTCTCGCGCGATCGCTTCGTCCAGGTCTCGCTCGCCGACCTGCTCGAAGAGATCGCCGAACTCTACGCCCCCGTCGCGGAGGACGCCGGTCTCGTCTTCACCGTCGCGATCGACGACCGACCGCCCGCCATGAAGTTGCATCGCGAATTGATGATCCAGTCGATCACCAACCTGATCGACAACGCGCTGCGCCACGGGGCAGGGGGCGGCGAAGTCACCTTGCGCCTGTGCCATCGCACCGACGGCATCGCCGTCCAGGTCGAGGATCGCGGCCCCGGCATCGCCGAGGCAGACCGCGCCCAGGCCCTCAAACGCTTCGGCCGCCTCGACAGTGCCCGATCCACACCGGGGGCCGGGCTCGGCATGGCGTTGATCGAAGCGGTCGCACGCCTCCATGAGGGGCGGTTCGAACTCGCCGACAACGCCCCCGGTCTGGTCGCAAGGATCGTGCTGCCGGTTTGAGCTGCCCGCCAAATCCCCCGAAACCGTCACCCCAGCGAAGGCTGGGGTCTCCCGGTTGGGAGGTGCACCGCCCGCCCCAGTAAGATGCCAGCCTGCGCTGGCATGACGAGGAGGGGGGGGCAAAAGCGGGCCTGTCCTACACGCCCCGCTTATGACAGCCTCGAAAAATGCCGCGCAGATTCGCCTTTAGCCAGGAGACCGAGGACCCCGCAAAACACGCATATCGTCTCAACATTCGCAACATTCGGGGCCTCGGCGCGCGGGCGGAAACTCGCGGAAAAACCGCAATCGAGGGCCTGCGTGCCGTGAACTTCCTCAACCCGGAAGGAATCGAGGGGCTGGCCCGCCTCACCCATTCCCGCCAAGAGCGACGCTATGGACGCACTCACCGCCTTCGGCCTGTTCGCCGTCACCTTCATGCTGATCTGCTATATGCTCGAGTCACGCTCGCATTGGTGGCAGCTCGGCTTCGCGCTTGGCTGCCTGCTCGGATCGGCCTATGGCTTCCTGCAGGGCGCCTGGCCGTTCGGCGCGGTCGAGCTGATCTGGTTCGTCGTGGCCATGCACCGCTGGCGGAAGGCGCCGCGTCGGGAACCTGCGGCTTGACCCCGTCGGAACCGACCGCTTGACACTGCGTTTGCGCGCCCTTAGGTGAGTTCCTCCCGAAAGCCCGGTTTCCGGCGACGCTCGTTTGCGTTCGCCGCTATCGTGCGTTTCGGATCATCGCGAAGAGATGGGGGTCGTGCAGCCATGCCGAAACCCGTGGAGCAGGAGAACCAAGTTCATGGCACGTATCGCGGGTGTAAACATCCCGACCAACAAGCGCGTCGTTATCGCGCTGACTTATATCCACGGCATCGGTTCCACCAAGGCCAAGGAAATCACAGCGAAGCTCGGTATCGCCGACACCGCGCGCGTCCAGGACCTGACGGACCAGGAAGTGCTGCACATCCGTGAGGCGATCGACGCCGACTACACGGTCGAGGGTGACCTCCGCCGTCAGGTGTCGATGAACATCAAGCGTCTGATGGATCTCGCCTGCTATCGTGGTCTTCGTCACCGCAAGGGCCTGCCGGTCCGCGGCCAGCGCACGCACACCAATGCGCGCACCCGTAAGGGCAAGGCCAAGCCGATCGCCGGCAAGAAGAAGTAAGCGCACAGCGCTTACTTTTCCGCCGCCTCATCGCAGCGCGGCGTTACCCAAGATATAGGTCAGGAACGAACCCATGGCACGCGAACCTCAGCGCATTAAGCGGCGCGAGCGCAAGAACATCACCTCTGGCGTCGCGCATGTGAACGCCAGCTTCAACAACACCATGATCACGATCACCGATGCCCAGGGCAACGCGATCTCGTGGTCGTCGGCCGGCGCAATGGGCTTCAAGGGCTCGCGCAAGTCGACCCCGTATGCGGCCCAGGTCGCAGCCGAGGATGCTGGCAAGAAGGCCGCCGAGCACGGCGTCCGCACGATCGAAGTCGAGGTCAAGGGCCCCGGCTCGGGTCGCGAATCGGCACTGCGCGCGCTTCAGGCGGTCGGGTTCCAGATCACGTCGATCCGCGACGTGACGTCGATCCCGCACAACGGCGTTCGTCCTTCGAAGCGTCGTCGCGTCTGATCAGACGTTTTCCGTGCGCGGTTGATCGCGCTGCACGGACCATTTCTACGGCCGGTGGACGTCCTGTTCGCCGGCCCCCAAATTAGGGGAAGCAAGTGTCTGTCAACGCAAAGAACTGGCAGGAACTCAAGAAGCCCAGCGGCCTGGAAAAGAAGGCCGGCTCCGACAGCAAGCGCAAGGCGACCTTCGTTGCCGAGCCCTTGGAGCGTGGCTTCGGCCTGACGCTCGGCAACGCGCTGCGCCGCGTGCTGCTCTCGTCGCTGCAGGGCGCGGCCGTCACCTCGATCAAGATCGAGAACGTGCTGCATGAGTTCTCGAGCCTGGCCGGCGTCCGCGAGGACGTGACCGACATCGTCCTCAACGTGAAGCAGATCGCGATCCGCATGCAGGGCGAGGGGCCCAAGCGCCTCCAGCTCTCGGCAACGGGTCCGGGTGAAGTCAAGGCCGGCGACATCGCCGTCTCGGGCGACATCGAGATCATGAACAAGGATCTCGTGATCTGCCATCTCGATGATGGTGCGACGCTCAACATGGAGCTGACCGCCGACATCGGTAAGGGTTACGTGCCCGCGACCGCAAACCGCCCGGCCGACGCGCCGATCGGTCTGATCCCGGTCGATGCGCTCTACTCGCCGGTACGTCAGGTTTCGTACAAGGTCGACCCGACCCGCGTCGGACAGGACCTGGATTACGACAAGCTGACGCTGACGATCGAGACCGACGGCACGATCACCCCGGAAGACGCGGTCGGCTATGCCGGTCGCATCCTCCAGGACCAGCTCGCGCTGTTCGTCCACTTCGACGATTCGAGCGTCACCCGTTCGTCCGCGCCGATCGGCCAGGCTGCACCCGCAGCCGGTGGTGCCGAGCCCGCAGGCGACACGCAGCAGATCAACCGTTACCTTCTCAAGAAGGTCGACGAGTTGGAGCTGTCGGTGCGTTCGGCGAACTGCCTCAAGAACGACAACATCATCTATATCGGCGATCTGGTCGGCAAGACCGAAGCCGAGATGCTGCGCACGCCGAACTTCGGCCGCAAGTCGCTCAACGAGATCAAGGAAGTCCTTTCGAGCATGGGTCTCCGCCTCGGGATGGAAATCCCGGGCTGGCCGCCCGAGAACATCGAAGAGATGGCCAAGAAGCTCGAACAGGAAATCATGGGCTGAGCAGCTTCCGGCCCCGACCGTCACCCCAGCGAAGGCTGGGGTCTCTCGGTTCGGGCCGGACGCTCTCCCCACGAAGATCCCAGCCTTCGCTGGGATGACGGATATCCGGGTGGGCTGCCGTCCCCACCAGCTACGGGGTACCTCGCACGGCCCCATAACGAACGTAAGGAATGACACATGCGCCATCGCGTAGGCGGCCGTAAGCTTCAGCGGACCTCGGCCCACCGTCTTGCTCTCTTCCGCAACATGAGCGCTGCGCTCATCAAGCACGAGCAGATCACCACCACCGTCGCCAAGGCGAAGGAACTCCGCCCGTACATCGAGAAGCTGATCACGCTCGCGAAGAAGGGTGGCCTGTCCAACCGTCGTCTCGCGCACGCCAAGCTCCTCGACGACGCACAGCTGATCAAGCTGTTCGACACGCTGGCCCCGCGCTACGCCGACCGCAACGGCGGCTACACCCGCGTGATCAAGGCCGGTATCCGCCTGTCGGACGCCTCGCCGATGGCGATCATCGAGTTCGTCGACCGCGACGTCTCGGCCAAGGGCCAGGATTCGGGTCCGGTAATGTCGGACGAGGATTACAACGAAGCGGCATAATCGCCGCTTGCGTTGAGCCGATACGAGGCCGCGTTTCCCGACCGGGAGGCGCGGCCTCTTTCGTTGTTGGAGCGACCGGGCTATGCGCCCGACATGGAGCATCCCGACAGCATTCTCATCGTCGATTTCGGCAGCCAGGTCACCCAGCTCATCGCGCGCCGCGTCCGCGAAGCCGGAGTCTACAGCGAAGTCGCCCCCTTCCAGTCCGCCGCTGAAGCGTTCGAGCGGATGCAGCCGAAGGGCATCATCCTATCGGGTGGTCCCGCGTCGGTAACGCTAGAAACGTCGCCCCGCGCCCCGCAGCACCTGTTCGAAGCGGGCGTCCCGATCCTTGGCATCTGCTACGGCCAGCAACTGATGTCGGCACAACTCGGCGGCAACGTCATCGTATCGGGCGATGGCGGCGAGTTCGGCAGCGCCTTCATCGACATCAAAAGCTCATGCGCGCTGTTCGACGGCCTCTGGTCCGAGGGCGAACGCCATCAGGTCTGGATGAGCCACGGCGACAAGGTCGATGCGATCCCGCCGGGCTTCACCCCCGTCGCAACGTCGGTCGGTGCGCCCTACGCGATCGTCGCCGACGAGGCACGGCGCTTCTACGGTGTGCAGTTCCACCCCGAGGTCGTCCACACCCCCGACGGCGCCAAGCTGATCGCCAACTTCGCCCGCCATGTCTGCGGCCTCAGCGGCGACTGGACGATGGCCGAGTTCCGCGACACCAAGATCGCCGAGATCCGTGCGCAGGTCGGCAAGGGTCGCGTGATCTGCGGCTTGTCCGGCGGCGTCGACTCGGCCGTGGCGGCCGTGCTGATCCACGAAGCGATCGGCGACCAGCTCACCTGCGTCTATGTCGACCACGGCCTGATGCGGGCAGGCGAGAGCGAACAGGTCGTCAGCCTGTTCCGCGGCGCCTATAACATCCCGCTCATCCACGTGAACGTCGAGGAACTGTTCCTCTCCGGCCTCGCCGGGATCACTGACCCCGAAGCCAAGCGCAAGTTCATCGGCAAGACCTTCATCGACGTCTTCGATGCCGAAGCCAAGAAGCTGGGCGGCGCCGATTTCCTCGCACAGGGCACGCTCTATCCCGACGTGATCGAGAGCGTCAGCTTCACCGGCGGACCATCGGTGACGATCAAGAGCCACCACAATGTCGGCGGGCTCCCCGAACGCATGCACATGAAGCTCGTCGAGCCGCTGCGCGAGCTGTTCAAGGACGAGGTCCGCGTACTCGGCCGCGAGCTCGGGCTCCCCGAGATCTTCGTCGGCCGCCACCCGTTCCCCGGACCCGGCCTCGCCATCCGCATCCCGGGCGAAGTCACCAAGGAACGCTGCGACATCCTCCGCAAGGCCGACGCGATCTACCTCGAGGAAATTCGCAACGCCGGGCTCTACGACACGATCTGGCAGGCGTTCGCCGTGCTGCTCCCGGTCCGCAGCGTCGGCGTGATGGGCGACGGCCGCACCTACGACAACGTCCTGGCGCTGCGCGCGGTCACCTCGACCGACGGCATGACCGCCGAGGCGTTCCAGTTCCCCGGCGACTTCCTTCCCCGCGTCGCGACGCGGATCATCAACGAGGTGAAGGGCATCAACCGGGTGACCTACGACTATACGTCGAAGCCCCCCGGCACGATCGAGTGGGAGTAAGGATCGGAACCGCGGGCTGGTCGATCCCGACCGCGTTCGCCGGCGACTTCCCCGCGGACGGGTCCCACCTCGAACGCTACGCGCAGATCTTCTCGGCCGTAGAGATCAACTCATCGTTCCACCGCCCGCACCGCCGCACGACCTATGAACGCTGGGCGGCCAGCGTGCCGCCCGACTTCCGCTTCTCGGTCAAGATTCCCAAGACGATCTCACACACCGCGCGGCTCGTCGACTGCGCGGACCTTCTCGAGGCCTTCCTTGCCGAGACAGCCGGACTCGGCGGAAAGCTGGACGTCCTGCTGCTGCAACTGCCGCCCAGCTTCGCCTACGATCACACCGTCGTCGGCGACTTCCTCGACATCCTGCGCGAGCGCCTACCCAGCACGGTCCGCATCGCCTGCGAGCCGCGGCACGCCAGTTGGTTCGCGGAGCACGCGGACAAATGCCTAGCCGAACATCACGTCGCCCGCGTTGCTGCCGATCCTGTGCTGGTCGCGGGCGGCGAGCACCCCGGCGGCTGGGACGGCTTCCAGTATCACCGCCTGCACGGGGCCCCGCGCATCTACTATTCCGCTTATGAAACGCCTCGCCTGAAGGCGCTTGCGGAGACGGCCGACGACAACGCGTGGTGCATCTTCGATAACACGGCGTCGGGCGCGGCTACCGGCAACGCGCTGACGGTGCGAGACCTGGTCGCGCACCGGTAACCGCGCCGCGGGCGTCACGCCGCGAACTGGTTCATCGTGTTGTGCGCGCCGCCCGCCTTCAGCGCGGCCTCGCCGGCGAAATACTCCTTGTGGTCGTCGCCGATGTCGGAGCCGGACATGTTCTGGTGCTTCACGCAGGCGATGCCCTCGCGGATCTCCTTGCGCTGCACGCCCTTCACGTATCCGAGCATGCCGGCGTCACCGAAATACGCCTTCGCCAGCGCGTCGGTGCTGAGCGCCGCGGTGTGATAGGTCGGCAGCGTGATCAGGTGATGGAAGATCCCGGCGCGCTTCGCCGAATCCGCCTGGAACGTCCGGATCCGCTCGTCCGCCTCGTCGCCCAGCGGCGTGCCGTCATAGTCGACGCTCATCAACCGCACGCGATCATAGGCGGTGACATCCTTGCCCTCCGCCGCCCAGGCATCGAACACCTGCTGGCGGAAGTTGAGCGTCCAGTTGAAGCTCGGCGAATTGTTGTAGACGAGCTTGGCGTTCGGCACGACCTGGCGGATGCGGTCCACCATGCTGGCGATCTGCTCGATATGCGGCTTCTCCGTCTCGATCCACAGCAGATCGGCGCCGTTCTGCAGACTGGCGATACAGTCCATCACGCAGCGATCCTCACCGGTCCCGGCACGGAACTGAAACAGGTTCGATGGCAGGCGCTTGGGCCGCAGCAACTTGCCGTCGCGGTTGAGGATGACGTCGCCGTTCTGCGCCGTCGCCGGATCGATCTCCTCGCAATCCAGATAGGAATTATACTGGTCGCCGAGGTCGCCGGGTGCCTTCGACACCGCGATCTGCTTGGTGAGCCCTGCCCCCAGGGAGTCGGTGCGGGTCACGATGATCCCATCCTCGACGCCGAGTTCGAGAAAGGCATAACGGCAGGCGCGAACCTTCGCGAGGAAGTCCTCGTGCGGCACGGTGACCTTGCCGTCCTGATGCCCGCACTGCTTCTCGTCGGACACCTGGTTCTCGATCTGCAACGCGCAGGCACCGGCCTCGATCATCTTCCGCGCCAGCAGATAGGTCGCCTCGGCATTGCCGAACCCGGCGTCGATGTCGGCGATGATCGGTACGACGTGCGTCTGGTAATTCTCGATGCCGTTGAGCAGCCGCTGTTCCTCGATCGCATTCCCAGCCGCGCGTGCGGCGTCGAGCTCGCGGAACATCATCCCCAACTCGCGCGCGTCTGCTTGGCGAAGGAAGGTATAAAGCTCTTCGATCAGCGCGGGGACGCTGGTTTTCTCGTGCATAGACTGGTCGGGCAGGGGGCCGAACTCGCTGCGCAATGCCGCTATCATCCAGCCTGAGAGGTACAGATACCGCCGCTCGGTCGTCCCGAAATGCTTCTTGATGCTGATCATCTTTTGCTGCGCGATGAACCCGTGCCAGCAGCCGAGCGACTGCGTGTAGTTGGCTGGGTCCGCATCATAGGCGGCCATGTCGCGGCGCATGATCGCGGCGGTGTAGCGGGCGATGTCGAGCCCGGTCCGGAACCGGTTCTGGGTCCGCATGCGCGCGACCGCCTCCGCGTCGATGCCGTCCCACGTCCCGGACTGGCGCGCGATAAGCTGCACGGTGGAAGCGATATCGGTCTGGTAGGTCATGGCAATCCTCGCTGCGTCGTCTGAGCGCGGTGTAACCGCATCGTCGCCCAGGAGCGCGGACCGGGGGTCCGCTAGCGGGTCTTGCTGTCAACCGCGGCGGTCGCGGCGGGTCACGCTGTCAATGACATGACAAGCGCGAGGTCGATCCGTTCGCCATGCCGCGAAAGTCCGGAACATTCGCGCGACGGGCGGGGTTGAGGGGACTTCGCAGACAGGAGAGCCTCATGGCCGACGACCATCCCCGCGACGATGCGCCGATCAGCGCGTCGAAGCGTAGCGACGCGCACGCAATCGTCCTGGACGAGTTCACCGACGTGAAGGGCAAGAGCATCGTCGGACGATCGGTGACGATCAACAAACCTGTCGGCGAGCTCTTCGCGTATTTCCGCAACTTCGCGAACCTTCCCGCCTTCATGGAGAATGTCGCGCGGATCGACGTGCTCGACGACAAGCGGTCGCACTGGGTCGTGAAGGGGCCGGCGAAGCTGACCTACGAATGGGACGCGCTGGTCACCGATGAGGTCCAGGACCGCTACATCGCCTGGGCGTCGCAGCCCGGCGCGGATGTCGACAATAGCGGCCGGGTGGACTTTCGCGACGCCGGCGCGCGCGGCACCGTGGTGACCGCGACGATCCTGTACGACCCGCCCGGCGGCGTCGTCGGCAAGCTGATCGCCAAGATGTTCCAGCGCGAACCTGCGATTCAGGCGCGCCGAGACCTGCGACGCTTCAAGCAACTGATGGAAACCGGTGAGATCGCGACCGCCGCGATGAACCCCAAGCAACGCGAAGAGGAGCTCGCCTGATGCGCGCACTGGCATGGCACGGCAAGCACGACGTCCGCGTCGACACGGTCGATGATCCCGAGATCGTCAACTCGCGCGATTGCATCATCAAGGTGACCGCGACCGCGATCTGCGGGTCCGACCTGCACCTGTATGACGGCTATATCCCGACGATGCAGGCAGGCGACATCCTGGGCCACGAGTTCATGGGTGAGGTGGTCGAGGTCGGCGCGAAGTCGACGCTGAAGAAGGGGCAGCGTGTCGTGGTGCCATTCACGATCGCGTGCGGCAGCTGCTTCCACTGCGGCAAGCATCAATATTCGGCGTGCGACAATGGTCTGCCGGCGGACAATCAGGACATCGCGCAGACCATCTACGGCCAGCCGATGTCGGGGCTGTTCGGCTATAGCCACATGACCGGCGGTTATGCCGGCGGCCAGGCCGAATATGTTCGCGTGCCGTTCAGCGACTTCGGCCCGATCGTTATCCCCGACGGGGTCGAGGACGAGAAGGTGCTGTTCCTGTCCGACATCCTGCCGACCGGATGGCAGGCGGCGGAATATGCGCAGATCGAACCCGGCGATACCGTCGCCGTCTGGGGCTGCGGTCCGGTCGGGCTGTTCGCGGTGCAGTCGGCGTTCCTGATGGGTGCCGAGCGCGTCATTGCGATCGATCACTTCCCCAACCGGCTGGAACTCGCGCGCAAGTTTGGTGCCGAGACGATCAACTTCGAACAGTCCGCGGTGTACGAGGCGCTGATGGAGATGACCGGCGGGATCGGCCCCGATGCGGTGATCGACAGCGTCGGGCTGGAAGCGCACGGCTTCTTCTTCGATAACGTGGTGGACCAGATCAAGGCGTCGACCTTCCTAGGCACCGACCGTACGCACGCAATCCGCCAGGCGATCATCGCCTGCCGCAAGGGCGGCCGCGTATCGATGCCCGCGGTTTATGGCGGCTTTGTCGACAAGTTCCCGCTCGGTGCGTTCATGGAGAAGGGGCTGACGCTCAAGACCGGGCAGACGCATGTCCAGCATTACATGCCCGGACTGCTCAACGCGATCATGGAGGGCAAGATCGACACCACCTTCCTGATCTCGCACCGCATGGACCTCGAGGACGCCCCCAAGGGCTATAAGATGTTCAAGGACAACCAGAACGAGGTGACCAAGGTCGTGCTCAAGCCCGGCTTGAGCTGACCTGCTCCCCTCCCGCTTGCGGGAGGGGCTGGGGGAGGGCCTGTCCTCCCCCGACCATTGGTCACCAACATGCCCTCCCCCAACCCCTCCCGCTAGGCGGGAGGGGAGTAGAAAGAGATCTACCATGGCCAACACATTCGCGATCATTACCGGGGCTTCGACCGGCATCGGCTTCGAACTCGCCACGCTCGCGGCCAAGAACGGCTACGACATCCTCGTCGTCGCCGACGAACCGCTGATCCAGGCCGCCGCGCAGGACTTCAAGCAGTTCGGCACCGACGTCCAGGCGCTCGAAGCCGATCTGTCGACCTTCGAAGGCGTCGACCAGCTGCTCGCCGCCGCCGGTGGCCGCCAGATCGACCTGCTCTGCGCCAATGCCGGCCGCGGGCTCGGCAAGGCGTTCCTCGACCAGGACACCGCCGAGTGGCGCAAGGTGATCGACACCAACGTCGTCGGCACCTCGTACCTGTTGCACAAGGTGCTGCCGGCCATGGTCGCGCGCAACGACGGCAAGGTGCTCGTGACCGGATCGATCGCGGGGTACATCCCCGGCGCGTTCCAGGCGGTCTACAACGGCACCAAGAGCTACGTCGACAGCTTCGTCGCCGCGCTGCAGAACGAGATCAAGGATGCCGACGGCGTCACGCTGACCAACCTGATGCCGGGTCCGGTCGAGACCGAGTTCTTCGACCGCGCGCACATGCTCGACACCTCGGTCGGTGCCGATCCCAAGAAGAGCGATCCGGCGGACGTCGCCAAGGATGGCTGGGATGCGGTGATGTCGGGCCGGGCGGCGATCGTGTCGGGCTGGAAGAACAAGATCCAGTCGGCCGTCGCCAACGTCGTACCGAATGCCGTGCTGGCCGAGCAGCATCGGAAAATGGCCGAGCCCGGGACTGCCGACGAATAGGGTCTATTTCGCCCAGGTCGTGACCGCGAGCATCAGGGCCATTCCCGCCAGGCTGGCGAGGGTGGTCCTGAGCCGCGGGTCACGGAGGTGGCTGCGCGGCACCAGTTCGCATGCGCCGATATACAGGAAGACGCCGGCGAACGCGGCGAGCAGCGGCGCCAGCATCGCGCCGGGCACCCTCACCAGCAACCCCAGGATCACGCCGATCAACGGCGCGCAGCCATTCGCGATCAGCCAGCGGATCGCGGTCGATCGGCGGCTGGTCATCATCGACAGGCTGACGGTGTTGACCCCGTCGGCGATGTCGTGGGTCAGAACCGCGATCGCGATCACCCAGCCGATCTGCGGCGAGATCTGGAAGGCGAGGCCGATGCCCATGCCATCCAGCAGGCTGTGCAACGTCAGGCTGGCGGGTGCCAGATGCGCGCGCCATTCGCCCTCATAGCCGCCCTTCGCGCCGAGCACGCGGTCGAGCACCATATAGCCGCCGAAGCCGAGCGCGGTGCAGCCGATCACGGTGCGCGCATCGTACAGCCCCGCGCCAAGCCCGAGCGCCTCGGGAATCAGGTCGAAGAACGACACGCCGAGCACGATGCCCGCGGTGAACGCCGCGATCAGCGTGATCCGCGCGGCGAGCTTCAGCGCTAGGAAGCCGCCGAACAGGGTCGCAAGACTCGCCGCGACGCCGAACGCCAACGGGATAAGAAGCGGCCCGTTCACGAACGCTGCCGCGCATGACGATATCGCATCAAGTCCCTGTCACTTCCGTCATCTGCGCCAATCCGGTCCTAAGACAGGATGATACAAAGTATCGCAATCATAATCGACCGTAGCGGACCGACGATGTTCCATGAAACGAGCCGAGGGGCGGTGCGGACCGATCGCGAAAGGTCACAAAGGTCATGCACGCGGGGGTCGAATCCGATGCGGGGTGCCAGCCATTGGAAAGAGCGAATCGGGTAACGGGCAGAGCCTCGCAGATACCCGGCATGTAGGACGGCGATGTTCGGCACATCGACGCGGTGCGGCAAGTTCGCTATTGCGACTGACTTGCAAGTTCCGCTAGGGCGGTCGCGTGCACGCCGACCATCCTTCGCTGCAGTCCGTCCGCCGGAGATCCTATCGCCCTCGTGTCCGTCGCGTGGCCATCATCATGGGTGCGCGGATCACGACCGCGCTGGTCGGGGGGTATGCAGCGGCGGCCGCGCTGGCGACGTTGGCCGCGCGTCTGCTGCCGATCGACCGCGCCGAAGCGACGAGCTGGGCGATGATCCTGTCGTTCCCGGTCTATGCCGGGCTGGCGCTATGGGCGTTTCATGAGCGGCGGCTGGCACGCGTGGCGTTGTTGGTGTGGGGGTCGGCGCTGGTCGCGGGCAGCGTCGCGTATATGCTCGGGGTGCGACCGTGAGGGTCACGTTGCGGCAGAGCATGGCGTGGATCCATGGCTGGCTCGGGCTGCTGGCGGGCTGGATCCTGTTCGCGATGTTCCTGACCGGGACGGCGAGTTACTTCCGCCCCGAGATTACGCAGTGGATGCAGCCCGAGTTTCGCGCCGCGCCGGTATCCACCGCGCGCGCCGCGCAGACCGCGGCGTCCTATATGCAGCGGGTCGGCGCGGACGACGTGCAGTGGTTCGTCTACCTGCCCGACGCCCGAACCAGCGCGACGCGGATCTATGAACAGCGCAACCCGGCGTCGAAGACTCCCGCGGTCGCCGCCGAAATCGTGCTCGATCCCGCGACCGGGCAGCCATTGCGCGCCCGCGCGACGCAAGGCGGCGAGCATTTCTACCGGTTCCATTTCCAGTTGCAGCTGCCCTATCCCTGGGGCCGCTGGCTCGCCGGGTTGTGCGCAATGTTTATGATGGCAGCCATCATCTCCGGCGTAATCACGCACAAGCGGATCTTCGCGGACTTCTTCACGCTGCGCTGGAACAAGGGGCAGCGCAGCTGGCTCGACGCGCACAACGTCTCGGCGGTGCTGGCGCTGCCCTATCATGCGATGATCACCTATACCGGGCTGATCACGCTGGTGGCGATGTACATGCCGTGGCCGGTGATGGCGAACTACGCCAAGCCGCTAGATTTCGGTGCGGTTGCGTTCGGGATCCCTGCGGATCGCGCCGCGACGGGCCGACCTGCACCGCTGGTCGATATCGGACCGTTAGTCGCCAATGCCGAAGCGCGGTTCGGAGCGCCGGCGACTCGGCTTGTCGTGCGCAACCCCAATGATTCGGCGGCAGCCGTCACCGTTTATCGCCATCCCAGCGCATCGCTCAACGCGCGCGGCCCGTCGGTGACCTATTCGGGCAGCACCGGGCGCGTGCTCGAGGCATCGAGCGACAGCGGTCCGGCGTTGGCGACCGCCGGCGTGATGCTGGGTCTGCACATCGCGCAGTTCGCGGGGACTGCGCTGCGCTGGACCTATTTCGTGCTGGGCCTGACCGGAGCGGTGATGGTCGGCACCGGGCTGCTGCTGTGGACCGCCAAGCGCCGCAAGCCCGATGCCGTGCCGTTCTTCGGGCTGCGGCTGGTCGAGCGGCTGAACATCGCCGTCGTTGCGGGGTTGCCGACGGCGATGGCCGCGTATCTGCTGGCGAACCGGCTGATCCCCGCCGACATGGTCGGGCGCGCGGACATGGAAGTAGCGGCGATGTTCTGGACTTGGGGTGCGTTGGCGCTGGTGCAGCTCGCGCGGCCGGCGCGGCGGGCGTGGCCTGAAGGGTTCGCGATCGGTGCGGCGGCGTTCGTCGCGATCCCGGTGGTCAACGCCGTCACCAAGACGCGCGGACTGCCGCATTCGCTGGTCGACGGCGATACGCTGTTCGCGGCGTTCGATATCGCGATGCTGGCGATCGCCGCGGTGCTGGCGGTCGGTGCGTGGTTGGCAGGACGACGGCGTGAAGCGCGGGTCGCGCGGCGGATGCGGGCGGTGGCCTATGGGTGAGATCGTCGCGATTAGCTTCTTCGGCTGGATGATGCTGGCGACGTCGTCGTACAAGATCCGGCGCGAGTTGGGCATCGCCGCGCCGGCGACGATCGCCGGCCTGCGAGTCGCTGCGGTGGTTCTTCTGATGCTGGCGCTGTGCCGCTGCGGCGCGCCGGTTTCGGGCGAGCGTTGGGTCCGTTTTCTGGGTGGCAGTGCGATTGCCGCGGTGATGCTGGTGTTGGTCCTGTCGGTCGTACCGTTGCGAGCACTGCGTCGCGACCCCAAATAGCGCAGGATCAGGAGAACCCCATGCCGATCTATCAGAAGACCGACGAAGCCATCGCCAAGCTGTCGCCCGAAGAATTCTATGTCACGCAGAAGAGTGGAACCGAACGTCCGGGTACCGGCGCGCTGTTGAAGAATAAGGCGGCGGGGATTTATGTCGACATCGTCTCGGGCGAGCCGCTGTTCGCGTCGTCGGACAAGTACGAGTCGGGCTGTGGCTGGCCGAGCTTCACCAAGCCGCTGGAGCCCGCCAACGTCGCCGAGCTGCGCGACGCGAGCCTGGGGATGGTCCGCATCGAAGTGCGCTCGGCGCACGGCGACAGTCATCTCGGCCATGTCTTCGACGATGGCCCGCGCGACCGTGGCGGCCTGCGCTACTGCATCAACTCCGCGTCGCTGCGGTTCGTCGCGCGCGAGGACATGATCGCGCAAGGCTATGGCGACTATCTGGACCAGGTCGAGGACGTCGCCTGACGGTGACCGGCGCGCGCATCGAGGAATGCGGGACTCTGATACGCCACGGCGGCGCGTTCGCGCTGCGACGCGATCTCGGCGGGCTATATCTTTTGCAGTTGCAGCGCGTTCCCGTCGACCATGTCGAGAAGCGGGTTCGAGTCGTCGGGACGGTGTTGCCCGACGGTCAGATCAGCGTTGACGGCGTCGCCGCGGCGTGACGGCAATACGGTAACAGTCGAACGGCGCAATTTCATGACGTTATCGTCTGTTCTTTTGGGATACTTAGGTGTAGTCGCCCCCTCGACAGGGTGCCACCGTTCAAGGAAATCACGTGAACGAAACAATCAATACCGTAGAACTCGCTGCCGAACTGACTGCCGCTTGGCTCGCCAATCCTAATACGCGCACCTCGGCCGACGATGTCCCCGCGTTCCTGCTGTCGATGCACGCCGCTGTGTCCAAACTGTCGAACGGTGGCGAAGACGACGTCGAGCAGGCCCCGGCGCAGAGCTACGAACCTGCTGTTTCGGCGCGCAAGTCGTTGGCGTCGCCGGACGTCATCATTTCGATGCTCGACGGTAAGCCGTACAAGACGCTGCGTCGTCATCTGTCGACCAACGGCCTGACGCCGGAACAGTATCGTGAGCGCTTCAACCTGAAGGCCGATTATCCGATGGTCGCTGCGACCTATTCGGAAGCGCGCCGCGCGATGGCCAAGTCGATCGGCCTCGGCCGCAAGGCGGGCACCAAGGTCGAGAAGGCCGCGGACACCGCACCAAAGGGCGCACGCAAGGGCGGCAAGGCTGCGCTCGACGCGGCCAAGCAGTCGCTCGGTGGCGAGGGCTGATTTCGGACGGGCTTCGGCTTATCCGATTTTCGTAAAACGGGGCGTCGGCATCAGCCGGCGCCCCGTTTTGCGTTCAGGCGTAGCGAAGCGCGGTCTCGCGGATCAGCGCGATCATGTTGGGGATGCCCTGAGTCCGGTTCGAGCTCAGCTGTTTGGCCAGGTCGAACGGCGCGAGCTCGGTGGCGATATCGGTTGCGGCGATATCCGCTGGTGGCTGATCCTGCACGGTCAGGAGGACCAGCGCGATGATCCCCTTGGTGATCGCGGCATTGGAGTCCGCGAGGAAGTGCAGCGTGCCGTCGGGCGTCGCGGTCGGGTAGACCCAGACCGAGGCCGAGCAGCCACGAACCAGGGTCGCATCGGTTTTCAGCGCGTCGGGCATCGGCTCTAGCCCGCGGCCGAGATCGATCAATAGCCGGTAGCGGTCGTCGGCTTCGAGGAAGTCATATTCTTCGTGGATGTCGGTGAGGCTGGGCATGCTCCCGACTAGCCTGCCGTGCAGGACGGGACAACCGGCTGAGGGGACGGAGAGGGGCGGGTGACGTGGCGCCGCGTCCGCGCTAAGGGGGGCGATGTCCAAACTTCCTGTGGTCGCGATCGTCGGCCGCCCCAATGTCGGCAAGTCGACCCTGTTCAACCGCCTCGTCGGCAAGAAGCTCGCGCTGGTCGACGACCGGCCCGGCGTCACGCGTGATCGCCGCGAGGGCGATGCGTCGCTGATCGGGCTGGAATTCCGCATCATCGATACCGCCGGCTACGAAGACCATGACGCGCAGACGCTGCCGGGCCGGATGCGCCAGCAGACCGAGGCCGCTGTAGCGTCGGCCGACGTCGCGCTGTTCCTGTTCGATTCGCGCTCGGGCCTGATGCCGCTCGACGAAGAGATCGCGCGGTGGCTGCGCGGTGCCGACGTACCGGTGGTGCTGGTCGCGAACAAGGCCGAGGGGCGCGCCGGCGAGCAGGGCATCCTGGAATCGCTCGCGCTCGGCTTCGGCGATCCGGTGCAGGTGTCGGCCGAGCATGGCGAGGGGCTGGGCGACCTGTTCGAGGCGCTGCTGCCGTTGCTCGAAGGCAAGGACGAGGTTCCCGAGGAACAGCCCGACAATGAATATGAAGGGCCGCTGAAGCTCGCGATCGTCGGCCGCCCGAACGCCGGCAAGTCGACGCTGGTCAACCGCATCCTCGGCGAGGACCGGATGATCACCGGCCCCGAGGCAGGTATCACGCGCGATTCGATCTCGGTCGACTACGATTGGGAGCCGGCCGGCGGCGAGCCGCGTAAGGTGCGGCTGATCGACACCGCGGGCATGCGCAAGCGCGCCAAGGTGCAGGACAAGCTGGAGAAGATGTCGGTCGAAGACGCGCTTCACGCGGTCGACTTCGCCGAGGTCGTCGTGCTGCTGCTCGACGCGACGTTGGGACTCGAATCGCAGGATCTGCGGATCGCCGACAAGGTGCTGCAGGAGGGCCGCGCGCTCGTCATCGCGCTCAACAAATGGGATGTAGCCGAGAACGCCTCGTCGCTGTTCAACGGTGTCAAGAAGGCGCTTGAGGACGGGTTGTCACAGGTGAAGGGCGTCACCGTGATGACCGTGTCGGGGGCGACCGGCAAGGGCATCGACCAGCTGCTGCAGGCGTGTTTCGACACCCGTGACGCGTGGTCGAAGCGGGTCGGCACCGGCGAGCTCAACCGCTGGTTCGAGCGCGCGATCGAGGCGACTCCGCCACCCGCGCCGGGCGGCAAGCGGATCAAGATGCGCTACGTCACGCAGGTCAAGTCGCGTCCGCCGAGCTTCGTGATCTTCGGCACGCGCGTCGATCAGCTGCCGGCGAGCTACGAACGCTATCTGGTCAATTCGATGCGCAAGGACCTTGGCTTTGGCGCGGTTCCCGTCCGCCTGATGTTCCGCGCGCCCAAGAACCCGTACGACCACGACAAGTGACGTACGTCGGGTGATCCGGATCGACGCGCGCGGGATGCGATGCCCGTGGCCGGCGCTGAAGCTGGCGCGGGCGCTGCGCGAGGGCGCCGCCATCGTCGAGGTTCGCGCCGACGATCCGCAGGCGCCCGCCGAGCTCGCGCGCGTCGCCGATCATGCAAACGCGACAATCGCGACGATTGCAGATCAGTTTGGATCAACTTTTGTCGTGACCGCACAGGGACATCGCAACACTGTGTTTACGCAATCGGCATAGGACGGCTCGGAGTTCTTCACGGCATCGCGCCGATCGGGAGTAGGGTTGTAGTGTCGTTCGAGGGAAGCACGCTGGTAGATTGGGCGACGTTCTCGCGCTCTCGAAACGAGTTGGGGGCCGGCTTCATCCGCATCCTCGGCTATTTCCGCGAGGACGGAGTCAAGTCGGTCTCGGCGATCGAGACCGCGCTTCGCAACGCCAACGCCGCGGCGATGGTGATTCCGGCGCATACGCTGAAGGGCGAGGCGCGGCAGTTCGGCGCCGAGCCGCTGGCCGACCTAGCCGAGACCATCGAGAATATCGCGCGCGATTGTGTCGAGCTGCAGGACACACCCGAACTGGCGCTGGAACATGTCGCCAGGCTGCGCGGGATGTTCGGGGAAACGCTGACGCTGCTGGAACGCGAATCAAACCCGGTGATCGAACGGCGGCCGATCGTGGGCGGGTTCGGACGGCGGATGGTCTGATCCGGTCACCTGAACTTCAGTGCGGGGGCCAGCGCCACGAGGGTTTTCGTGGCGCTGGAACCAGATACGTTACTTCCGGTAGGGCGCCGCGCCCGACGGCGGCGCGTCGTGCTCGGAGATCGAGTTCAGCTGGATGTAGTTGTGGATCCCCATGCGGGCGATCATCTCGAACTGGCGTTCCAGCGTGTCGACATGCTCTTCCTCGCCGGCGAGGATGTGCGCGAACAGATCGCGGCTGACGTAATCCTTGACCTCCTCGCAATAAGAGACCGCGTCCTTCAACTGCGTCACCGCCTCGATCTCGAGCGCGAGGTCGGACTTCAGCACTTCCTCGACGGTCTCGCCGATCCGCAGGCGGCCGAGCAGCTGGAAGTTGGGCAGGCCGTCGAGGAACAGGATTCGCTCCGACAGCATGTCGGCGTGCTTCATCTCGTCGATCGACTCGTGACGCTCGAATTGGGCGAGCTTGTAGACGCCCCAATGGTCGAGCATCCGGTAGTGAAGCCAATATTGGTTGACCGCCGTCAGCTCGTTCTTGAGCGCCTCGTTCAGATATTCGATAACCTGGGGGTCGCCCTGCATTGCCATTGTCTCCGTACCTTTGCCCGCATCCTAACGACGCGGGCGGGTCGGCGGCAACTGGAAAATGGCGGATTTCTGGGGGTTTCGGTCGCTGCGAATGCTACGCAGCCGCGCGTTCCTCGGCGATGATCGCGCGCGCGACCGAGGCGCACTGGCCGCATTTGGGCTGGCGACCGAGCGACCGGAACGCTTGGCAGGGGGTGGTGCAGCCACCGCGCGCGCAGCTGCGGACATCGGATTCTCGTATGGCATTGCAAACGCAGACGACCATGGAAGCTCCCTCGCTCTGATCAGAGACGTAGGGCTAATGCGAACCAGTCGCAAGCACTTTTGCGGATGGTTCGCAATATGGTCTGCGATCGCCCGTCCGTCGGCCGCGCATGACAGGATCAGGCGAGCGCGGCGTCGGCACCCATCAACTTCGGGAAGAAGCCTTCATGCGCGGCGCGCAGGTCATCGAGCGTCACCGCGAAATCCGCGTCGGGCAGCTCGAAGATCAGCCGCGTGCCACCGGTGCGGCCCAGCGGTTCGGCGAGCACGCCGGCGCCGTGCGCTTCGGTCAGGAAGTCGAGCAGCGCATGGTCATGGACGGTGACAACATAGACGCCCTGATCCTCCGCGAAGAACGAGCGCGGCGCGTCGAACGGCAGCGCGCGGTTGATCATCGCGCCAATGTTGCCGGCCAGCGCCATCTCGGCAAGAGTCACCGCGACGCCGCCATCGGACACGTCGTGCACCGCGTTCAGCTTGCCGTCGGTGATCGCGGCGCGGATGAAGTCGCCGGTGCGGCGCTCGGCGGCGAGATCGACCGGTGGCGGTGGGCCGGCGTCGGCGCCTTCGCGCCCGAGGCATTCTCGCAGCCAGAGCGACTGGCCGAGATGCCCGCCGCGCGTGCCGACGACCATGATCACGTCGCCGGGATCCTTGAACGCGATTGTCATGTTCTTCTGCCAGTCCGCGAGCAGACCGATGCCGCCGATCGCCGGGGTCGGCAGGATCGCGCTGCCGCCGCCGGTTGCCTTGGACTCGTTGTACAGGCTGACATTGCCCGACACGATCGGGAAGTCGAGCGCGATGCACGCCTGGCTCATGCCGTCGAGGCAGCCGACGATCTGGCCCATGATCTCGGGGCGCTGCGGGTTGGCGAAGTTGAGGCAGTTGGTGACCGCCAGCGGGCTCGCGCCGACCGCGGTCAGGTTGCGCCACGCCTCGGCCACCGCCTGTTTCCCGCCCTCAACCGGGTCGACGAAGCAATAGCGCGGGGTGCAGTCGGTGGTGATCGCCAGCGCCTTTTGCGTGTCGTGGACACGGACCACCGCGGCGTCGCCGCCGGGGCGCTGGACGGTGTCGGCGCCGACCATGTGGTCGTATTGCTCCCAGATCCAGCGGCGGCTTGCGATGTCGGGCGAGCCCATCAGCGTGAGCAGGTCCGCGGCGATGTCGGTGGTTTCGGGCAGGTTGTCCAGCGGCGCCGCGGCGGGAGTGGGGACGTGCGGGCGATCGTACAGCGGCGCTTCGTCGGCGAGCGGGCCGAGGGGGATGTTGCAGACGGTCTCACCCTTAAACTTCAGTATCATCCGGCCGGTGTCGGTGACCTGGCCGATCACCGCGAAATCGAGCTCCCATTTGCGGAAGATCGCCTCGGCGTCGGCCTCGCGGCCGGGCTTGAGCACCATGAGCATGCGCTCCTGGCTTTCCGACAGCATCATCTCGTAGGGGGTCATGCCGGTCTCGCGCTGCGGCACGTCGTCCATGATCAGCTCGATGCCGACGCCGCCCTTCGACGCCATCTCGACCGCGGAGGAGGTAAGGCCGGCGGCGCCCATGTCCTGGATCGCGACGATCATGTCTGTCGCCATCAGTTCCAGGCACGCCTCGATCAGCAGCTTCTCGGTGAACGGGTCGCCGACCTGCACGGTCGGACGCTTGGCGTCCGAATCCTCACCGAAGTCCGCGCTCGCCATCGTCGCGCCGTGGATGCCGTCGCGGCCGGTCTTCGAGCCGACATAGACGATCGAATTGCCGAGCCCGCTCGCGGCGGAATAGAAGATCTTGTCCTGATCGGCGATCCCGACGGTCATCGCGTTGACCAGGATGTTGCCGTCATAGGCCGAGTGGAAGTTCACCTCGCCGCCGACGGTCGGCACGCCGACGCAATTGCCGTAGCCGCCGATGCCGTGGACGACGCCCGCGATCAGGTGGCGCATTTTGGGATGATCGGGGGAGCCGAAACGCAACGCGTTCATGTTCGCGATCGGCCGCGCGCCCATCGTGAAGACGTCGCGCAGGATGCCGCCCACGCCGGTGGCTGCACCCTGATAGGGCTCGATATACGATGGGTGGTTGTGGCTCTCCATCTTGAAGATCGCCGCCTGGCCGTCACCGATGTCGACGACGCCGGCATTCTCACCGGGGCCGCAGATGACCTGCGGGCCGGTGGTGGGCAGCTTCTTCAGATGGAGGCGGCTCGATTTGTAGCTGCAATGCTCGGACCACATCACCGAGAAGATGCCGAGCTCGACGAGATTGGGCTCGCGGCCCAGCGCGGCGAGGACGCGCTCATATTCGTCGGGGGACAGGCCGTGTTCGGCGACGATCTGGGGCGTGATTGCGGTCATGCGCGCGCTTTAGCGGGGCATGCGCGGCTAGGCCAGTATCTCTGGGCAAGGATCGCGAGTCAGCGCCCGGGGGTTCTGCCCGGGCGCCGGCGTGGCAGTCGTGTTACTTGCGCGCGATCGTGAGGCCGTCTGCAGCCCAGTCGGCGCGGCTCTGGCATCGCTCGGGGACCAGCCGACTGCCGGTGATCGGCCCCGCGCCGCGTTCGCGGACGCAATAGCGGTCGTGCTTGGCGTCGTAGCGGACGACGTAGCGCGGACTGGAACCTGCGGAGGCGGGGGCGAGTGCCGTGACACTGGCGGCGGGGGAGTCGCCAGCGACGGCGGGCGTTCCAGCGGCGGCGGCGAGCAGTGCTGCGATCATCAACATGGCATTTTCTCCTGCAATTTCAGCAGGCTTGCTGCCTGCCTACGATGCAATGCAGGAGGTGTGCCAGTGTACTAAGTCACTGTAACGGCAAGGTTTCGAAAATCAGTCGGGCAATTGACGCGCTAATCATTGGCGCGGTTTGCCAATTCGTGGGTTCAGACACGCTCCAGCGTGGCGAACGTTACCTCGCGGCGCACCCGGAAGCCGAGGGTTTCATATAGCGCGATCGCGCGGGTGTTGCTGACATAGCTGGTCAGGAACGCGGTATCGCCTCCCGTCTGGATGCGGGCGACGATATGCCGCATGAGAGTCGCGCCAAAGCCCTGCCCGCGAAAGTCGGGATGCGTGCAGACCGCGCTGACCTCGACGAACCCGGGCAGGGCCAGCCGGGTGCCCGCCATCGCGACAAGCGCGCCGCCGCGACGCACTCCGACATACCCGCCGAGGCGGTGGGTGTTCGCGAAGAACGGGCCGGGCTTGGTCAGCGTCGCCAGCGCCAGCATTTCCGCGGCATCGGCATCGCCGAGCGGCAGGATCTCTGCACAATCGGGCGGCGCGACCGGCATGGTCGCGGTCATTTGCGCCAGGCGATGCACGCCGGTCGATTTGAGACCAGCGGGCAGCGGCCAGGCGTCGGTTTCGATCATCCCGACGGTCTCGCCGGGACCGACCAGCGCGGCGAGGTCTGCCATGCTCTGCGCGCTGCGATCCGCGGCGGCGACGAACAAGCCGACCGACGGATCGATCCGGCGGGCGCGCGCGGTGCCGATCGTCATGTCGGCGCGATCGGTGGTGAGCGCGGTCCACACCGCACGGTCGAGAGGATGCGTCATGTCGCCGTTCTACGCCCGGCGGCGTTCGATGCCATCCCGCCGCTTGCGCTCAAATATAGGGCGGTTGGGTGTAGCCGGCGGGGGACAGCGTGAAGATCTCGCAGCCGGTTTCGGTGATGCCGATCGAATGTTCGAACTGCGCCGACAGCGAGCGGTCGCGCGTCACCGCGGTCCAGCCGTCGTCGAGCAGCTTCACGTCGGGACGGCCGATGTTGATCATCGGTTCGATCGTGAAGATCATGCCCGGCTTCAGCTCGGGGCCGGTGCCGGGCTTGCCGACATGGACGACCTCGGGTGCGTCGTGGAACAGGCGGCCGACGCCGTGTCCGCAGAAATCGCGGACCACGCCGTAACGATGCTTTTCGGCATGGCGCTGGATCGCGTTAGCGACGTCGCCCATCGTGTTGCCGGGCTTGGCCTGTTCGATGCCGAGCATCAGGCATTCGTAGGTCACCTCGACCAGGCGGCGCGCCTTGATTGGGACGTCGCCGACCAGGTACATCCGGCTCGAATCCCCGTGCCAGCCGTCGAGCAAAGGCGTCACGTCGACGTTGACGATGTCGCCCGACTTCAGCGTCTTCTCCGACGGGATACCGTGGCAGACGACATGGTTGATCGAAAGGCAGACGCTGTGCGTGTAGCCGCGATAGCCGAGCGTGGCGGGGACGGCGCCGCGGCTGACGATGAAGTCGTAGATCAGCCGGTCGATCTCGGCGGTCGTCACGCCGGGCACCATGTGCGGCACGATCATGTCGAGCGTCTCGGCGGCGAGCCGCCCCGCCTTGTGCATGCCCTCAAACGCCGCGCGGCCGTGGAGCTTGATCGCGCCGGTGCGCGCGTCGGGGGCGTCTGAAGTGACGGTCACATATTCGGTCATGATCGCGGATATAGCGTGGCGCGGCGGGTTTTGCGAGACTATGCCCGCGGCATGAGCAAGGACGTCATCGGGGAACGCATCTGGACCGCCGCCCTCGTCGTGATCGGCGACGAGATCCTGTCGGGGCGCACGCAGGACAAGAACGTCGCGCAGATCGCGCTGTGGCTGAACGTGCAGGGCATCCGCCTGGCCGAGGTGCGCGTGGTGTCGGACCGGACCGAGGCGATCGTCGAGGCGGTCAACAGCTTGCGCGCGCGCAACGACTATCTGTTCACCACCGGCGGAATCGGGCCGACGCATGACGACATCACCGTCGATGCGATCGCCGCGGCGCTGGGCGTCGCGGTCGAGTTCCATCCGCAGGCGATGGCGGTTCTGGAGCAATATTATGCGACGCGCGGCGGGCTGACCGAGGCGCGGGCGCGGATGGCGCGGGTGCCGGCGGGGGCGGGGCTGATCGTCAACAAGGTGTCGGGCGCGCCGGGGATCCATGTCGAGAACATCTTCATCATGGCGGGCGTCCCGCACATCACCGCGGGGATGCTCGACGCGCTGACCGGCACGCTGGAGGGCGGGCGCCCTGTGGTGTCCAGGACGATCGGCTGTTGGGTCGCGGAGAGCGAGGTCGCGGACCTGCTGCGCGACGCCGAAAAGACGCACGCGGGCGTGGCGATCGGCAGCTACCCGTTCTTCCGCGAGGGGCGGACGGGGGCGAATTTCGTCGTGCGCAGCGCGGATGCGGCGCTGGTCGATACGTGTCTGGCGGATCTGACGCGGGCGCTGGAGGCGGCGGGGTATCCGGTCGCCGCGGAGGGGATTTAAAGGGTTTCAAATATGCGCCGTCACCCCGGACTTGTTCCGGGGTCCATGGTTCCGCAAACCAAGACTCCTCGATTTTGCCGCGCCATGGATGCCGGAACAAGTCCGGCATGACGGGGGAGGGGGTTACGCAGTAGCAGTCGCCGCTGCCCGGCCCCGTTCCGAGAGGCTTCGGAAGGTGATTGACCAGCGCGGCTCGTCCATCGGCGCGACGCTGTGTTCCCACTCGTGGCGCGCCTCGCCGGTCAGGTGGTAGGCGGCGCGCGGTTCCAGCGGCAGCGTCGCGCGATCGAACCCGCGCTCGCGGCGGCGACGCATCCGGAGCGTCGCGGGCGCGCCTAGCGAGATGCCGACGACGTGATCGAACTGCGGGCGATCGCGGTGCCAGCCGATGCCCGCGCCTGGATCATAGCGGATCAGCAACGCCTGTTCGAGCGCGTCCGCGGCCAGGCCGGCGAACATCGCGGCACGCGCCCGCACCGGCAGCAGGAAATCGGGGACCGGGGCGCCACGCGCCATCGTTCCACGCTCGAAATCATAGCTCCACCCGAAGCTGGTCGTCCGTCGCTTGCCGATCCAGCGCTGGAAGCGGAACGGCGCCGGGTCGGTCGCATCGATCGCCGCGATCAACGCGGCTTCTTCGGCCGCGTCGACGATCGCCGCGCGCACCGGCACCGGCGGGCTATCGGTGGCGGCGAATAGATCGGGTTGCAGGGACGTCGGAATGGACATGCGATCTCTCGGATAGTCCTGCAATATGGGCGGATTCGCAGCGATTTCCACCACGTACCGGGCGGATCAATTCCCTGTCGCGAAAGCGTTCGGTTCAGCCTAGAGCGAGGTGTATCGTGCGAACGACCGATCATTCGCGCTACAGGAGCGACATGCACATCATCTTTTCGACGCGGATCCTGGCCAGCGGGGTCGCAGCGCTGACCCTTCCCTTCGGCGCGCACGCGGCCCAGATTTCGCCGGCACCGGGCGTACGGCCGCCGCTCGCGCGCCCGACGCTCGATCCGCCGATCCTGACGCCATCGCAGGGCACACCGATCCTGACGCCCGTGCTTGCTCTACCACGGCTGACCGACGCGCAGGCGACGCAGCTCGCGACGTTGCTCGAGGCGGACGTCACGGGGCAGGGGCTCGCCGCGCTGCCGCCGACCCCGGTCACGAGCGCGGATGGCGCGCGACTGATCCGTCAGGCGCTCGACCATGCGCGCGCGGTACACGCCGGACGGCTGGAAACCGCGGACTTCCAGGAGGATTGGGGCCTGCGCCCGGCAGCCTATGATCCCCTGCCAGCGTTCGTTGCGGCCGTCCGCGCGGATCGGATCGCCGCGTGGTTCGCGTCGCTGCCGCCCCCCTATGCGGGCTATGACGGTCTGAAGGCCGGGTTGTCGCGGTACCGCGCGATCGCCGCGTCGGGTGGGTGGGCGACGATCGCCGCCGGTCCGGACATGAACATCGGCACGACCGGCGCGCGTGTCGTCGCACTCCGCAAGCGGCTGGCGATCGAGGACCGCGACACCAGCCTGAAGGGCGACAGCTATGACGTCGGGCTGGTCGATGCGGTGCGTCGCGCGCAGCGTCGCTATGGCCTCAACCCCAGCGGGATCGTCTCGACGCAGACGCTCGCCGCGCTCAACGTGCCGGCCGAGGCGCGCGTGCGCCAGATCATGGCGAACATGGAGCGGTGGCGGTGGCTGCCGCAGCAGATGCCGGCCAATCGCATCCAGGTGAACATCGCCGCGGCGGTGCTGACTCTGTTCGACGGCGATCGGCCGATCCAGTCGATGCGCGCGGTGACCGGGCGGCCTGGTCACGAGACCCCGATGCTGTCATCGACGATCCACAGCATCGTGCTCAACCCGCCGTGGAACGTGCCGACCTCGATCGCGACCAACGAACTATGGCCCAAGGAAAAGCGCAACCCGGGCTATCTGAAGCGCTCGGGTTTCAAGGTGATCGACGGCACGCGGCTGCAGCAGCAGGCGGGGGACCAGAGCGCGCTCGGCCGCTTCAAGTTCGATTTCCCCAATCCCTATTCGGTGTATCTGCACGACACGCCCTCCCGCGCGAAGTTCGCGAGCTTCGATCGCCTTGCCAGCCATGGTTGCGTACGGCTCGAAAAGCCGGGCGAGCTCGCCAACATCCTGTTCACCGGCGATCCGACCTGGACGCCCGAGACCGTCGCGGCGACGATCGCCAAGGGGCAGACCGTCCGCGCGAAGCTGGCCAAACCGGTGTCGGTGTACCTGCTCTACTGGACCGCGTTCGCCAGCGGCAACGGCCAGATGAACTTCCGCGACGATCCGTATGATTGGGACGGCAGGCTTGCCGCGAAGGTCGAGGCGCGCACCGCGCGTCAGGCCGCCCAGACGCTCGCTGCACGGTAAGGACCAGCCATGAAGACGATATCGCATGTCGCCGCCGGGCTGCTCGCCCTCAGCGCACTCGCCGGCTGTTCGTCGGAGCCCGCCGCGCCGCCGATTGACAACGCGCTGACCGAGGAACCGGCGGCGCCGGTCGCCGAGGAAGCGCCCGCGCCCGTGCCTGAACCGGCGCCCGTCGAACCCGCACCGGTCGCGACCGCCAACGCCGTCATGCCGCCGCCCGCCGCGGCGATCGCGCCCGACGAACAGATGCTCGACGACGCCGACGCGACGGGCATGACCGCGCGCGCCAACCGCGACGAACTGGCGACCGAACCCCCAGCGAACGAGACCGAAGACAAGTGATGCGTGTGACCGGTGGCGTCCTGGGTCGGGTCGCCGTGTGTATTGCGATCGTCGTTGCCGCGCCCGGAGCGGTGTCCGCTTCGGCGTCCGCGCCGCAGGCAGCGCGGCCGGTCTCGGCGATCCTGATCGACGCGGAGGATGGGCGCGTGCTGTATGCGCGCGACGCCAATCTGGTCCGCCGGCCGGCATCGCTGACCAAGATGATGACCCTGTTCCTGGCGTTCGACGCGCTCGAGGACGGGACGCTCAAGCTGACCGACCGCGTGCCGGTGTCGCGCCACGCCGCCAGCCAGCAGCCGTCGCGGCTCGGGTTGGTGCCGGGGACGAGCATCAGCGTCGACGATGCGATCCGCGCGATCGCGGTGAATTCATCGAACGACGTCGCGGTGGCGCTGGCCGAGAAGCTCGGCGGTACCGAGGCCAAGTTTGCCGGGACGATGACGCGCAAGGGGCGCACGCTCGGGATGCGCGAGACCGCGTTCCAGAACGTCACCGGGCTGCCCGGATCGAATACCACCACTGCCAAGGACATGGCGGTTCTCGCGATGGCACTGCTCGACAAACATCCGCTGCGCTACGCCTATTTCGGCACGCGCAGCTTCCAGTGGAAGACGCGGCGGCTGCAGAACCACAACCATCTGCTCGGCAATTTCGCCGGCGCCGACGGGATCAAGACGGGTTACACCGCCGAGGCGGGTTTCAACCTCGCGGCGTCGGCGCGGCGCGGCGGGCGACGGCTGATCGCGGTAGTGCTCGGCGAACGCACGGTGCGCGCGCGCGACGCACGCGTCGCGCAGATGCTCGACGAGGGATTCGCGATGCTGGCGGGGAATTCGTAGGTCTGTCGTGCCGGGTCGACCTGCGCCCTGTCGGATCTATTAACCGCTGAAAGCGGGACCCCGGCTCAGGCCCGGGGTGACGATGCCGCCAGATACCGTTCGAGATCGTCGCTGCCGCCGATCTGTTCGTCGCCGATGAAGATCAGCGGCGTCGTCGCCACGCCATGCTCGGCCTTGAACGCGTCGACTTCGTCGCGCGATCGCAGGATCTGATCGTCGACGGTAAAGCCCTCCGCCTGCAGCAGCTGTTTGGCGCGCACGCCGAACGGGCAGGTGTGGTCGGGCAGCACCATGCGGTACAGCGTCGCGGTCCGGGCTTCGGTCATCGGTGGTTCCTTCGAAGGGTCTGTGCGCTACAGCGCGGCACGCGGCCGGACGTTCCGTGGCCGCGGATGCGACGTGGCCGTTGACGGCGGTGCGATAGCTGTGGCATCGGCTCGCGGATCGGTGCTGCGGCGCCGGTCTGCGGGTGTAGCTCAATGGTAGAGCTTTTGCTTCCCAAGCAAGTGACGAGGGTTCGATTCCCTTCACCCGCTCCACTGACCGCCTGAAACCGCAGAAAACCGCCAATTTGAGGCGGAAATGCGGACTAGCTCTCACTTAGCGGCGCACATAGAATCTCACACACAGGTCGCGCCCGCTTCACTCTCGATCGGAGGTGAGCCGTGGGACGTCAGACGTAATCTACTGCGCAGAACGGTCGCTATCACTTCCGTCGCAAGTTCGCCTTCGGCGGCGTGCTCGCAGTCGCGACGCTAAACTCCGCCGTTGCGGCGAGCGTGGAGATGCCCGTTGGTTGGGGCTGTCCGTCCGGCGGCAGGCGGTGAGGCTAATGCGCAAGGTTGAGCATATAGCCATTGAAGCTCTGGACTTACCGTTCTGCTGCGGCTTGCCGGGAGCGATGGAGTGCGATGCCATCTGCTGGTCCTGCGCCCTACATAGGATCGCCAGGCTGGTCAGTTCGGTCCCGTGAGGGACTGCCACGTCCCAGGACCAGCATGATCGCTAGGCACGCAAAGACGCCGATCAATGGTGAGGTCCAAGCCATTGCCAATAGATTTTGCTGCGTATGCAATCCAATCGAAGGCCCGGCGGTCCAGCCGATCGCGGCGAGACCACGACCCAGCAGCGCGCCGCTCAAACCGCCTCCGATCTTCAGGGTCAGCAGCAGCAGCGCAACGGGAAGTCCTTCGCATCGGAACCCGGTTTGCGCTTCTCCGTGGTCGACTGCGTCGGCGAGCAGTACCCAGATCATCATCTGCAGGCCCGCATTGCCGATGCCGAACAGAGCGATACCCGGTATCATGAGCACGGGCTGGATCGCGAATATCGAAAGCCCGAGAGCAAGGATGACCAACGCCAGCGTCAGTACAGGGCCCCGCTCGATACGTCGGGCGATCGCCATCCAGGCCGGTAGCGCGACGAGCTGCGCGACCGCGAGCGTCGTCAGCGCGGTGCCGGTCCAGCCCGGGTCCGCGACCACGCCCTTGCCGATATAGGCGAAGGACCGCGCGAAAACGGGGAGCGTCAGCGCCTCGACGAAGGCGAGTGCCAGCACAAAGAGCAGCGGGCGGTTCGCGACGATCCCGCCCCACGACGCGCGCGACGACTCGTTGGTCAGCCTGCGCGCCGACCGCGGGGCGCAGGCGGCGGCAATCCACAGCGTGGCGACATAGGCCAGCGCGGCAAGACCGGTGATGGCGACGAGATCCGTGCTGCCCCCGCGTGATGGAGCGACGAAAACGCCGGCAAACTGCGCCACCGCCAGCGCGCCCAGGCAGCTGAAGATGTAGCGCAGCCCGGACACCGTCGTGGCGCTGCCCGGCGTCCGCGTCAGGCGCATCATCAGCGCGTTGTGCGCGACGTCGCAGGCCGAATAGGCGGTGCGGAACAGCAGCACGGTGCCGATCGCCCAGGTCAGGATAGCGCCGCCGCGCCACCCGGGATCGATGAAGAAGATCGCGAAGAACACGCCCACGATCGGTGCGCCGGCGAACAGCATGCGGCGATAGACCGCGCTCCGGTCCGCGGCGCGGTCGAGCAGCGCGCCCAGCAGCGGATCGCACACCCCGTCCCAGACCAGCCCGATCATCACGACCAGCCCCGCGACCGCGGGCGCTACGCCCCAGCGTTCGGTCAGGATGAACAGCAGGAAGAAGTCCATCGTCGAGGCGAGGACGTTCTTGCCGAAATTGCCGCTGGCATAGCCCAGCATCCGGCCCCGATGGACGGGGGCGACGTGGTTATCGGGGGCTGGGGGCTCCATCGGCCTGCGCCTTAGACCCGATGTCTTGCAATTGCGGGACATTTCGCGCGGTTCGCGGCACCGTCGTGATCGTCAGTATGCCGCCGCGCAACAGGTCGGCATGGGTTAGTCGGAATTGCGCAACGGGTTTCCCGTTCAGGCGCGCCTGGGTGATCGCACCGCCTGCGGGCCCGTCGCGCCGAATCGTCAGGTGCCGGCCGTTGCCGAGGTCGAGCGTCGCACGCGCGAATGCCGGGGTCGTCAGCATGTACCAGGGCTCGCCGGGGACCAGCGGATACAGGCCCAGCGTCGCGAACACGTACCATGCGGTCATCCCGCCGGCATCGTCGTCCATCCCGTCGGCAAAGCCCTGCGGCGACAGCGCGAAGCTCCGCCCGACGAACGGCACCGGCAGCTTGCCGCTGTTGGTATAGGGGTGCGCGATCGGCTTGGTCAGGATCGTGCGGACCAAATCGGCGGTCGCCTGCGGCTCGCCCAAGGCGGCGAACATCCACGGTACCTGGATGTCGGGCTCGTTAGTCATGTTGAACAGGCCGGCGTCGAAGAAGTGGCGGAGCTGCGCGACGAAGCGGTCGCGCCCCACCGATTCGGCCATCCAGGCCAAGTCGAAGATCGGCGCCCAGCGATATTGCCACAAGGTGCCCTGATACAGCCCGCGTGCCTTGACGACGTCGCCGTCCGTGCCCGGTGTCTCGAACACCGACCGCCACATCGGGCGATAGGATCGCGCCTTTGCCGCGAAGGTCCGCGCGATGTCTGTCCGGCCTAGATCGCGAGCGAGTTCGGCAATCGCCCAGTCGTCGTATGCGGCCTCGATCTGCTCGTCGGGCGTGCCGCGCTTGAGCGTAGGGCTGTCGGCGACCATTCCCGCGAGCGCGGCGTTCGCGTCGAAGGCGATGCCCTTGCGATGCATGTCGAGCAGGGCGATGCCGGCATGTTCGGTCCGGACCGTCAGGAACGGTTCGGCGGGCGTCGACCATTGCGGCTTGCCGTCTGCGTAGAGCGCGACCAGCGACTGCGCGATCGCCTTGCTGCGCTCGGGCTGCAGCAGCGCGAGCAGCGGCATCTGCGTGCGGTAATTGTCCCAGAGCGACCAGTTGGTGTATCGCGTCGCGCCGGCAGGGGACGTCTCGATCGCGCCGCTCTTGTCGCGGTGGCGACGGTCGGGATCGTCGATCGCGACCGGGGTTTCCATCACGCGGTAGAGCGAGGTGTAGAACAGCGCGCGGTCGTCGCGCGGGCCGCTCGGCACGACGCGGCCGAGGATGGCGTTCCATGCCGCGCGCGTGCCCGCTGCGATCTTGGCGAGGGGGCGATCGCCGATCTCGGTATCGCGGGTGGCGGCGGCGCCATCGCCGTCGACGGTGGACAGGCCGGTGCGGATCTCGATCGCGTCGCCCGCCTTCGCGACGAGGCGCAGCGTGGCGAGGTCGCCTTCGCCGGTAACGAGGCGCTGGTGGACCGGGCGGCCGTTGACGCGGATCTGGCTGGCGCTGTGGAGATGATAGGCGCCGGCGTCGCACACCGTGCCGGCGGCAAGATCGGCGCGCAGGTCGTCGCCGAAAAGGCTCGCCCACCTGGCCGAAAGGCGCTTCGAATAGCTGTGGCGGGGGTCGAACCGAAGATCGACCGCGCCGGCGCGGGGCAGCGTGAAGCGCAGCACGCCCGCACCGCGCGTCGCCGCCATCTCGGCGAGAATGCCGCCGTCATAGCGGACGCGGTAGGTGCCGGGATGCGCGGTCTCGCTGGACTTATCGATCCGGGCGGGACCGGTCTGGTCCGCGTAGCGCAGCGAGATCATCAGGTCGCCGCCCGCGCCGCCACAGCCGACGCCGACGCCGCGGGTGTGCGAGAAGCCGAGCAGCGTGGTCGCGGCGTGATCATAGCCCGCATGGTTGGCGGGGCTGGTATCGGGGCCGAGCTGAACCATCCCGAACGGCGCGACCGCGGCGGGGGATAGCTGGCCGAAATCGGCAAGCGTGCCGACGAACGGGTCGACCAGATCGGCGGGTGTTTCCTGCGCGGTGGCGGGGGTGGCTGCGGTCAGAAGCAGCGCTGCGAGCGGGTAGCTTCCCCCATGCCACCACCCCGGCGAAGGCCGGGGCCCAATTGGGATGGTCCGCGTAACGGAGCGCCGTACTCGATCACAGCCGTCCCCCAATTGGGCCCCGGCCTCCGCCGGGGTGGTATTTCTGGCTACCGCCGCGTGCTGATCTCTGGTCATGGGTCGAGCGGGTCCCGCGGGTCCTGGCGCAGCGACAGAGCCGAGGGGCGGAACTCCAGGTCATAGACCGACAGGCGACGTCCGACGGTTCCCGGCTGATAGCCGAGCTCGTGCGCGTTCCGGTCAGCGAAGACCTTGCCTTCGATATAGGCGCTCTGCTCGGCGTCGGTGACGATCAGTGCGGGCCGGTCGAGCGGGATGCCGAGCGCGGCAAACCGCCGGGTCGCGTTGCGCAGATTGGTCGTGGTGTGCCGGGCATAGGGTTCGAGGATCACGCGATCCGCCGGGATGCCGTACCGGTCGATCAGCGCGCGGCGCATCTCGACCGCCTCGACGAAGCGCGTGCCGCGCGGATGCACCGCGCTGCCCGACACCAGGATGAACGGCGCCAGACCCTGGCGATAGCGCTCCGCGGCGAGCCGCACGTGGAGCTTGCCGCGCGGGCTGAGCATCGTTGCGGCGTCTTCGGGACCGACGCCCGGGACGATGAGCGCGGCGTAGCGGAACGCGGTCCAGTCGGTGCGCGCGGCGGCCGCGCGGGCGCCGGCATTCTCGTGCTGGTCGAGCGGATCGAAGCGGATCGCCGCGGTCGCGTCGTTCGCATCGAGCAGCGCGACCGCCACCGCGATGCTTGCCGCGAGCGTTTCGGGGGTGGCATCGGACGCGGCGCGTGCGGTCTCGATCGCGATCTTCACGCTGTCCGCGAACAACGGCGTGCCGGCGGCGAAGATCGGCCCGTCGATCTTGGAATAGCGTCCCGGCAGCCCGAGACCATAGACACGGAGAATGGCGTTAAGCCCCTCCAGTTCCTGGTCGATCGCCGCCGCGGCTGTCAGATCGGCATTGGCCTTCGGGACGGGCAGGGCGTTGGTCTTGGCCAGGCGGCTCAGGACGAAGGCGAAGGTCGCGCGATCCTCGTCGGTCCAGATCGTCGCCTCGATCGTGCAGGCGGGTGTACCGCACGCGGCGATCCGCGCCGCGCGCGCCTGCTGCAGCGTCTTCATCCCGTGGTCGGCGTCGAGCGCGCGAGTCCAGGCGCTCGACCGCGTGACGCCGCCGAGCATCGGAAACAGCTGTAGCGACAGACCGTCGACGACCGCATCCTTAACCGCCGCGGCCGCCGGCCGCTCGGCCGACACCGGCGGGGCGGCCGCGAGCGTCAGCGCCATCCCCGCCATCACTATCCGAACCCTGCGCGCGGCGGTCACCAGGACTTGCTGACCACGAGCCGGACGTTGCGACCGAAGATCGGACGGCCGTAGATCGCGTCCGCCGTGCCCTGTCCGGCCAGGGTGTCGGTGCGGGTGTTGCCCTCGGTCAGGCCCTTCGCGTTGAAGATATTGTCGCCGACGACCTGCATCTGCCACGTATCGCGCGTCAGTGTGATGCCCGCGCCGATCGTCCCATAGGCCGGCAGCGCGGTGTTGTTGAGGAAGTCGACATAGCGCTTGCCGACATATTCATAGCGTCCGTAGATCTGCACGGCGTTGCCGGCGACGTCGAAGTCGACCGAGGGGCGGATATTGCCGTAGATCTTCGGTTCGCGGACGAGCTGGTTGCCCTCGACATCGCCGGGGCTGGCGCCGTTGGCGTTGGTCAGGCTCTTGTACTTCGGCTCGCTGACGGTCAGCGCGCCGGTGATCGCAAAGCCATAGGGGAGCGCGAGATTGCCGTCGATCTCGACGCCCTTGATGGCGGCCTTGCCGATGAACGGCACCGACTGGTCGTTGCGGCCGGTGACCGGATCAAGCGCGACGAACGAGGCGTTGAGCGGATCGTAACGGGTGTAGAAGCCGATCAGGTACAGATACGACCGGCCGAATGCGGCCTTCAGCCCGACCTCATACTGGTTCGCCTTGGGCGTCAGGATCGTCGGGTTGATCTGATAGGTGACCTGGGTCGAGGGCGGCGTTTCGAGATGCGAGGCGCGAGCATAGGCGCCGAGGTGACGCGTGACGTCGTAGTTGATCCCGGCGGTCCAGTTGGTGATGTCCGGGCTCAGCTTCGCATTGATGATCTTGCCGGTGAATGCGCGCACGCCGTCGTCGGACAGCGTCGCGGCGTTGCCGAGATTGGCCGAGGTCGTCTCGAACGCATAGCCACTGAAGCTGTAGCGTTCGTGGCGGATGCCGCCGTCGATCGTCAGGCCCTTCAGCACTTCCCATGTGTCGTTGGCGTAGAGCGCGTACATCGACGCGTCGGTGTTGCCGCGGTTGAGCGTCGACGCATATTTCAGCACGCCGTTGTCGGTGACCGAACCGACCATCTGGCCGGCGGCGTTATAGGCGATCAGGTCGAGCGTGCGCGGCTTGCCGCGAACCTCGAGCAGATAGTCCTGATACGCGACGTCGTTGGTCTCGCCGTACAGGCTGCCATAGACGCCGACGCGCAGGTCGTGCGTGCCGAAGCCGGTCGCGATCGAGCGCGTGACGCTGAGGTCGCCCTGCGTCGAGTAGAATTTCGACACGACGTCGCGGAACTGCGCGGGGACGACCAGGCCGGACGCTGTGCTCGGGTCGTAGACCTCGGCGCCGTTGGTGCCGGCGATCGCGTAGCCGAGCCGGGCCACGCCGGCGCCGAACGCCTTGCGCGCGTTGTCGAGGTTGGTCGGGGTGCCGATCCCGTTGCTGGTCGCATTGGCGTAGGTGTTGGCGTCGAACGGGTTGGTGGTCGAATACAGCGCGTTGAAATGCAGCTTACCGACGCTGACGCCGCCCTTGGCCGCGATCTTCCAGCCGTCGATGTCGGTGTCGTACTGGACCCCGAGATTGCCGAACTCGGTGTGGCGGCCGTTGCCGAGATCGGCGGCGACGTTGCGCGTCGTGCCGTCGGCCTCGCGGTAGCGGATGGTCGCGTTGCGCAGCGCAGGCGAGTTCATCGTGCCGCTGAAGAAGTCGATATACTGGTTGAGCGACTTGGACGGATCGCGCGGGTCGGCGGTCGGGATCGGCAGATAGAAGACGTTGTGGTCGTTCAGGTAATTGGCCGACACGCGCAGCGACCCGGTCTCGAAGTCGTGCTTGATGTTGGCGCGGATCTGGCCGCCGCGATCGTTGGGGAAGCCGTTGTCGCGGTAGCCGTCGTGGCGGCGGATGAACCCGCCGATCGCGTAGTAGGTCGATTCGTCGATCGGGCCGGCCTGATAGCCGTCGAGCCGGTACAGCCCGGTATCGCCGAGCGTGACCTGCGCCTTGCCGCGCGTGGTGTCGGTGCCCGACACGGTGATATTGTTGACGATCGCCGCAGCGTAGCTGGCATAGACCGGGGCGGGGCCGCCGCGCACGACCTCGACGCGCTGCGTCATCAGGTCGAAGCGGTTGAGGCTGTCGCCGCGGAAGAAGTTGCCGTCATTCTCGTGGAACAGCGGCAGGCCGTCCTGCTGGAAGGTGACGAGACCGCCGTCGCTGGGCAGCCCGCGCAGGCGGACGATGTTCTGGACCTCGCCACCGGTGTTCTCGACCGCGAATCCGGGCAGCTTGCCGAGCAGGTCAGCGAAGTTGAGCGGGGCGAGCCGCTGGATCTCGGCGTTGCTCAGCGAATTGACCGCGTAGGAGACGTCGAACCGGCGCTGCTGGCGCGCGGAGCCGGTGACGATGATGTCGGCACCGGTCTCGGTAGGAGCGGCTGCGGCGGCCCCATCCGGGGTGTCTGCCGTCGAGGTCGTCGGCGTCGCGGGTGCGGACGGCGCGGGTTCCGTTGGCGCCGGCGCGGTTTGCGCGAAGGCCGGCGCGTAAGCGATGCACAATGCTGCGAGCGCGCAACCCGTGCGCAAGCCGTATTTGGTCATTGATCGTTCCACCCTGTTTGTTGCGCCGCCGCTGGACCCGGAATATTACGATTTTAATTAATTTCACGAAATAAATTAAATCGATTAGATCGTGCCGGCAGGGGGTGGCGATGGCGATATGGCGGATACGGCTGGATGACGACGAACGCCGGATCATGAGCGTCCTGCGGTCTTCCGGCGCGCGGTCTCGGAAGGATCTGGCGATAGGACTCGGGATGAGCGCGTCGAAGCTGACGCGCCTGTCGGGAAACCTGCTCGCGCATGGCCTGATCGAGGAAATGCCGGGCACGGATGCTGCGACGCCCGGCCGGCCGGCGGTGCCGCTGCGAATCTCGCCGGCGGCGGGCTATGCGGTGGGCGCGATGGTGCATCGCGGGCTGATCGAGGTCGCGCTGGTGGATTATGCGGGGGGCGTGATCGCGCACCGGTCACGGCCGTTCGACGATCCCGATCCTTATGCGTTCGCCGCGCGGGTGACGGCGGAAATGCACGAGCTGGCGATCGCGAACCGATTGCTCGGCCGGCGGCTGCTGGGGGTGGGGGTCGGCGTACCGGGCGCGGCGCTGTCGCCGGACGGCGCGCGGCGCTGGACCGTCGACAGCCTGGCGGCATGGCGCGGCGTCGACCTGAAGGCCCTGTTCGAAGAGCAGATCGGCCACGAGGTGTGGATCGAGAACGACGCCAATGCGGCGGCGCTCGCGGAATATTATGTCGGCGGGCTGATGCGGCGCTGCACGACCGCGGTGGTGATCCTGCTCGGCCACGGGATCGGCGCAGGGGTCATCGTCGACGGACGCATCCTGCGCGGCGCCACCGCCAGCGCAGGCGAGATCGGCATGCTGTATCCGGTCGAGGAACCGCGGCCGTCGACGTTGGACCTGCTTGCGACATTGCGCGCAGAGGGATGCGGGATCCGGTCGCTGCTAGATTTCGATGCCGTAACGCTCGGCTTCGAGGATGTCGTCGCGCAGTGGGTCGTTCGCGCCGCAGGCCAAATCGCGCCGATCGTCAACTGGGGCCTCGCCTGGATCGATCCGGGCGAGTTCGTCATTTCCAGCCCGCTCCCCAACCGCATCCTGGCCGCCTTGGTCGAGCGGATCGACTTCGGCGCGATGAAGATCGGCGACCATGTGGGCCGGACGCCGCGCATCTCGGTTTCCACACTCGAAGGCACCGCCGCGACGGTCGGCGCCGCGCTGCTGCCGATCCACGCGACGACGATTGGATGAGCAACGTCGACGGCCGGATTGAAATGAAGGAACATGGGGTAATGGCGGGAGCGAGTTACCTCGATCAGCGATAGCGCAGGAGGTGGCTGTTCCCCGATAGATGAAGGTGCGGGCTCACGACTTGCAGCCGGGCCCATACATCGAAC